>NZ_LKTM01000057.1 GCF_001417955.2 Mycobacterium gordonae | reverse complement strand
GCGCCAGCAGCGCCAGCCCCGCGGCGATCAACCAGTCGACCAGCAACGCCAGCAGACGGCGTCCCATCGGTGCCACCGAACCCGGACCGGTCCGCGGCAGGCCGAGCGTTTCACCGGGGTAACCGGCTGGTGATTGCGGTGTCATCGGGGATGTCCGGCGACCGCGGGCGCGCGCCGTTGGCATCGGCCATTCAGCGTCGGCGGTCGACCAGTTACGATCTTGCGGGCCATGGTCTTCACAATAGGGCCCGGTGGTCAGCCGGGTGCTGTTGCAGCCGCTGTGGTACGTAACCTCTGCGCAACACGGGGTTGACCGACGGGCAACAAGAGCTTTCTAGCGTCGGCCGCGAATCACCAAGTAAAGGAGCCTTCTGTGACGGATAAGACGCCCGACGACGTCTTCAAACTTGCCAAAGACGAAAACGTCGAGTTTGTCGACGTCCGTTTCTGCGACCTGCCCGGCATCATGCAGCACTTCACCATTCCGATCTCGTTCTTCGACGAGAGCGTGTTCGAAGACGGCCTGGCCTTCGACGGGTCGTCGATCCGTGGTTTCCAGTCGATCCACGAGTCCGACATGCTGCTGCTGCCGGACCCGGAAACCGCGCAGGTCGACCTGTTCACGCAGGCCAAGACGCTGAACCTGAACTTTTTCGTGCACGACCCCTTCACCCTCGAGCCCTACTCCCGCGACCCGCGTAACGTCGCCCGCAAGGCCGAGAACTACCTGATCAGCACTGGCATCGCCGACACCGCGTACTTCGGTGCCGAGGCCGAGTTCTACATCTTCGACTCGGTGGCCTTCGACTCGCGCACCAACGGCTCGTTCTACGAGGTCGACGCGATCTCCGGCTGGTGGAACACCGGCTCGGCGACCGAGGCCGACGGCAGCCCGAACCGCGGGTACAAGGTGCGGCCCAAGGGCGGCTACTTCCCGGTGGCCCCCGTCGACCACTACGTCGACCTGCGCAGCAAGATGCTGCAGAACCTGATCGCGGCCGGGTTCAGCCTGGAGAAGGGCCACCACGAGGTGGGCACCGGCGGGCAGGCCGAGATCAACTACAAGTTCAACACGCTGCTGCACGCGGCGGACGACATGCAGCTGTACAAGTACATCGTCAAGAACACCGCGTGGGCCAACGGCAAGACCGTCACGTTCATGCCCAAGCCGCTGTTCGGTGACAACGGGTCCGGCATGCACACCCACCAGTCGCTGTGGAAGGACGGCAGCCCGCTGATGTACGACGAGACCGGCTACGCCGGCCTGTCGGACACCGCCCGCCACTACATCGGCGGCCTGCTGCACCACGCCCCGTCGCTGCTGGCGTTCACCAACCCGACGGTGAACTCCTACAAGCGTCTGGTGCCCGGCTACGAGGCCCCGATCAACCTGGTCTACAGCCAGCGCAACCGGTCGGCATGCGTGCGTATCCCGATCACCGGCAGCAACCCGAAGGCCAAGCGCCTCGAGTTCCGCTGCCCCGACTCCTCGGGTAACCCGTACCTGGCGTTCGCCGCGATGTTGATGGCCGGCCTGGACGGCATCAAGAACAAGATCGAGCCGCAGGCGCCGGTGGACAAGGACCTTTACGAGCTGCCCCCGGAGGAGGCCGCGAACATCCCGCAGGCACCGGTTCAGCTGTCCGCGGTGATCGACAAGCTCGAGGAGGACCACGAGTACCTCACCGAGGGCGGCGTGTTCACGCCCGACCTGATTGAGACGTGGATCAACTTCAAGCGGGAAAACGAGATCCTGCCGGTCCAGATCCGGCCCCACCCGTACGAGTTCGCGCTGTACTACGACGTCTAAAGGACGTCTAGAGGCCTAGTAGCCCCGGACAGGTCCGAGCCACCCGCGCCGCGATCACATCGCTGATCGCTGCGCGGGTGGTTTCTGTCGGGGCGTCGGTTGTGAGATTCTGCCGATGTGTCACCGGCGGCTGCCCCTCGGGGGTGGTGACTTTCCTTTTCACCGACGTGGAGGGCTCCACACGTCGGTGGGAGGCCGACGCCGACGCGATGCGGGCCGCTCTGGCCGCCCACGACGAGGTGTTGCGCGGGGCGATCGAGGCACACGGCGGCTTCCTGTTCAAGCACACCGGTGACGGCGTGTGCGCGGCCTTCGCCTCGCCCCGCGCGGCCGTGGATGCCGCGGTGGCGGCACAACTCCAGCTGGAGTTGCCGGTGCGGATGGGTCTGGCGACCGGCGAGGCCGAACTTCGGCAGGCTGACTACTTCGGGACGGTACTCAACCGTGCGGCCAGGGTGATGGCCGCCGGCCATGGCGGTCAGATCCTGCTTGCCGAGTCGACGGCAGGTCTGCTGAGCGGAGTGGATCTGCTCGATCTAGGGCCGCGACGGTTGCGCGACGTCCCCGTGCCGGTCGCGGTGTTCCAGGTTCGGGCCGCGGGTCTGCGCATGGAGTTTCCGCCGTTGCGGGCGCTTGATACGAGTCCGGGAAACCTGCGGTCTGTCGGCACCCGGTTGGTCGGCCGCGGCGCCGAGGTGGCCGCGATCGAGGCGGCGGTCAAGACGCACCGGGTGGTGACGCTGACCGGCGTGGGCGGAGTCGGTAAGACACGCCTCGCGGCGGACGTCGCGACACACCTGGCCGAGGCATTCCCGGACGGCGTCTGGCTTTTCGAGCTGGCCGCGGTCACCGATCCGGTGGCGGTACCCGATGCGGTGGCGTCGGTGCTCGGCATCACCCAGCAACCGGGCAAGAGCGTCACCGAGTCGGTGGCCGACGCGTTGGAGGGCCGGATCCGATTGCTGGTCTTCGACAACTGCGAGCACGTTCTCGATGCCGCCGCCGACCTGATCGAAGCCATACTCGCCGTTTCGGCGACGATACGAATCCTCGCCACCAGCCGCGAAGGCCTCGGAGTCCCCGACGAGCAGGTGTTGCCGGTGCGCCCCCTGGACACCGCAGCGGGACTCGAGTCCGCGGCGGTGACCCTGTTCGTCGAACGTGCGCGACGCATCGCGTCGGACTTCTCGATGGCCGACCCCGGCGAGGCCGCCGCGGTGACCGAGATCTGCCGGCGTCTCGACGGCATTCCACTGGCCATCGAACTCGCGGCCTCCCGGATGGCGTCCATGACCGCCGGCGAGGTGCGTGACCGTCTCGACCACCGCTTCCAGCTGCTGGTCGGCTCCCGTCGGGGCCTGGAACGTCACCACACGCTGCGACACGCCGTGGCCTGGTCATACGACCTTCTCGACGACGCCGAGAGGTCGGTGCTCAACCGCTGTTCGGTCTTCGCGGGCGGTTTCGACCTGCGCAGCGCCTGCGCGGTAGGATCCGGCGACCTCGACGAGTACGCCGTCCTCGAGCTACTCGACGCGCTGGTACGCAAGTCACTGCTCATCGCTGACCACGCCGCTTCGCGCACCCGCTTCTCGATGCTGGAGACGATCCGCCAGTTCGCCGAGGAACACCTGGTCGCCGGCGGAACGTCCGTCGAGATCCGGGCCGCCCACTCGAAGTATTTCGCTGGACGGGAAACCGACATCATGGCCCTGTGGGACAGCCCGAACCAGCGCGCGGCGTACGACTGGTTCACGGTCGAGCTGGCCAACCTGCGCACTGCCTTCCGGTGGGCCACCGAACACGGCGACCTTGACACGGCAGCTGCCATCGCGGCCTACGCGGCGCTGCTCGGCCCTTTCCTCGAGAACTACGAACCGATCACCTGGGCCGAAGAACTCGTCGCAAGACTCCGCGACCTCGCCCATCCCCGACTCGCGGCGATCTGTGTGGGGGCATCGTTGTGCGTGCTCGTCGGACGCTTCGAAGATGCGGTGCGCTACAGCGAGATCGGCCAGCAGGTCATCGCGACCGCCGGCGACGCCGTCGCCTACTTCGGTGAGCCCTGGCTCGGCAGTGCGTATCTGTTTGTCGGCCGGCCCGATCGGTATGTGGAACTGTGTCGCTCACAGCTGGCACGTACCGGCGACGCGAACACATTCGCGAGAGCCAACCTGGTGTTCGCATTGGCCGCGGCCGGTTCGACGGACGAAGCGACAGTGGCCGCGACAGGCCTCATCGATGCCGCTGAAGCGACGGGCAATCCCTGGGTGCTGGCCTACGCGCTCTTCGCGTGGGGTTTTGCATTCCGCGATATCGACTCGGGTCGCGCGATCGACGCGTTTCGCCGGGGCGTCCTCGTCTCGCACGACAGCGGTAACCGATTTTTCGAATCACAATTCTCGTATTGGAGGTGCGGCGTCGAGGCCGAGCACGGGGACCCGGTGACGACGTTGGGCTACCTCGCCGTGGCCATCCGTACCAACCACGAATCCGGCAACATCGGCATGATGCACAACCCCATGGCCACCCTGGCCCTCGTTCTCGACCGGCTCGGACGCTACGAACCGGCGGCCACCATCGCCGGTTTCGCAGCGGGCAATCCCATGGTTGCGGTGTCCTTGCCCGAGCTGGGGGCGCTGACCAGACATCTACGCGAGTTCCTCGGTGAACAAGCCTTCGAATCGCTCGCCCGGACGGGTGAACTGATGACCGTCACCGCCATCGTGACGTACGCCTGCAACCAAATCGACCAGGTGCGAAGAGAACTCGAACTCGGCGCCTGAACTGCGCCCGTCGCGGGTTTGACCGCGCCCCTGCGCGGTTATCTGATGGGCGACCAGTGTCAGCATCCGGTCGCGTCTGTCCCGATGCGGTCGGTGCTCTGCCGGGGAGCGAGACGACGAGATGACCGCCAGCCAACCCAACGCGCCGGACGTCGCGACGGCACACATCCCCTATCTGTGGACCGAGCCGCGTTCGCCGAGCGGCGCAGCGAACCCCCTCATCGCCGGCGCCACCATTGCCAGCGGCCGGATCCGGCTGCTGCTGTTCTACGGCGAGTTGGCGCACCTCCAGTTCTGGCAGGCCGCTGACACCGTGACCGGGCAGCACCTGGCTGTCACCGTCGTCGACGCCGAGAATGCGCTGCCGGCGGCGACCGTCGACGCAATCCTTTCCCGCACCGCACGTCTGCGCGGTATCGACTCACCGTCGGTGGCGACGGTGATCGACGTGGGCCGTGATTACTGCGGCGGTGTGGTGGTCTCGGAGTGGATTCGTGGCGCCACGTTGAAAGAGGTGGCCAACAGCGGTCCGTCACCCATCGGGGTCGCCGACGCGGTGCTGTCGCTGGCCGAGGCGGCAGAAGGGGGTCACCGGGCGGGCCTGACATTGTCGATCGACCACCCTGCCCGGATCAGGGTCAGCCTCGACGGGCGCGCCGTCCTGGCCTTCCCGGCGACCTTGCCGGACGCGACTGCGCGCGATGATCTTCGGGGCATCGGCGCGGTGATGTATGCGCTGCTGCTCAACCGCTGGCCCTTCGAAAACCAAGCGGTGCAGAAGGATTGGCACAACACCGAGACCGACGCCCAGGGCCGGATCCAGGAGCCGGCGGCTATCGACCCGCGCATCCCGTTCCTGGTGTCGTCCACTGCGGCAGCCCTGGTCCGCGATGGCGAGAACATTCGCAGCGCCAAGACCATTACGACGTTGCTGCGCGAGGCGAGCGGGGAGGCCAAGAACTCCACGGATCCGCACCGGACCCGTGAGCTGCCCGCTCTGCCGCCCCCCGGCCAGTACGCCGCCTTCCGCAATTTCGGATCCGCGGAGCGGGCCGAGTACGCGCGCCGTCAGCTCGTCAAGACATGTCTGGGAAGTGCGGCGGCAGTGGTCCTGGTCCTGCTGACCACCTTTGCGACGACGATCAGCCACGTGGTCGGCACCTTCGACACCAAGGTGGCGATGAACGGCGACAAGCTCGGACTTCAGCCGGCCGCGACCTCACCGAGTCCGTCGCTGGTAGCCGCCAATCCCGCAACGGTCAAGGTGCTCCGAGCCGCGGTATTCTCGCCGGGCGGCGCGCCGGACAACCCCGGCTCGGCCGGACTGGCGGTCGACGGTGACCCCGGCACCGCCTGGTCGACCGACACCTACTTCGACCCCGCACCGTTCCCGAAGTTCAAGGACGGTGTCGGACTCCTGTTGCAGCTGGCCGAGCCCACGCCGCTGAGCGCGGTCGCCGTCGACCTGAACAGCTCCGGCACGGTGGTGCAGATCCGGGCATCAGCAAGCGCGACGCCGGCAAGACTCAGCGACACCACCGAACTCAGCGCGCCTGCCGCGTTGCCACCCGGCCACCATGTGATCCCCGTAACATCCTCTACGCCAACAACTTTCGTGCTTTTCTGGATCAGCACCCTGGGCACCACCGGCGGGAAGAGCCATTCCGACATTTCCGAGCTGACACTGCAGAGCGCAGTACAGTTCAGGTAGCCCCGCACAGGTTTTGCACAGCGGCGACTGACAGGATCTGGGGCAGCCACACCCTAGCGGCAGGAGTCCCATGACCGTCTTCAGCGGGTTGCCGACGCACGTTTTGTTCGTGCATTTCCTGGTCGTCCTGGTACCACTGACCGCGCTGCTCGAAATCCTCTGCGCGGTGCGGCCGGCCGTACGCCGCGGACAAATCGTCTGGCTCACGCTCGCCTTGGCGACCGTGATCATGGTGCTGACCCCGATCACCGTCGAAGCCGGCGAGTGGCTCTACGATCTACGCCGCAACCCCGATCCAATCCTGCAGCAGCATGCCGAACGGGGCGGCTGGATGACCTATTTCGCGGTAGCCCTGCTGGTGGTGGCTGTCGCACTGGCCGCCCTGAATGTCGCCGAGCGCCGTTCGGACCAGCCGCGGCGGCTCGCCAAAGCCGTCGTCACAGTCCTCGCGGTAGTGGTGGGTGTCGCGTCGACGATTCAGATCTACCGGATCGGTGACTCAGGCGCACGCTCGGTGTGGGGCAACGAGATTGCGCACTTGAAGCAAGTCACGAAGAAGTGAGTGCGCGCATCAGCCGACCGAGGTGGTCCAGTGCGCCGGCGTATTCGTGTTCTGCCGGCGTTCCGTAGCCGACGACGATTCCTGCGCTGCGCCGAGCGGTGCCGTGCCAGAACGGAGCCAGACCGGTCAGCGCGAGGTTGCGGTCGCGCGCGAGGTTCAGGGCATCGGCCTCGGTGCGTTCGTCAGGAAGCGACACCACGGCGTGTAGTCCGGCGGAAATGCCCTGCACCGAGACCTCGGGTGCGTAGCGATCCAGGGTCTCCACCAGCGCATCGCGACGACCGCGGTAGCGGCGCCGCATCCGCCGGACGTGCCGGTCCAGTCCCCCTGACTCGATCAGTTCCGCCAGCGCCAACTGCGCCAACACATCGGTGCCGCGGTCGGCCCGCCGCTTGGCCTCGACCACCTCGTCGACCAAGGCGGGTGGTACGGCCAACCAGCCGAGCCGCAGACCAGGAGCCAGGCTCTTACTGGCGCTTCCGGCGTAGATGACCCGCTCGGGCGCCAGGCCCTGCAACGCCCCGACGGGATGGCGGTCATAGCGGAACTCCCCGTCGTAGTCGTCCTCGATCAGATATGTGCCGCGCGCGGCCGCGACCCGGGTGAATTCGGTGCGCCGGTGGGCATCCAGCGTCATGCCGAGCGGAGCTTGATGCGCCGGCGTGAGAACCGCCGCGACCGACGTCGACGGCCATCGGTCCGGCCGGGCACCGCCGGCATCGACGTCCAGCGAATGAACCGTGAGCCCGGCAGCTTCGACGATCGCCCGGTGGTCGGGAAGGCACGGATTCTCCAGGGCTGTCGGACCGGCCGAGCCGGCGGCCAGCGCGTCGCAGACCAGCCGCAAACCTTGGGTGAATCCGCTGCAGATCACGATGTGCTCGCTGTTGGTGAGCACGCCGCGCACCCGGCCCAGATAGTCGGCGAGCACCGCGCGCAGGCGCGGCGACCCGCGTGGATCGCCGGGTCCGAGTTCGGCGTGCGCGGTGACCTGCAGCGCCCGCCGCAGCGCGCGCAGCCATTCCTGGCGGGGGAACATGCTCAGGTCCGGACGGCCCAGCCGGAAATCCGCGACGACGCGTGCGGTGGCGCCCTGGGCGGAGACGCGGGGCGGCATCAGCGGCCCGTGCGCCACTTCGGTCGCAGCGCCCGGCCGGGTTCGCAGGTATCCCTCGGCCGCCAACTGGGAGTACACCTCCACGACGGTGCCGCGGGCCATCTGGAATTGGGCGGCGAGCGCCCGCGATGACGGCAACCACTGCCCCGGCGCCAATCGCCCGTCGCGGATCGCCTGCCGCAGAGCACTTTCCAGTGCCGCTCGGCGTCCACGACCGGGCGGAAGCTCCAGGTGCAGATCCAGACCGGCACCCTCACTGGTACACGAAACAAGCATCGAATTGGACCTTATCTTTGAACTGGTTTCTTCGTAAGGTCGGAAAAATGACGGCCCCCACCGCGACACACCGGCGTCTTGACCGCACCGCGAGCTTGACGGCGCAGGTCAACGCCGCCCAACGCGCCGCGGAATCGATGCGCCCACGAGATCGGCGACTGCTCGACGACCCGCAGTCCCGCCACTTCGTCGAGCACCCGGCGCTGCGGGCTGTCTTGTCTCATCCCTGGTCGGCCGACGCCGCGCTGCGGGTATTCGACCGGGTGTGGGGTGGGCTGCACGCGCACATCGCGCTGCGGGTGCGCTACGCAGACGACGCCTGCGCTGCGGCCATCGCCGCGGGCGTCGACCAACTGGTGCTGCTCGGCGCCGGCTTCGACACCTCCAGCCTGCGGATCGGCGATCCGGCGGTGACGGTGTTCGAGGTGGATGCGCCCACCACCCAGGCGCGCAAACGCCCGGTGGTCGATCGGCTTGCGACGAGTCACCGAACCGTCTGGGTGCCTTGTGATTTCGAGCATGACAGGTTGCGGGACCGGCTACTCGGGGCGGGTTTCGACCCGGCCCGGCCCAGCCTGATCGTCTGGCTCGGCGTCAGCATGTACCTCACCCGCGACGCCATCGACGCGACGCTGGCCGACCTCGCGCAGCTCTGCGCGCCGGGCAGCCGCCTGGTGGTCGACTACATCCGCGACGGTGTCGTCGCGGCCCGCACACCGTGGCCGGGCGCCGACCGGATCGCCCGGCTGGTAGCCCGGCGCGGGGAGCCCTATCGCAGCGACTTCACCGGGCAGGGGCTCGACGCCGTCCTCACCGCTCACGGTTTCCAGCCCGGCGAACACCTGGGCGTAGCCGCACTGCTCGAACGCTACGACCCGGCGAACACCAGCCAGCTCGCCAACGACGACTGGCTGGCCGTCGCGACCGCGATTCGGCGGGAGTGACCTCAGAACTTGGGCCGGTGCGCGATGATCCCGCGTGACATCCGCACCGGCGTCCCGTCCACCACCTCGACGACCTCCAGCCAGGCGCCCGGCGCTACGAAGTGCCGGCTGATGTCTTCACGCTTCATCGAGATGATCAGGACCCCGGCATCGGTCACCTCGAACGCGTCCAGCGCGCCGTAGTCACGGGCCTCTCCGTTGGCGAAAACGACCGTGAAAGCCATGCTGGAATTATCGCGTGCAGCGTCAGGCGTCGAGCGCGAGGTCCTTGCGGAAACGCCGCAGCCCGTCGATCTTCTCGGCCAGGGTCGCATCCGGGCCGGCGTAGAACATCCACGGCATGGTGATGATGCCGGTGATGCCCGCCTCCTCGGCGCGCCGGTAGTGCTCGACGGTGAACGCGTCGGTCAGCGGCGTCAGGATGGTGAAACCGTCCATGGACAACCCGTTTTCGGCACGCAGCTTCCGCAGCTTGTCCACCGCCTCGATCGCGCGTTCGGTATTGATCAGGTCCCCGATCCACCCGTCGTAGCGGGCCGCGCGACGCAACGCGATGTCACTGAGCCCGCCGACGTACACCGGGATCGGTGGCGGCGTCGGCTGCATCTCCAGGCGCGGCGCGTGGTAGAAGGTGCCGTCGAATTCCGTCCAGCCAGGCGACCACAGCTCCCGCATCAGGCCGATCATTTCCTCGGTGCGCTTGCCGCGGGCCGCGAACTGCTCCCCCATCAACTCGAACTCCTCGCGGCACCAGCCCACGCCGATGCCGAGTTCGATCCGGCCCGAGGCCAGGAGCGCCGCGGTGCCAATCGCTTTCGCCGCCGAATACGGATTGCGCATCGCCGGGATGTAAACCGTGGTCACGAACTTCAGCCGCGTGGTGACCTGGGCGAGGGCGCCGACGAGTACCCACGGATCCGGCCAGTCCGTGAAGGGCTGCCATCGGCGCGACCCGTCCTTGGTGTACGGGTAGGGCGTCTGCAGCGTCTCCAGGTTGACGACGTGGTCGGGTATTCCGAGCCCGTCGTAGCCGAGTTCGTCTGCGGCCCTGGCGATCTCGATGATATCCGGGGTGTCCAGAAAGGCGCTGCTGACGTAGAACTTCACTGTCCGTTCCCGCCGTCGCGCGCCCAGGCCGGTTCGATGAACACCCCTTCGGATTCGACCGTGATCCCGTCGGCATCCGAAATGAAGCCGCGCGCAAACACTTTGACGCCCTCCCTGCGGTCTATCCAGGCCTCGGAGCGTAGCGGTCCGAGCGGGGTGCCGCGCAGGTACTTCACCGTGATCGTCCCGGTGAAGCGCGCCTTGGAGAGCCCCTCGCTGGCCGCCTCGCCGAGCATGTGGTCGAGCACCAGCGCACTGACGCCGCCGTGCACCAGCTTCGGCGGACCCTCGTACGCCGAGCCGAGCACGAAGTCGGCCCAGCACCGTCCGCCGTCGTGGTGCACGACCAGGGGCGGGGCGATCGGATTGCACGCGCCGACAACAGCGTTGCCCAGCGGCAGGGGACGGCCGTCGACGCGATAGCTCACCCCGACGGGCCGGGTGCGTTGCCGCAGCGACTCGGCGACGCTCTGGATCGCGGCTCGTGCCTGCGCGACCACAACGTCGTCGACCTCGGTGCGGACGGTCGCGTCGATCAGCTCGCGGACGGCGTCGGCGAGCGGTGCGTACAGGGCGGTCACCCGGTCAGCTTCGGGCGCGCTCAACACTGCGAACAGGGCGCCCAGCGCACCGGCATCCTGGGTCAACTTCCGAACACCTTGCGTACCACAGCTTTCGCCCGCCTTGTCACCCGTAGATAGTTGTCCAGGAACTCCCCACCGTCGTCGTTGTGCCAGCCCGCCGCGACGGCGACCGCGTTGAGCTGGCGCCCCGGCCCGGGCAACTGGTCGGTGGGCTTACCGCGGACCAGCACCAGCGCATTGCGGGCCCGGGTCGCGGTCAGCCATGCCTGGCGCAGCAGGTCGACCTCCTCCTGGTCGGCCAGTCCCGTTTCGGCGATGACGTCCAGCGACTCGAGTGTCGAGGTGTTGTGCAGGGCCTGGATCTCGTGGGCGTGCCGTAGCTGTAGCAACTGCACAGTCCATTCGATATCGGCCAGTCCCCCGCGGCCGAGCTTGGTGTGGGTGTTGGGGTCGGCGCCCCGCGGCAGCCGTTCGGACTCGATGCGCGCCTTGATGCGGCGGATCTCCTGCACGGCTTCGGCCGAGACGCCGTCGGGCGGATAGCGCGTTTTGTCGATGGTCAGCAGGAAGCGCTGACCCAGCACCGGGTCGCCGGCCACCGCGTGCGCGCGCAGCAGCGCCTGGATCTCCCACGGCTGCGCCCACTGCGTGTAGTACGCCTCGTAGGAGGCCAGGGTGCGGACCAGCGGACCGTTGCGCCCCTCGGGACGCAGATTGGCGTCGACCTCCAGCGGCGGATCGACACTGGGCTGCCCCAGCTGCTTTCGGACCTGTTCGGCGATGGTGTTCGCCCATTTCACCGCCTGGGAGTCGGTGGCGCCGTTGGCCGTCTCGCAGACGAACATCACGTCGGCATCCGAGCCATAGCCCAGCTCGGCGCCACCGAGGCGGCCCATCCCGATCACGGCGATGACCGCGGGGGCACGCCCGTCCCCGGGAAGATTGGCCCGGATCGTCGCATCCAGGGCGGCCTGCAGCACCGCCACCCAGATCGAGGTGAGCGCGGCGCACACGTCGGTGACCTCGAGCATGCCCAGCAGGTCGGCGGATCCGACGCGGGCCAGTTCGCGACGGCGCAGGGTGCGCGCGGCGGCGATGGCCCGGG
Organism: Mycobacterium gordonae; assembly: GCF_001417955.2. Lineage (GTDB taxonomy): Bacteria > Actinomycetota > Actinomycetes > Mycobacteriales > Mycobacteriaceae > Mycobacterium > Mycobacterium gordonae_B. The sequence goes on along the minus strand of NZ_LKTM01000057.1, from coordinate 81,214 downwards.
CGGGATCGGCGTGGCGGCCCGCCGATGCGACCAGTGCCCGCGCCACCGCTGCGGGTTCGGCCTCCAGCAGCATGGGCCCGCTCGGGCGGTCGCCGTAGTTCTGGATGACCTCGGGTGCCCGCATCAGCAGGTCCGGCACGTAGGCCGAGGTGCCCAGCACATGCATGAGGCGCTTGCCTACCGTCGGCTTGTCGCGCAGCGTCGCCAGGTACCAGCTCTGGGAGGACAGCGCCTCACTGAGGCGCCGGTAGGCCAGCAGACCGGTGTCGGGATCCGGTGCATAGGACAGCCAGTCCAGCAGTCGCGGCAGCAGCACCGACTGCACCCGGCCACGCCGGCCACTCTGATTGACCAGCGCGGACATGTGCTTCAGCGCCGTCTGCGGGCCCTCGTAACCGAGCGCGGCCAGCTGACGCTCGGCCGCCTCCGAGGTCATGCGACCGCCGACGATCTCCAGCCCGGCGGGGCCGACGGACTCCAGCAGCGGCTGGTAGAACAGCTTGGCGTGCAACCGGGAAACCCGGACGTTCTGGTGTTTGAGCTCCTCGCGCAGCACCCCGGCCGCGTCGTGGCGGCCGTCGGGCCGGATGTGGGCGGCTCGGGCCAGCCAGCGCACCGCCTCATCGTCGTCCGGCTCGGGCAGCAGGTGGGTGCGCTTGAGGCGCTGCAGCTGCAGCCGATGCTCGAGCAGACGCAGGAATTCGTAGGAGGCGATCATGTTCGCCGCATCCTCGCGCCCGATGTAACCGCCCTCGCCTAACGCGGCCAGTGCATCGACCGTCGACGCGACATGCAGCGACTCGTCACCGCGTCCGTGCACCAGCTGCAGCAACTGCGCGGCGAACTCCACGTCGCGCAGGCCGCCGCTGCCGAGTTTGAGTTCGCGGCCGCGGATGTCGGCGGGAACCAGTTGCTCCACCCGGCGCCGCATGGCCTGCACCTCGGTGACGAAATCCTCACGCTCGCAAGCCGTCCACACCATCGGCGTCAGCGCCTCGAGGTAACGCCGGCCCAGTTCGGCGTCACCCACCGCGGCGCGCGCCTTCATCAGCGCCTGGAACTCCCACGTCTTTGCCCAACGCTGGTAGTAGGCAACGTGCGATTCGACCGTCCGCACCAGCTCCCCATGGCGTCCTTCGGGGCGCAGCGCGGCGTCCACCTCGAAGAACGCCGACGATGCCAACCGCATCATCTCGCTGGCCACCCTGGTGGTGATGGCGTCGGCGCGCTCCCCGACGAAGATCACGTCGACGTCGCTGACGTAGTTCAGTTCGCGCGCACCGCATTTGCCCATCGCGATGACGGCCAGTCGCGGCGGGGTGCGGTCGCCGCACACCGACTCCTCGGCCACCCGCAACGCGGCCGCCAGCGCGGCGTCCGCGGTGTCCGCCAGCTGGGCGCCGACCGTGGCGAACGGCAGCACCGGCTCGTCCTCGACCGTCGGAGCCAGATCGAGTGCGGCCAGCACCAGCAGCTGGTCGCGGTAGACCGCCTTCAGCCGGTGCACGATGGTGCCTGCGGCGCCCGAGCATTCCTCCACGCAGCGCATGAAGGTCTGCTGCAACTGCTCGCGGTTAGGCAGTTTGACCTTGCCCCGCAGCAACTTCCACGACTGTGGGTTGGCGATCAGGTGGTCCCCCAGGGCCAGGGATGACCCGAGCACAGCGAACAGCCGCCCGCGCAGGCTGCGTTCGGTGAGCAGTGCCGCGTTCAACTCACGCCAGCCGGCGTCGAGGCTCTCGGACAGCCGGACCAGCGCGCGTAGTGCGGCATCGGCATCCGGGGCGCGCGACAGGGACCAGAGCAGGTCGACGTGCGCCTGGTCGTCGTGCTGATCCCAACCCAGCTGTGCGAGCCGGTCGCCGGCGGGGGGATCCATCAAGCCGAGCCGCCCGACGCTGGGCAACTTGGGTCGCTGCGTCGCCGGCTTGGTCACGCTACTGACGGTAGCGCAAGCGCTCCGGCGCGCTGGCCGCCCGGGTTACAGCGACAGGTAGGAACGCAGCTCGAACGGCGTCACGTGGCTGCGGTAGTTCTCCCACTCGGTGCGCTTGTTGCGCAGGAAGAAGTCAAAGACGTGCTCCCCCAACGCCTCCGCGACCAGTTCCGAAGACTCCATGGCGCGCAGCGCGTTGTCCAGACTCGACGGCAACTCGCGATAGCCCATCGTGCGGCGTTCCTCGGGGGTGAGGTCCCAGACGTTGTCTTCGGCCTGCGGCCCCAGCACGTAACCCTTCTCCACCCCGCGCAGTCCGGCGGCCAGCAGCACCGCGAACGTCAGGTAGGGGTTGCACGCCGAGTCCGGGCTGCGCACCTCGATGCGCCGGGACGACGTCTTGTGCGGTGTGTACATCGGCACCCGGACCAGGGCCGAGCGGTTGGCCGCCCCCCAGGACGCGGCGGTGGGCGCCTCGCCGCCGTGCACGAGCCGCTTGTAGGAGTTGACCCACTGGTTGGTGACGGCGCTGATCTCCGACGCGTGCTCGAGAATCCCGGCGATGAAAGACTTGCCGACGTCCGACAACTGCAACGGGTCGTCGTCACTGTGGAAGGCGTTGACGTCGCCTTCGAACAGGCTCATGTGAGTGTGCATGGCCGAGCCCGGGTGCTGGCCGAACGGCTTGGGCATGAACGTCGCCCGCACACCTTCGTCCAGCGCAACCTCTTTCATGATGTACCGGAAGGTCATCACGTTGTCTGCCATGGACAGCGCGTCGGCGAACCGCAGGTCGATCTCCTGCTGACCGGGCGCGCCCTCGTGGTGACTGAACTCCACCGAGATGCCCATGAACTCCAGCGCCTCGATCGCGTGGCGACGGAACTTGGAGGCGGACTCGTGCACCGCCTGGTCGAAGTAACCGGCGTTGTCGATCGGAACGGGCTCGCCGCCGTCCTCGGCGCCGGGCTTGAGCAGGAAGAACTCGATTTCGGGGTGGACGTAGCAGGAGAAGCCGAGGTCGTTGGCCTTCTGCAGCTGACGCCTAAGCACGTGCCGCGGGTCCGCCCACGACGGTGAGCCGTCGGGCATGGTGATGTCGCAGAACATCCGCGCGGAGTGGTGGTGGCCGGCCCTGGTGGCCCAGGGCAGTACCTGGAAGGTCGACGGGTCAGGATGGGCGACGGTGTCGGACTCCGAAACCCGGGCAAACCCCTCGATCGACGACCCGTCGAAGCCGATGCCCTCTTCGAATGCGCCCTCGAGTTCGGCCGGCGCTATCGCGACGGACTTGAGGAACCCGAGCACATCCGTGAACCACAGCCGGACGAAACGGATGTCGCGCTCTTCCAGCGTGCGGAGGACGAATTCCTTCTGCCGATCCATACCCGCACACTAGGCAGGCTCTGTTAAATCGATGTTACGGATGCCACGCCAGACACGTTGCGGATAGTCAGGCCTGACACCGCAGGTTCGGCGGCGGCAGGGTGAGATCCACGAAATAGCGCACGATCGCGGTGTCCACACACTGATTGCCGTCGAACACGACGGTGTGTTGCGTCCCGTCGAAGGACATCAGCGAACCGCCCAGTTGGCGGGCCAGGTCCACCCCGGCCTGATACGGAGTGGCCGGATCGTGGGTGGTGGAGACCACGACGACCTTGCCCGCAGGAGCGGGTGCGGCGGCATGTGGTGTCGAGGTCGGCGGCACCGGCCACAGCGCGCAGATGTCGCGCGGAGCGGCGCCGGTGAACTGTCCGTAGCTCAGAAAGGGAGCCACCTGCCGGATCCGTTGATCGGCGGAAACCCAGGAAGCCGGATCTGTCGGCGTGGGCGCGTCGACACATCGAATCGCGTTGAACGCATCCTGACCGTTGTCGTAGTGACCCTGCTTGTCACGCCCGTTGTAATCGTCGGCCAGCAGCAGCAGGTCGCCCGCGTCGGTTCCGCGTTGCAGGCCCAGTAGTCCGCTGGTCAGGTATTTCCAGTGCTGCGGGGTGTAGAGCGCGTTGATGGTGCCGGTGGTCGCGTCGGCGTAGCTCAGGCCGCGCGGGTCCGACGTCTTGCCGGGGCGGGTCACCAGCGGGTCGATCAGGGTGTGGTAGCGGGTGATCCACTGGGCCGGGTCGGTGCCCAGCGGGCAGGCCGTCGATCTGGCGCAGTCGGCCGCGTAGTCGTTGAAAGCCGTTTGGAATCCGGCCATCTGGTTGACCGTCTCGTCGATCGGGCCGATCGTCGGGTCGATGGCGCCGTCGAGCACCATGGCCCGCACGTGGGGCGCGAACCGCTCGATGTAGGCGGTTCCCAGCTCGGTGCCGTAGCTGTAGCCGAGGTAGTTGATCTGCTCATCGCCCAGGGCCTGCCGGATCATGTCCATGTCGCGTGCGGCCGACGCGGTGCCGGTGTTGGCCAGGAACGGCAGACCCATCCGCTCGGCGCAGTGCTGGGCCAACTCGCGGTATACCTGCTCGATGTGGGCGACCCCGGTCGGGCTGTAATCGACCATCGGGTCGCGCCGGTAGGCGTCGAACTCCGCGTCCGAGCGGCAGCGCAGCGCCGGTGTCGAATGCCCCACTCCCCTGGGGTCGAATCCCACCAGATCGAAGTGCTGGCTGATCTCGGAGTTCTTGAGGTCGGGGGCCATGCCGGCCACCATGTCGACGGCCGATGCCCCGGGTCCGCCCGGATTGACCAGCAGCGAGCCGATCCGCTGACCGGTCGCCGGAACGCGGATCACCGCCAACTTCGCCTGTGCCCCAGTGGGTTTGTCGTAGTCGACGGGAACCGACACGGTGGTGCAGCGGGCGGTGGGAATGTCGGAAGTGTCGCTGATGAAGCCGTTGCAGGGAACCCAGCTCTGGGGCGTCGCGACGGACGCCGCGGGGACCTGGGTCCCCCCGGTGCCGGTGTCGGGTTCGGGGGTCGCGGCGGCGAGCGGGAGTGCCGCCGACTGCAGAAGCACCAGTCCGGACGACAACAGCGCCGAGCTCACCAGTCTCAGGCGCAACATGGCGGAAATCGTCTCACTTCAAATTGCCGGGTTGGACGCGGAACGATTACGCCTTGGTCACTAATCGGTACGGACGGCGCGTCGCGCTGACTGTGAATCCCACGACGGGACACGCCGGCGCGCCGGCGCGCACGTCACACCGGGCGGGTCAGCAGGTGGCGCCGCTGGGCGGCGTGGTCCCGTTGATCAGATAGGACGTGATGTAGTCGTCGACGCAGTTGTCGCCCTGGAAGACGACCGTGTGCTGGGTTCCGTTGTAGGTGAGCAGTGAACCCTTGAGCTGGTTGGCCAGGTCGACGCCCGCCTGATACGGCGTGGCCGGGTCGTGGGTGGTCGACACGACGATCATCGGCGCCAGCCCCGGCGCGGAGACGACGTGCGGGCGGCTGGTGGGTGGCACCGGCCAGAATGCGCAGGTGCCCAACGGAGCGTCGCCGGTGAACTTGCCGTAGCTCATGAACGGCGCCAGCTCACGGGACCGGCGATCTTCGTCGATGATCTTGGCGCGGTCGGTGATCGGTGGCTGGTCAACGCAATTGATCGCCACGCGGGCATCGGTCGAGTTGTTGTAGTGGCCCTTGGAATCGCGGCGCATGTACATGTCGGCCAGCGCCAGCATCGTGTCGCCACGCTGCTCGTCGGCCAGTTCTTTGAGACCGTCCGTCAGGTGGTGCCACAGGTTGGGTGAGTACAGCGCCATGATGGTGCCGACGATGGCGTCGCTGTAGCTCAGGCCGCGCGGGTCTTTGGTCTTCGCCGGCCTGCTCACGGCCAGGTTGTCCGGATCTACCAGCGGGTCGACCAGGTTGTGGTAGGCCTCCACGGCTTTGTTCGGGTCGTTGCCCAGGGGGCAGCTGGCATCCTTGGCGCAGTCGGCGGCATAGTCGTTGAACGCGTCTTGAAATCCCTTGGCCTGCCGCAGGTCTGCCTCGATCGGGTCGGCGTTGGGGTCCACGGCGCCATCCAGGATCATCGACCGCACGTTCTGCGGGAACGCTTCGGCGTAGGCCGACCCGATGCGGGTTCCGTAGGAATAGCCGAGATAGGTCAGTTTCGCGTCACCGAGCGCCTTGCGGATAGCGTCCAAATCCTTTGCGACGCTGACGGTTCCCACGTTGGCCAGGAAGTTCTTGCCCACTTTGTCCACACAGCGTTGCACGAACTGCTTGGTCTCGTTTTCCATGCGGGCCACGCCCGCCTGGCTGTAGTCGACCTGGGGCTCGGCGCGCAGGCGGTCGTTGTCGGCATCGGAGTTGCACCAGATAGCCGGCCGGGAACTGGACACGCCACGCGGGTCGAAGCCGACCAGGTCGAACCGCTCGTGCACCCGCTTGGGCAGGCTCTGGAACACGCCGAGTGCGGCCTCGATACCGGACTCGCCGGGACCGCCGGGGTTGATGACCAGCGAGCCGATCTTCTCGCCACTGGCCGGGAACCGGATCAACGCCAGCGACGCCACGTCGCCGTCGGGATGGTCATAGTCGACCGGGACGGCGAGCTTGCCGCACATGGCGTGCCCGGGAATCTTCGCGTTCGGATTGGAGCTGCGACACGGTGTCCACACCACCGGCTGACCCAGCCGCGGCTCGGACATGAGCGCCTTGCCGGGGACGACGCGCACGCAGCCCGCCAGGACCAGCACCACGGCGGACAGCGCGGTCCAGATCAGCAGCATGCGCGCGAACTTGTCGCGGCGAGACAGGCACATGGCACCATATGCTGCCAGAGCCGACACAAGACGCAGGTTAGCGGCCGATTAGCAGGTCGCGATCCGCGCCACAGCTGACCGGCCGCTAGCCGCACACTGCCAGCAGTTCCTCCATGACGACTTCGAACTCGTCGGCCATCTCCCACAGGTCCGGCACCAGTTCCGGGCACCCGATCAGGCCGATGTCCAGGCGGCCGGTCAGCGACATCACCGTGATGTTGAGCCCCGAGCCGTGAAAGATCGGGCCCAGTGGATACATGGCCTTGACCTCGCAGCCCAACAGGTAGAGCGGGATCTGCGGCCCCGGCACGTTGGAGACGACGAGATTGTGCACGGGCAGGGTTTCGGTCAGCCGGGTCATCGCGTAGACGCGCATCGCCGCGCCGAAGACCGCCGGCGCGGCGAATTGCGACCAATCCTGCAGCAGTGTCGCGCCGATCGCCGAACTATGTTGCTTGGCAACCGAATTCGCTTCCGCGATAGCCTTCAGCCGGTGCAGCGGGTCGGCAATCTCGGTATGCAGGCTGGCGAACATCGCCGAGACCTGGTTGCGCCCGGATCGCGGGGACTTGCCGTGCACCGAGACCGGTACCGACGCCACCAGCGACGTCGCCGGCAACAGGTTGCGATCGGCCAGATACCGCCGGAGCACCCCGGACACCAGTGCCATCACCACGTCGTTGACCTTGATCCCGAAGTGGTCTTTGACGGTCTTGACATCGTCGAGGTTCAACTCGGCGTAGGCGATCGTGCGACGGCCACTGACCGTGGCGTTGAACACCGTGCGCGGCGCGGCAAACGGGCGGGCCATCGTCAGCCCGTCGCGAGCCCGCTGCAGGGTGTCGAGCACGGAGTTGACGGTGTCGGGAATTACGTTGGCCAGCTGCAGGGGTCTGGTGGCGAACCGGAGCAACCCGCCCGCGGCGATCTGCCATCCGCTGGCGTCGCCAACCCCGCGCACCGGATCCGGCGCGGGCGCATCGGCCTCGGTGGTGCACAGCTGGGACATCAGGCTGGCGCCGGTCACCCCGTCCACGCCGGCATGGTGCACCTTGATCATCACCGCGAGACGGCCGGCCCGGTGGCAGTCGGTGCCCGCAACGCCCTCGATCACCCACATCTCCCACAGCGGTCGCCTACGGTCCAGCGGCAACGACGCGATGTGAGCGCAGACCTCCGAGAGTTCGGCACGACCGCCCGGAGGCGGCAACCCGATGCGGTGCACGTGGCGATCCACATCGAAGTTCTTGTCATCCACCCAGACCGGATGGTCCAGGTTCAGCGGGCTGTCAGCAAGCTTCTCGCGTAACTCCGGCATCGCGGCCAGCCGCGACGACAACGCGTCGCGCAGCCGGTCAAAGGTGTAGCCGCCGGGCATGGTGGAGGTATCGAGCTCCAGGATCGAGCAAACATGCATCGGCTGGGTGTCGGTCTCCAGATACAGGAAGCTGGCGTCGAGCCCACTGAGCCGCTGCATCGAAGGATGGTAAGTCCGTGGCGCACCACACGGTGCATCGATCTGGACAAGATGGCAGACTGGGAAGGTCAGACGAACCCGGGGACCCCTGCTGTGGGCCACGAGGATCGACCCGACCATCACTGAGGACAATGATGTCTGAGAACGTTTACGGTTCCAGCCCTGCCGCCGAGTCGGCGCCACGGCCCAAAATTCGCACCCACCACCTGCAGAAGTGGAAGTCCGAAGGCCACCGGTGGGGCATGCTCACGGCCTACGACTACTCGACCGCCCGGGTGTTCGAAGAAGCCGGCATTCCGGTGCTGCTGGTCGGCGACTCGGCAGCCAACGTCGTCTACGGCTACGACACCACGGTGCCGATCTCGATCGACGAGCTCATCCCACTGGTCCGTGGCGTGGTGCGGGGCGCGCCGCACGCGCTGGTAGTCGCCGACCTGCCCTTCGGCAGTTACGAGGCGGGACCGGCGGCCGCGCTGGCCGCCGCCACCCGGTTCATGAAGGAAGGCGGCGCCCACGCCGTCAAGCTCGAGGGCGGCGAGCGTGTCGCCGATCAGATCGCCTGTCTCAGCGCGGCCGGCATCCCGGTCATGGCGCACATCGGCTTCACCCCGCAGAGCGTCAACACCTTGGGCGGTTTCAAGGTTCAGGGACGCGGAGACGCCGCCGAGCAGACGATCGCCGACGCCATTGCCGTCGCCGAAGCCGGCGCATTCTCCGTGGTGATGGAGATGGTGCCGGCCGAACTGGCCACCCAGATCACCGGCAAGCTCACCATCCCGACGATCGGGATCGGCGCCGGGCCCAACTGTGACGGTCAGGTTCTGGTCTGGCAGGACATGGCCGGGATGAGCAGCGGCAAGTCCGCCCGTTTCGTCAAGCGGTTCGCCGCCGTCGGTGCCGAATTAGGACGCGCTGCAAGGCAATACGCAGAAGAAGTGGCCACCGGGGCATTCCCGGCCGAAGAGCACTGCTTCTGATCTGGGACCGCTTCTGACCTAGGGTGTGGGCGCCGGAGCCCCGCACCGAGCCCGGAAGTCGGTCACCGGTTGGCGAATACCCTGCAGATCCGCGTGCACGTCCGGATTGGCGTCCATGTACTGCTGCAACCGGTTGCCCATCTCTTCGCGGCTCAGCCCTTTCAGACTCGTGAAGAAGTCGTTGACGTCCGGGTGGGCGAACAGATATGCGGAGGTCGCCGCGGCCACACCGGAGGATATGCCGGCCAGGTCCGCCGCGGTACAGTTCGGCGGCGCCGGCTCCGGGTCCGCCCCGGCCGGTGCCGCGGCACCGAAAAGCATTGCGCCACTTACCGCGCCGGCAACGATTGCGCCGGCGATCACGCGCGTCTTGAACATGGACGACTCCTTCGTACTTCCGACCGGCGCCCCGAGAGCCGGTACCACATCGCACACCATAAGTGGTGCGGCCGGCCCGTTCGATAGGAACATGCCGTAGGCGGCCCGGTCACCCTGGTGTGGCACGCTATGGGGGCCTACCGTTCGACGCCGACAAACCACCCTGCTCGGCAGCGACGCGCTCTCACGGAGAAGAAAATGCCTGCTAAAGCGCCAAAGACGGCGCGACATCTGGAGGTCGAGCGCAAGTTCGACGTGGTCGAGTCGACGGGGTCACCGTCGTTCGAGGGCATCGCGGCAGTGGCTCGCGTCGACAAATCCCCCGTCCAGGAACTGGACGCGGTCTACTTCGACACCGCGACCCAGGACCTGGCCCGAAACCGGATCACCCTGCGCCGGCGCACCGGCGGACACGACGCCGGCTGGCACCTGAAGCTGCCCGCCGGGACGGACGCCCGCACCGAGATCCATGCCGCGATCGACGCGTCCGCCGACGACGACGCGGTGCCGGCCGAGTTACTGGACGTGATACTCGCGATCGTCCGCGACCGCCCCGTCGCGCCCGTCGCACGCATCACCACCCGCCGCGAAAGCCAGGTCCTCTACGACGCCGAAGGCCGCGCGCTGGCGGAGTTCTCCAACGACCACGTCACGGCGTGGTCGGCGTCCAAGGGATCCGACGAGCAGCGCTGGCGGGAGTGGGAAGTCGAGGTCCTCGACATCGACTCCGACAAGAAACACAAGGCCGGCCATGAACTGCTGAACCGGTTGAGCAACCGATTGCTCGACGCCGGCGCCTCCCCCGCCGGACACGGCTCGAAGCTGAGCCGGGTGCTGGACTCCGACGGTCCGGTCAAGCAGGCGCCCGCTCCCCCGGCTGACCCGGTACACCGCGCGGTGGCCCAGCAGGTCGAGCAGCTGCTGGCCTGGGACCGGGCCGTGCGCGCGGACGCCCACGACTCCGTGCACCAGATGCGGGTCACCATCCGCAAGATCCGCAGCTTGCTCAAGGACTCCCAGGACTCGTTCGGATTGGCCGACGGCGCATGGGTTCTCGACGAACTGCGCGAGCTGGCCGGGATCCTGGGCGTGGCGCGCGACGCCGAGGTGCTTGCCGAGCGCTACGAGCGTGAGCTGAGTCAGTTGGCCCCCGAGCTGGTTCGCGGGCCGGTGACCGAACGGCTCGTCAACGGGGCTCAGCGCCGTTACCAGCTCGGCCTGCGACGCTCGCTGGCCGCCATGCGGTCCAAGCGCTACTTCCGCCTGCTGGACGCACTCGATGCGATAGTCGCGGAGCCACCGGTCACCGCGTCGGGTCAGGAACCGCGCCCGGTCACCATCGATGCCGCCTACAAGCGCGTCCGCAAGGCCGCCAAGGCCGCACGCGCGGCGGAAGCGGCGCATGCCGACGACGCCGACGAGACGCTGCACGTGATCCGCAAGCGCGCCAAACGACTCCGCTACACCGCGGCAGCCACCGGTGCGAGCCGGGTGGCGCAGCAGGCGAAGGCCATTCAGACCCTGCTCGGCGATCACCAGGACAGCGTGGTCAGTCGCGAACACCTGCTGGCGCAAGCCCAGGCGGCGCACCTGGCGGGCGAAGACACCTTCACCTACGGCCTGCTCTACCAACAAGAGAACGAGATCGCTGAAACCAGCCGCCAGCAGCTGGACTCAGTGCTGCGCAAGCTCGATAAGGCGGTGCACAAAAGCCGCCGCTGAGGGCAGAGGCGGACGAGTTGGCCTGTAAGCCGGATTCTGTTCCCCACCGCCGCGGCTTTAATCCACGGCGGCACGGCGACGACCATCCATCTGGACACACCGTTGCCGGGTGCCTCGAGCGGCCTACCCGCAGACTCGGGCGAGCAGCCCTCGAACGTCTGCGCGGCCGCACTTTCGGTGCGGCCTTCTTGGCCTTGCTTCGGGTGGGGTTTGCCGAGCCACCCCGGTCACCCGGGATGCTGGTGCGCTCTTACCGCACCGTTTCACCCTTACCACCACACGGGTGGCGGTCTGCTTTCTGTGGCACTTTCCCGCGAGTCGCCTCGGATTGCCGTTAGCAATCACCCTGCTCTGTGAAGTCCGGACTTTCCTCGACTCAAGTCGGCACCTCTCGGACCCACTCGAGCCGCGGCCGTCCAGCCAACTCGTCCGCGACGAACACGGTACCCGCACAACAGGGCGCAAGCCAGGTCCGGTCTCCTATCGTGGACAGCGCCACGCACTGACGGGAGGCCGCGGAATGACCCGGTGGGATGCCCGCGTCGACTCGGGCGACTGGGGCGCGATCACCGCCGAACTCGACGAGTTCGGCGGTGCACTACTGCCACGGCTGGTCACAGCCGGCGAGGCGGCCCGGCTGCGCGGTCTCTACGCCGACGACAGCCTGTTCCGCAAGACGATCGACATGGCCCCCAAACGCTACGGCTCCGGGCAGTACCGCTACTTCAGCGCTCCCTATCCCGAGCCGATCGAAGGACTCAAGCAGGCCCTCTATCCGCGGTTACTGCCGATCGCCCGCGACTGGTGGTCCAGGCTGGGCCGCGCCACGCCGTGGCCGGACAGCCTCGACCAGTGGCTGACAGCGTGCCACCGCGCAGGCCAGACGCGCTCCACGGCGCTGATGTTGCGCTACGGCGCCGACGACTGGAATGCAATGCATCAAGATATCTACGGAGACTTGGTTTTTCCGCTTCAGGTGGTGATCAACCTGAGTGACCCCGGTGTCGACTACACCGGCGGTGAGTTCCTGCTCGTCGAACAACGATTTCGGGCGCAATCCCGCGGCACCGCAACGCAATTGCCGCAGGGCCACGGCTACGTCTTCACCACCCGCGACCGGCCGGTGCACTCCAGCCGCGGCTGGTCGGTTGCGCCTGTGCGCCATGGCATTTCGACGGTGCGTACCGGCGAACGGTATGCCCTGGGCCTGATCTTTCACGACGCCGCCTGACTCACTCGAGCTGTCGAACCGCAGCAGTCAGACGCTGCAACACTTTTCGTGCCGTTCGGATGTCGTCGGCCTCGATGTCCGCGGTGAGCGACCGCTGCGCGGCGGAGGCCCGGTCGGTGATGGAGGACAAGGCCCGCCGACCGGCGGCGGTCAGCTCCAGCAACGGCGACGAGCGGTGGTCGGGGTTGGGCCGCCACTGCGCCAGACCGTCGTCGACCAGGTTGTTGGCGATGCGCTGCACACCTTGCCGGGAGACTCCGAGCCGGCGGGCGGCGCGCGGCACCGACGTCGCATCCCCGGAGATCACGCTGAGCAGCTGCCAGCGGGCCTGGGTCTGCCCCTCAGTCTTGGCGACGGCCTCTCCGGACTTGCGTAGCGCACCCGCGGCCTCATAGATATCGGCAACCAGCAGGGCGATGTCGTCAGGCATCAGGCTCCTTTGACAATATGTTGTCATTTTAGCAATATGATGTCGGAAATAGATTGGAGCACAAACGTGAGCAGCGCAATCGAAAATCTTCAGGCCGCCCACGAACGGGCGGCGCAACTACGACCCCGGGCGCACGGCTTTCCCCTGGTGGCGGAGGTGTTGCGCCAGGCGGGGGTGAACAGGTACCACCACTCGATCCCGTCGGGAACGACGCTCTATCTCACCGACGCCGGAGCCGTGGTCATGCAGGCCGACCCGGTCGTCTCCGGCATGACCGACGTCGCGCCGTGGAACCGGGATGCCCTCATCGCCGCGATCCGCACCGACCAGGCCGGCGACACCAGCTATTCGCAGTTCACCCGATCCTGCTGGGAGGCCGGCGTGGTGAACTATGACGTCGATCTGTCGGGCCGCACCTGCACCTATGCGGGCGCGGGGGGTGAGCAGTATGTCGAGTCCTACCCGCAGGTCGAGGTCGATCAGAGGTAACCCGTCTGATTGACCAGGCGCACCGACGAGGCGCCGTCCGGATAGAACTCGGCGATGCTCAGCGACGCCAGGTCCAGGTGCAGCCGGTACAGAATTCCCGATCCGGCGTCCAGCGCCATCCGCAGCATCGACTTGATCGGCGTGACATGGGACACCACCAGCACATTGGCGCCGGGATGGTTGGCGATGATGCGGTCGCGGCCGCGCCGCACCCGCCGCAGCACGTCGTCGAAGCTTTCGCCGCCCGGCGGCAGCGCACCGGTGTCGTACAGCCAGCGGCGGTGCAATTCCGGGTCGCGAGTGGCGGCCTCGGTGAAGGTGAGGCCTTCCCAGGCTCCGAAGTCGGTTTCGATCAGGTCCTCGTCGACGGTGACCTCCAAGCCCAGCGCCCGGGCCGCGGTCGTCGCCGTGTCATAGGCACGTTGCAGTGGCGATGAGATCACCGCCGCGATCCCTCGCCGCTGGGTAAGGTATCGTGCCGCCAAACCGGCTTGCCGCCAACCGATTTCGTTCAGCGGCGGGTTGCCCCGCCCGGAGTAGCGACGCTGCGCCGAAAACTCGGTCTGCCCGTGCCGCAACAGCAGGAACCGGGTGGGATTGCCGCTGGCGCCGGTCCAGCCGGGCCCCTTGTTGGCGTCGGTCGGCACCTCCTCCGCCGCGGCCTTGCGGGCGGACTCGGTGACCGGCACGGCGACCTTGTCGACCCGGCGGTCGGTCTGGGCCGCGGCGTCCATCGCCTCGTTGGCCAGCCGGTCGGCGTAGGCGTTCTGCTCGCGCGGGATCCAGGAGAAGCCGATTCGGCGGAACTGGGCCGCCAGCGAGCGGGCCTGGCCGTGCAACTCCACCAGGTCGGGGTGTTTGACGCGCCAGCGCCCCGACATCTGCTCGATCACCAGCTTGGAGTCCATCAACACCTGGACCTCGACGGCACCCAGGTTCAGAGCGTCATCCAGGGCGGCGATCAGACCGCGGTACTCGGCGACATTGTTGGTGGCGCGTCCGATGGCCTGTTTGGTCTCGGCCAGGACCGTCCGGCGGTCCGCGCTCCACACCACCGCCCCATACCCGGCTGGTCCCGGGTTACCCCGCGACCCGCCGTCGGCCTCGATGACGACTTTCACTGCTCAAAAACCTTGACGCGCAATAAAATTGCGCCGCACTCCGGGCACCGCAGTACCTCATCTTCGGCCGCGGCGGTGATGCGGGCCAATTCGCCGCGCCCGATCTCGATCCGGCACGCGCCGCACCGGTGACCCTGCAGTTGCCCGGCTCCCGGCCCTCCCCCGGCGCGCAACCGCTCGTAGAGCGCCGACAAATCGGGGTTCAGTCCGGCGGCCAGAGCGTCGCGCCGCGACGCGTGTTCCGCTCGGACCGTTTCCAACTCGGCGAGCGCGGTGTCGAGAGCCTGCTGCGCGGCGGTTAATTCGGCCTGCAATGCATCGGCGGTCCCGGACTCGGCGTCCTGCTGCGCCTGCAATTCCTCGCGGCGCTCCATCACCTCCAGCAACGAGTCCTCCAGGCTGGTCTGGCGGCGCTGCAGCGTTTCCAACTCGTGCTGCAGGTCGGCCTGATGCTTGGCGTCGGTGGCCCCCGAACTGAGCAGCGAGCGGTCCCGGTCCTCCCGCTTGCGCACCGCGTCGATCTCGGCCTCCAGCCGTGTTATCTGAGCGTCCAAGTCCTCCAATGCGATTCGCACGGCACCCAACCGGTCACTGGCTGCGGTGTGCTCGCCGCGCACCCGGTCGTAGGCGGCGCGCTCAGGCAGATGACTGCTCCGGTGCGCGAGCCGGGACAGCTCAGCATCCACCGTCGCCAGTTCCAGTAGCGAACGCTGCTGTGCTACATCGGCCTTCATCACTGCTCTCCAGGTCTCTTTCTCAGCACTCGGTTCTCAGGTTCCAGGGGTCGGTGCGGACGGTGGATACCCGCACCGGCAGCGATCCGAATCTGGACCGCAGCACATCTGCCGCCTGGGCACACCACGGGAATTCGCTGGCCCAGTGCGCGACGTCGATCAGCGCCACCGGTGAGGCCCGCAGATGCTCGTCGGCGGGATGGTGCCGCAGATCGGATGTGACATAAGCCTGCACGTCCGCCGCGGCTACCGCACCCAGGAACGAGTCTCCCGCCCCGCCACAGACCGCCACCCGCGATACCGGCAGGTCCGGGTCACCCCCGGCGCGCACCCCCCAGGACGTTCGGGGCAAGGCGGCGCCGACGCGTGCGACGAAGTCGCGCAACGGCTCAGGGCGCCCCAGCGTGCCGATACGCCCCAGTCCGGTCCCGGCCGGCGGCGGCTCCAGCGCGAAGATGTCGAACGCCGGCTCTTCGTAGGGATGCGCGGCATGCAGCGCGGCCAGGACGGCACCGCGTGCCCGGGCGGGCGCGATGACTTCGACCCGGTCCTCGGTGACGTGCTCGACCGCACCGACACTGCCAATTGCCGGAGCAGCACCTTCGTGGGGCAGAAACTGGCCGGTGCCGGTGACGCTCCAGCTGCAGTGCGAGTAGTCGCCGATGTGTCCGGCGCCGGCGGCGAAGACCGCTTCCCGCACCGCTTCCGCGTTCTGCACCGGGACGTAGATGACCCACTTGTCCAGATGGGAAACGCTCGGCGAGGTGTCCAGGACGGCCTCGACGGTCAGGCCGAGGGCGTCGGCCAGCGCGTCGGACACACCCGGTGTCGCCGAATCGGCGTTGGTGTGGGCAGTGAACAGCGCACGGCCGGACCGGATCAAGCGGTGGATCAACGCACCCTTGGGCGTGCTGGCCGCGACGGTGTCGACGCCACGCAGCAGCAACGGGTGATGGGCCAGCAGCAGACCGTTGTCGGGCACCTCGTCGACCACGTCGGCCGTCGCGTCGATCGCGATGGTGACCGACTCGACCTCATCGGCAGGATCACCGCACACCAGGCCCACCGAGTCCCACGACTCGGCCAGCCGCGGCGGGTACGCCTCGTCCAGCACTTCGATGACGTCGGCCAGTCGCACGCTCATCGGCGGCTCCCGCCGTGGACGCCTTCCAGGGCAATCGACTCGACCAGCCGCGGCCACTCGGGTCGCACCGCCGCCCGCAGGTAACGCTCGTCCAGGCCGACGAAGGTGTCGCATCGGCGAACCGCAATTCCCTTGTCGCGCAATCGCCTTCTGGTCCGATCAGCATCGGGGCAGGCGAACAGCACGAAGGGGGCGCGGCCGTCGACCACCTCGAGGCCCACCGATTCCAGGCCCGCGACCATGGCGGCCCGCATGGCCACCGACCGGGCGGCATCCGCGGCAGCCTCGGCTACGGCCCGTTCGGTGCAGCAGGCGGCGATGGCGGTCAGTTGCAGCGTGCCCACCGGCCAGTGCGCACGCTGGGCGGTCAACCGGGCCAGCAAACCGGGCGCGCCCAGCGCGTAGCCGACCCGCAACCCGGCCAGTCCCCAGGTCTTGGTCAGGCTGCGCAGCACCAGCACGTCCGGCGGCGCGTCACCGGCCAGCGAATGCGGCTCGCCGGGAACGGAGTCGGCGAACGCCTCGTCGACCACCACGATCCGTCCCGGCCGGCGCAGCGCCAACACCTGCTCACGCGTGTGCAGCACCGCCGTCGGGTTGGTCGGGTTCCCGATCACCACCAGGTCGGCATCCTCGGGCACCTCCACCGCCTCGAGGGTGAACGGGGGTCGTAGGACGACGTGCTGCACGGCGATACCGGCCGAGTTCAGCACCGCCTCGGGTTCGGTGAAGGACGGCGCGATGATCGCCGCGCGTCGCGGACGCAGGTTGCTCAGCAACGCGAAACCCTCGGCCGCCCCGGCCAGCGGCAACACCTCGTCGCGGGCCCGGCCATGCCGTGCGGCCACGGCTTCCTGCGCCGCGAGCACGTCGGCGGCGCTCGGGTAGCGGGCCAGGTCCGGAAGCCGGGCGCTCAACTGCTGGACCAACCACGACGGCGGTTGGGCGCGACGGACGTTGACGGCGAAATCCAGCATGCCGGGCGCCGCGTCCTGATCGCCGTGATAACGCGCGCGCACAATACGACTCGACGCGCTCGGATCAAGACCCGCCATCACAGAAACACTAGTGCGCGCGGGTATTGCCCCAGCGCCGAGTACCTCCTGCAGGACCGCACGCCCTGTCGTCCGGGCGCACAAACCGGTGCCCGCCATGTCCGAACTTCGCGATCAACGACAATGAACACGTGACAGGCTCGATCAACGCCGCGAAGGCCGAACTCGTCATCTTCGATCTCGACGGCACCCTCACCGATTCGGCCGACGGCATCGTGGCGAGCTTCAGGCATGCGCTTACCCACATCGGTGCCCCGATTCCCGACGGCGATCTCGCCGCCCGCATCGTCGGCCCCCCGATGGACGAGACGTTCCACGCCATGGAACTCGACGGGCGCGCCGACGAGGCGTTCACGGCTTTCCGGGCCGAGTACGGCAGCCGGGGCTGGGCGATGAACAGCCTGTTCGACGGCATCGCGCCGCTGCTGGCCGACCTGCAGGCCGCCGGGGTGCGCCTGGCGGTGGCGACTTCCAAGCTGGAGCCGACGGCCCGCCGCATCCTCGCCCACTTCGAGCTCGACCAGCACTTCGAGGTCATCGCCGGCGCCAGTCCCGACGGCACCCGCAAGTCCAAGACCGATGTCCTGGCGCACGCGCTGGCGCAGCTCCAGCCATTGCCCGAGCGTGTCCTGATGGTCGGCGACCGCAGTCACGACGTCCACGGCGCGGCCGCGCACGGCATCGACACGGTGGTGGTCGGCTGGGGTTACGGGCGGGGCGACTTCACCGACCCGATCACGTTGACCGGGGTGACCCACGTCGAGACGATCGACGAATTGCGGAGGGCGTTAGGTGTCTGATCCACGGCTGCACGTGACGTTCGTGTGCTCCGGCAACATCTGCCGTTCGCCGATGGCCGAGAAGATGTTCGCCCATCAGATCTCCGAACGCGGTCTCGGCGACCTCGTGCGCGTCACCAGCGCCGGCACCGGCAGCTGGCATGCCGGTGAGGGAGCCGACGTGCGGGCCAAGCGGGTGCTGCGCGACCACGGCTACCCCACCGCCCACCGCGCGGCTCAGGTGGACGACGACCACCTTGCCGCGGACCTGGTCATCGCCCTGGGGCGCAATCATCAGCGGCTGCTCCGGCAGCTCGGGGTCGAGGACGACCGGTTGCGGATGCTGCGCTCGTTCGACCCCCGCTCGGGCGCCCACACCCCCGACGTCGAGGACCCCTATTACGGGGACCACAGCGATTTCGAGACGGCGTTCGTCGTAATCGAGGCCGCGCTGCCGGGTCTGCACGACTGGGTCGACGAGAGACTCGCGCAGAACGGGTACGGCTGATGGCCAGGCGGTTGCGGTTCCTGCTGCGGCCGGGCTGGGTGGCGCTGATTCTGGTGTGCGTCGCGTTCACCTACCTGTGTTTCACCGTGCTAGCGCCGTGGCAGCTGGGTAAGAACACCCGGACGTCGCGGGAGAACCAGCAGATCGCCGACTCCCTGAACACACCGCCCGTTGCTCTGAAAACCCTTCTGCCTCAGCAGGATTCGTCTGCGCCCGGCGCCCAGTGGCGGCAGGTGACCGCGACCGGGCACTACCTGCCGGAGGTCCGGGTGCTGGCCCGGCTGCGGGTGATCGACGGCGAGCAGGCGTTCGAGGTGCTGATGCCGTTCGCCGTCGACGACGGGCCGACCGTGCTGGTCGACCGCGGCTTCGTGCGGCCCGAGCAGGGTTCGCACGTGCCGCCGATCCCGGCGCCGCCCACGCAGCCGGTGACGATCACCGCGCGGCTGCGCGACTCCGAGCCGGTGGTGCAGGGCAAGGACCCGTTCACCCGGGACAGCTATCAGCAGGTGTATTCGGTGAGCACCGGCCAGGTCGCGGCCCTCGCCGGCGTGCCGCTGGCGGGGTCCTATCTGCAGCTGGTCGAGAACCAGCCGGGTGGTCTCGGCGTCATCGGGGTGCCGCACCTGGACGCCGGACCGTATCTCTCCTATGGCATCCAGTGGGTGCTGTTCGGGGTGCTGGCGCCGATCGCGCTGGGCTATTTCGTGTATTCCGAGGTGCGTGCGCGGCGCCGAGACAAGCAAAGTCAGGCGCCTGCCGAGCAGAAGCCGCCCACGATGACCGTCGAGGACAAGCTCGCCGACCGTTACGGCCGCCGTCGTTAGCGCCTGGTCGCCGAGCGTGATCTGAGGGCGGAAAAATCGCCGAATCCCCGCCCTGAGAACACGTTCGGTGCGACGCAAACGCAAACCAGCGCGGCCAGTGTGGCGGCGGCCGCCTGCACCGTCCGCGACAGCCGCACCGCGCGGCGCAGGTCGCCCACGGTGGGCGTCCGGCCGTCGCCCAGCGTCGGCCGGATCTGCAGTTCGTGGCGGTACTGGGTGGGACCGCCGAGCCGTACCCCCAGCGCTCCCGCGAAGGCGGCCTCGACGACGCCGGCGTTGGGACTGGGATGCCGGCTCGCGTCGCGTCGCCATGCCCGCACCGCACCGCCGGATGAGCCCCCGATCAGCGGGGCGCACCCCACCACCAGCCCGGCAGTCACCCGCGCGCCGACGTAGTTCGCCAGATCGTCCAATCGTGCTGCGGCCCAACCGAATCGGAGGTAGCGCGGGGACCGGTAGCCGACCATGGCGTCCAAGGTGTTGATTGCCCGGTACGCCGATACCGCGGGCGCGCCGCCGGCCGCGGCCCACAGCAGGGGCGCTACCTGCGCGTCGGAGGTGTTCTCGGCGACCGACTCGAGCGCCGCGCGCGTCAGCCCCGCCTCATCCAGGGCGGCCGGATCGCGCCCGCACAATGACGGCAGCAGGGCTCGGGCACCGTCGACGTCGCCGTCGTCCAGCAGCGAGGCCATGCGACTCCCGGTACGGGCCAGCGAGGTTCCACCCAGCGACGCCCAGGTCGCCAGCGCAGTGGCCGGGACCGGGCCGGCGCGATGTTGCAGGGCCGCGCCGAGCCATCCGGCCCCGCCTACCAGCAGGCTGACGTGCAGCGCTCCGGCGGTTTTGCTGTCTCGATAGCTGACCCGTTCCAACTCGGCCGCCACCCTGCCGAACAGGGCAACGGGATGACCTCGGGCCGGGTCGGCGAACGTGAGGTCGGCGAGATAACCGGCGACAACGCCGAGAAATCGGGCCTGCCCCGCCGTCGAGAACACCCGGGCAGCGTCTCACACCGGCAGTGGCCGGCGGCTAGATCACCACCACGACGACGAGCAATGTGATCAGGACGATGAACTGCGCCGCCAGCATCCACCACATCTCGGGGACGTAGTTGTAGGCGGCCTGCGAGCGTCCGATCTGGAACAGATGGGTCAACTTGGCCGCCCTGACATCGGGCTCGCCGACTGACGGTTCGATTGACATGTGTCCAAAATGCCCGTTTCCAGCCGGTCTAACCTTCATCTGCGGTGAAGTCGGTCACATGTGATGTGGTCTACTCGGACCATGACACGAGGACCGCGATGAAGCGGCCGGTCACAAGGGTCGCCGACCTGCTCAACCCCGCGGCGTTGCTACTGCCGGCGGCGAACGTGATCATGCAGCTGTCGTTGCCGGGGGTCGGTTACGGCGTGCTGGAGAGCCCGGTGGACAGCGGCAACGTCTACAAGCATCCCTTCAAGCGGGCCCGCACCACGGGGACCTACCTGGCGGTGGCCACCATCGGCACGGAGGCCGACCGCAAACTGATCCGAAAGGCGGTCGACGTCGCGCACCGTCAGGTCCGCTCGACGCCGTCGAGCCCGGTGGCCTACCGCGCCTTCGATCCCGCGCTGCAGCTGTGGGTCGCCGGCTGCCTGTACCGCTACTACGTCGAGCAGCACGAGTTTCTGCATGGGCCGCTCGAGGATGCGGCCGCCGACGCCGTCTACCAGGACGCCAAACGACTGGGCACCACCCTGCAGGTGCCCGAGCGGATGTGGCCGTCCGACCGCGTCGCCTTCGACGAATACTGGAAGCGCTCCCTGGACGAACTGCGGATCGACCCGCCGGTGCGGGAGCACCTGCGCGGGGTGGCCTCGATGGCGTTCCTGCCCTGGCCCCTGCGCGTGCTGGCCGGCCCGTTCAACCTGTTCGCGACGACGGGGTTTCTCGCGCCGGAATTCCGCACGATGATGCGGCTGGACTGGTCGCAATCCCAGCAGGCCCGGTTCGAGTTGCTGCTTTCGGCGCTGCGGGTGGCCGACCGGCTGATACCGCACCGAACCTGGCTGCTGATCTATCGAATCTACCTGTGGGACATGCGGTTTCGCGCACGCCGGGGCTGGCGGGTGGTTTAGCGGGCATCCCGTCCTGTTGTACCGTCGGCGGCAACCGCATCAGCGCACCGTCGCGAAGAACTTCCGCACGTCTGCCACGAACAGCTCCGGTTGCTCAAACGCCGCGAAATGCCCACCTCGCGGCATGGTCGTCCAATGGGTGATGTTGAAGTTCGGCTCGCACCAGCGTCGCGGCGCCCGCAGGATCTCCTTCGGGAAAGACGCGACGCCCGTGGGCACCTCGACCCGGGTGGTGTCACCCCACTTCTTGAAACTCTCCCGGTACAGCCGCTCTGAGGATGCCGCGGTTTCGGTCACCCAGTACATCATCACGTTGTCCAGCAACTCGTCTCGCGTGAGCACGTTCTCCGGGTGGCCGTCACAGTCCATCCAGGCCTGAAACTTCTCGACGATCCAGGCCAGCTGACCCACCGGGGAATCGACCAGCCCGTAGCCCACCGTCTGCGGCCGGGTGGACTGCTGCTTGGAGTATCCGGTTCCGTTCTTGCGGTGCTCGGCCAGCGCGGCCAGGGCCGACTTCTCCTCGGCGGTGGGATCGGCCATGGTCTCCGCGGTGGGCATGCCCAGCGGCATGTTGAGGTGGATCGCCACGCAGTTGCCCTCATTGCGGCCGATCTGGCTGGTGACGGCCGCGCCCCAGTCACCGCCCTGGGCGCCGTAGCGCTCGTATCCCAGGCGGGTCATCAGCTCCTCCCACACCAGCGCGATCTTCTCCACACCCCATCCGGTGCGGCCGGGTTTGCCGGAGAATCCGTAGCCCGGCAGCGAAGGGCACACCACGTGGAAGGCGTCCTGCGCACGGCCGCCATGCGCCGTGGGGTTGGTCAGCGGCTCGATGACCTTGTGGAACTCCACGATCGACCCGGGCCAGCCATGGGTGATCAGCAGCGGGAAGGCGTCGTCGTGCGGGGAGCGCTGATGAATGAAGTGGATGTCCAGGCCGTCGAACTGGTCCGTGAAGTGGTCGAAGCGGTTCAACGCCGCCTCGCGGGCCCGCCAGTCGTAGTCGTCGGCCCAGTAGGCGGCCAGATCGCGGGTGTAGCGCAACGGGATGCCCTGGCTCCAGTCGTCCACGCACTCGGCTTCCGGCCACCGGGTGCGGGCCAGGCGCGCGCGCAGATCGTCGAGTACGTCGTCGGGAACGTCGATCCGAAACGGCTTCACCCGCTCGACCCTACTTCTGCGTCGCGTCCTTGATCAGCGTGCTGATCTGCTCGAGCAGTTCACGCATGTCGGCGCGCATGGCATCCACCGCGGCATACAGGTCGGCCTTGGTGGCCGGCTGCTGGTCCGACGACAACGGCCGCACCGGCGGCCCCGATGTCTTCCGTGCTGCGCTGTCGCTCTGAGAACCAGGTAGGTCACCCACGGTGTCGAGCGTGCCATACCAGGCTGAACACGTCCAAAAGGGGCGCTGCTAGTCGCGGGTCACTGGCCCGCACGCAACTGCTCGCGAAGCTCCGCGTTCTCGGCCTGCAACGCTGACAGTTGTTGGCGCAACGAGGCCAGATGCGGTTCGAGTTCGGCGGCGGTGAAGCGCGGGGTGATGTGCTGGTGACAGTTCCAGTCGTAGGCCTCGACGTCGACGACGACGGCGCGCTCGACGACCGCGTCATAACTGCCTTCGGCGAGATCGGCCATCAGGGCGGGGTCGTCGGCGGCGGCGACGACACGGGCCCGGCCGAAGATCTTCAGGCGCCGCTTGTGCGCGTAATCCAGTGCGATGATCGCGACCCTGTTGTCGCCGGCGAGATTGCCGGTGCTGATGTACTGCAGGTTGCCGCGAAAGTCGGCCCAGCCGATGGTGTGGTCGTCGATGACGCGAAGGAAGCCGGGGGGCCCGCCGCGGTACTGGACGTACGGCCAGCCCGTGGCTCCGACGCTGGCCAGAAAGAAGTTGTCGCGTTCCGCGAGATACTCCCGCTCGTCATCGGTCAGCGGGTCGGGGCCTGAAACAGCCTTGGCCTGAACACGTTTGCGGTCGTAGAAGGCGTCGCTGCCGTACTGATGCTGGACAGCTCTAACGTCATCGGTGAACGCGATCAGGCCGTAGTGTTTGCTCATCGTGCACCCGCCTATTCAGTGTGGCCTCGGGAGGACGTTCGTTCACGCGGCCGGAGTCGGCCCACAACAACCCGTGCGGGGCATCGGTAATGCTAACCGCGACGAGGGGGGTTGAATGCTAACCGCGACGAGGGGGGTTGGCACGCCGGTCTGCTTCCTGACGTGAGCCGAGCGGCCGTGCCACCGTTGCCCTTGGTGAGGCTGACCTAACTCCGGATACTCTTGGGTATCACCCACGTGCGGGCGTGGCGGCGATGCGGAGGTACCGACGATGCCCAACAGCCGGTTGGAACGATCAGCGCCGAAATCCCGGCCTGGTCAGGACGGCCGGTCGACGCTGGCCGACCTGGCTCCGGGCACCGGCGCACAGATCGTCGCGTTCGCTCCGGCTATCTCGGCGGACGTGGCAAACCGATTGCGCCACTTGGGTTTCCGCCCCGGCATTCAGGTCACCAAACTACGCACCGCCCCACTGGGCGACCCTTCGGTGTACCGCCTGCTGGGCTACGACACCTGCCTCCGGAAAAACGAAGCCGCCCAGATCGAGATCGCCGACCAGCATGACCGCGTCCTGCCATGACGACGGGGGCGCGGTTGCCGCGCCACCCGGCCAGCCGCGCACGGCCCTGATCGGCAGCCCCAACGCCGGCAAGACCACCGTGTTCAACCACCTCACCGGAATGCGGGCGCGCACGGGCAACTATCCCGGTGTCACCGTCGCCCGCCGGGTCGGCACCGGACGGTACCGCACCGACGACGAGACGAAAACGTTCATCATCGAGGACGTCCCGGGGTGCTACAGCCTGCAACCGGTCAGCCCGGACGAACAGGTGGTGGCCGACCTGTTGCGCGGCGAATTAACAGACGTCCCCGCGCCCGAAGCCCTCGCGGTGGTGGTCGATGTCACCGTGCTGGAGCGGTCGCTGTCTCTGGTGTCTCAGGTCCTGGCGCTGGGCAAGCCCACGATCGTCATCCTCACCATGGGAGACGAACTGACGGCCCGTGGCGGCCAGCTGGACACCGAGCAGTTCGCCGCCGCGCTCGGGGTCCCGGTGGTCAGCGTCATCGGCAGCCGGGGCAAAGGGTTCGAACCGCTGCGGGCCCTGCTGGCGGCGCCGCAGACCTGGCAGCGCGTCGCCATCCCGCCGCCCTCGGATGATGCGGAGTACAACAGCTGGATCGCGTCGATCCTGCATGCCGGACGGTACCGGGCGCCCGAACCGGACCTGCGCAGCGCGCGGATCGACAGGGTGCTGTTGCACCCGGTGTGGGGATCGCTGTTCTTCATCGCGGTGATGTTCGCGTTCTTCCAGATCATCTTCACCCTGGCGGCACCGCTGCAGGATGCGATCGAGAAGTCGTTCGGCTGGCTGGGCGCCCTGGTGGACGACAACGTCAGCAACCATGCGGTGGCGGGTCTGCTCGGGCACGGGGTGATCGGCGGCGTGGGCGCCGTGCTGGTGTTCATCCCGCAGATCGTGCTGATGTTCCTGCTGATCTCACTACTGGAGAACATCGGCTACATGACGCGCGCCGCCTTCCTGGTGGACCGCATCATGGCGACCACCGGGCTCGACGGGCGGGCCTTCGTGGCAATGCTGTCGTCGCTGGCCTGCGCGGTGCCCGCGATCATGGCCACCCGCACCATCCCGTCGTCGCGCGACCGGCTCGCCACCTGCATGGCCGCCCCGCTGATGACCTGTTCGGCCCGCCTGCCCGTGTACATCCTGCTGATCGGGATGCTGGTCAGCCCGCAGGACCGGTGGGGGCCCGTCTCGCTGCAGGGCGTGGTCATGTTCGGGATGTATCTGCTGGGCGGCGTCTCGGCGATGCTCACCGCCTGGCTGTTCAAATCGGTGGTGCTGGGCGGCGATCTGCTGCCCTTCTACATGGAGATGCCGCCCTACCGCTTCCCGTCGGTCAAGTCGGTGGTGATGACCGTGTGGGACTCGGCAAAGGTGTTCCTGCGCAAGGCCGGAACGATCATCCTGGGCACCTCCGTCGTGTTGTGGTTCCTGCTCAACCTGCCGGTGCGCACCGCGCAGACCGCCGGCATGGACCAGGCCGCGGCCACGGCCTACGTCGTCAACCACTCCTTCGCCGCCGGCCTGGGCAAGATTCTGGAGCCTGTGTTCGCGCCGTTGGGTTTCGACTGGCGGGTCTGCGTCGGCCTGATCGGGGCGATGGCGGCGCGCGAGGTGTTCGTGGCCACGCTGGGACAGATCTTCGCCACCGGCGAATCGGGTGACCTGGTCTCGGCCACCCATTCGGCGGTGTTCACCTCCGGCCCGCACCACGGTGAGCTGGTATTCACGGCGCCGACCATCATTGCGTTGCTGGTGTTCTTCGCTTACGCCCTGCAGTGCATGTCCACCATCGCCACGCTGCGCCGCGAGACCAACTCGTGGCGCTGGCCGCTGACGGCGTGGGGGTACATGTTCGTGCTCGCCTGGGTGGCGGCGTTCGCGGCGCGGCACATCACGATGTGGCTGACGGGCTGAGCGTGCCGGTACCGCTGCTGCACCCGCAGGCCACCGATGACCCCCGCCTGATGCGGTGGCTGATCGGGACCCGGCAACTGCCTGGTGTGCCGCCGCAAGTACGCGCCCTGATCGATGAGGGTGTGCTGGAACGGGCGGAAGTGGGTCCGGGCGAGGTGCGAACATGGTTGGGCGCCAACCGATCCTGGGATGTCGACGGACCCCGGGTGCGCTCGGCGCTGTTCGATGCGCTGTCGGCTCAGGCCGCCGACGTCAGCGAACAGGAGTTGCGCGACGGGATCGACGAGATTCTGGCCAGGGAGGTGTCGCCGGTAGCCGCCTCACACGGGGGTGCGATCACGGTGCACTCGGTGCGCGACGGTGTCCTCACAGTGGAGCTGACCGGAGCCTGCCTGGGCTGCCCGCTGAGCGGTCGGACCCTCGGCGACCTGATCACCCGCAGCGTGCAGGCCCGCTACCCGCAGATCCGCGAGGTCAAGGCGGCTCAGCCGCGCCGCGCGTGGCTGAAATTAAAACGACGGTAGCGCGAGGGTGAGCTCAGCCGGCCGGGCAACCCTCGCGGTTGGCCCCGTCGAGCGCCTTGGGCGCGTCCTCGATCGCCTTGTTGAGCGTGTCCAGCACCTGCGGATCCCACGTCAACGCGGTGTTCCAGTCCAGCTTGGCTTCGTTGGAGACATAGATGCTGTGGGTGTCGTCGAAGGTGTAGCAACGCCGGTGCGGCAACACCGGATCGCTGATGTCCTTGGCCAGCGCGCTCTGCAGCGCCACCAGACCGTCGTTGGGCCACACTGCCGGGTTGACCTGACCCGGTTTGGCGAATTTCTTGCCACCGATCAGCACCACCGGGATCTTGTCGAGGACACCCGACTGGAAGTCGTTCCAGCCGTTCTTGCCCATCAGGAAAGCCTGGTTGACCTCTCGGCCGGAGCCGGCCATCAGGCGCAGGACCTCGTCCTTGAATCCCTTCATCGCGTTTTCGCAGAACGTGTCACCGACGCAGTCGGTCAGCGGAACGATGCCGTTGGCGTAGTCCGACAGGTATGAGCCCTGCCAGGGCGTGCCGATCGTGGTCAGCGAGCGGACGTGCACCGGCGCGTTGGTGGTGGCCAGGACGCGAATCGCGGCTCGTGAGTACAGTCCGCCCATCGAGTGGGCGACGACGTCGACGTCGGTGACACCCTTGTCGGTGTGCAGGTAGTTGAGGAACCGGGCGAGGTGCTCACCGGCGGTGTCGATGCTTCCGGTGGAGTCGACGGTCATGTTCTCCGGCAGCGTGACCGGGCAGACGCCGAATGGGCCGAAACCGGTTTGGTCGACCACCTGCCCCCGTCCGGCCATCGCCGGTGAGGTGTAGGCGGTGTAGCCCCGCTTGAGCAGGTATTCGCGGATCGCGGTGTCGGTGTTGCCGGCGGCCAAACCGGTGGCGCATGCCTGGTCGGGGGTGGTGTACGGGCTGGTCGCGTCTCCGCCGGACACGATCACCACTGCCTGAGAGGCCGGGCGTTTGCCGGATTCGTCGGACTTGTGTCCGCACCCGGGCAGCATCGTCGCCAGCGCCATCACAACGGTCAGAACCAGGAGTCGTCGCACGTCACAGGATGCTAGACCGACTGGAAGGGTGACTTTGCCGCTGGCCGACGTCGGAGGGTTCGACGCGATGTGAGAAACCCGGCCCGAGGCGATGAAAGCCGCGGCGCCCGGCTCCATGCGACGCGGTCGGCGCGCGTAGTTGGGCGGCGCCCAGTCGAGCAGGGGTGGGGCGACAGTTGCCGTATCGACTTCGCCCGCGCGGTGGCCCGCGCGAGTCGGAGAACCTATCGTCCTAAATGGTGGATGGGTGATTGCGGTACGCCCGAGCACTGGCACGCAATTCTTGATTTCGGGCGCGATGAATGGGGAAGCTGATGCGACGGATCCAGGCGCCTCTTGGAAAAAGCGGCTCAACGGCCCAACTGGCGCGCCGGGCTGCCATGTCAGCCTTCATCCGCTGCGCGACGCTCTTCCCGGCGAGTGTGGTCTCGGTGCTGCTTGTCGGCTGCGTTGCATGCCCGACGGCCCGGGCCGAAACCACCTACGGGCCCGGTACCTACACGGTGCCCGGCCAACTGCCCCACGGCATCTACACCGCGGGTGCGGACATGCGCGACTTTGCGCCAGCCTGCTCGTTCAGCACGTGGACCAGCGATGGGAAGTTCATCAATGGCGACAGCGTCACTGCGGGCAAGACACTGACCGCAAACATTTCGGCATCCGTGGTCGCCCAGTTCATTACGCACGGCTGCACACCGTGGATCAAGCAGGAATGAGTCAGGAGCGAAGTTTGGCGCCCTGACCGCGTCTGCCCGGTTCAGACGGTGTCCGATCCCGGCACGCGCGCCGCCGCGGAGCCGACGTGGTTCATTCGCCTGATGATCGCGTACTTGTGCACCTCCGTGGGCCCGTCGTAGAGCCGGAATCCACGAATGTCGCGGAAGATCATCTCGATCGGTGTTTCGTCGGTGACGCCGATTCCACCCATCACCTGTATGCACCGGTCGACGACCTTGAAAAGCTCCTCGGACACAAAGGCCTTGCTTATCGAACTCTCGTGTCGCGCCTTGTGCCCCTGGTCCAGGACCCAGGCCGTGTACCAGATCGCCAAGCGGCACTGCGTGAGCGCAATTTCGTTGTCTGCCAGCAGGAATCCGACGCCCTGGTGGTCGACGATCGGGGCGCCGAACGCGGTGCGGGTTTTCGCATGCTCCAAGGCGATGTGCTGGGCGCGGGATGCCGCACCCAACCAGCGCATGGCGTGGGTCAGACGCGCGGGGGCCAAACGCATCTGCGCGTAACGCATGGCCTCACCGACTTCGCCGAGCACGTTGAACGCGGGCACCCGCAGGTCGTCGAATACGACGACGCCGTGTCCTTCGACATAGTTGCGGTCCATCGAGTTCATCACCCGCTCGATGACGATGCCGTCTTCACCGCCCTTGGCCAGGAAAAGCGTTGGTCCGCAGTGGTTTTCGTCACCGACCACGTTGGCCATGATGATCCAGGTGCCTGCCCCGTTAGCGCCCGTGATGAGCCACTTGCGGCCGCTGATGACATAGGAGTCGCCGTCGCGTCGCGCCTCGGTGAGCAGTTGCGACGGATCCGAACCCGCTCCTCCGGGCTCGGTCATCGCGAAGACCGATCGCACGGTGCCGTCGAGAAGGGGCTTCAGGAAGACGTCGGCCTGCTCGTCGGTCGTCAGCTTGTCGAGCAGGAACATGTTGCCCTCGTCCGGCGCGGCGCAGTTCATCGCGACGGGTCCGAGGGTGGACCATCCGGCCGCCTCATAGATCACGGACTGCTCGATGTGCGAAATGCCCTTGCCGCCGAACCGGGCAGACGCCTGCGGGGTCAGCAGCCCTTCCTTGCGGGCCAACTCGACCAGCTCCTGCCGCAACTCGTCGTTGGGGCCGTGCTGTGTGAGTCGGGGATCGCGCTCGTAAGGGATGATGGCGTCGATGACGAATCTGCGGACCCGTTCGCCGAGTGCCGTCAGTTCCGGGGGTACGGAGAAGTCGATCACGGAGCCATCCTTTGGGTAGTGGGTGATCAGATGTGTTCTGCCGAAAGGGAATCGGCGGTAGCAACCAGGACCGCCGTCGCGATGCGGTTGAACGCGGCGTACTTGGGGCCGACGAGCGCCCCGCGTTGATGCAGCACGTACAACTGTTGCCAGGCGATCGCGAGCCGCAGCCGGCCCAGCGCCAGATAGAAGCCGACCGGCACCGCTTCGCGTCCAGCCGCGGCGAAGTACCTGGCCGCGAGTTCTTTTCGGTCCGGGAAACCCGGCTGCAGGGACGGGGACAATCCGAGTTCGCGGATGACGTCCGCGTCGTCGGCCTGCGCCCAGTAGGACAGCGTGACGCCCAGATCGAAGAGTGGATCCCCCAGCGTCGACATGTCCCAGTCGATCACGGCGGTCGCCGCGCCGGTGGCATCGAAGATCACGTTGTCGAACTTGAAATCGTTGTGCAGCACGGTCGGTTTCGTTGACGGGTCGGGTGCGGTGGCACCCAGCCAGGACACGATGTGCTCGACCGTCGTCGGCGGTGATCCGTCGAACGCGTTGTGCGCCCGCCGATTCCAGCCGGAAATCTGTCGTGCGATGAATCCGCCGGGCCGACCGAGCTCGGCGAGCTCGGGATGCGAGTCGAGGTCGATCGAGTGCAGGTCTGCCAGGGCCGTCACGAATTCGTCGGCGAGCCGGGCGGTCGGGATGGCGGCGAGCTGCTCCGGAACGGTGTCCGACACGACCGTGCCGGGCCGGTATTCGATCAGCTGGAAGGGGCTGCCCAGTACCGAGGGGTCCTCGCAGAAGGCCACCGCCCGCGGGGCGCGGGGGTAGTGCGCGTGCAGTCGGCCCAGTACCCGGAATTCGCGCGCCATGTCGCTGGCACCCTCGGCCAGCTGTCCACCCGGTGGCCGGCGCAACACCATGGGCCGGCCGTCGACGGAGATCAGGTAATTCAGATTCGCCAGACCGTTGGCGAACTGGCGCGGCTCATCATCGTCGAGCGCCATCCCGCGGCCACGCAGCCAGACGCTCAGCGCGTCCCAGTTCTGCGGCGAGCAGTCGGTGCGAAAGGTCTGCTGTTCAAGGGCGGCACCAGCGTCACTGTGATCGTGGCGTGTGGTCATCGGGCTCCTTCAAGACATATCGCGTCACTCGGACCTTACGGCCGACCCCGATAAGCGTGAACAAGCCCCGAGGCGTCCGTTGATCTGATCTTCTGCCTACGCCCCTATGTACGCGCCTCAAGCCGCAAGAAGAGTCCCGAATATGAGGGTCAAAAGACACTAGCCAGAGCAGTTTTCGACTGCTGAGACTGAGTGGTGAAGATCGGACTGGCGGCGACCGCTGCTAATTCCAGCCGATGGCGACACAGTATCGCACGGCAACCGCGGACTCCGGTGACGTCTTCAAAACTTCAATGGTGTTGCCGCAAAGGAGATCTCGGTGGAAGACCCGCCTGAAACTCACGCCACCTGCGAAGAACAGGATGTTTCACGAACATGAGCCATAAGCAGTGGTGCCAGTGGGTCTCACCTGACATCGACCACATCGAGGCATGCCCGGGCCTTCCAATTCCGCCGGATGGTTCGCTGTGAACAAACATATGCCGCGCCTGTCGGCACGTTGGCGCCACGGCGAAATCGGAGAGTTACTTTGAGTAATTTGATTATCAACGAAAAGATATTCTCGGTGAGTGGCGAATTCTGGGTGACGGACCAGGCCGGATATCCTCGCTATCAGGTCAAAGGTAGTTTTTTAAAGATTCCAAAAGAATTTCGCATCTACGACAGCCAAGGTCGCGACCTGGCCAGGGTCACTCATACTATGATTTCGTTGATGCCGCGCTTTACGCTGGAAATTGGCGGCGTGCAGGTGGCGACCATTCAGAAAAAGTTCAGCTTTTTTAAGCCCAAGTACAGCATCGATGCCTACGGCGTCGAAGTCGTGGGCAACGTGTGGGGCATGAATTTTGAAATCCAGCGCGGTGGTGCCGTGATCGGGCGAATCGACAAGCGATGGTCGATCCGTGACCAGTACAGGGTTGAGGTGCCGGATCCCCGCTACGAGCTCCTGGTGCTGGGCCTGGTGCTGGCCATCGACTACGTCAAACGGCAAGAGGCCGGACGACGGTCGGCAACTCCCGGACTGCCTTCGGCCGGAATGACATGGCACCCAGGCTGATCGACGCCACCTGGTCACGTCGGCGCGCGGCCGGGACCCGCCCGCATGGCCTGCGCCTCGGCTTCCATGACGGGCGGGCACATGCTGCTCATCGACCGCGAGAATTGGTGATAATCCTGACGAACTATGTGACGTGTCGCAATGAACCCGATAGGGGCCTGCGGCCACACCACCGCTACCGCCCGGCTCGTATCCGGATCCGGGTGGAAGCGGGCAGCGCTACTGGGACGGCAGCGTTTGGTCGGTATACCGCATGAATTCACCCGCCAGCCCACCGGCCGTTGCAGACACACCCGTACCCGACATCAAGTTGGCGGTCTCGCCGCTGCGCTGGATTTTCTGGGGTGCGCTGATTTGTCTTGTCGACCTCACCTACAGCCAAACGGTCAATGGTGTCGGATGGAAGTTTGATTTCGCCAACGACGCGGTCGGGGTGTTGATCATCCTGTGGGGAATATCCCGACTGGCCAGAATTCGGGTCCACGATCGATACCGATCTGCCCTGCGCTTCGTGAAAGTCACGGTGGTCTTTTCGCTCGTGGATGCGATCCACGCCCATTTCATTTACGACACTCCTGCGGCAATTTCACTGTTCTTCTCGCTGGTGAATGCCGCGGAGATGGTCGCCACGGTGGTGTTCTGCGTTGCGATGCGCTGGCTGAGCGAAGCGGCGGGCCTCCAGCGATCAGCGAAGAGCTGGAAAATCACCACGTTGCTGTTCGTGATCATTTACCTGATTCCCTTGGGAGCGCTTTCCTGCGCCGCAGCGATCGCGATTGCGCTGAGATCGCCTTTCCACCTCGATATGGGACCGGCCGGTCTGTGGCTCCTGCCGGTGTTCGCCGCCCCTTTGATTCACTTCTTCGTCTCGACCACGCGGATGAAGGCCGACGCCCAATCGCCGGCACACGAACCTCCCCCGCACCCGCCACAAGCCAGTCAGCAACCCGACCGGACCAGAAGACGCCCGCTCCTGCGCGTGCTGGCGGCGGCGAGCGTGGTCGCGGTCGCGGGCATGTTTGCTCTGCTCTATTACCGGTCGCAGGCGGCAAAACCCGTGATACCGCCCACCGTGCAGGTCGACAACGGCCCGTACGCGGTGGCGGTGGATCCGGGCACCCACACCGTCTACGTCACGAACACGAAGGACAACACGGTGTCGGTGATCGACGGAAAGACCCGCACCGTCACCGCCACCGTGTTCGTCGGCGATTATCCGACCAGTGTGGCGGTAGATCCGAACACCCACACCGTCTACGTCGCCAGCCTTCACGACGGCACGGTATCGGTGATCGACGGGAAGACGCACGCCGTCACCGCCACCGTCAACGCCGGCAAGAACCCGGTCGCCGTGGCGGTGGATCCGGCCACCCACACCGTCTACGTCGCCAACTATCAAGACGTCACGGTGTCAGTGATCGACGGGAACACGAATGCCGTCACCGCCACGGTGAAAGTCGGCCCCCAGCCGAACGGGGTAGCGGTGGATCCGGACACCCACTCCGTCTACGTCACCAATTCTTACGACGGCACGGTATCGGTGATCGACGGGTCGACGCGCACGGTCACCGCCACCGTAAAGGTCGGCGAGTGGAACGACCGCCAGTTCAACACGGTGGCGGTGGATGCGGGCACCCACAGCGTTTACGTCGCGAACCTTCAAGGCGGCAGGGTTTCGGTGATCGACGGATCGACGCACAAGGTGACCGCCACCATTGATGCCGGCAAGTACCCGAACGGGGTGGCGGTGGACCCGGACACCCACACCGTCTACGTCACCAATAGCACGCACAACACGGTGTCGGTGATCGACGGATCGACGCACACGATCACCGCCACCATTCCCGTTGGCCGGTGGCCGGACGGCGTGGCGGTGGATCCGGCCACCCACACCGTCTACGTCGCCAACAACAGCGATGCCACGGTGTCGGTGATCGAACGTCGATAGGGCTCAGCACCGCTCATCGTTATGGCTTAAACCGTCAGACCTCATCGCGATCCCCTCGGCAGCTTCACCACCCGATCGTTGCGGGCATCGGCGACGTACACGGCGCCCGAGCCATCGACCGCCACCCCGCCGGGGTCATCCAGGCCACGGACCCGCAATCCGGTCTGCGTGCTGGACCCGGGCGCCAGCGTCAGGACTCGACCGGCGAGGCTTTCGACGACGTACACGGTGCCCGAGCCATCGACCGCCACCCCGGTGGGATATTCGAGGCCAGTGAAGGGCAGCGCCGTCTGGGTACTGGATCCGGCCGCCAGCTTCAGCACCCGACCGTGGTAGTAATCGGCGACATAAACGGCCCCCGCGCCGTCCACCGCGACCCCGGCGGGGTTGCTGAGGCCATGGAACCGCAATCGGGTCTGCGTGCCGGATCCGGCCGCCAGCGTCAGCGCCTCGTCGCGAAGCCTGTCGACGACGTAGAGGTTGCCGGCGCCGTCCACCGCCACCCCGGTTGGGTCTTGAAGATCGGTGAACGGCAGCACGGTCTGGGCGCCTTCCCCCGCAGCCAACTTCACCACCCGACCGCTGGCGTTGTCGGTATCGGTGACGTACACGGTGCCCGCACCGTCCACCGCCACCCCGGCGGGGTGTTTGAGGCCGGTGAACGGCAGCACGGTCTGGGCGCTGGATCCGGCCGCCAACTTCACCACCCGACCGTTGTCCCGGTCGGCGACATACACCGTGCCGGCGCCGTCCACCGCCACCCCGGCGGGGTGTCTGAGGCCGGTCAACGGCAGCACCGACTGCGCACCGTACGAAGGCTCAATGTTGCTGACGATCAGCCTGATAGCGGCAGCGGCGATGGCGACGCTCAGCAGGACGGCGGGGATCAGGACTGCCTTGCGGCGCCACCACCGGCGGGGGGCACCCGCCCCGTTCTCCACCACGGCCCTCCCTCTACCAAGCTCGCAACCACGGATAACGCGACCTGAAGCTCAGTCCTGTTCTTTGCAAGAACCGGCGACAGCTTCGCTACCGGCTCGATGGCCTCCCGTTGTGTGGTGGCTGATTGCTAACGCGACGTCAATCGTCTCGCCGAGGGTGCGGTATGCAGCAGGGTATTTCGACCCGTACCGGCGCGGTCTTTGGTAGCCCAAGACCCCCTGCGCTCACAACGAATACACATTCTCGAAGCTCACGAACGTGCCATGACTGGTGCGGTCGTTGACGCCCCCCGTGGCCTGCGCGAGAAGACGCAAAGTCACCTCATTTCGGCACGAGATGGGTGACTTTGCGTCTGCTCGCCATGGGAAAAGTGGGCGCGGACGGTATCGAACCGCCGACCGCTGGTGTGTAAAACCAGAGCTCTACCACTGAGCTACGCGCCCTTGTGCCCCGGCGCAGGCTACACGCCAACAGCCCATCCACCCAAAACTAAACGCGCAACGCCTCCAGCGCCTGGGTCCACACCGCACGATCCCGCGCCTCGCCGGGTTGCTTCATCTCGGCGAACCGGATGAACCCCTCCTTGTCGACCACGAAGGTGCCTCGGTTGGAGATGCCGGCCACCTCGTTGAACACCCCGTATGCCTGACTGACCTCGCCATGCGGCCAGAAGTCCGACAGCACCGGGAACAGGAAGCCGCTCTGCACCGCCCAGATCTTGTGCGAGGGCGGCGGCCCTACCGAGATGGTCAGCACCGCGCTGTCGTCGTTCTCGAACTCCGGCAGGTTGTCGCGCAGCTGGTCCAGCTCGCCCTGGCAGATCCCGGTGAACGCCAGCGGGAAGAACACCAGCAGCACGTTCTTGTCGCCGCGATAGCTGCTGAGCGTGACGGGTTGCTGGTTCTGGTCGCGCAGCGTGAAGTCGGGGGCGGTGGCTCCGACGTCGAGCATCAGCGCTTACCGGCCCGCGACTTCGGCTGCACCAACCGGCTGGCCGCCCAGTTGCCCAGGTTGACCGATGACGTCGGCATCAGGCCCGCGGTGGGGGCCGCCTCCGCGATGTCGGCGGGCAGCACGTGGCCCGGCCGGCCCGTCTTGGGCGTCAGCACCCAGATGACGCCATCCTCGGCCAGCGGGCTGATCGCGTCCATCAACAGGTCCACCAGGTCGCCGTCACCGTCGCGGTACCACATCAGGACGACGTCGACGACCTCGTCGGTGTCCTCGTCAAGTAATTCGCTGCCGCAGGCATCCTCGACATCAGCGCGGATGTCGTCGTCGGTGTCTTCGTCCCAGCCCCATTCCTGGACGACCTGGTCCCGTTGGATGCCCAGTTTGCGAGCGTGATCCGCCGCGACCACCGTGGAACCTCCTAAACAACCGAGCGCAAGACAACCGAGAGCGACGAACGTAATCGTCGCACAGGCACTACTAGCTTCATACGGCTAACCCACGCACATTTTCAACGCCTTGGTCTTGGCGTCGTTGAGCCGGTCGACCCGACGGTTGAACTCACCGGTGGACGCGTGGGTGCCGATCGCGTTGGCCACCTGCCGGGCAGCGTCGTTATAGGTGTTCATCGCGTCGCGCATCTGCCCCGGCAGCGCGTCGCTGTAACTGTTCTCCACCGCCGAGGCGCTGGCGTTGAGCGCGTCGATGGCCGGACCTTCGGCTGGTCCGGTGTTCTTGCCGCCGTTGAAGGCCGCGACGAAGGCGTTGACCTTGTCGATCGCTTCCTTGCTGGTGGTGGCGAGCGTGTCGCACGAGGTGCGGATCGCCCTGGTGGTGACCGACGCGATGCGCTGGGATTCCCGGACGCTGGACGTCACCGACGACGCCGACACCGACGCGGACACCGAGGACCGGTACGCCGGGGCGACATTGGTGTCCGGCGCTCCGGACCCCTCGGTCACCTTCGTACAGCCGACAATGCCGATCGCCACCACAGCGATGGACCCGAGAGCCAGGGCGCCTCGCCTGGGGAACGCCCCCACGCGCCTGCGCGGGACGGCACGCCATCCGATGAGCACGGGATCTGACGTTACCGGGTCCCGATCCCATCTGCCCCACTAGCACCGACTTCGGTGTGGCACCCGCGAGCGGAACACGGGTACCCGCCGGAGACGCCGGTGCGGCACGATAGAGGGACGATCCCTCGAGCATCATCCATGCCGACTACAGGAGCGGAAGTTGACCACCGAGTTCGCCCGCAACGATCTGGCCAAAACCTCAAGCAGCACAAGCGAACCCGATCGCGTTCGGGTGATCCGGGAGGGTGTCGCGTCGTATCTGCCCGACATCGATCCGGAGGAAACCTCCGAGTGGCTGGAGTCGTTCGACGACCTGCTGGCGCGCTCGGGGCCCGCGCGGGCGCGTTATCTGATGCTGCGCATGCTCGAGCGCGCCAGCGAGCAGCGGGTCTCGATCCCCGCGCTGACGTCGACCGATTACGTCAACACCATCCCCACCGAACTGGAACCGTGGTTTCCCGGCGACGAGGACGTGGAGCGGCGCTTCCGCACCTGGATCAGGTGGAACGCGGCCATCATGGTGCACCGCGCGCAACGGCCCGGTGTCGGCGTCGGCGGCCACATCTCGACATATGCGTCCTCCGCGGCGCTCTACGAGGTCGGCTTCAACCACTTCTTCCGCGGCAAATCGCACCCCGGCGGCGGCGACCAGGTGTTCATCCAGGGGCACGCCTCCCCCGGCATCTATGCCCGCGCCTTCCTCGAGGGCCGGCTGAGCAGCGACCGCATGGACGGCTTCCGCCAGGAACACAGCCACGCCGGCGGCGGCCTGCCGTCCTACCCGCACCCACGCCTGATGCGCGACTTCTGGGAATTCCCCACGGTGTCGATGGGGCTGGGTCCGATGAACGCCATCTACCAGGCCCGGTTCAACCACTACCTGCACGACCGCGGCATCAAGGACACCTCCGATCAGCACGTGTGGGCCTTCCTGGGCGACGGCGAGATGGACGAGCCGGAAAGCCGCGGGCTGATCCAGGTGGCCGCCAACGAAGCGCTGGACAACCTGACCTTCGTCATCAACTGCAACCTGCAGCGTCTGGACGGCCCGGTGCGCGGCAACGGCAAGATCATCCAGGAGCTGGAGTCCTTCTTCCGCGGGGCCGGCTGGAACGTCATCAAGGTCGTGTGGGGCCGCGAGTGGGATGCGCTGCTGCACGCCGACCGCGACGGCGCGCTGGTGAACCTGATGAACACCACGCCCGACGGTGACTTCCAGACATACAAGGCCAATGACGGCGCCTACGTGCGCGACCACTTCTTCGGCCGCGACCCGCGCACCAAGGCGCTCGTCGAGAAGATGAGCGACTCCGAGATCTGGAACCTCAAGCGCGGCGGTCACGACTACCGCAAGGTCTACGCCGCCTACCACGCCGCCGTCGCGCACAAGGGCCAGCCCACGGTCATCCTGGCCAAGACCATCAAGGGCTACTCGCTGGGCGCGCACTTCCAGGGCCGCAATGCCACCCATCAGATGAAAAAGCTTGCGGCCGAAGACCTCAAGCACTTTCGCGACGCAATGCGGATCCCCATCACCGACGCCCAGCTCGAGGAGGACCCGTACCTGCCGCCGTACTACCACCCCGGCCCGGACGCCCCCGAGATCCGCTACCTGCTGGACCGCCGGCGGACCCTGGGCGGATTCGTCCCCGAACGCCGCACCAAGGCCAAGGCGCTCAAGCTGCCCAGCCGCGATGTGTACAAGGCGCTGAAGAAGGGGTCCGGCAACCAGGAGGTCGCCACCACCATGGCACTGGTACGCACCTTCAAAGAACTGTTGCGGGACAAGGAGATCGGCCACCGCATCGTCCCCATCATCCCCGACGAGGCCCGCACCTTCGGGATGGACTCGTGGTTCCCGTCGCTGAAGATCTACAACCGCAACGGCCAGCTCTACACCGCTGTGGACGCCGAACTGATGCTGGCGTACAAGGAAAGCGAAGTGGGCCAGATCCTGCACGAAGGCATCAACGAGGCCGGCTCGGTGGGTTCGTTCACCGCGGTCGGCACCTCGTACGCCACCCACGACGAGCCGATGATCCCGCTCTACATCTTCTATTCGATGTTCGGGTTCCAGCGCACCGGCGACAGCCTGTGGGCCGCGGCCGACCAGATGGCCCGCGGGTTCGTGCTGGGTGCCACGGCTGGGCGCACCACGTTGGTCGGCGAGGGCCTGCAGCACGCCGACGGGCATTCGCTGCTGCTGGCGGCCACCAATCCGGCCGTGGTGTCCTACGACCCGGCGTTCGCCTACGAGATCGCCTACATCGTGGAGAGCGGTTTGGCGCGGATGTTCGGCAAAGACCCGGAGAACGTCTACTTCTACATCACCCTGTACAACGAGCCCTACCCACAGCCGCCGGAACCGGAGAACTTCGACCCCGAAGGCCTGCTGCGCGGCATCTACCGCTACCGCGCGGCGAAGGAAAAGCGCTCCAGCACGGCCCAGATCCTGGTGTCCGGCGTCGGGATGCCCTCGGCGCTCAAAGCCGCCGAGATGCTCGCCGAGGAGTGGGACGTGGCCGCCGACGTGTGGTCGGTGACCAGCTGGGGCGAGCTCAACCGCGACGGGGTGGAGATCGAGAAGCAGCGGCTGCGTCATCCCGACAAGCCGGCGGGCGAGGCCTACGTGACGAAGGCGCTGAAGGACACGCGAGGCCCGGTGGTGGCCGTGTCGGACTGGATGCGCGCGGTCCCCGAGCAGATCCGGCCGTGGGTGCCTGGCACCTACGTGACGCTGGGTACCGACGGGTTCGGCTTCTCCGACACCCGGCCCGCCGCACGGCGCTACTTCAACACCGACGCCGAATCGACCGTGGTGGCGGTGCTCGAGGCACTGGCCCGCGACGGGGAGATCGACCCGTCGGTGGCCGTCACGGCCGCCCGGCAGTACAAGATCGACGACGTCCAGGCCGCCCCCGAGCAGACGTCCGACCCCGGCGTGGCGTAGGCCTGCGGGTTCTCTCGTCGAATGCGCGGCCCGCCGCACCCTCGGTGCCGAGTGTGCAGCTAGCCGCACACTCGCGCTGGGGGCGACCAGCCCTTTAGCGGACTCCGACAGAAAAAGGGCGTAGCTTTTAGGAGTGGGCGACAACAACTTGGCGCAGCAGCTCGGGCGTCCCCGGTCGCCGCTGGAGCTGCTGGACACCGTGCCGGACTCCCTGCTGCGCAGGTTGAAGCAGTACTCGGGCCGGCTGGCCACCGAAGCGGTGTCGGCCATGCAGGAGCGGCTGCCGTTCTTCGCCGATCTGGAAGCCTCCCAGCGCGCGAGCGTGGCCCTGGTGGTCCAGACGGCCGTGGTCCACTTCGTGGAGTGGATGCAGGACCCGCACAGCGACGTCAGCTACACCGCGCAGGCCTTCGAACTGGTGCCTCAGGACCTCACCCGGCGCATCGCGCTGCGCCACACCGTGGACATGGTGCGGGTCACCATGGAGTTCTTCGAGGAAGTGGTGCCGCTGCTGGCCCGCACCGAGGAGCAGCTGACCGCGTTGACCGTCGGGATCCTGAAGTACAGCCGCGACCTGGCGTTCACCGCCGCCACCGCCTACGCCGACGCCGCCGAGGCCCGGGGCACCTGGGACAGCCGGATGGAGGCCAGCGTCGTCGACGCGGTGGTCCGCGGTGACACCGGTCCGGAACTGCTCTCCCGGGCGGCCGCGCTGAACTGGGACACCACCGCGCCGGCCACCGTCATCGTGGGAACCCCGGCACCCGGACGCGCCGACGGCGAGGCCGGCAGCGAGCGCGCCAGCCAGGATCTGCGCGACATCGCCACCCGACACGGCCGGGCGGCCCTGACCGACGTGCACGGCACCTGGCTGGTCGCCATCGTCTCCGGTCAGCTGTCGCTCACCGACAAGTTCCTCAAGGACATCTTGGTGGCCTTCGCCGACGAACCGGTAGTGATCGGGCCGACGGCACCCATGCTCACCGCGGCCTATCACAGCGCCAGCGAGGCCATCTCGGGGATGAACGCGGTGGCCGGCTGGCGCGGGGCCCCGCGGCCGGTGCTGGCCCGGGAACTGCTTCCGGAACGGGCCCTGATGGGTGACGCGTCGGCGATCGTGGCGCTGCACACCGACGTCATGCGGCCGCTGGCCGACGCCGGGCCGACGCTCGTCGAAACCCTGGACGCTTTCTTAGATTCGGGCGGCGCTATTGAGGCTTGTGCCAGGAAGTTGTTCGTTCATCCAAACACCGTGCGCTACCGGTTGAAGCGGATCACCGACTTCACCGGGCGTGATCCCACCCAACCACGGGACGCGTACGTCCTGCGGGTGGCGGCGACGGTGGGCCAGCTGAACTACCCGACGCAGAGTCCCAGCGCCGCCAACAACACGGTGCCACAGCTTTCGTCGCCGGTCAGAGGGGGTTCCGGAGCCGTTTCCGGCCGATAGTGATTTAGATGACAGGTAGCGGGTGTATCTCAAACACGTAGCTTACGGAGCTATTTTGTAGGAGGTATACAAAAACCTAAGACCAGGTTCATAATCTGTTACACCCCGCAAAACCGTCTTCACAGTGTTCTCTTAGACACGTGATCGCTTTGCTTGCGCCCGGACAGGGCTCTCAAACTGAGGGAATGCTGTCGCCATGGCTGGAACTGCCAGGCGCGGCGGACCAGATTTCGGCATGGTCGACGGCCAGCGGCCTGGACCTGGCGCGCCTGGGCACCACGGCGTCGATCGAGGAGATCACCGACACCGCCATCGCCCAGCCGCTGATCGTTGCGGCCACCCTGCTGGCCCACCAGGAGCTGACCCGGCGCGGGCTGCTGTCCGGTCAGGATTTCATCGTCGCGGGCCACTCCGTCGGCGAGATCGCGGCCTACGCGATCGCCGGTGTGCTGGCCGCCGATGACGCCGTCATGCTGGCCGCCACCCGCGGCGCCGAGATGGCCAAGGCGTGTGCCGCCGAGCCCACCGGCATGTCGGCCGTGCTCGGCGGCGACGAGTCGGAGGTGCTTGCCCGGCTCGAGCAACTCGACCTGGTCCCTGCCAACCGCAACGCCGCCGGCCAGATCGTCGCCGCCGGACGGCTGACCGCGCTGGAGAAGCTTGCCGAGGACCCGCCCGCCAAGGCCCGCGTCCGCGCGCTGGGTGTGGCCGGAGCGTTCCACACCGAGTTCATGGCGCCGGCCCTGGACGGCTACGCCGCGGCCGCGGCCGGCATCGCGACCGCCGAGCCCACGGCCACGCTGCTGTCCAACTACGACGGAAAGCCGGTGAGTTCTGCCGCCGCGGCGATGCAGACCCTGGTATCTCAGCTGACCCGGCCGGTGCGCTGGGATCTGTGCACGGCTTACATCCGTGAGCAGAATGTCTCGGCGATCGTGGAGTTCCCGCCCGCGGGCACCCTCACCGGTATCGCCAAACGCGAACTTCGGGGGGTTCCGACGCGAGCCGTCAAGTCACCCGCAGATCTGGACGAGCTGGCGAATCTCTAACCGCCCGCTTCGCCCCAGAAACCAAGTACGTCAAATCGGTTTACACACAACACATTACGAAGGGAACTAACTGTGGCCGTCAGTCAGGAAGAAATCATCGCCGGTATCGCCGAGATCATCGAAGAGGTCACCGGTATCGAGCCGTCGGAGGTCACCCCGGAGAAGTCGTTCGTCGACGACCTGGACATCGACTCGCTGTCGATGGTGGAGATCGCCGTGCAGACCGAGGACAAGTACGGCGTGAAGATCCCGGACGAGGACCTCGCCGGTCTGCGCACCGTCGGTGACGTCGTCGCCTACATCCAGAAGCTCGAGGAAGAGAACCCCGAGGCTGCCGAGGCGCTGCGCGCCAAGCTGGAGACGGACAACCCCGAGGCTGCTGCCAACGTCAAGGCGAGGCTGGAAGCGGACAGCAAGTGACCAAGCCTTCCACTGCTAATGGCGGTTACCCCAGCGTTGTGGTAACCGCCGTCGCGGCGACGACATGCCTCGCGCCGGACATCGAGAGCACGTGGAAGGGCTTGCTGGCCGGCGAAAGCGGCATCCACGTTCTCGAAGACGACTTCGTCTCCAAGTGGGACCTGCCGGCCAAGATCGGCGGTCACCTCAAGGAACCGGTCGACATCCACATGGGCCGACTGGACATGCGACGCATGTCGTATGTCCAGCGGCTCGCCAAGTGGCTGAGCGGCCAGTTGTGGGAGTCCGCCGGCAGCCCTGAGGTCGATCCCGATCGCTTCAGCGTCGTGGTGGGCACCGGTCTGGGTGGCGCCGAGCGGATCGTCGAGAGCTATGACCTGATGAACGAGGGCGGCCCCCGCAAGGTGTCGCCGCTCGCCGTTCAGATGATCATGCCCAACGGCGCCGCCGCGGTGGTCGGCCTGCAACTCGGTGCCCGCGCCGGCGTGATCACGCCGGTGTCGGCCTGTTCGTCGGGCTCGGAGGCCATCGCCCACGCGTGGCGTCAGATCGTCATGGGTGACGCTGACTTCGCGGTGTGCGGCGGCGTCGAAGGACCCATCGAAGCGCTGCCCATCGCGGCGTTCTCGATGATGCGGGCCATGTCCACGCGCAACGACGAGCCCGAGCGGGCGTCGCGGCCGTTCGACAAGGACCGGGACGGGTTCGTGTTCGGCGAGGCCGGAGCGATGATGATCATCGAGACCGAGGAGCATGCCAAGGCACGTGGCGCCAAGCCACTGGCCCGCCTGATGGGCGCCGGCATCACTTCGGACGCCTTCCACATGGTCGCCCCTGCCGCCGACGGCACTCGTGCCGGCGGGGCAATGCGACGGGCGATGGAGTTGGCGGGCTTGTCCCCCAGCGACATCGACCATGTCAACGCGCACGGCACCGCGACACCTATCGGTGACACTGCCGAGGCCAATGCGATCCGGGTCGCCGGATGCGAAAACGCCGCCGTCTATGCGCCGAAATCGGCGCTCGGGCACTCGATCGGCGCCGTTGGCGCGCTCGAATCGGCGCTCACGGTGCTGACCCTTCGGGACGGAGTCATACCACCGACGTTGAACTATGAGACCCCGGACCCAGAGATCGATTTGGACGTGGTCGCCGGTGAGCCTCGCTACGGCGAGTACCGCTACGCGATCAACAACTCGTTCGGGTTCGGCGGCCACAATGTGGCGCTCGCTTTTGGACGCTACTGAGTGGCGCTGTTAAGTACGGAAGGAACGTGGCACAAGCCATGACAGAGCTGGTTACCGGGAAAGCCTTCCCGAATATTGTCGTTACCGGCATTGCCATGACGACCGCATTGGCAACCGACGCCGAGAACACGTGGAAGTGTCTGCTCGACGGGCAAAGTGGCATTCGGGTTCTCGAGGACGATTTCGTCGAGGAGTTCGACCTGCCGGTGAAGATCGGCGGGCACCTGCTCGAGGAGTTCGACAGTCAACTGACGCGAATCGAGCTGCGCCGCACGGGTTATCTGCAGCGGATGTCCACCATCCTGGGACGTCGGGTGTGGGAGAACGCCGGTTCACCGGAGGTCGACACCAACCGGCTGATGGTCTCCATCGGCACCGGGCTGGGTTCGGCCGAAGAGCTGGTCTTCGGGTACGACGAGATGCGGGTGCGCGGTTTCCGTGCGATCTCCCCGCTGACCGTGCAGAAGTACATGCCCAACGGCGCGGCCGCGGCGGTGGGCCTGGAACGGCACGCCAAGGCCGGAGTGATGACTCCGATCTCGGCGTGTGCGTCCGGGGCCGAGGGCATCGCCCGTGCCTGGCAGCAGGTTGCGCTGGGTGAGGCCGACATCGCGATCTGCGGTGGTGTGGAGACCAAGATCGAGGCGGTGCCGATCGCCGGTTTCGCCAACATGCGAATCGTGATGTCCACCAACAACGATGACCCGCAGGGCGCGTGCCGCCCGTTCGACAAGGACCGGGACGGTTTCGTGTTCGGTGAGGCCGCCGCGTTGATGGTGATCGAGACCGAGGAGCACGCCAAGGCCCGGGGTGCCAACATCCTGGCCCGCATCATGGGCGCGAGCATCACCTCGGACGGCTTCCACATGGTGGCGCCCGACCCCAACGGAATCCGGGCCGGGCACGCGATCACGCGGGCAATCCAGCTCGCCGGCCTGCAGCCGAGCGACATCAGCCACGTCAACGCT
This sequence comes from Mycobacterium gordonae, assembly GCF_001417955.2. Classification (GTDB taxonomy): domain Bacteria; phylum Actinomycetota; class Actinomycetes; order Mycobacteriales; family Mycobacteriaceae; genus Mycobacterium; species Mycobacterium gordonae_B. Next base: position 36,274 of record NZ_LKTM01000057.1, on the reverse strand, counting down.
CACGCCACCGGCACTCAGGTCGGCGACGTGGCCGAGGGCAGGGCGATCAACAACGCGCTCGGCAGCAACCACCCGGCGGTGTTCGCACCGAAGGGTGCGCTGGGGCACTCGGTGGGTGCGGTCGGCGCGGTCGAGTCGATCCTGACCGTGCTCGCATTGCGGGATCAGGTCATCCCGCCGACACTGAACCTGGTCAACCTCGACCCCGAGATCGACCTGGACGTGGTGGCCGGCAAGCCCCGATCCGGGAATTACGAGTACGCGATCAACAACTCGTTCGGGTTCGGCGGTCACAACGTGGCGATCGCTTTCGGGCGTTACTAGAAAGCTCCAAGGATCACGGGATAAACCCAGAGCACCACAGGCGAACTAGGAGATCTGCGATGACAATCATGGCCCCCGAGGCGGTTGGCGAGTCGCTCGACCCCCGCGATCCGCTGTTGCGTCTGAGCAACTTCCTCGACGACGGCAGCATCGAGCTGCTGCACGAGCGGGACCGCTCGGGCGTGCTCGCCGCGGCCGGGACCGTCAATGGCGTACGGACAGTGGCGTTCTGCACCGACGGCACCGTGATGGGTGGCGCCATGGGCGTCGAGGGTTGTGCGCACATCGTCAACGCCTACGACACCGCCATCGAGGAGCAGTGCCCGATCGTGGGCATCTGGCACTCCGGTGGTGCCCGGCTCGCCGAAGGCGTCAAGGCGCTGCACGCGGTCGGTCTCACCTTCGAGGCCATGATCCGGGCGTCCGGTTACATCCCGCAGATCTCGGTGGTCGTCGGCTTCGCCGCCGGCGGCGCCGCCTACGGGCCCGCCCTGACCGACGTCATTGTGATGGCGCCGGAAAGCCGGGTCTTCGTCACCGGGCCGGACGTGGTTCGTAGCGTCACCGGCGAGGACGTCGACATGGCGTCCCTGGGTGGGCCCGAAACCCACCACAAGAAGTCCGGGGTGTGCCACATCGTCGCCGACGACGAGCTGGACGCCTACGAGCGCGGTCGCCGGCTGGTCGGATTGTTCTGCCAGCAGGGACATTTCGACCGTAGCAAGGCCGAGGCCGGCGACACCGACATCCGGGCGCTGCTGCCGGAGTCGTCGCGACGGGCCTACGACGTGCACCCGATCGTCACCGCGGTGCTCGACGCAGAGGCTCCTTTCGAGGAGTTCCAGGCCAAGTGGGCGCCGTCGATGGTGGTCGGCCTGGGCCGGTTGTCGGGTCGCACGGTCGGCGTGCTGGCCAACAACCCGCTGCGGCTGGGCGGCTGCCTGAACTCCGAAAGTGCGGAGAAGGCCGCGCGTTTCGTGCGCCTGTGCGACGCGTTCGGCATTCCGCTGGTGGTCATCGTCGACGTGCCGGGTTACCTGCCCGGTGTCGACCAGGAGTGGGGCGGTGTAGTGCGACGCGGCGCCAAGCTGCTGCACGCCTTCGGTGAGGCCACGGTTCCGCGGGTCACCCTGGTGACGCGAAAGATCTACGGCGGGGCCTACATTGCGATGAACTCCCGTTCGCTCAACGCGACGAAGGTGTTCGCCTGGCCGGACGCCGAGGTCGCGGTCATGGGCGCCAAGGCCGCCGTCGGCATCCTGCACAAGCGCAAGCTGGCCGCCGCCCCGGACCACGAGCGCGAGGCACTGCACGACGAGTTGGCCGCCGAGCACGAGCGCATCGCCGGTGGGGTGGACAGCGCCATCGACATCGGCGTGGTGGACGAGAAGATCGACCCCTCGCACACCCGCAGCAAGCTCACCGAGGCGCTGGCTCAGGCGCCGGCACGCCGCGGCCGCCACAAGAACATCCCGCTGTAACAGTTCCCCCGCGAGCAGTCGCAAAGTCGCACGTTTCCCTTCGGGAACGTGCGACTTTGCGTCTGCTCACCCCCTCACCCCAGCGCCAGGATCCTTCCGAGCGCCTGTTGCAGTGCTGCAGCGGGGTCGGGCGGCAACTCCTCGGACCGCCATCCCACGAAGTCGTCGGGGCGCACCAGCAGGGCTCCCGTCGCGCCTAAATCGGTGACGGCCAACCACTCTGGCTCATCGATGCGTTGCATGGCGACCTCCAGACGGTCCGCCGCGGCACGCCACCGCTCGTCGGCCGACAGCACCGTGAACCGGGGACCCAACAGGTCGAGTGTGGAAACCCGCCGACCGTCGCGGTCCAGCCACACATGCGGAACACGCGTGCCCGGTTGCCCCCGCAATTCCGGTACCAACTCGAGGTTCCCGGAGTCCGGGTCGTCGGTCAGCACCGCAGCCGAGCGGTACCGGTAACCGATCAACAGCTCGAACATCGAGCACTCTTCGTCGGGCGCCAATTGCGGCCGCTCGTCGCCTAATTCGAGCGCGGCCAGCGTCGGGCCGCTCAGCGACTGGTGGGCCGCGAACCGGCCGACCGGGTGCCGCTCGCGGTGGTAGGTGTCCAGCAGCGCCGGCCCGGCTCGTCCGTGCAGAACGGCAGCCAGCTTCCAGGCCAGGTTGTGCGCACTCTGAATGGCGGTGTTGGCTCCCCCGGCCTTGAACGGCGGCATGGTGTGCGCACAATCGCCGACCAGAAGGACACGGCCACAGCGGAACTCATCGGCCACCTGTTCGTAGGGCTGCCACGACGCGATCTCGATGATCTGCACCTCGGCCTGCTCGCCGATCGCCGCGGTCACCAACTCGGCGCACCGGTCAGGTGTGAATTGTTGGGCTGTCTCGCCTTTGGCGGGAAAGTAGGTCGTGATGAACATGCCGCGGTCCTCGTCGATCGCGAGGAAGATCCCCGGCGCGGCCGGGTTGCTGATCTGCACGGCATCGCCGGTGTTGACGTAGGGGGCGAACGTGCGCCAGGCGGCCCGAAAGTAGATGAAGACGACGAAGATCGGCAGCGCCCCGTACCCGGAAGTCGGGATCGACAGCGCCTTGCGGATCGGACTGTGCACGCCGTCGGCAGCGATCAGATACTCGGCTCGCACAGTCTGCGTGCTGCCCGAATCCCGTTCCGCGACAGTGGCGGTGACACCCTGGTCGTCCGCCTGAAACGAAACGAGCTCCGTACCGTACCGGACTTCGCTGCCGCGACTTCGCGTCGCTCGCAACAACATCGGCTCCGACTCGCTCTGCGGACAGTACTGCGCGGCAGGTTCGGGACTCACCGCGTCCAGGCCGCCGAAGATTGCGTCCATGTCGATCGCCGGGCGCCCCGGGTCCGTGCTGGCCAGCGTCGGCTTCACCACCATGGTCGACACCCGACCGGCCACCGCGTGTACCTCGTCGCCCAGTCCGAGCCCGCGCAGGATTTCCAGGCTCCGGAAGCTCAGATTGCGCGCCTTGGGGTAGATGAACGTCTCAAGGCGCCGGTCGATCAGCAACGAGCGCACGCCGTGCTGGGCAAGCAACGCCGACGTCGCCAGGCCACCCACCCCGGCTCCGACGATCAATACCCGAGGGTCCTCCCCCGTCACGGTTACGAAACTACAACTCGCGCACGGTTGTCGCGAGAGTCAGCGCAGGGCTCCCAGGAACTCCTCAGCCACGGCGACCACCTTGTCGCGGTCCCTCTGCACCAGCCCAATGCGGGTGCGCCGGTCGAGGATGTCACCGACTTCCAGTGCACCCTCGTGGGTTACCGCGTACTCGAACTCCGCGCGGGTCACGTCGATCCCGTCGGCGACCGGCTCGGTGGGCCGCTCACACGTGGCCACCGCGACGACGTTCGCCGCCTCGGCGCCGTACCGCGCCACCATGGAGGCCGGCACGCTACCCGGGCCCGCGGCGGGCCCGGGATTGGCCGCGGCCCCGATCAGCGGGAGGTTACGGGTCCGGCACTCCCCGGCCCGCAGCTGGCGCACCTTGACCGCCCGGTTGAGCACATCCTCTGCCATGTAACGGTATTCGGTGAGCTTGCCCCCCACCACGCTGATCACCCCGGTCGGCGACTCGAAGATGGCGTGATCACGCGAGACGTCGGCGGTGCGCCCTTCGCCGGTGTCGATCAGCGGCCGCAGCCCGGCGTAGGAGCCGATCACATCCGCGGAAGAAACGGTGGTCCCCAGCGCCGTGTTGACCGTGTCGAGCAGGAATGCGATCTCCGCCGAAGACGGCTCCGGTACATCGGGAATCGGACCGGGCGCGTCCTCGTCGGTCAGCCCGAGGTAGATCCGGCCGAGCTGCTCGGGCATCGCGAACACGAACCTGTTCACTTCGCCGGGGATTGGAATGGTCAGCGCCGCAGTCGGATTGCCGAACGTGGCCGCGTCGAAAACCAGATGCGTTCCCCGGCTTGGCCGTAACTTCAATGCCGGGTCGATGTCACCACCCCACACGCCCGCGGCGTTGATCACCGCGCCGGACTTCACCTCGAACGACTCCCCGGTCCGCTGGTCGGTCAGCCGCACCGAGGTGGCGGTGGCATCGGAGGCTGCGACGTAGGTGAGGATCCGGGCGCCGTGCTGGGCCGCGGTACGCGCCACCGCCGCCACCAGCCGGGCGTCGTCGATCAACTGCCCGTCGTAGTTGAGCAGCCCGCCCGCCAGGCCGTCACGCTGGACGGTCGGCGCCAACTCCGCCACCCGTTGCGCGGAGATCCGCCGCGACCGCGGCAGCGTCGACGACGACGTTCCCGCCAGCACCCGCAGCGCGTCGCCGGCCAGGAAGCCGACGCGCACCAGGGCGCGGTTGAAGTGGTTCATCGCCGGCAACAGCGGAACCAGTTGCGGCATGGCATGAACAAGGTGTGGGGCGTTGCGCGACATCAGGATTCCGCGCTCGATGGCGCTGCGCCGGGCGATGCCGATGTTGCCGCTGGCCAGGTAACGGAGCCCGCCGTGCACCAGTTTGGAGCTCCACCGGCTGGTGCCGAACGCCAGGTCGTGCTTTTCCACCAGCACCGTGCGCAGGCCCCGGGACGCGGCGTCCAGGGCGATGCCGGCGCCGGTGATGCCGCCACCGATCACGACGACGTCCACCTCGGCGCCATCGGCCAGTGCGGTCAGGTCCGCGGTACGACGGGCAGCATTGAGAGCGGTCAGGTTATCCATCAGGACAGGTATCCGTTCAGTGTGTAGGCGAGTTGGGTGGCCAGGGCCTCGTCGTCGAGGATCGGTTTGACGATGTCGGCGGATTGAATGGTGGACTGGGCGATCAGCAGGATCATGGTCGCGAACTGGCGGGGGTCACCGGGCCGGACGCTGCCCGCAAGTTGTGCTTCCGCGAGCCGCTGTGCCAGTCCCTCGATCAGGAACTGCTGGCTGACACCGAGGCGCTCGGTGATGTAGACCCGCGCCAACTCTGAGTGCATGACCGACATGATGAGCTCATCCCGGCGCAACCGGTCGGCGACCGCCACCACCTGCTTGACCAACGCCTCCCGGTCGTTGCCTTCGAACGGGACCTCGCGCATCACGTTGGCGATGTGGTCGGTCAGCAGCGTGGACATGATCGACTGGGTGTCCGGCCATCGGCGGTAGACCGTCGGGCGGCTCACCCCCGCCCGGCGGGCGATCTCGGCGAGCGTCACCCGATCCGCGCCGAAATCGACCACGCAGCTCGCCGCGGCAGCTAATATCCGATCCCCGGTATCCAAATTTGGGTCATTACTCATTGACACCATGTGTAATACTGTAACGCATGACGCACCTCGAGGAACTCCTTCCGCCAATGAAATGGAACGCGTGGGGGGATCCCGCCGCGGCCAAGCCACTCTCCGACGGGATCCGCGGCTTGCTGAAGCAGGTTGTGGGCCTTGCAGATTCGGATGAAGACGAGCTGCAGCCCGAAGAGGTGAAGCTGCGCCCGTGCGCCCTGTCGCAGGCCGACCAGGACGGGCTGGCCAAGATCGTCGGCGGCGAATTCTTCCGTACCGCCGACCGGGACCGGTTGCTGCGCGCCGGCGGCAAGTCCACCCCCGACATGCTGCGCCGCAAAGACCGCGGCGTCCAGGACGCGCCCGACGCGGTGCTGCTGCCCGGCGATGACGACACAGTTCTGGAGATCCTGCGCTACTGCTCCGACCACGGCATCGCGGTCGTCCCGTTCGGCGGCGGCACGAACGTCACCGGCGGACTGGACCCCACCCGTGGCCAGTTCTCCGCGGTGATCTCGCTGGATCTGCGCCGCTTCGACGAACTGCACTCGCTGGACAAGGTGTCCGGGATCGCCGAATTGGGTGGCGGCGTCACCGGTCCGGACGCCGAACGCCTCCTGGGCGAACAGGGCTTCTCTCTGGGGCACTTCCCGCAGAGCTTCGAGTACGCCACCATCGGCGGCTTCGCGGCGACCCGTTCGTCCGGACAGGACTCGGCCGGCTACGGCCGGTTCAACGACATGATCCTGGGACTGCGCATGGTCACCCCGGTCGGCATCTGGGACCTGGGCCGGGTGGCAGCCTCGGCGGCCGGCCCGGATCTGCGTCAGCTGGCAATCGGCTCGGAAGGCACCCTGGGGGTCATCACCAAGGTGCGGCTGCGGGTGCACCCGGTCCCCGAGACCACCCGCTACGAGGCGTGGTCCTTCCCGGATTTCGCGACCGGAGTCGCGGCCCTGCGGGCCATCACCCAGACCGGCACCGGCCCGACCGTCGTCCGCCTGTCCGATGAGGCGGAGACCGGGGTCAACCTCGCCACCCACGAGACGATCGGCGAAAACCAGAACGCCGGAGGATGTTTGGGCCTGACGCTGTTCGAGGGCACCAAGGAGCACGCCGAGAGCCGGCACGCGGAAACGCGCGCGCTGCTGGAAGCCAGCGGCGGCACCTCGCTCGGCGAAGGACCGGCCAGGACCTGGGAGCACGGCCGGTTCAGCGCACCCTACCTGCGCGATTCGATGCTGGCCGCCGGTGCGCTGTGCGAGACGCTGGAAACCGCCACCGACTGGTCCAACATCCCGGCCCTGAAGGCCGCCGTCACCGAAGCGCTGACCAGTTCACTCGCCGAGTCGGGCACCCCGGCGCTGGTGATGTGCCACGTGTCGCACGTCTACCCGACCGGTGCCTCGCTGTACTTCACCATCGTGGCCGGGCAGCGCGGCAATCCGCTCGAGCAGTGGTGGGCCGCCAAGAAGGCCGCGTGCGACGCGATCATGGCCACCGGCGGAACCATCACCCACCACCACGCCGTCGGCGCCGACCACCGGGCCTGGATGCGCGAGGAGGTCGGTGACCTCGGTGTGCAGTTGTTGCGCGCGGCCAAGGCCACCCTGGATCCAGCCGGAATTCTCAACCCCGGCAAGCTGATTCCGTGACGCAGCAGTCCCCCGTCCTGAGCCGGCGCGAGATCGCGAAGATCACCGCGCTGACCAATCCCCTCTCTGGGCACGGCGCCGCGATCGAGGCGGCGCAACGTGCGATCGCCCGTTTCCACAAGCGCGGGATCGAGGTGGTCGAGATCATCGGCGACGGCGCCGAGGACGCCCGCTTTCTGGTCGCCGCGGCATTGGAGAAGGGCACCGACGCCGTCGTCGTCACCGGCGGCGACGGCGTCATCTCCAACGCGCTGCAGGTGCTGGCCCAGACCGATGTGCCGCTGGGCGTCATCCCGGCCGGCACCGGAAACGACCATGCGCGCGAATTCGGGATTCCCACCAAGGATCCCGAGGCCGCCGCGGATGTCGTGGTGGACGGCTGGACGGAAACCATTGACCTGGGCCGCATCAAGGACCAGCACGGCGTCAACAAGTGGTTCGGCACCGTGGCGGCAACGGGATTCGACTCGTTGGTGACCGACCGGGCCAACCGGATGACCTGGCCGCACGGGCGGATGCGGTACTACATCGCGATGCTTGCCGAACTGTCGCAGTTGCGGCTGCTGCCGTTCCGGTTGGTGCTGGACGGGCAGCAGGTGATCGAAACCGACCTGACGATGACCGCTTTCGGCAACACCCGCAGCTACGGCGGCGGAATGCTGATCTGTCCCAACGCCGATCGGTCGGACGGCCTGCTCGACCTCACCATGGTGAGATCGGAGTCGCGGACGAAGCTCATCCGCTTCTTCCCCACCGCTTTGAAGGGCACGCACGTCGGACTCGACGAGGTCACCACCGCACGGGCCAAGACCGTCGAAGTCGAATGCCCAGGAATCAACGTGTACGCCGACGGCGACTACGCCTGTCCACTGCCGGCCGAGATCTCGGCGGTACCGGCCGCGCTGCAGGTGCTGCGGCCGGCCCACCACGTGTAACGAACCGGTCACGCGATGCGACATGTTCAGCATGTCAGCTTTGGGCAAGGCAGCGTGGGCCGTGGTGGTGGCCGCCGTTCCGCTGTGCGTGGCTCCGGCGGCCCACGCGGGTGAAGTCGCTTCCTGGAACGGCGAATACCTCGTCGTGCTGGGCGCCAACGCTAAGTCCGGCACCAGCGTGGCGGCCGGTCAACCGGAGTTCGCGCACCGTTCCACCGTCTCGTTCACCTCGAACTGCGCCGCGGGTGTCTGCGTCGCGACGGTCGACAACCCGCCCGCGCCGAAGAACGAATCGATGCCGCGCACAATCGAATTCACCTGGAACGGGTCACAGTGGGTGCGCGAGATGACGTGGAAATGGGACTGCCTGCTGCCGGACGGCACCATCGAGTACGACCCGGCGAAGTCGATAACGGTCTACACCCCAGGGCAATACGGCATTCTCACCGGCGTCTTACACACCGACATCGCCAGCGGCACGTGTCAGGGCAATGTCGATATGCCGGTGTCGGCCAAGCCCATTTCCGGTCCGGTCACCTAACCCCGCCGAGCAGAAGCAAAATCGCCCGGGAGCGTGCGCTCCAAGGGCGATTTTGCGTCTGCTCGCGGGGCGAACGCTAGCCGACTCCGCGGCTTAGCCAGGTGACCTCACCGGCGTCGCCACCGTCGCGGTACGGCTCGAGGGCCTCATCCCAGGCGGTGCCGAGCACCGAATCCATCTCGGCGGCAAGAGTATCGGCGCCCTGGGCCATCAGCGTGCGCAACCGCATCTCGCCCACCATGATGTCGCCGTTGGCGCTCATCGGCCCGCTCCACAACCCCAGCTGCGGGGTGTGGCTGAACCGGTGCCCGTCGACGCCGGGGCTGGGATCCTCGGTCACTTCGAACCGCAGCACCGACCACGAGCGCAACGCGTTCGCCAAGCGGGCGCCGGTACCGACCGGCCCAACCCAGTTGGTGACCGCGCGCAACTGCCCGGGCATGGCCGGCTGCGGCGTCCACACCAAATTCGCCTTGGCTTGCAAGGTCGACGACAACGCCCACTCGACATGCGGGCACACCGCCGCTGGCGAGGCGTGGACGTACACCACACCGGCCGTCACGTCGGCGAACTGATTCGACGCACGCATCTTCTTGCTCCTTCGGTTCCACGAGGGACGTCTTCCCCAACGACCTGGTGAACCCGATCAAGAGATACTGCGCGATATATTTTCTTGTGTCCTGCGTGTCTATTGTGCCTTGTGATACCTGTGTTGCGCTAGTGTGCATTTTCCTTTCCGGCGTACGCAGCTAAAACCGCGTCCGAAAGCGCCGGCCAGGGCTTCAGTGCCCACTCCCCGAAGTCGCGGTCGGTGAGCACCACCAGCGCCAGGTCAGCATCGGGATCCACCCAGATGAACCCGCCTGACTGGCCGAAATGACCGTAGGTGCGCACCGAGTTGCCCGCGCCCGTCCAGTGCGGCGACTTCGAATCCCGCAGCTCGAATCCCAGCCCCCAGTCGTTGGGCCGCTGGGACCCGTATCCCGGCAGCACCCCGTCGAGACCCGGGAACTGCACGGACGTCGCATCGGCGTGCATCTGCGCCGAAACCGTCGTCGGGCGCAGCAGGTCACCCGCGAACCGGACCAGGTCGTCGACCGTCGAGGTCGCGCCGTAGCCGGCGGTGTCGGCGCCCCCGTCGAGTCGCGTTGAGGTCATCCCCAGCGGCTCGCACACCGCCTCGGCGAGGTAGCGGCCGAACTCGATGCCCGACTCGTGCTCGATGGTCTGGGCCAGCACGGCGAACCCGTAGTTCGAATAGATGCGGCGGGTCCCGGGCCGCGCCAGCACGTCACCGGAAAGCATGGCCAGTCCGGAGGCGTGCGCGAGGAGGTGACGCACGGTGGACCCGGGCGGGCCGGCCTCGGTGTCGAGTTCGACGACGCCTTCCTCGACGGCGACCTGTGCGGCCCGCGCGACGATCGGCTTGGTGACCGACGCCAGCGCGAACTCGCGCACGGTGTCACCGTGGGTGGCCCGCACTCCGTCCGGGCCGACGACCGCGGCGGCGGCGTTGGGGACGGGCCAGTCGTCCAGAACGCTCAGGGCGCTCATTTGCGCGCGATGTAGTAGTTGTTGATCGGGTCCGACTCGACTTCGGCGACCACCACGTCACCGAAGCCGGCATCGGCCAGCATCGAGGTGGCCAGTTGCGTCCCCCAGGCCGCCCCCAGCCCGGCGCCGCCGTGGGCCAGCGACACCGTCATGCAGTGCATCAGAGACACCGTGTAGAGATAGGTGCTCATCGGTACGTCGACGTTGTCCTCGAGCCGACTCGATGCCTTGACGTCTGCCATCAGAAACACGCCGCCCGGCCTCAACGCGCGGTGGATGTTCTCCAGCACGCGCGCCGGTTGGGCCTGGTCGTGGATGGCGTCGAACACCACGATGACGTCGTAGACCGCCTCCTTGTCCAGCGTGGGCAGGTCGTGGCTTTCGAAGGTCACATTGGACAGACCGAGCCGCGCGGCCTCGTCGCGGCCGGCTGCGATCGCCTCCTCGGAGAAGTCGATACCGGTGAACCGGCTGGCCGGGAACGCCTGAGCCATCACGTTCACGGCATGTCCACTGCCGCAACCGAAGTCGGCGACGTCGGCACCCGATCGCAGGCGCTCCGGAAGACCGTCCACCAGCGGCAGCACCACATCGACAAGCCCGGCGTCGAACACCACACCACTCTGCTGAGCCATCAACGTGTGGAAGCGGGGATATTCGCTGTAGGGCAGCCCGCCGCCCGCCCGGAAGCAACCGAGGATCTTCTGCTCGACCTCGCTCAGCAGCGGCACGAACTGGGCCACCAGCGCGAGGTTGTTCGGCCCGGCCGCACTGGTCAGCACCGCCGCGCGCTGGGCCGGCAATGTGTAGGTCCCGCTCTCGGCGTCGTAATCGACCACGCGTCCGGTTGTCATGCCGCCCAACCACTCTCGGACATAGCGCTCTTCGAGCCCAGCGGCTTCGGCGATCTCTGCGCTGCTGGACGGCGGCAGTGCCGCCATGGTGTCCAGCAGCCCGGTCTGATGTCCCAGGCTCAGCAGCAGCGTGAGGCTCGCGTTGTCGATCGTCGACACCATCCGGTCGGTGAAGGCTTGGACAGTTTCGGGAACGGTCTCGGGTGCCGTCATGCGAAGCGACGCTACACCGTAGTTTGGAGGCCATGAGTCAGACAGTGCGCGGCGTCATTTCGCGGAGCAAAGGGCAACCCGTCGAGTTGGTCGACATCGTCATCCCCGACCCCGGACCGGGCGAGGCGGTCGTCGATATCACCGCGTGCGGTGTGTGCCACACCGACCTGACCTACCGCGAGGGCGGCATCAACGACGAGTACCCATTCCTGCTCGGGCACGAGGCCGCCGGCACGGTCGAAGCGGTCGGGCCCGGCGTCACCCACGTCGAACCCGGCGACTTCGTGATCCTGAACTGGCGCGCGGTGTGCGGGCAGTGCCGGGCCTGCCGGAGAGGCCGGCCGCATCTGTGCTTCGACACCTTCAACGCCGAGCAGAAGATGACGCTGACCGACGGCACCGAACTCACCCCCGCACTGGGCATCGGGGCGTTCGCCGACAAGACGCTGGTGGCGGCCGGGCAGTGCACCAAAGTCAATCCGGAGGCCGACCCGGCCGTCGCGGGCCTGCTCGGGTGTGGGGTCATGGCGGGCCTCGGCGCGGCGATCAACACCGGCGGCGTCACGCGTGACGACACGGTCGCGGTGATCGGCTGCGGCGGCGTGGGTGACGCCGCGATCGCCGGTGCCGCGCTGGTCGGGGCGAAGAAGATCATCGCCGTCGACACCGACAACGCGAAGCTGGAGTGGGCCCGCAAGTTCGGCGCCACCCACACCGTCAACGCCCGCGAATTCGATGTCGTGGAGACCATTCAGGACCTCACCGATGGCTTCGGGGTCGACGTGGTGGTCGACGCCGTCGGCCGGCCCGAGACCTGGAAGCAGGCCTTCTACGCCCGCGACCTCGCCGGGACCGTGGTGCTGGTCGGAGTGCCGACCCCCGACATGCGCCTGGACATGCCGCTGGTGGACTTCTTCTCCCGCGGCGGCTCGCTGAAGTCTTCCTGGTACGGCGACTGCCTGCCCGAGCGCGACTTCCCCACCCTGGTCGACCTGTACCTGCAGGGCCGGCTGCCATTGGAGAAGTTTGTCTCCGAGCGAATCGGGCTAGACGGCATCGAGGAGGCTTTTCACAAGATGCACGACGGCAAGGTACTGCGTTCGGTGGTGATTCTCTGATGGTGGTCATCGACCGGCTGGTCACCCACGGCACCTTCGAACTCGACGGCGGCAGTTGGGAAGTCGACAACAACATCTGGCTGGTGGGCGACAACTCCAACGTTGTGGTGTTCGACGCGGCCCACGACGCGGCACCGATCATCGAGGCCGTCGGCGGCCGGCACGTGGTGGCGGTGGTGTGCACGCATGGCCACAACGACCACGTGACGGTGGCTCCGGAGCTCGGTAAGGAGCTCGACGCGCCGGTGTTGCTACACCCCGCCGACGAAGTGCTGTGGCAGATGACCCACCCGGACAGCAACTTTGAGCCGATCTCCGAAGGGCACGCGCTGAAGGTGGGTGGCACTGAGTTGCGGGCCATCCACACCCCGGGGCACTCCCCCGGATCGGTGTGCTGGTACGTCCACGATCTGGGTGTGGTGTTCAGCGGTGACACCCTGTTCTCCGGCGGGCCGGGGGCTACCGGCCGGTCCTACTCGGATTTCCCCACGATTCTGCAGTCGATCTCCGAGCGCCTGGGCAAGCTGCCCGGGGATACCGTCGTGCACACTGGCCACGGCGATAGCACGACGATCGGCGACGAGATCGTGCACTACGAGGAGTGGGTGAAGCGCGGGCACTAGGTCTGTTGCTTTCACCCGCGAGCGTGCACTCAATGCCAGCCGTACCGGCGTGTCGCTGTACATTTGCGCACGCTCGCCGACGACACCAAGCTACAGCCCTTCCATAACCCGCCGCTTCTCCGCCTGGAACTCCTCCTCAGTCAACGCACCCGAGTCCCGCAGCGCGGCAAGAGTTTTCAGGCGCTCCACCCGCACGCCCTCACCAGAGGGCTCATACGCCGCCGGCGGTGCGACGACGGCGAATCCGCCGCCGACAGAAGGCACCGGCCGCCGGCGCACCCGCGCCAGCCACATGATCGACAGCGTCAGGTCGACCAACCCGACGACGAACAGCGCCACGAAGACCCAGACCAGATACCCGTACGAGCTCTGATGCCCGAAAGCCAGCCGCGGGTTGATGTATCCGTTGACCTGGCCATCGGTCACGACCTGGTAGGTGCCGTCGGCCGGCACCTGGACGTTCCACACCCGGATATGCGCGTCGTTGTTGACTGTCGTTGTGCTGCCGATACTTTCGGTGACCTCCGGCTGCGGCACACCATCCGGCGGGGTGATCGAGATGCGCATCGGCGGCACCGGTAGGCCGCCGCCGTCGGTCCCGCCGATGACCAGGGTATGCAGGCTGACGGTCGCCTGCCCGGCAGGCAGATGCACGCTCCCGGATCCCGGTACGGGCACCTCCCCGTAGGCGTCGTAGTCGTCCAGGAAGAACACGTTGAGCACCAGCGTCGTGATGAAGCCGGCGACCGACACGACCAGCGTCACAATCGCCAGGATCAACGAAGCCTTGGCGACGCGTCTGCTATTCATCCAGGCAGTGTGTCACGCACGGCAGCGACAGGGGACACTGTTTGCGACCACAGACGCAGCAACCGGAGAAGGAGTTCTCAGATGGCCAACGATCTCGTCGCCACGGTGCCCGATCTGACCGGCAAGCTGGCAGTTGTCACCGGATCCAACAGCGGCCTCGGCTTCGGCCTGGCCAAGCGCCTGGCCGCGGGCGGTGCCGACGTCGTGATGGCCATCCGCAACCAGGGCAAGGGCGAGGCCGCCATCGAAGAGATCCGCAAGTCGGTCCCCGACGCCAGCCTGACCATCAAGCCACTGGACCTATCATCGCTGGACTCCGTCCAAGCCCTGGGTGCCCAACTCAACGCCGAGGGCCGGCCGATCGACATTCTTATCAACAATGCCGGTGTCATGACGCCGCCCGAGCGCGACACCACCGCGGACGGCTTCGAATTGCAGTTCGGCAGTAACCATCTCGGGCATTTCGCGCTCACCGGGCACGTGTTGCCGCTGCTGCGCGCGGCGCAGGCCCCCCGCGTCGTGTCGTTGAGCAGCATCGCCGCGCGCCGTGGCCGCATCCACTTCGACGACCTGCAGTTCGAGAAGTCCTACGCCTCGATGGCGGCCTACGGGCAGTCGAAGCTGGCGACGCTGATGTTCGCCCTTGAACTGGACCGGCGCAGCCGCCAGGGCGGCTGGGGCATCACGTCCAACGCGGCGCACCCCGGGCTCACCAAGACCAACCTGCAGATCAGCGGACCGTCACACGGCCGGGACAAGCCGGCGCTGATGCAGCGTCTGTATACGACGTCCTGGAAGTACGCCCCGTTCCTGTGGCAGGAAATCGACGAAGGCATCCTGCCGGCGCTGTACGCGGCCGTCACCCCCAGCGCCGAGGGCGGCGCGTTCTACGGACCGCGCGGGTTCGCCGAGGCCGCCGGCGGCGGGGTCACCGAAGCCAAGATACCCAAGCGTGCCGCCAATGATGATGACTGCAAACGACTTTGGGAGATCTCGGAAAGGCTCACCGGTGTCAGCTACCCCGCGCCGAACTGAGCCGCAGCGCAAGGTCCGCCTGCCCGAATCGAGTGTGGTGGTGCGGCCCGAGCCGATGGAATCGGCGACCTACACCCAGTCGTCGCGACTGCAGGCGGCCGGATTGCTGCCCGCCGTCGCGTTGTTCGAACAGGCGGCACAACAGGTGCCGCTGCCCAAACCCCCGCAACCGGTCGTCGTCGCCGACTACGGCGCTGCCACGGGCCATAATTCGCTGCGGCCGATGGCCACCGCGGTCGAGGTGTTGCGCGGTCGCACCCGACACGATCACGCCATCCTGGTGGCGCACACCGATGTGCCCGAGAACGACTTCACCGCGCTGTTCCACACCTTGGCCGACGACCCGGACAGTTACCTGAACAACGACGCGGCCAGTTTCACCTCCGCCATCGGACGGTCCTTCTACCAGCAGATCCTGCCGACCGGCACGGTCAACCTCGGTTGGTCGTCGTGGGCGATCCAGTGGCTGAGCCGGGTCCCCGAGGGCGCCCCGGAGGTCGCCGACCACGTGCAGGTCGCGTTCAGCAGCAACACCGAGGCCCGGCGAGCCTACGAGCACCGATCGGCGCTGGACTGGAATGACTTCGTCGCCTTCCGCGGCAGGGAACTGTGTCCGGGTGGCCGGTTGGTGGTGCTCACCATGGCCCTCGATGAGGACGGCGAGTTCGGCTACCGCCCGCTGAACGAGGCACTGATGGCGACGCTGGAAGAGCTGGCCGAGCACGGTCTGGTGCGCCGGGAAGAGGTGCGGCGCATGGTGATTCCCGTGGTGGCCCGCACCGAGAAGGATTTCCGTGCCCCGTTCGCACCGCGCGGCTGGTTCGAAGGTCTGACCATCGAGCACCTCGATATGTTCAACGCCGACGACCGGTTCTGGGCCAGATACCAGAAGGACTCGGACGCAGAGGCTTTCGGCGCACAATGGGCCGCGTTTGCCCGGGCCGCCCTGTTTCCGACCCTGCGGGCGGGCCTGAGCGGCGGGTTCGACGACCCGCGGGGCATGGATTTCATCGAGCAGCTCGAGGCCGGTGTCGCCGGGCGTCTGGCCAGGGCGCCCGAGCCGATGCGGATTCCGCTTGCGTCCCTCGTGTTGGCAAAGCGGCAGTAACGGGAGTTTCGGCTCCACGCCGATGTGGTAACCCTCACTTTGGGTCGGGTCGCATAGCAACTCCTTAAGGGGGCCACACGTATGAGCGCGCACGAGGAAGAATCGGCTGGTCAGGACGACAGCAAGACCGATGACGGTGCCGTGAGTACGGCCGAGGCCGACGAGAAAGACGACGACAGCAACGACGGCGTCCAGCAGACGGGCGAGAAGCCGGAGCCGGACGAGGATGCCAAAGAGAAGGCCGCAGAGATGATGACGGCCTACGAGGACAAGCCCACCTTGGTGATGCCCGGTTCCGGCAAGACCATTACCGGCACCGCGGTGAACGAATGGCTCGACGACGACGGCAACCCCAAATACGCCGAGGACGAGGATTCGCCTGCGGCCAAGGCCAAGTCAGAGGCGTCCGAGGCCGGCGACAAGAAAACCGACGAGACCGACGACGCGCCCGCCGAGCACAGCTCCAAGGACGGCGATGACGGTAGCCGCGCGAAGAACACCGCCGAAAGCGAGCGGGCGGCCGACGCCGACGAAAATGCCGAGGACGAGAACAAGTCGGTCGAGCAGCTGCAGGAAGAGGCCGAGCAGCGCGTCAAAGACAACATGGAGAAAGACAAGGAATTCAACCAGCAGATCATCGAGGCGACCAAGCAGGACCGGGAGGACCGCGAGAAGGCCGGTACCTAAACGGGTCAGCCGACCTTCGGCACGTGGCCGATTCCGGGGATCTGCGGTAGGCCCGGAATCTGCGGTAGCTGCGGAATAGCCGGTGGTGCAGGCGGATTCGGGTTGGCGGGCCCAGGCAGCTGCGGGATCTGCGGCACCGGCGGCGCGGTCGTCACCGGCGGCTGGGTGGTAACCGGCGGCTGAGTGGTGACGGGCGGCTGGGTGGTCACTGGCGGGGGCGCTTCGGTGGTGGGCGGCGGTGCTTGCGTGGTCTGCACCGGTGCAGGAGCCTGGGTCTGCGGGGGCGGTGCGGGAGCCTGACTCGTCGGCGCGGGTTCGGGTGTCGAGGCCGGCGGCGGCTCGGGGCTCGGGCTCTCGGTGGTCGCGGGCGCGGAACTGCGGGGCGTGGTGTTCACGCCGGGAGACTTGGTGCCTTTGCTGCCGTGCGAGGTCAACCCGATCGCCACCGCGGTGCCGACCAGCAGCACCGCCACGATGGTGCTGATGATGATCACCGCCGGCAGCCGGTACCAGGGCAGCGGCGAGGCCTTGCGCTCGGGTTCGGGTCGCTCTTCGTGCTCGAACTTCATCTGCGGACGGGCGGCCGTGTAGCCCGATCCGGAGCCGGAACCCGGCGAAACCGCGGGCATCACCCGTGACTCGTCCTGGGCTTCCGACCAGGCCAGCGCGGGTTGCATCGCCGACACCGGAGCCGCGGCGGGCACGTCCTGGAATTCCTCCACGGGCGTTGGTTCCGGCGCGGGAACCAACGGCGCGGGCGGCGCGGCCGGCGTCAACGTCGTCGCGCTGACGTCGGCGGGGCCGCGCGCCGCGCGCAGCGCGCCACCGATGGCGGCGGTCAATTGCGGGCGCGGTGTGGTGATCACCGGGACTCCGAACCGCCCGGACAGCGACGTGGTCACCGCCGGGATGGTTGCGCCGCCCCCGAAGGTGACGATCGCGACCAACCCGGTTGCGTTGCGGCGCAACGATTCCTCGAGGACACCCAGTACCCCGGCCAGCGAACCGCGGATCGTCTCCTCGAGTTCGTTGCGGGTCAGCCGGATCTCCCCGCGCAGTCCCGGCACTTCCTCTGCGAGCGTGGTCGCCGTCGTCGCGGAGAGCCGTTCCTTGGCGCCGCGACAGGCGGCCCGCAGCCGAGTCAACGACCCGATCGCCGCGGTGGCGGACGGGTCGAAGGAGCCCGTGGCCGGCATCTCGGACATGACGTAGCTCAGCAGCGACTGGTCGATCAGGTCGCCGGAGAAGTCGTGATGCCGGACCGTGGGGCCCAGCGGCTGGTAGTCGGCGCCGGCGTCGACCAGGGTGATGCTGGTTCCGCTGCCGCCGAAATCGCACACCGCGACGGTTCCGCGCGCCGGAATACCCGGGTTGGCCCGCACCGCGAACAACGCGGCCGCCGCGTCGGGGATCAAGGTGACCGGCGTGGCCTGGTGCGACCATTCCGACACCCGGCTCACCGCGCCGCCCAACGCGTCGACCGCCGTCGGCGCCCAGTGGGCCGGATAGGTCACTGCGACGTTGTCGGGCAGCGCGCGGCCCCCGGTGGTCGCGTAGGCCAGCGCCCGCAACCCGTCGGCGACCAGTGCCTCGCTGCGGTGCACCGAACCGTCGGCCGCCACGATGCCGACCCGGTCGCCCACCCGGTCGACGAAGTCGGTGATCACCAGACCGGGCTCGTCCAGCCGGGGATTCTCCGAGGGGATCCCGACCTCGGGTGGACGCTGCCGGTACAGGGTCACGACGGGTTTGCGGGTGAGGGCATGGTCGGGCGTGACGGCGGCGAGGTTGGTGGCACCGATCGACAGGCCCAGCGCGGGCCTAGCTCCATCTGCCATCTGGACTCACCCCCGTGTCCCCCGACTCATTTTCTCGGTAAAACCTATAGGCATTCTCAGTATCGGCTATGCGCCGGCTGTATGAGCGCTGGTCAGCGGATCGTACCCGCGCCCGGGATGAGTGGCAGATCCAGCGCGGTGACCCAGCCCGGGGAAAGCTCGTTGACCGCCGGAACGGCGTTGAGCGCCCGCAGGCCAGTGGCCAGGCATCCGGCGGCCGCGGCGTCCCGGCCCGAGCCGTCGGTGAAACGGAACGCGGTTTCCTGGAAGATGCTGGGCGTGCCTTCGATATCCACCCGGTAGACGTCGTTGTCGTGGCCCGTCGGCCAGTCCGGGGCGGCGTCGAGCCCGATGCGGTTGACGTGCTCGAGCTGGATCCGCGTCTCGCCCTGGTAGAGCCCGTTGATGGTGAACCGGACGGCGGCGACGTTGCCCGCCTTGATGACGCCCTTGGCCGACTTGCGGTCAGTGGGCGTCACCCACTTGTCCCAGGTGGTGGTCATCTCGTCGAGCATGATGCCGGCGGCGTGCGCGATCATCGGCACGGTGGCGCCCCACGCGAAGATCAGCACGTCGCGGTTTTCCAGCATCGGGCTGAACTCGGGTTCACGGCCGATGCCCATCTCCCGCTCGTAGTCGCCCTCGTAGTTGGTGTAGTCCAGCAACTCGGAGGCGCGTACCCGCTTCACTTCCGAGCACAGGCCCATCAGGGTCATCGGGAACAGGTCGTTGGCGAAGCCGGGGTCGATGCCGGTGGTGAAACACGACGCCTCCCCCAGCTCGCAGGCCTGGGTGATCGGGGCGATCCAGTTGGGCGGGTTCTGCGGCATGGTCGGCCAGATCCACGGCGTCATCGCCGTCGAGCACACATCGATACCGGCGCGCAGGAAGCGGGTGATCAGCGAGATGTTGTCCTTGGCGTGCATCGCCGTCGGTCCGTAGTGCACCAACGCGTCGGGTTTGAGCGCGATCAGCGCGTCGACGTCGTCGGTGGCGGTGACGCCGACCGGTTCGTCCAGGCCGCAGATCTCACCGACGTCGCGGCCCACCTTGTCCGGGTTGCTGACGCCGACACCCGCCAACTCGAAGAGCGGGTGCTTGACGATCTCCGGGATCACCATCCGGCCCACGAAGCCGGTGCCCCACACCACCACTCGCTTAACGCCACTCTGCGTCATCGATCAGCCACCTCTTTCGGTTATCCGCTTCACCCTAAGCGTGCGGCGAAGTGACATCTAGCATGAGACCGTACGAGCGGTACCGGGACTGACTCTGGTGTGGCGCCGCGGGTGATGACACGATGACAACCATGACCAGTCGTCGTGCAGCTTCGATCCTGATTGCCACCGGCACCGCCTTCGGCGCCACCTACGGTGTGGCGCACGCGGATCCTTTCCTTCCCCCGGGCGCATTCCCCCAGGTTCACTACGAGGTCACCGGCACCGGCATGGCCGAGTACATCTCGTACCAGACCCAGCACGGTCAGCAGCGAGCGGTGAATGTGCCGCTGCCGTGGTCGACGGACTTCCAGGGCTTCGGTGGCCAGGTCTACGTGCTGAGCGCGCAGGGGCAGGGCACCATCGCGTGCAAGATCGTGGTGGACGGCAACGTGGTCAATGACGCGCACTCGACGGGGACGCCCGGACACACGATGTGTTCGCACTGACGCGGTCTCGCACTGAGGCGGCCTAGGCTCGCCGGTGGCACCTCCTCAACGGTGAGGAGGCAAAGGAGGATGCATGGACCTCAAGATTGACGCGCACTCGGGACTCAAGCCCAGGGCGAACGGGACGCCTCCGCCCGAGATACCGCTGGCCGACATCGCGCTGGGCTCGCTGGATTTCTGGGCACTCGACGACGACTACCGCGACGGCGCCTTCGCCACGTTGCGGCGCGAAGCGCCCATCTCGTTCTGGCCCGCGATCGAAATGGAAGGGTTCACCGGCGGCAACGGGCACTGGGCACTGACCAGGCTGGACGACGTGTTTTTCGCCAGCCGCCACCCGGAGGTGTTCAGCTCGAGCCCCAACATCACCATCAACGATCAGACGCCGGAGCTGGCCGAGTACTTCGGGTCGATGATCGTGATGGACGATCCACGCCACCAGCGGCTGCGTTCCATCGTCAGCCGGGCGTTCACGCCGAAGGTGGTGGCCCGCATCGAGGCCTCGGTGCGCGATCGCGCCCACCAGCTGGTGACCTCGATGATGGCCAACCATCCCGATCGGCAGGCGGACCTGGTCAGCGAGATCGCCGGGCCGCTGCCGCTGCAGATCATCTGCGACATGATGGGCATTCCCGAAGAAGACCACCAGACGATCTTCCACTGGACCAACGTGATTCTCGGCTTCGGCGACCCCGACCTGGCCACCGATTTCGGTGAGTTTCTTCAGGTTTCGATGGACATCGGCGCCTACGCGACCAAGATGGCCGAGGACCGTCGCAGTTCGAGCGCGGATCATCACGACGACCTGACCACCGCCCTGGTGCAGGCCGAGGTGAACGGCGAGCGACTGTCGTCGTCGGAGATCGCGATGTTCTTCATCCTGCTGGTGGTGGCCGGCAATGAAACCACCCGCAACGCGATCAGCCACGGGGTGCTGGCGCTGTCCCGCTTCCCAGAGGAACGGGACAAGTGGTGGGCGAACTACGACGGCCTGGCGCACACAGCGACCGAGGAGATCGTGCGGTGGGCCTCACCAGTGGTGTACATGCGGCGCACCCTGACCCGTGACTTCGAGCTCAGCGGCACCAAACTGGCTGAGGGCGACAAGGTTTCGCTGTGGTACTGCTCGGCCAACCGGGACGAGGCGAAGTTCGCCGACCCGTGGCGGTTCGACGTGGCGCGCAACCCCAACCCGCATGTCGGGTTCGGTGGCGGCGGTGCCCACTTCTGCCTCGGGGCCAACCTGGCCCGCCGCGAGATCCGGGTGGTGTTCGACGAGTTGCGCCGCGAGATGCCGGAGATCGTAGCGACGGCAGAGCCCCGGCGGCTGCTGTCGCAGTTCATTCACGGCATCAAGGTGCTGCCGGTCACCTGGTGAGGTCGTAGACGATCAGCACCCGCGGGTAGACCGTCAGCCACTGCGGTGGTTGCGGAATCCGTTGCACACTAACGGCTTTCGTGGCGAGCCAGGTCAGTGCCTGGCGGTACTCGTCGAGGCGCGCCGGGCGGAACGGGTAGCGGTGGTAGTGGGCGAACGCCCGCACCTGCGCCTGCAACGCGAGCTTGCCGACCAGCCCCTCGGGCATGTCCTCGAACACCAGGATGCGCCGGCGCGCGACGCGTTCGCATTCGGCGGTCAGCCTGACCGGGTCCTGGCTGTGGTGCAGCACCTCGCTGAGGACGACGTGGTCGAACGAGTTGTCCGGGAAGGGGATTGAGGTGCCGTCGAATTCGGTGAACGGGATGTCGGTCTTGCGGAAGTCCCTGACGTCGATGCCTTCCGGCGCCACCCCGTACATGTCGCGCAGATAGACCGACAACAGCCCGGTGCCGCAACCGACGTCCAACACGCTGTCGCCCTCTGCGACGTACCCCTTGAGGGCTCTGGCCTTTTCGCGGGCTTGCTCGTGTAACCGTGCGGCGGGCTGCATGACATGCTGGGCTTCGGAGAGGCGGCGGCGGAACATCTCGGCCAAAACTAGCACGGTGACCTTGGCAGCGATTGCGCGTGGAAGGAGGCGCCGTGAACGTCAGGCGTATTGCGTTCGCGTGCATGGTGGGGACCACCGTCGAGTTCTACGACTTCTACATCTACGGCACCGCCGCGGCTTTGACGTTCCCCACCGTCTTCTTCCCGAACCTGAGCCCGGCCCTGGCGACGGTCGCCTCAATGGGGACATTCGCCGCCGCTTTCGTGTCACGGCCACTGGGCGGAGCGGTGTTCGGTCACTTCGGCGATCGGATCGGGCGCAAGAAGACGCTGGTCGCGACGTTACTGATCATGGGTTTGTCCACCGTGGCAGTCGGTCTCACCCCGGGTGCGGCGACGATCGGTGTGGCGGCGCCGCTGACCGTGCTGATGCTGCGCCTGTTGCAGGGGATCGCGGTCGGCGGCGAGTGGGCCGGATCGGCGTTGCTGGCAGCCGAATACGCACCGGCGGATCAGCGCGGCCGCTACGGCATCTTCACAGCCGTCGGCGCCGGGATCGCGATGGTGCTGACCGGCGTGACCTTCCTGCTCGTCAACGCCACCGTCGGCGAGACGAGTCCGGCGTTTCTCAGTTGGGGATGGCGAATTCCGTTCCTGCTCAGCGGCTTGCTGGTCGCTTTCGCGTTGTACGTGCGGGTCAGCATCGAAGAGACCCCGGTGTTCACCGCCCAGGCCGCGCCGCCGCGGGTGCCACTCGCGGAAGTCTTGCGACAGCAGTGGGGCACCGTGTTGCTGGCGTCGGGCAGCTTTGTGGCGCTGTTTGCGTTCGTGTTCATGGCCGGCACCTACCTGACGGGTTATGCCCACAGCCAATTGGGCCTGTCCCGCAACGCAATCCTGTTCGCCGGGTTGCTGGGTGGGCTGGTGTGGACGGCGGTGGTGCCGGTCTCGGCGGGCTTGTCGGATCGGGTCGGGCGGCGACCGGTCATCCTGGCCGGGTGGGCGCTGGGCCTGCCGTGGTCTTTCGCGGTGCTGCCGTTGATCGACGCCGACAACGCGACGTTGTTCGCGGTGGCGATCGCCGGCACGTACGGAATCGCCGCGTTCGCCTACGCACCGATGACTTCCTTTGTGCCTGAGCTGTTCACGACGTCGCACCGCTATACCGGCGCCGGGTTGGCGATCAACATCTCCGGCATTCTCGGCGGCGCCGTTCCACCGCTGATCGCCGAACCACTGAGCGTGCGCTACGGCAGCTGGAGCATCGGTCTCATGCTGGCGATGCTGGTGGTGCTGAGCCTCTGGTGTACCTATCGGCTGCCGGAGACGCGCGGGACATCTCTCGACCAGGTGATAGCGCCGGCGATATCACGTTCCGGCGGCAGTCATGCCGAGCTCCGCCGGGACGCGAGTGACTGATGTGACGAGTCCGGCTGTCTGAAACCCGCGCCGAGGTGCAGTGGACTTGAGTCACATCCGTC
This sequence comes from Mycobacterium gordonae, assembly GCF_001417955.2. Taxonomy (GTDB): domain Bacteria; phylum Actinomycetota; class Actinomycetes; order Mycobacteriales; family Mycobacteriaceae; genus Mycobacterium; species Mycobacterium gordonae_B. The sequence continues at coordinate 12,664 of NZ_LKTM01000057.1, read as the reverse complement.
ACTCTCGTCTCTGCAAATCAAGGCATGATGCGGTCGCGATCGTGATAGCGCCGGCGATGTCACCGGCCCGCGGTGTGGGCGGCCTGGGCGCCTGATTCAGCACGAGTCACCCGCAGCTGTTCGGCCAGCTCCCGGATCTCACCGCGCAGTTCGTCGATCTGAGCCGCGGTCGCCACCTGATTGGCCGTGTCGGTTTCGGAAACCCGCTGCACAATCCACGAGGCCAGCGACCCGGTAACCACACCGATCAGGGTGATACCGCCCATCATCAGCAGGACCGCGACCACGCGTCCCGTCACGGTGAGCGGATAGAGGTTGCCATAGCCCACGGTGGTGACCGTGGTGATGGCCCACCAGACCGCCTTGCCGAAGCTGTTGATCGTGGTGCCGACCTGTTGGCGTTCGGCGTCCAACACGGCCAGCGCACCCGTATAGACCAACAGCAGGACCCCGGAGATCGTGTAGATCAGAATCTGCCCCCGCACGGCGTGACCGACGGCCTTCTGCAACACGCCCAGCAGCACGATCAGGCGCACCATCCGCAACGGACGCAGGAACGGAAGCAGGACGATCAGCAAGTCGACGATGTGCAGGAGAAACCACTCGCGGCGGTTGTCCGCCAGCACCAGGCGCGCGAAGTAATCCCCGACGAACATGGCCCAGGCAACCCAGCAGAGGAACCACAGGATGCGCGCCTCCGACCCGTGCGGCCGGGCCAGGATCTGCACCGAGTACATGATCAGGAAAGCGACGGCGACCACGGCCAGCGGCCACTCGGTGCGCTGCCTCCACAGCTGTTCCTTGGAGAGAGAGTGCATGTGCCTCACCCTACGAGCTGGTCGGCGAGATCGGCGAAATCACAAGCGTTGACGTCGAACTCGTCCGAATAAGCAACGTCGGCCACGCCGTCGGCGCCGAATTCAAGCGGTCGCGCGATGAAGGCGGTCCGGAATCCGAGTTGGGCGGCGGCGCGCAGGTCGTATTTGTGGCTGGCCACCATCATGATGTCGGCGGGTGGCAGGCCGAGGTACGTGGCCGCCAATTGGTAGGCGCCCGGATCGGGTTTGAAGACCCCGGCCATCTCCGCGGTGAAGATCGCGTCCCAGGGCAGGCCGGCCCGCTTGGACATGTTGATCACCGCGCTGACGTCGGCATTCGACAGCGTCGCCAGCACGTAGCTGCGGCGCAGCCGGGTCAGCCCCGCCACCGCGTCCGGCCACGGACGCAGCCGCTGCCAGGCCAGGGCGAGGTCGTCACGCTCGGCGGGCGTGAGGTCGGTGAAGCCGGCGTCGGCAAGCACGGTGTCGAGGACGTCCCGGTATACCGAGTGCACCGAAACCCAGGTGTCCTGCTTGGGCCGGCGTTCCAAGGCCGCGAAGTAGCCGGCCCGCCAACTGCGGACGACCTCGGGCCAATCCACGCCGGAGTCGCGGCCGGCGCTGATGCGGCGCGCCTCGTCGCACACCGTCGAGTGAAAGTCGGTCGCGGTTCCCTGGACATCGAATAACAGCGCCTTGAGCACCCGACCGAATCTACGATGTGCACCGTGGCTAGCGACTGTCCCCCCGAAGACGTCATCGAAGAGCAAGAGCCCGACTACCGTTTCACCCTCGCCAACGAGCGAACTTTCCTGGCCTGGCAGCGCACCGCGCTCGGCCTGCTCGCGGCCGCGGTCGCGCTGGTGCACTTCGTCCCGGAACTGGTAGTCGTCGGGGCGCGGCGGATCATGGGCATCGGACTGGCCGCACTCGCGATCTCGACCAGCTGGACCGGATTGCAGCGCTGGCGCCATGCCGAGCGCGCCATGCGCCGGGGGGACCCGCTACCGCGGCACCCGTCGCCCGGCCTGCTGGCGATCGGGCTCATCGTGCTCGGGGTGATCACGCTGAGCATGGTGATCGCGAAGGCGGTTCTGGGTTGAGCAACCCAGGTGGCCCCGCCGAACGTACGACGCTGGCCTGGTCCCGGACATCGTTCGCGTTTCTGGTCAACGGAGTGCTGCTGGCGCTGAAGGACGTTCACGGCGCCGGGCACCAGGTGGGCGCGCTGCTGCCGGCCGGGGTGGCCTGCCTCGCCGCATCGGTCACCTATGTAATTGCGCTGCGCCGCCAGCACACGCTGGCCCAACGGCCGTTACCGACGCCGCTGACCGCCCACCGGCAGGTGTACGTCATCGCGCTGGCGACCCTGGTGCTGACCGTCACCACCGCGATTGCCGAACTGTTGTAACGCTTTTCGGCTACCAGAGGTAGACGACGGCGTCCTTGCCGCCGGTGCACCTGATCCACGGGTTGGCGCCGTCGCCGGTGCACTGCATCAGGAAGTTCGCCGCGTTCTTCGGGTCGCAGTTCGCGCCGGGGACGGTGAAGCAGTCGACGGCTCCGGGCGACGACACGGTGCGGGTGCCGTTGGTGGCGTTGTTGTAGGTGTTCCAGTACGCATGCAGTACCGCGTTGGCGAAGTAGCACGACGTCTGTGGCGAGCCGCGCCCGCCGTGTGAGCCGTATCCGGTGACGTTCATCTGGAAGCCCTGATCGCAGCTCTGGTGGCTGGCGCTCTGGTCGGGCCCGGTCACCAGCGGCGGCGCCGCGTTGGTCGGCCGCGGCGGGATCGGCTCCGGCGTCACCGTGGACGTCTCGCCCGAGTACGGCGGGATGGTCGGCGGCACGGTCGCTGTCGACGCCGCAGGCGTGTCTTCTTTCTTCGCCAGCAGTCCGACCGCTACGCCGATACCGCCGAGGACTAACACCGCGCCGAGGCCGATGACGACGGGAGCCAACCAGCGGCGCTGCGGTGTCGCCGGCGTCGGAGTTGTGCTGGGGACCAGGGGCTGGGGTCCGGATGGGAAGGTCTGGGGGTACATCTGCTGGACTGTCGGCGGCTGTGGCGGGGGCGGTGGCGGCCAGGTGGCCGGCCGGGTCGGCGACTCCTCCGTCGGGTCGACCGCGGTGCGCACCCCGCTGCGCAGCGCCCGCTCGGCCGCCCGCCCGAACGCGCCGGCGCTGCCGTACCGATCGTCGGGTTCCTTCGCCATGCCGCGCGCGATGACCTCGTCCAGGGCCGCCGGAACCCGAGGATTCGTCAAGCTGGGCCGCGGCGGTGGTGCCGACAGGTGCGCGGCCACGAAGCCGCCCTGCGACTCGGCGGGGAACGGAAGCTGACCGGTCAGCGCCTCGTACAGCACGCACGCCAGCGAGTAGATGTCGGCGGACGGCGTGATGTCCCGGTCGGAAAACCGCTCCGGCGCCATGTAAGCCCAGGAGCCGACGCGCATATTGGCCGCGGTCAGGCGGGTGTGCTCCCCCATGGTTTCGGCGATGCCGAAGTCGACCAGATAGGCGAAGTCCGCCTGGGTGACCAGGATGTTCTGTGGCTTGACGTCCCGGTGCACGAGCCCTTCGGCGTGGGCGGCATCGAGCGCCGCGGCGATCTGGGCGACGATGGCAACGGCCCGCGCGGGCTCCAGCGGACCGTTGGCGAGCAGGCCCTCCAGGTCTTTGCCGCGGACCAGGCGCATGTCGATGAACAGCGAGCCGTCGATCTCGCCGAAGCCGTGAATCGGGATGACGTGGGGTTCCTGCAGTGTTGCCGCGGCGTGCGATTCACGCTCGAATCGGGTGCGGTATTTGCGGTCGTTGGCGAACTGGGTGTTGATGATCTTGAGGGCGACGGTCCGGCCGATCTGGTTGTCGTAGGCCTCGTAGACCTCGCCCATGCCGCCCTTACCGACGACACCGGTGATGGTGTATTTGCCGAAAGTCGTGCCGACGCGCTGGTCCACCGCTTGAGCCCTCCTCCGTAGGGATTATGCGGCACCGTGGCGAGATGTCTAAGGGTTTCCCGGGCACTGGCCGGCGGGCAGCTGCGGGAGATGGGAGCTCAGCCAGACGGTGGCTTCGTCGAGGGCGCGGGTGCCGTCTTCGAAAGATCCTGACGCCGGCTCGGCCGCGATGGCGACGGCCAGTCGTCCCGAATTGACGACGCCGATCTGGCGCACCAGGTATCTGCCGGCCGGGGACGGACCCCAACCACCCTTGAACTGCGCGCCGGGCAGCGCACCGAGACCCCAACTTTGTTGCGGCGCAATCTGTCCCATCAACGCGAAAATCGGGTCGTTCTGCTTGTCACAGAACGCCCGCGCGGTGAAGTGGGCCTGATTCGGCAGCGACCAGATGGTCTGTCCGAACGCGGTGAATTCCGGTCGCAGCTTTCGTGATTCGACCGTGGTCGGGTCACCGGTTTCCCGCAGTACCTCCTGCACCTTGCCTGCCGCGGTGACCGGATCGCCGAGTTGCTGCCAAAGCGCTTCGGCCGCTGCGTTATCCGATTCGGTGATGGCAGCCTTCATGGTGGCGGTGACCTGGTGTTGCTGACGGTAAGCGGCGATCGCGAGCGGCACCTTGATGGTCGACCAGGCCGGGCCCTGCGGCCAGTCGCCGTATGTCGTGGGCGGTTCGTTGCTCCCGACGGCGGTGACGGCCAGTCCCATCGAGGCGTTGAGGCGGGCGGCCAGTTGCGCGAATTCCGCGGCGAGGTCGGCGTTCTGTGGCGGCGGGGTGCTTCGGGGGGACGACATCGGTGGCCTTTGCGGAGCGGGGGCGTGCCGGTAGGTGTAGACGGCGGTCAAGGTCACAATCGCGGCCGCCACAACCAATGTTGCGAAGACCGCGATCGCGGTGCGGAGGCTAGCCCGCCTTGGCTTGGAGATAGGCGACGATCCCTTGGGTCACGGCGGACGCGTATTTCGCTCGGCCGTCGGCACTTTCGATCTGGGCGGCGTCCTCGGCGTTCTTCATGTTGCCGAGTTCGACGAGCACGGCCGGGTATTGGGCCAGGTTGAGCCCGGCGAGGTCGGCGCGACCGTAGAGGCCGTCGGAGCCGATGTAGTTCGACGGTTGAAAGCCGGCGGAGATCAGTGCGGACCGCATCGCGTTGGCGAGTTGCATGGCACCGCCGGATTGGGCGTCGTTCAGTGGCGGGCTGGAGTAGTTGACGTGAAATCCGTGTCCGGAGGCGGGTCCGCCGTCGGCGTGGATGCTGACGATCGCATCCGGGTGCATCGCGTTGGCGCGGGCGGCGCGCTCGTCGATGCAGGGGCCGACGGAGCCGTCGTCGGGTCTGGACAGCGCGGTCGTGACGCCCAGGTTCTGCAGTTGAGCCGCGACCAGGTTGGTGACGTCCCAGGTGAACGCGTGCTCGGGGTAGCCGTCGCCGGCCGCGGTGCCCGAGGTATTGCACGGCTTGGTACCGCCCCGGCCGTTGGGCACCTGCTGGTTGATCGACGCGTCGGCGACGGCGTTGTGGCCCGGGTCTAGGAAGACGCTCATTCCGGCGATACCGGCGGCGGAGGCGGGCGGGACGGTGACCATCGCGGCCAGCAGGATCGGTGCTGCGGCGGCGCATTTCAGCACGTCGCGCCTGGAAAATCGGCTCACCGCGCGATGGTAACAACCCGGGCCGGCTTGGCGCCCTTCACCTGTGGCGGCGCACCTGGCGCATCAGCTTGGCTCCCTCGACGCCGTAGATACCGCGGTCGTCGCCCCGCAGCACCCAGCGGTGCTGCTGGTCGGCGCGCGCGGCCACAGCGTCGCGGTAGCGGGCGTACTCGGCCTCGCGTTCGGTGTACCAACGGGCGATGGCCCGGGCCAGGAAGAAGAGGCCGACCAGGGCTGCCGCGCCCAGGATCCACCAGATGAATTTGATAATGAGGCCGATGACCAGCAGTAGGCCGAACACCGCGCCGAAACCACCGCGCTCCATGCGACGCAAACTACTGCGGGCCACCGACAACTCAGTCGATCCGCCCGATCGCAACTTGCGCGAACCGTTTCAGGTTTGCGCACGAGCCGAACCCCTGGGTGACCCGGAGTATCCGTTCGCCACTCAGCAAGACCACCAGCGTGGTGGACGGCGGCGTGGTGGTCAGTTCATCAACGCAGGCGGCCTTGAGCCCGATGCCGTCGACCGCTTCGCCGGTTCCGGTGGCCAGCGCGAACTCGGATGACGCGTCGACGGCGAACGCACCCGAGGTCTGCAGGTCGACTTCCACACCATCGCCGACGTCGTGTGGCTTGTCGTAGATGCAGGCGATATCGACTGAGCCGGGTTCGGCGCCTAACGGTTCTGCGTTCACCGGGCCGCCCATGATGCCTGCGGCCTCGGTCGCGCTCACCCAGTCGCACGGCCGGAATGCCGGCGGTTCCGTCGGGTCTATTTCGGCAAGCTCGACCGTCACCGCATCGTGGCGGCCGACCGGCGTTCCGGTCGCGGGCGATACCGCGACGATGCGGTACGTCTTTTCGGCGGGCCGGGCCGGACGGTTGAGGGGGTCGTGGCCATCCGGCGCCACCGCCTTGAGCTGGTAGCACTCCAGGGCCCCATCCTTGGCCTGATACAGAAGGCGCCCAACAACATTCGGCACCGGGCGGGGCCACGTCTGCGCATCGCAGAGCTGCTGCACGGTTTTCGGTCCTGCAGCCCCCGTCACGGTGGGTCGCGACACAGGGTGGTGTGCCGAACAGGCCGCACACACCAGCACGGCGAGAACGGCGACCAGTCGGCGCGACATCATCCGGCCTCAGCCCACCTCGTAGGATTCCTGCGACACCCGGAAGAAGTGACCCGTGCCGGCGTCGCGGCAGGTGATCCCGGATGCTCGCTCTCGCACGTGAGGGCACCGGTGGTCCGGGATTGGCCGAAGTCGAGCACCGGCCGGTCGCTCGGGGGCATGTGCTGAGTCGCGCAGGCAAAGCCGGGTTGTTCGCCCTCGTTGAGCCGGAACTGATTTGCGGTCGGCGCCAACGGGCAGCCCCAAATCGACTGGGCCGGTGCCACCCAGGTGTGATCGGTGATCTCGCACAAGGCATGTGGTCTGTCGGCCCCTAACGAGGTGTACATCATGCAGCGGATGTTTCCCGACGGTGACTGGAACTCGTACCCGGCGTCGGCCTGCGCCGTCCCCGGCGCGGCGATCGTCGTCGCGACAGCGGCAAGCGCCAGCGTGGTGAACCTCTTCATACGGCCACTCCTGTCATCGGGCTCGGCCAGTCAATGTGGTCCGGCTCGCTACCGATCCCAACATCTACGCGATGCGTGCGGCGTTTCTGCGCGATTGCGCCGATGTAGTGAGCGGCACGAGCGACGATCCTGGCTAACATGAGCCAAAACGTGGAGCTGACCTGGAACGATTTGGGCATGAGCGAGTTGCTGCCGACCGGCACGGTGACGCTGCTGCTTGCCGACGTGGAAGGCTCCACCCGGTTGTGGGAAACCCAGCCCGAGCAGATGACAGCTGCGCTGGCCCAGCTCAACCGCACCGTCAACCAGACCATCGCCACCCACGACGGGGTGCGCCCGCTCGAACAGGGCGAGGGCGACAGCTTCGTCGCCGCCTTCGCCCGCGCCTCCGACGCTGTGGCTTGCGCGCTGGCCATACAGCGGGCTCCGCTGGCCCCGATCCGGGTGCGCATCGGCATCCACACCGGCGAGATCCAACTGCGCGACGACGCCAACTACGCGGGCCCCACCATCAACCGCACCGCCCGGCTACGCGACCTCGCCCACGGCGGCCAGACCGTGTTGTCGGGCGTGACCGAGTCGCTGGTGATGGACCGCCTGCCCGACGGCGTGTGGTTCACCGATCTGGGCAATTACCCGTTGCGCGGCGTGCCGCGCCCCGAACGCGTCGTGCAGCTGTGCCACCCCGACTTGCGCAACGAGTTCCCACCGCTGCGGGTACGCACCGCCGTTGCCGCGCACAATCTTCCGGCTCAACTGACGAGTTTCGTCGGGCGCGCAACCGAGATGACGGAGCTGCACCAGCTCGTCACGAGCAATCGGTTGGTTTCCCTGACCGGCGCCGGGGGTGCCGGCAAGACCCGTCTCGCGGTCGAGGTCGCGGCCGGCCTGACCGCCGAATTCGGCGACGGGCTGTGGTACGTCGACCTGTCCCCCGTCACCAATCCGCTCGTCGCGCCGGTCACCGTGGCGCGCACCCTGGGACTGACCGACCAACCTGGATGCTCCCACGTGGACTTGCTGGTGAGATTCATTGCGGACAAGCACGTGCTGCTTATCCTCGACAACTGCGAGCATCTGCTCGATGCGTGCGGGATTCTGGTCGCCGAGTTGCTGACGGTATGCAGGCAGTTGACCATTCTGACCACTAGCCGTGAACCACTGGGCGTTCCCGGCGAGCTGGGCTGGCGGGTGCCCTCACTCACCATCGCCGACGGGGCCGTCGAGCTGTTCGAAGATCGGGCGCGGCACGTGCGCCCGGATTTCGTTGTGGGCGAACAGAACCGCCGACTTGTCGAAGACATCTGCACCCGCCTGGATGGCATGCCGTTGGCGATCGAGCTGGCCGCGGCTCGGATTCGGGCGTTGTCGCTGCAGCAGATCGCCGACAGCCTGCACGACCGGTTCCGGCTGCTGACCGGCGGCGCGCGCACCGCCGTGCGCCGACAGCAGACCCTGCGCGCCTCGGTCGACTGGTCCCATGCGCTGCTCACCGAACCCGAGCAGGTGCTGTTTCGACGGCTGGCGGCCTTCGCCGGCGGATTCGACCTCGACGCCGCCGCGGCCGTCGGCGCCGGCAACGAAGTCGAAAGCTACCAATTAATAGACCAACTGAGCTTGCTGGTCGACAAGTCACTGGTCGTCGCCGATGACACCGGCGACGGAATGCGATACCGGTTGCTGGAGACGGTGCGTCAGTACGCCCAGGAGAAGCTCGGCGAATCCGGCGAGGCCGACCGGGTGCGCACCCGGCACCGTGACTACTACGCGCAGACCGCAGCCGCGAAGGAGGCGCGAGGCCACGCCTACGATGAGCAGCTGTTGGCTTGGGCCAAGGTCGAAATCGACAATCTGCGAGCCGCTTTCGCGTGGAGTCGGGAGAACGGGGAGCTGGAGACGGCGCTGCAAATCCTACTGTCGTTGCGGCCGTTATGGTTACGGGGCGGCCGTGTTCAGGAGGCGCTGTTCGGGTTGTCCGCAATTCTGGCTGAGGACCGCTCCCGACTGGCACCCGCGGTGTGGGTGGGCGCAGTGGCACGGTACGCCATTCTGGCTGGCTTCGTCGGTTTCCCGGTGGAGCTCGGTCGAGCGCAGGAGGCGCTGGCGGTCGCGCGCGACATCGGCGATCCCGCATTGCTCAGAAAAGCCCTGATCGCATGCGGACTGATCGCGATCTACGCACCGGGCACCGCCGAGCCCTACCTCACCGAAGCGGTCGAACTGGCTCGCGCAGCCCACGATCAATGGAGTCTGTGCGAGATCTTCAGCTGCCAGGGGGTCGCCGCCGTGATGGCAGGTGAACCGGGTGTGGCCATCCCGGCGAACGAACAAGGACGTCAACTCGCCGATGCCATCGGCGACAAGTTCTTCTCCCAGAATTGCCGTGCATGGCAGTGCATCGCCGTGACACTGCACGGCGACCCCGCCCGTGGTATCGCAATCGCCGAGTCCATGATCGGCGAAGCCGAGACCGACGGAGACTCGACCATGGCGGTTTTCGGCTATGTCACCCTCGGTCAGGCGCTGGCCTACCACGGCCAGCCGGAAGCGTCTCACGCGGCCGCCCAGACTGCGTTGGAAATAGCCGCCGCGATGGGTGCCTTCTTCGACGACGCGATGTATGCGGTATTGGCCTCTGGCGCCCTCGCGGCCGGCGACGCCGCGGCGGCCCGGACTGCGGCCGAAATGGCTTATCGGCAGAGCAATCCGATGCGCGAATTGTTCACCAAATGCATCACTCCGATGGCTGAAGCGTTGCAAGCGTGCGGGGATCTGGAGGCCGCCCGGCGCTCGGCGGACGAAACCTTGGCGGTAGTGCCGGGCTGCTATCGCATGCTGGCCTTGTTGGCCCGAGCCAATGTTGCTCTGGCACAAGGTGAACCAGAACAGGCCGAACACGACGCCCAGGAAGCCCTGACCGTTGCCGCGAATACCCAGGCCTTCATACGGGTGGACGATATTCTGGAGTGCCTCGCCACCCTTGCGGCCGCCGAATCAAATCACGCGTACGCGGTGCGCCTGCTCGGTGCCGCCGACGCGCAGCGTCGACGCATCGGGCACCCGCGCTTACCCATGTACCAGGCCGACTACGACACTGCGGTGGCCTCGGCACGGGAGGCGCTGCCGCCCGAGGACTTTGACACCTGGTGGGCGGAGGGCGCCGCGCTGTCGATCGACGAGGCGATCGCGTACGCCCAACGCGGACGCGGCGAGCGCAGACGCCCGTCGACCGGTTGGAGGTCGTTGACGCCGATGGAGCTCGATGTAGTGCGCCTGGTTCAGGAAGGGCTGGGCAACAAGGACATCGGTGCCCGGCTGTTCATCTCACCGAGGACGGTGCAGACCCACCTGACGCATGTGTACGCCAAGCTCGGGGTGACGTCGCGTGTCCAACTCGCCCAGCAAGCGGGTCGTTAATCGGGGCGAGCAGACGCAAAATCACCGTGGAGCGTCCGTTCCAGGGTGATTTCGCGTCTGTTCGGCGGGTAGGGCCGCGCGGAAGGTGCTAAGACCACACCATGCGAATCCTCATGCTCGCGCCTGTTGCGGCCGCAGCCGCACTCGCGCTTCCCGCCACGGCCCACGCCGACCCGCAGAACTTCCGCACCCCGTCGGGCAACATCGTCTGCACACTGGACAGCTCCGGCGCGGCGTGCGATATCAACGAGTACACCTACACCCCGCCGCCACCGCCGGAGTGTGCCCAGCACATCGCGTGGGGCAACCGCTTCGTTCTCGACGTAGGCAAGCCCGCTGCGATTCATTGCCACGGCGACACGTTGGCCGTACCTGGCGAACGGACCCTGAACTACGGCCAGACCGCGTCGGCCGGAACCCTCAGCTGTATCAGCCAGGAGTCCGGCGTGAAGTGCACTGACAGCAGCAGCGGGCACTTCTTCGAGGTCTCCCGCGACGCGTTCAAGCTCGGCTAACCCTCGCGAGCAGACACTAACTCGCACAATTTCGCGCCTCAATGTGCGAGTTTGTGACTGATCGCGGGTCGACGGTCACAAGTCGAGGTGCAGTCGGAGCGCATCGTCGAGTTGCGAAAGCTCGGTCGCGGAGATGCGGCCGAGCCGACGCCGGAACCGTTCGGCCGCAACGGATCTGATCTGCTCGGCCTGCGCCTTCGAATCGACCGTCAAACCCGTTCCGCCGGCGGTCAGCAGGACCTGGAACGGATAGACGCTGGCGACATTGCTCGTCACCGGCACGACGGTCACAACCCCACGCCCCAGTCGGGATGCGGTCGCGTTGGCCCGATCGTTGCTGACCACGACTGCGGGACGAATCTTGTTGGTTTCGCTGCCGCGAGATGGGTTGAAGTCGACCTGCCAAACCTCACCGCGCAGCATCGCCCAGCCCGTCCCCGGTGGCGTCATCCCAGAGGTTGCTGTCGCCCGTCGACCACTCCGCCCAGGCTTTGCCGTAGTCCTCTTCGAGCGACGGGTGGCGCAGCATGCGAATCGCCCGCTGTACCGCGGCTGATCGCGAAGGCAACCCCGTCCGTTGCATGTACTCGTCCAACACGCGGACATCGTCCTCGGACAGGCTGACACTCAACTTCATCCCATCGATGCTACCCATGTACTACTACGGTAGGAATGAGCACCAGGCGGCATGCGGACCCAAGATCGGCGCGCGGTTTGCCAGAATGGTTAACGGACGGCAAACGCGCAGCTAACCTGGCGCGACGGCGGGCCCGGTGAAATGCTGTGACTGGTCACAGGTGCTCGCGTTACAGTCGGGCCAGCGGTGACGGTTGTGGGAGGCGTTGTTGCAGGAGACTTCGTTCGGTAAATACCGGCTCATCGAGTTGATGGGCCGGGGCGGCATGGGCGAAGTATGGCGCGCCTATGACGCCGACACCGACCGTGTCGTTGCGCTGAAGATCCTGCCCTCCGCCGTTTCCAACGACGAGGTGTTCCAGCAACGTTTCCGGCGCGAGGCACACGCCACCGCGCGGCTCAATAGCCCCCATCTGATCCCCATCCACACCTACGGCGAGATCAACGGCCGGTTGTTCGTGGACATGCGACTGATCGAGGGCTACGACCTGCAGGCGGTCCTGAACCAGGGACCGCTGTCGCCGGCCCGAGCGGTAGCCATCATCGACCAGGTAGCCAAAGGCCTGCACGCCGCGCACCGGGAGCGCCTCCTGCATCGCGACGTCAAGCCGTCGAACGTCCTGCTCGACCACGACGACTTCGCGTACCTGATCGACTTCGGCATCGCCCGCGCCGCGGACGACCTCTCGCTGACGGCGACCGGGAACTTCATCGGGACCTACCACTACATGGCCCCGGAACGGTTCACCGCGGAAACGGTGGACTCCCGCTCCGACATCTACTCGCTGGCTTGCGTGCTCTACGAGTGCCTGACCGCTCAGTCGCCGTTTCCCGGTGACACGCTGCAGGAGCAGATCACCGGCCACCGCATGGCACCGCCGCCGCGAGCGTCCAACACCAATCCGGACATTCCGGCGAGCCTGGACATGGTCATCGCGCGCGGCATGGCCAAGAACCCGGGCGACAGATACGACACGGCTATCGAACTCGCGCGCGACGCTCACAGCGCGCTCACCGCGACGACGGTGACTCCGACCATCAGGATGGAGCCGGCCCCTGCCGCCTACACCAATCCGCTG
>NZ_LKTM01000056.1 GCF_001417955.2 Mycobacterium gordonae | reverse complement strand
GGTTCGCTGAAGGTGGCGGCGGGGTGGGGGATGTCGCTGTCGAGGGTGGCGGCGTGGTGGGTGAGCAACCCGATGCGGTAGGTGAGAAGGCGGGCGTATTCGTCAGGGCGCAACGGGCGTGTGGCGGCGCTGTCGCGCAGGTGTTCGGCGGCCGCGCTGAGCAGGTCCGCAGGCGGCCAGCCCGAAGAAGCGACAGCGGTGATCAGGCCCGGCCAGGCGGGGTCGGTGATGACGGCTTCGGCGATACGGGTTCCCAAGAGGTGATGCAGCTCCTCGGCCCACTCGGGTCGCAGCGTGGTGTCGGTGCGCTGCAGCGACGGCGGTGCCAGGGTGCCCGCAAGCCGCCACCACAGGGCCGCGGCGGGCATCTCGTCGGGCAGTGGGCCGTTGGCGGTGACGGCCTCGTCCAGCAAGGCGGCGACGTCAGCTCCGGCGCGTGCAGCGTGGTCGAGGTGGGTGGCCAGCCGAGGCCAGAACGGGTCACTGCACAGCTGCGGGTTGATGCCGTCGATGAGGGGTCGCCAGCGTTGCGCGGCGGCATCAGGGCGAGTGAGGCTGGCATCGAGGAACTTTCGCAGGAGGCGCTGGAAGGCTGCTGAGCGGTTGCGGTGGTGCTCGGGTCCGGTGACGCGCGTGTCGGCGGTGTCGACGTTGTGGGCGGCGCGAAAGACCGCGATTTCGGCCGTCAGCATGCCTTGGTCGGGCAGCAGCGGCCTAGCCCATGCGGGGGCGGTTTCTGGTGTCCAACTATGGACTGTTTCGCGGACTTCGTCAGCGAGTTCGGTGACCAGTTCTGCGCAGCGGGAAAGGTAGGCGCCCCAGGTCGGATCGTCGGCCAGGGCAGTGGGTATGTCTGCAAGCCAGCGCAGCGGTCCGACGCGTTCAGCGGCGCTTCCCGGTGGCGTGGGGAGGCGGTAGTCCAGGACCGCGGCGACATCGTGCGGCTCACCCAAAGGGGCCTGCGCGGCGTGGTGCAGCGCAGCGACGGGGTCGTGTCCGTCGATGGCGAGCAGCGCGAGGTTGCGCCGGAGAACAGGCCAGGCTTCGGCGTCGGTGAGGTCTTCGTCCAGCTTGGCGGCGGCGTCGTCGATGGCGGCCATAACTGATGGGCCGGCGTGTCGCGCGGCGGCGGTGGTCAGGGCGTCGGTATAGATCTGTGCTGCACGGTGCAGGCGGGTGAACGGGTCGGCTTCGGCGCCCATCACGGTGTGGGCGGACTGTTGCGCACCGTCGCGGCGAACAATGCTGGACAGGACGTCCACGGCGGTGGCGGGATGGGTGGCCTTGGGGGTCAGGATGCGGTGCGGGTCGGCTTCTGCGGTGGAGCCGTAGAGATGGTTTTCGGTGCATCCACGGGTGAGGGCGACATAGAGCTGGTTGCGGGTGAGGTGATCGCCGATGACGGTGTGGCAGGTGCCTTCGGTGTCGCGTCTGCCGGCGGTCATGCCTTGGACTTGGTTGATGGTGTTGGCGTAGCCCAGGGTGGTGAAGGCGCTGACGTACCAGGGGGGCAGAAGCACGGGGGTGGCGGTGCCGCGCAGGGGAACGACGGTCAGCGCGCCGTTGTCGTGGACGGTGCGGATGGTCCAGCGGTGACCGTTTTTGACCCATCCGCCGTTGTTGTCGGTGCGTAGGTAACGGCAGTTTTCGCGGGTGGCGATGGTGTCTCCGGATGAGGCGATCAATCCGTCGGCCAGTGTCACGGTGGACGTTGGGGTGGTGGCGCCGGCGGCGGTCAGTCGGTCCAGTCGGGCGCGTTGGTTAAGTCTGGCGACGATGTCGTTGGTGGGCGCGACCAGCAGCGAGTCGCGGCCTGCGGCGCGGTCGGCGGCCCACGCCGCGTAGGCCATGTCTTCGGCGGTGGCGTCAGCGCCGATGTGGACGCGGTGGTGGTCAATGTAGAAGCCGATGCCGGCGGGGTCGCCCTCGCGGATGGCCAGGCTGGCGGCGGCTTCTGCTCTACCGGTTTCAGCGTGGGTGAAGCGCACGACGGTATTGAGGGTGACCGCGTTGTGACGCTGGGCGAGGTCGCGCAAGATGCCGCCGGCGGAGATGGCGGCCAGTTGCTGGTCATCACCGATCAGCCGCACGCTGGCCCCGCGTGCCAGGGCGTGGGAGATCAGGGTGTCCAGGTCGAAAGTGGAGGCCATTCCTGCTTCGTCGAGGATGAGCAGACTGGAGTCGTTGATGGTGTCGAACCACTTCCTTGCAGGGTCATCGAGTGGGGCTTGCGGCTGGTCGCTGCGGGTTCCGGCGAGTTGGACGAATTTGGCCAACGTGTCGGTGGAGGTTCCGAGGTCTTCGGCCAGCACTTCGGCCGCAGAGGCGGTGGGGGCCAGCCCGATGACGGTGCCGCCGCTGGTGCGCCAGGCCGCCGCCAGAGCGGCCATCGCTGTGGTCTTGCCCGTGCCTGCCGGGGCAAGCGCAAGCTGTACACGAGCTCCGGAGGTGGCCATCTGTTTGACCAGTGCGGTTTGTCCGTCATTGAGTGCTACTCCGGTGTTGGCGTGGGCTTCCAGCAGGGCTAGGCCGACGCTGTCCTCGTCGACACGACGGCCGTTTGTCAGGGTGGCTGCGGCCAGGATGCGGCGCTCCGCGGCGAGCATCGCGTTACTGGTGTAGACGGTGTCGTCGTGACGGATATAGACGCTGGTGCCGTCGGGGCGCCGTAGCGCGGAAGGAACGTTCATTTCGGCGTCGGCGTGTGTGCTCAACGCGATGCTGTGCTCGCTCAAGGCGGTGGCGATGATGCGGTCGACCAGCTCGGGTCCGCCGGGATGATCGGCGTTGCGCAGGTGGCGTTGGGCTTCGGCGCGGATGTGGTTAATGGTCCAGGCGGCTCGTGTTTCGGCGACGGTGGTGATGACTGCGGCGGCCTGCGTGTGCAGCCATTCCTCGGTGACTTCCGGATGGATATGCGGGCCGCTATGGGTGGCGTCGGCGACCATGTCGGAGATCGCTCGCTGGCTACCGAGGATTTCGGTGGCCTGGGCGCGCCAGGTGTGGCGTTGCTCGGCCAGTGAGCGCGGTTCGTGTTTGGCCTGGCGGGTGTCGAGGTTGGCCTGCTGCGACAGCGCGAGGGCTTCTACCGCGGTGGGCTCGCGGCCGTGATCGGTGTGGAATTGTTTGGCCAGCTCGCCGAAACGGTGCTCGACTGCGGCCCGCCGCGAGGAGTAGAACTCGGTGAGTTTTGTGGACACGTTGGCGATTTCGCGCACCGCCCGTTTGCCGCGCTGGGTTGCTCGGGCCACGAATCGGACGCCGAGTTTGGCGATCAGCAGCGCTTCGATGCGGGTGTTGTAGTGCTCGGATGCGGCGACTTTGGCCCGGTAGAGAAGGGCGCCGTCCAAGGCCAGCCAGCGGGGGATTCCGTCGGGGCCGATGACGTGCACTTTGTTGCTGATGACGAGGTGGGTGTGCAGGTTGGGGTCCCCGGCGCGCGAGTCGCGGTGATCGAAAGCTGCTGCGATCAAACCCGTGGCTTTGATCTGGGCGATGCCACCTGATCCCATGCGTGAGAACGCCACATGCTCTTCCAGGAATACCAAGGTTTCTGCGACGGCTTGGTGGTGGCAGTCCTGGATAGTTTGCGCGATCGGCTCAGGTGCCAACGCCCACAGTGTCGAGACCGATTTGACTGGGGTGAAGGTTAAGTCGAAGCCGGCGACGGCGGTGGTGGCGGTGCGGGTGTTGCGGGCGATGAACCCACTGATTTCGCGATCGTCGGCAGGCGGGCGGTTGTAGGTTTCGGCGAACATCTCCTGGGCCACGGCGGTCCGAAGGGTGGCACGGACCTCGTCTTCGAGCTTTGCAACGGGGTTATTTCCGGCGGCGATGTTGTGTGCGCGGTAGGCCGCTCGCAGTCGTTGTTTGAACGGGTTGTCGTTGTCTTTGATCGGGAACGGGCGCCCAAGCCTGGCCGCATGCAGCGCCGCAGCCCCGCCCCCTTTACCGCCGAGGATGTACTCGGTGATCTGATCGGCATTGGGGTGTAAACCTTCCCCGAAAAGGGCCTTCATTTGCTCTTCAGTGACGGTCGAACCGTGCTCGACGTGCCAGTGGCGGCGGATGTTCTCGTCGTCGGTGTCGCGCGAGATCGGCGTGCCCAGCGCGGCAAGGCCGCTGCCCATCCACACTCCGGCGGACTCGCCTTTGTCGGTGTAGTAGTCGCTGAGAGATCCGCGGCCACGTTCGCTGGCATCGGCGGCGGCGACCTGCCGGATCAGGTACATGTACCCGTCGCCGGCCGTCAGCTTGTGCAGACTCATCACCGCGTCATCACCCCTTGCCGGAAAACTAAGGGCGGCCCCCCCGTCCCGCGCAACATCGGACTCAAACTCGGCATGCCTCCACCGGGGGCCGTTACCGATTCGTTACCTATGTGCACTAGGTGTGATGGCGGTTGTCGGTTTCGTGTGGTGATAGTTAGGGTAACCTAAGTTACGGCTGGCTGGTGGCGTGGCAGGAACGGGAGGGCGGCGAGGTGGGTGGTGGCCATGCTGGGGTGCATGGGTTAGCGATTGAGGCGACGGCAAGCGGGTGGCGAGCCCGGCTGGGGTGTCGCCTGCGGCCGCGGCGCAGGATGGGGGAGTGCGGCATAGCGGTTGGGGTGAGGATCGTGAAGGAGGGCAACGGGTTTGGACGAGATGCGGGCCCATCAGTTTTTCGGCGAGTGGGGTGAGACGCTTTGGCACCGGGGGGTGTACCTGGATGGTGATTTTGCGCCGGAGGATCAGGCCGAGCAGTGGGTTGAGGAGTTGGTGTCCAAGGCGTTGACGGCGATGGCCGATGCCGGCGTTGAGGTGAGCCGCGGCCCGGTGCGCGTGGTCGGGGACCACCTGATTGTTGAGCTTGATGGTGTGGACCTGGTGGCGCGGGATCTGCGTGATGGTCATGCTTCGCTGTCGATTGAGGTGATTTTGTCGCGGCTGGACGCGATCGCAGCGGATCGTGGCTCGGCGGCGCGGTGGCATTTTTGGTACACCGGGGATCCGGTGGGCGCCGGGTTCTTCGTCACAGAGCAGGAGATGGTCACCACTGCCGGGGTTGACGTGTGCGAGCTCGACGTCGGAGTGAAGTGGTACCGCCCGCAGATGCCGTAGGCAGGCCGCGCGGGGAGCACGCGCCCGACTGGGAATCCGCGGAGCCCGGCTGGTGGGGGCTGGGCGAATTGGCGGAGAGTTTTTCGGTTCCGTTGCGGTATAAGGCGACAGCGGGGCTTAGCGTGGCACCCATGGCATCTGGGACAGTGACGAAGGCGGCTCGCCGTGCAGCTCGTGAGGCGGCGGTGGCTGCGCAGGAAGAGCTGAGGAAGCGCACGCGGGCGAACACGGCGGATCTGGCAACGTTTTTCACCGCCCGTGAGCGCGAGGAAGCCGTTGATGAATGGCTGCGTGAGCGCCAGAGCACGTTGGTGCAGCAGGCCGCGCAGCGGCGCAACGCGCAGCGGCGGGCGTGTGGACAGGCGTTGCAGTCGATGCGTGATCGCGGCGAGCCGCTGTCAGAGGTTGCCCGCATGGCCGGGATCACGGAACGCACTGTGAGGGAGTTGATCCGAGAGGCTGAGCAAGCGGCGTCGCAGGATGAAGCTTGCCGGCCCTCTTCGCTCGCGGTGGTGCGTTCGGGCCCGGCGGCGCTGGCGGTGGTCGGGCCGGCCGATGCGGCGCCGGAGGCGACGGCGCCGGCGGGTGCGGCGCAGGCGTAAGCGGGGCCGCGGTGTCAGTCGGTGCGGGGACGATGTGCGCGATCGGGCACGCAGGCCTTCGGCATCAAGGACGGTGACAACTTTGGGGGGTTCGCAACCGCTACGTCTGGTGGTGGATCCGGTGGTGCATGCCAAGGAGTTACGGCGCTTTGAGGCCAGCGTCGTGCGCGGCCCTGGCGCCGAGGATTGCGCGATCTGGAGTTCTGCGATCGGCGCCGATGGGTACGGCAGGTTTTGGGTGCGCCGCGGGGGCAGCCGGATCATGGTGCGGGCCAATCGTTATGCACTGGCGGCCGCACTGGGCGGAGCGGCGCTGGAGCCGTGGGTGCGGGCGCTGCACGGTTGCGATAATCCGGCGTGCGTGCGGGTAAGTCCGCCCGGTGAGATGGGCCTGTTGCACATCATCGGCGGCTCGCAGCGCGACAACATGTTGATGATGGCCCGTGCGGGCCGCGGCGGCGGCCGGGTGGCGGTGCGCCGCGGTGATCACGGCGTGAAGGCGCGCCGGGCCCGGGCGGTGGCGTTGAGGGAGGCGGTGCGCCACGGGTGGGACGCCGAGGCGGTGCAGGCCGCGCTGCTGGGCTCAGCTGACCCGACGCTGTGGTGAACGTGCGGTGCGCCAGTGTGATTCGGGGGAGCGGGGGCGGAAGAAAAAAGGGGGTCCTGCCGGCCCCCCGATGGGTGGAGGCCGGCAGAGCGGGAATGTGCTGCCGCTTAGGTGATTTGGCGGGCCGCGTCGCGTAGGGATTCGAGCAGTTCGACGTTTTCACCGAGAGTCATTGTGTCGTGGCCCCATTGGCTGTAGGTGCCGGTGCGGGTGTTGATGAGATACGGGATCTCGACCTCTCGGTTGTCGATGGTGCGGGTGATGGTGCCTTCGATGATCATGATGGTCCTTTCGGGGATGATGAGCGGGCCGCTGAGGGGTGGCTGTGGGCCGGTCATGGTTGGTTTCCCAGGCCGGCGCGGTTGATGCGGGCGCGGATGGCGGCGAGGTTGTAGGTCGTGGGGTCGAGGGTGGCCCAGGTTTCCCATCCGCGGATGGCGTTGTTGACGTCTTCGAGGTGGACGCCGGGCTTGCTGAGGGGCAGGCTGTGGCCGTTGAACGGGTGTCCGAACTCGGCGATGACAGCGACGAGTTGGCCGGTTCCGTCGAAGGTCCGGGGGTCACCGGGGGGTGCCCAGTTGCGTTGGAAGCGCAGTTGGCGGGGGATGTTTTCGGCGGGGTCGATGAAGTCGCACGCCAGCGCGTAGTCGATGTCTGCCATGGTGATTCCTTTCGTGGGGGTTGGGGTGACAAGAAAGGGGCCAGGCCCGCGGGTGTGCGGACCTGGCCCTGGTGGGTGGTGGGTTAGGCGGCGCCGGCGCGGGCGGTGCTGGCCAGCAGCGTGTCGATGGCGTCGTCGAGGTCGTCCCAGTCGATGACGTCGTCGTCGTTGATCTGGGTGGTCCACATCGGGTCGCCGGCCTGGTGGGGAATGAGGGCGGTGAGGGTGTAGGTGTCGGTGCCGCGGGTGGCGCGGTAGGTCCATTGGTGGTGCGGGTCGGCGTGGAAGATCAGTTCGCCGGCACGGACTTTCGTAATGAAGAAGTTGGGGGTGTCGTCCAGGTGGGCTGCGGTGACTTCGACGGCGGCCAGGAGGTCGCCGTGGTGGTCGTGGGCGAGCAGGATGAGGTGGTGTCCGGTCTCGCGGGTGTACTGGTGGACGGTGCAGAGCTGGACGGGTCCGTGGTTGTGGGCCAGGATGCGGGTGATTCCGTACTGCTGGTCTTGGATGCGCCCTGCGGCCTCGTCGCAGAGGTTGAAGGCGAGTTCGAATTCGTGGTCCATGGTGTTCTCCGTTCTGTGACCCAGTGGTGCGCCGATCAGCGCTGGGGGTGCGGTCAATCGGTCGAGGGTGGGCTGTCAACCCCGAAGAGTCCGGTGCTGGTGCCGGCGGATTTGCGGCCCGCGAGCGTCAGCGAGCTGATAGGGCCGCAAAGGTCCTCCGCCGCCGGCACCAGCACCGGACGTGGGTTGACAGGTCGGGCCCCCGGCCGATTAGGCTGCGCCCCCTTGCTGACGGCAAGAAGGTGAGTGGCTACGGGCGTACGGCCGCCGCGGGCGGTCGTGTCGCGCCGCTGGGCGGCGCGGTCCAGACCGGCGTTTGATGGGCCCCGGGTTTGGCGTCAGCTGGTCCGTTCTGCGGCCGGGCGGAGCACGGCGTTTGCAGCGCAAGGGATGTGCGGAAAAAGAATGAGGCCCGGCCAGCCCCGTGGTGGGTGTGCTGGCCGGGCCGGGTCTAGGTTGCGGATCTCACCATGGCGTTGCCTGGACGAGGGACTGGACGTAGAGCCATTCACCGCGGGCGGCGTTGTCGCGGTTGCGGAATGTGGGTTGTTCGGTGAATGGGCGCGGGTCGCAGGCGATTCGCCATTTCTTGTCGGCGAAGTTGCGTGAGACGCATCCGCATCCGCCGTTGGGCCAGATGGTTTGGTCGACGTACCATCCGCCGTGCCGCCACCAGTGGTAGGTGAAGGCGGTGGGAGGTTCGCCTGCCATGCGATGTTTGGCCATTGCGAGCGGGCTGATGTAGACGCCACTGCGGTGTCGGAACCACCCGTCGCGTGGGGCGGAGTCTTGGTGGGTGTGCGGGATGGCGGCGAGGTCGGGCTGCGGCATGGGTTTTGCCTTTCGGTGTCGGTGTGTGGTCACAGTTCGTGGGCGAGGCGTTCAGCGGCGTGGGCGACGTCGCGCAGCAGGAGCGTTTCCTCGTCGTCGATGCGGGCGATCCGGCGGGCGTCGGTGTTCTGGTTGGCGTCGTCGAGGTCGGCCCGTCGTAGGCGCAGCGTGTTGAGGCGAGTGAGGGCTTGGTCGAGTTGGGGCCGGGGGTCGGTTTCACGCTCGACGCAGGCGATCACCAGACGCAGATAGTGCAGGATTTCGCGGCGGGTTCCCTGCAGGGCGAGGCCGTCTCCGTTGCCGTTCCACAGGCCCAGGATGTAAGGCGAGGTGAGGTCGTCTTCGTCGTCGGGCCGTAGTTCCTCGATGCCGCTGTCGCGGGTGCGCAGGGTGTAGAGAGCTCCGGCGGCGGTGCCCCATTCGACGTGGTTGGACATGGTGGTGTTGTGCTCCGTTCTGTGTGCTGATGGACGCGCCGGTCGGCGCTGGGGTGCGCGGAGGACCGGCGGGGCGGCGCGGTCCACCTGGGCCCGGCGGTGAAGCGGGAGGCGGATTTGGCGCCCGGTGAGCCCGGCGCGCAGCGCCGTGGGGCGAGCCTGGGTAGGGCGGCACATGCCGCCGGTGGCGCACGGGCGAGCGCAGCGAGAACGGGCGAGCCCGCCGAGGCCCGGGTTGACGGCGACACCAGTCCCCGCCGGTCACACTGGACACCCCCGCTGACTGCAAAAATGGTGAGCGGCTACGGATGTGACGGCCGCCGCCAGGCGGCCCTATCCCGACGTTGACGGCCTCGGCTGGTGCGGAAGAAAAAGGGGGGCCCGGGCCAGACCCCTGTGTGGTGGGTGTGCTGGCCGGGGACCCGGAGGGCGGAGGTCAGGCTGGGCGTGTAAGCGTGAGTGGCACGCTGGCGCGGGTGATGGCCCAGGGCCCGTCGTTGTAGCGGGGTAAGGCCCGCACGAGAGTGTCTTGTAGCGCGCGGCAGAATGCGTTGGCTTGGCTGGTTTCCCAGCTGTCGGGTTCGCCGGATTGGTACACGAAGCATTCGAGGGCATTGAGGACTTCGACGATCGACCAGGTGGTGTACTTCGGGCGGGAGTAGCGGTATTCGGTGCGCGACTGCGGCGCCTGGGCGGGGGTCCGGCGGGTATTGATGGCCTCGGTGTTGGCGTCGGAGAGCATCTGGCCGATATCTCTAGGTGAGCGGCGTGTGGAGTCGACGTCTACGACGGGGCCGCGGCTTGGCGTAGGTCCGTCGTCGTGG
>NZ_LKTM01000055.1 GCF_001417955.2 Mycobacterium gordonae | reverse complement strand
GGGTGGATACTTTTACCCGGCCAAAAACGGATACCTCGACTTGGCCACCAGTGGGTACTTTTTCATGGCCATGGGCAGCGGAAGCGGCGATGCTGCGGGTCTGACTCCCTTGAGCTGCTGGACTTCATTGCGGCTAAATGGGTTTGGCAGTGTCTTGAGCAACATGTTCCCTGCAGTCGCGTGGATTAAGCCACCGTCGAATCTCAACGTCACTCTGGTGCCGGCACTACCGGTACCCAGGGCCAGGTCGCGACCAGCGACCACAACGATGCCGTCGCGGCTTGCTGTGCGGTCGATTTCGACGGGTGCAGGCCGCTTACCCACGTCCACGCTTGTCGCGGCGGGCTCAACCGGGTCTGCTCGCCCGGCGCGGACACCGCGTAGCGACAGGTGCTTAAGGTCGGCAGTGGTGACTCGGGATGGGACAGTTTTGATGACCTCGTCGCCAAGCAGGACATGGATGCGGGTCAGGTCAATCCATAAGGTCACCGTCAGGCCGGCGTAGTTCTTGCCGACCCAGAGTTGCTGCAGGCCGGCTATGGCCACGACACCCGAGGGTGGGACGCGGACGTCCATCTCGGTGGGCCCGCAGGCGCGGATGTCGGTGGGTTGCAACAGCGGTGCGGCATTGGTGGTCTGGTCGGCGGAATGGGTTTCGTCTGACGGCGTGAGTGTGGATTCGCCTGCCCGGTTTCGAAACAGGCTGGCCGGTGTGGCCATGTCCAGCGATTGGTGCGGGCGGACCGTGTTGTAGGTATGTACCCATTCGTCGATCGCGGCCTGGGCCGCCTCAATGGATTCGAACGCACCGACTTCGTCGAGCAATTCGCGCCGCAGTGTGCGGTGGAAGCGCTCGACCTTGCCAGTGGTCGTCGGCGAACGACGTCTGGTCAAACGAGCCGTGATGCCGTTCTCGCGGCAGATCCGCTCGAAGAGCACCTCGACGGGCAGTGGCCGGGTGAATTTTCCGGTGAACTGCTTGCCGTTGTCGGTGAGAACCTCAAAGGGTGCACCCCAGCGGTTGATCGCCGCGAGGAACGCGTCACACACCGCGGGGCCGGACGGCTGCGGCAACACGGTGGCAGCGACGACGAATCGGGAATGGTCGTCGATGGCGGTCAGCATTTTGTGTTCGCGTCCGTTGACCAAGAACACCCCACCGACGATGTCGAGTTGCCACAGGTGCATCGGCGCCTCCCGCGCCCACCGCTTGTAGACCCGTTTATGTTGCTGCTCTTGAGTATTCACAAGACCGTTGCGCAGCAGAACCCGATGCACAGTCGAACGCGACGGAGCCTGTCCGCCGATTTCACGCTTCAGCTCATGAGTGATTCGCCGCGCTCCCCATCGCCGATGATGCCGGCGCATCTCGCAGATCAACGCCTCAACGTCGGCGGCGATGCGGCCCGGGCTGGAATGCGGGCGACGTGACTGATCGGCCAAAGCCTTCAAGCCGCCGGCCTCGTAGCGTTTGCGCCAGGCAGTGACCGTCTGGCGCGTGACGCCATAGCGTTCAGCGACCTCACCAACGGGTGCACCGTCGTTGACTTCAGTGACAGCACGCAGTCGGACCTCGATCGTGACGCGCGCCGCAACATCGGAATCTGATTCGTAAATCTCTTTCTTGACCACCACAAGACCGTGTCAGCCACGGATTGCCCGTCAACGATGTCCTGGTGACGATCGGTCAAAGATGTCCTGAACCCATACAGGTCAGAAGCAGGGGGAACGGGAGCCGCGGCCGTGACGTTCCTGTTGGCCGCGTCGGCGATAACCCGTTAGTGCTGTGGACTTCGCGTTGAAGCCTTCCGCCTCGTTGGCCGCGGGGGGCGCCTATTGCGGTGGGCCGCCTGCACTTTGATTCGGCAGATCGGTGATCGGGATGTTCGTCGCCGGCGTGGGCGAAGGCGTAGCCGGCAAAGCCGGGATGTCGGCGGGTTCGATGTCGCGCAACACGTTGACTGGCGGCCCGTTCTCGCGCCCTCCGTAACTGCTGCCCGGTGAACGCGAGCCAAGGAGGTGACTGACCGTCACCACGTGATAGCCGTTGGCCGTCAGCACCAGCAGGAACTGATACACCAGATCCACGGTGCTGGAATAGGTGTCATGCAGCAGCACCACCGATCCCGGCTTAATCTGGGTGATCAACATGGAACGGGTGGCTGCGGTGTTGGCGTCGTTGATCCAGTCGAACGGGATGACATCCCAGTTGATGTCAGCCAGGCCCTGCCTTCGGGCTTCGTCGAGCACGGCGTCGTTGATCAAGCCGCCGGCGGTGCGCAGCAGCGTGGGTGAGCATCCGGTCGCCGCGGTGATGGCTTGGGAGGCGGCCGCGAGCTGCCGCGGGATCTGGGCTGGATCGATCGTGGTCATATTGGGGTGCTCCCATGTGTGGTTGCCCACCTCCATGCCAGCGTCGACGATGCGCTTGGCCGCCTGCGGATCACGGGCGACCTTGTTGCCGATCAAAAAGAACGTCGCCTTTGCATCACGCCGACCCAGCACCTGCAACAGCCGGTCGGTGAACGGAGTCGGCCCATCGTCGAACGTCAGTGCCACGCACTTGGCCTTCTGGCAATCCACGTGGTCGGTGTCCTGACCGCGCCGATACCACACCACGATCGCCGCCGCCACCACGACCACGACGACGGCGCCCACCCCCACCGCCCAGCCGTTGCGGCGACTCATTCCCAGCCCGACCACCGCTCACCCCCCAATCCGCGCCCCTCACTGACCCGGCGCACCATAACCCCGGACGTTCAAAGCAGTTCGGCCCTGCGGCACGGCTTTGCCAATGTTTGTTTACCCCCGTATCAAACAACCCCAGCGAAGCCGGTGCCAACACACCCCGCCCGTGCCGACGACCCGGGGCTCGCGTGATGTCCCAGCTGTGCCCTCGTTCCGAAACCCAGCGACACTACAGCGGTTCAGGGAGCGCCGGTTTGGTCGGGATTCCAGGTGCCCGGGACCATCGGCAGCCTTGGCCCGCTGCCGAATTCGTTTTCGGGCAGCTTGGCCATACCCGCCGCCGCAACGCCCGCTTCCTTACTCATCATGCCGGCGAACCCCAGAATTCCGGCAGCTTGATCCGACGCGGCGCTCGACAGCTTCTGCTCACTATTTGGCGGTACGCCCCACTCCGGGTCGACATCGACATTCATGTCCATGAACTCGTCGCCGTGGTCGTGCAGCGCCGCGTGCCGGCGGCGACGTGCCCGCGCGCGCGCGGCTGCGCCGGCTGCCGCCGCGGCAGAATCGGGTTCTAGCGCCTTCTTCTTGGCACCGGCACTGGCACTCGCGCTACTGCTCATCCCAGACCCGAAGCCCACGCCAGGGCCGCCCCCCACCAAGAACGGGTAACCGAAGCCGGCGGCCGCCGGAGCCGGTGGCGGCGGTGCCGCCCCGGCGCTGGCAACCGTACTCGTAGCGGGCGCGGGCGCGGAAGCCGGCGCAGCGGGCGCGACTGTCACGACACCCGGGGCCATCGCAGCGGGCGGCAACATTGGCCCTGCAGGGGCGACAGGCGGCGCCCCGACAGCGGAGGTCACCGCAGGCTGGATGGCGGCCAGGCCGGAAAGCCCGGCCAAACCGGGGACCGCTCCCAGATTCGTGACGGCGGCACCGAAAGCGACCCCCAGTAATAGCGGGGCCTGGTTGACCGCTTGAAGAATCTGTGGAATGTGCAGAGGGTAGTCGAAAAATAGCAGATAGAAGTAGGACTGCAAAGCCTCTTGCGGATTAGTTAACAGTTCCTGAGCAAACGTCTCAAAATCTTTAGGGAATTCGATCGCCCGAGCAACCCACCAGTACGGGTCGGCCGCATTCGTATATTCCTCGAAGGGAATCCCGTTCAGGGTGCCCTCGGCGGGATCCCACATCACGCGGCCACCGGAGATGATGCGCAAGAACTCCGCAACGGCGTCGTCGATGGGGGTGGCCGCACCCCCATGCCCGTCCCCACCCGCCTGGTTGTCCCCTTGAACAATTTCCGGAGCCGGAGCGGGCTGCGGTGTCGACGCCAGCGCCGCGCCCGACGCTGCTTCATACGTCGTCATGGTGGTCGCGGCCTGGATCCACATCCGCACGTAGTCGGCCTCGTTGAGCGCGATCGGGATGGTGTTGATCCCAAAAAAGTTTGTCGCCACCAATGTCCCGTGGATGACGTGGTTGGCGGCTAGCTCGGGCAGCGTCGGCATTGTCGCCAGCGCGGTCATGTATGCGGCGGCCGCGATCTCGTGCTGCGCAGCGGCGTCCGCGCTGGTAGTGCCGGCCTGCGTCAGCCACGCCAGATACGGCGTGTGCGCGGCCAGATACTGCTCGGCGCTCGGCCCCTCCCAGGCCCCGCCCTGCACCGCACCCAGCAAAGCCATGAGCTCGTGGGCCACCTCGGTGTACTCGGTACTCAAAGCCGACCACGCCGCCGCGGCCGCCAACAACGAGCCGGGTCCCGCGCCGCTCGTGAGCGACGTCGAGTGCACCTCAGGCGGCCACGCCATCCACACCGGGGCCATGTCAACACTCCTCCACCAAGCACCAGCCGCACAGCTTACTGGCTTTGACAATCATTATCAATAAGAGCGTCCCAAGGCGGGGTCATATGATCGAATGTGCGAAATTCCAAGCAGGTCAACGCAGTTGCGAAGAAACGCGTGAGCTGCCTCGCGCGGGAACCCGCCCCGCGCAGCTGACGAAAGCAGTCCATCCAGTCGTTTTCGTGGTTGCGCGTTCAGGGTCAAGCGGTTCTGCCGGACGATCTGTAAACACAGATCGCAGATGCGTGAGAACCTATTCGCAACCGGACATGTGGACCTCAGCACGTACTCGGGTGAAAAATAGAGTGATGGATTTTCAGTATCGGCCGGCCCCCGGAGTCCGCCTCGGGTGGCGACTCGAAAGTCATGACCTTTTCACCGATGCCGTCGTTGATAATCTGTGCGAGGTCGAGGAGGCCATAGCCCGGGCCATCACTGCCCATTGCCACGAAAATGCCGTGGCACTGACGCTCGTTCGCGGCGCCCACGGATGGCGTGAATTCACCACCTCAAACGGCAACGTCACATCGTGTCGGTGGACGATGGTTCTACGTGACTTTAGTTGCGCGGCTTGCGGATACGACACATGGGACGAGACGTACAGGGTAAATGATGCACTGTGGGCGGCCGCGGGCGATGTTCGCGGCCGCCTTTGTATCGGCTGCCTTGAACAACGATTACACCGCCCACTCACACCCGGCGACTTCGTCGATGACGATGACGTTCCGCTGAACCGACCAACCTCGCAACGGTTGACTGACCGACGAATCCGTCCGCAAGCCCCGCGACCGAACGTTGGCTTCGGCGCCCCGATCGGGAGCGTTGACCTGTGCGCTTTCGACGACGCGGGGAACGCCTACGAGATCTTGGCATGCCCGGACTGCCTGCCCTGGCGGGCAGAGGTCGTTCGTGATCCGCGAACGAAGGAGCTCCTCATTCGTGAGTGGCATGCAGTAAATTGCGAGCTTTTTCAAGAGCTCATCCGCGACGATCATCTCCGCTGGCACCAACCGACCGCTTAACCCAACCGCCGCCACCAGTAAACCGGGCAACTCGATCGAGTCCCCAGCCTGGGGGGCCCGTCACGGCGTGACCCAAGGCCGCCACGGGGCGCGTTCATGGCCGCTCCACCAGCTAGGCGCAGCGGCCATGAACTTGGCGGCTGGATTGGATCAGGCCATCGCCCGGCACTCTTGAGCGCAGCGGCGACAAGACTCTGCGCAGGCGCGGCAGTGATCGTTGTCGTGCTTGTCGCACTCGGCCGCGCACGCCTCGCAAATCTCTGCGCACAACTGGCACAACTGAGACGCCCAACGAGACCCACGGGACACCAGCGTCACACACGCCGCGCAAATCGCTGCGCAGTCCAAGCATAACCGGACGCAGTCGGCCATCTTCGTATCGTTGATGCAACAGTTCGCGCACGCCTCGCACGCCGCCTGACACTCCGCGCACGCATCCAGACAGGCCTGGTTTGCCGCTACCGCCATGACGAAATCTCCTTACTCGTCGTTCGTAAAACGTTTGTTGTCATTTCTTTACTCCTCTCGCGCTGCTTGCTGGCGCAGGTTGAGTCTGCCACGCAGGTACCTCACGGGGGTAGGGTACAAAGTCCTTCGTTGGCGCTTCAGCTATCGACCCGCGAGGAGATCAATGATGACCTCGAGTTGGCCCACCGTGGTGAGGCCGCGATCGTGACGATCTGCTCGTCGAGGCGATCCCGAGCTGCAGTCGCGGTGAGCATTGCATCGAAGTGGTGATGAAAGGCCGCACTGGTGTGGGAATCGTCGAATCGTTGACGACGCAGCCAGGTTTCGTGCACCCCATTCCAGGCCGGCCCACCCGAATACACCCGACCCTGACGCAGCAGCAGTTTCGACAGCCGATCGCGGACCCGCATCAAATCGGCGCGGGCGTCTTCGCGGGCGCGCACCAGATCCCGCACCGCCTCCACTTCGGCCTCGGGCACGGTAGCCGTAGTGATCTCACCTAAGCGCAACAGCCGTGTCAGGTGCACAGCGTCACGAGCGTCGGTCTTGACCCGATCCCCAGCCGGGCGAAGACCGCTCGCTTCAGGTCTCGTTGGCGTGCTTGACTTCTCGGTTCTCCTCTCAACATCCTTGATCCGCTGGGACTGCGCGGCGGACACCCCGGGCGCGTATCCGTGATCGAGATCGGCCTGGCGGACCCAGGAGCGCACCGACTAAATTTCGGACCCGAGTTGGCGTGCTGACCCGATGCACTGTCCGATGCCTGGTACCCAACTCCGCACGCACACACGGACCATCCGCGGCGACTTTCTCGTCCGGACTGCACCGACGCGACGTCGGCTTTCCAGGCACCTGTTCCTTCGACATGGCTCCATCTTCATTTCCAAGGTCTAGAGCGCCTCCACACATGCCAGGGCGATTCAGCCATACGAACATCGCTGGCGGCATGGAATGTACAAGTGCGTTGGCAACGGCGGTGACTGCGAGACCGCTGCACTGCCGCCCGCCAGCACAGCCTCGGTCGCATCGGTTCCGCCACTCCTCAATACGGCTGAGTCACCCCTTCGGATGGTGTGGATCATTTCCGTACGAGTTTTTCTCACCAATCGAGCCATCGAGCTTTCGGACCATGTGTTCTACACCCCGGTCCTTCGCCATCTGTCGGCCGATAGCCTGCTGGTCGGCCTTAGTGCCACCAGTATGAGCTGCGCGACTGTTGCCTTCTACCTTCGACTTCCACACCCCGTCTTCGTTGTAGGTGCTTAGATCGCCTTTTACCATTGCTAATCCTCCATACTCAGCTCGGCGTAGCTTTAAGTTTCTCACCAAACTGATACGATCCAGAAGTCAATCAACTGTTCGGGGGAAGGTGGCAGCGACCAACCAACGCGACCGATTGAGCAGGCACTGGGACCATTCGCTTAAGTGCCGTTACCCCTTGTTATGGATCATGATTAGTCACACGGATTAGAGAGCGTTCCTCTGCGGCCTGCACATGTGTTGCCCGTGATCTCGGCAACGCGTAAATGCAACTCGAAGAGAGCTATCAGCAAACCCCGCCCTTGGGTAAATTCATACGTCGCGTTAGTAGGCGAATGTTCGCTTCCGTTCCCCTTAACCCAACGCGCCACATGCCACCACAGCAGCAGTAGGTAGACCCCCACTCCAAGAGGCGTATGAGGTCGAACAGGTCTCAGCGGCTGAATGTTGACACCGGTCTATGCATTCTCTGCTGGTGATGCCTGCAGGCCTACATACCGAGAGCGACGATAGCCGGAACTCCCGTTAGGTACAATAGCCACAAAAGACGTCGTTGAATGTCGAGCACGCTCATCACGCGGCAGTACAATCTACGACCCGATGATCCGAGTCCAGGAGTTCAAATGAAAACGACGAACGGATATGCGGCAAACAAGGACAGCTATGCCAAGCGATTGCGTAGAATTGAGGGCCAAGTTCGCGGCATTGCGAAGATGATTGACGAAGACAAGTACTGCATCGACATCCTCACTCAAATCAGCGCGGCCAGCAGTGCTTTGCGGTCCGTGGCGCTCAACCTGCTCGACGACCATCTCGATAATTGCGTAAGCCAAGCAGTTGCCGAGGGAGGAAAGGAGGCGGACGCAAAACTGGCCGAGGCATCCGCGGCTATCGCGCGACTTGTTCGATCCTGACCAGATATGAACGCGACTGCGGAAGGTGGTCCAAGAGTCTTTTAGCGCCCGACGTACGCGAAGCCCGGGCAGCAGTGCACCGAGTCTGGTTGCGAGTGAGCGCGGGTGGCCACTTGTGCCCGGAGGCCAGTCCGCGAGCGTTCTCGGTGCCTCTGGGCGCTATTTCGCCAGTGGCGGAGATCCGACACGAGATGGTCTACGACAATATCTCGGGTGCGCGGCCCCGCGCCCAGGGTATGCAGCGACTGACCCGGCATGAAACTCAACCGTCGGGGCCGCAACAATATGTCTTGCGGATTACTGCGAGATTAAGACTTTGGCCCCCGCCCCAGTGACTTTAGTCCCTACCCCCCAAGGGTATCCCGTGGCAAAATCCCGAGGCATGACGCAAACAAATGAGTCCAGCGAGCCGTCGGCCACGGCAGCACAGCCTTCCGTCGCCGATCACCCCAATCAGCCCAGCCGGGTGGATCGAATCTGGTCAGTGGTAGCGATCACCGCCGGAGTCGTCTTCATCGTGACTGTGATCTTCTTTTGGGGTTTCTTCTTGGGGCGAGCCACGGACGGCCCCGGCGGCGGGCAGCGAGCCTCCGGCGGCTCGGGCGACAGCAGCTGTCCGATGATGGGATCCGGCGGGGGAATGCGACCCGGCACGATGCAGCCTGGAAGCTCCATGGAGCCTCATCAATCGGGAACGCCGACACCCCAGCCGACACCGCATCCATAACTTCAAAACGCCCGCGGTGTAGCCAGGTTGGCCTCCCGCGAACTCCTCCGCCAGACCTCAGAAAGGGGTTAGTGAAATGAATACGAAACGCCGTCAGCAAATGGGGTTTGCGGTGGCCACCGTCGGCGCCACAGCGGGGCTGATGATCCTGGTACTTCCGATTATTCCCCAGGTAAGTGCCAACCTCGACAATGCTGCAGTGGCCGAGATGGGTATGGGCAACCAAATGCCCGTCCCGCACGTAATGCGTTACGGTGCGATCGCTTACTCCCCAAGCACCGGCGCATGGGGCACCTCGCGGGGCTACCAGGTCAAGACTCAAGCCGAACGAGTCGCTGTGGAGCAGTGTGGTGAAAATGACTGCAGAGTCATCATCAGCTTCAACCTCTGCGGCGCGGTGGCCTCTGACGGCTCGAATTACCAAGGTGGAACCGGTCTCTCACGTCAAGCGGCAGAACAAGACGCGTTAAACAGGCTGGGCGGCGGGAAGATCGCCAACTCGGTGTGCAACTGAGTTGGCGGCACATTCTCGATTAGATCGCGCCGACCCCGACAACCACGTTCGCGCTGCCTGCGCCGGGAAAAATAAGAGACTCCGGCCCCGCTTCTCGGCCGGCTCCACCCGTCCCGGCTCCCGTGAGTATGCCGAAGGCACCCAGCCACATCAGCGGTGAACGCGTTCACGCGCTGAAGATGATGATCTGCTCGCTCGCTACAACCAACAAGTAACTGCGTGCCGGAACCTGTCAACCTGAATGAGGCACCGTTGCGCGGTATTTACTGAGCGTCCTCCTCTGGATGGTCGGGTGGGTTG
>NZ_LKTM01000054.1 GCF_001417955.2 Mycobacterium gordonae | reverse complement strand
GACGGTCACCGTTTCGCGGGCATTCTTATGTGAGGCACCGAGGGCGTTTCGCGGGCACTTTTCGTGAGTCAAGCCGTAGGGTTGAACAATGCTTGCACTTTGCCTATAGTTGCTGGTGAAGCTGATGCATTGCGGTGTCATCAGAAGTGGACCCCAGGAGATCCTGCCGGAAGACAGGGCCTGGGGTTCTGCGTATTCAGGACTCGACTTCAAGCAGGGTCACCTTTGTTTCAATCAGGGCGTAATGCTCGGGGTCGCCGCTCCGCAGCTGCGTGACGGCCCCGCAGCACGCGTCGGGTATCCACAGCATTGGCTCAATGGGACCTCCGATGTGATCAAGATGCAGCTGCCCGCCAAGCACCCGCTTTCGACGCAGATAGTCCAGTGTCCGGTGATCCTGCTGGTCATCCTTGAGGCCGCGTGATTCCACGACGGCCCGGCCGACACCCAATGCCACCAACTCCGGCAGCAGCCGCTCCATGCAGAGCCGGCGCTGACGTTCGGGATGATCACCGCTATCGGGTCGTGACCGCACGACCACCAGATGCTCCACGTCCAGGCGGGCCACTGTCATCGCGATGGTGTGCTGGCGGCTGCGGTCCTCATCCCGCCAATGCAGCTTGCGATGCCTCTTGCCTACGAGCAGCGACCGCATCGCCTCACGCGCGGCCGCAGCTTTAGCGGCTTCGCTGATAACAGCACTAAGGATGTATGTACCGGGGTCAACGCGCTGATTGGACCCCGATTCATCAATCCAGGCATCAAACACACTCATGGGCGCAGACGGTAGCGGGCGGGGGTGCAAGCAAACCGTAGACACCTAGATATCCAGCAATCCATATTCCTGTATGTATGGATGGCTGGGTGTATGGTTACTGCATGATTTGGTCACTCGTGCACACCAAGGGTGGGGTCGCCAAGACCACGACCGCGATGTTTTTGGCCGCCGCAGCGACCAGGCGCGGTACCCCCACGCGCGTTCTCGACGCCGACCCGCAGGGTTCGGCGACCTCCTGGGCGGAACGAGCGGCATCAGTGGATATGCCGCTTCCTTTCACGGTCACACCTGTGACAGCTGATGACCTCAGAGGACTAACTAGTACGCCCGATGAGCTCATCATGATCGACACCCCGCCGGGCACTGCGGCGGCGATCGACGCCGCGATCGACGCGGCTGACTTGGTGATCATTCCGTCCGGGCCGCGCGCGGCCGACATTGACCGCGTATGGCCCACGCTGGACATCACCGCGCACCGTCCCACCACCATCCTGTTGACGCTGGTCGATCTACGGAAAGTCGAGGCCACCGAGATACCGCTGGCACTGGCTGACGCAGGGGCACCCACTCTGCGCACCGTCGTGCGAGCGCGTACCGCCGTTGAGCGGTCATTCGGCCGGTGCATTCCACGCTATCTGGGTGATTACGCCGACGTATTCCAGGAGCTGACCACCGCGATGGCACCAGCACTCCAGGAGGTGGTGCAGTGAGCACCAAGCCGACCACAGCCGATCAAGTCCGGTCCTCGATCATCCGCCGGCCGGTATCTGCGGCTCCCAGTGCACGCGCGGCAGAAACCTTCCATCCCGTCTTGCCGGCGGCCGCGCCGGCAGATAAAACGCCACCGCAACGGACCACTGTCGTATACCCCCCCCAAGTGCGGCTCGGCCTCAAGTCGCACGCTGCAACTCGCGACACCACAGTGACCGAACTGGTGCGCGTCGCAATCACCGAAGGACTCACCGATGTGCCAGCGTTGGCGAAGTCGGCTGAACAATTTCACGGGGTCAGCGGCCGGCGGAGCACAGTGGACCTACCCGCTGACCTGCACAGAGCACTAAAAATAACTGCCGCTCAGCATGACACTAGCGTTCAGGCGCTGCTTCTTGCAGCCATCCACCGGACATACCCCGCCCTCACCGCTTGATATAGATAGACACACATCCAGCTATCAATCCATATACCTGTATGTATGGATTGATGGTTACGGTTGTCTCTGGCTATTGAGGAGGTCGGGCTCCCTTCCTCGCCGCAATTGTGGTGAACGTGGTGGTGCGAGCTGTCAAGGCCAGATGCCGCTGGCGCGGTCGACCCTAGGTCGAGCCTTGACAGCCCGCGCCACCACGCACAAGCGCGGCCATTACGAAGGAAGCCATCACTTGCCCGCGCAAGACTATCCTTGGTCCACCCCAACACGCCGACGCTGACGAGCCGCGCGGCCTACTCAAGACTTACCCGCCACTGCGAAATCGCCAACCTGCGCACGGTGATCTGTGCCGCTGCGCTCCGCTGCCAGGGCCACATTGATCGTCGCGCACAGCCCCGCTCCAACCCCCACCCCCACCGCGGTCAAAGGCCCCGTGCTGGGGCTCAGCTTCCCCGGCCGCCAGGTGATACAACGCGGGCAAAAAGTCGGGGCAAATCTGCTGGCTGCTTGTGTCACAAAAGCATCACAGGACACTCGGCGTGTCGGAGGTCCGCTATCAGATAGCCATGTAAGGATCGCGCCATGGCTCAACCGCATAAAGGTCAGCGCAAACTCATCATGTGCCGCCCCGTTGAACAGGTATACGAGGAAGTCAAAGCCGAAGCCGCTGCGCGAGGCATCAGCATGTCCCAGCTCGTCGCCGACGTTCTGGCCTATCGCTATGACCTCAAGGATCTAGTGCGTGAGCTCAACAAGAAGCCGGAGGTTTTGCCCTTGGCGATGTGAATCCCGCCGCGCCCGGCAGCCCCTTCTTTCTTCATACCTTGCGCCCCGGCCGGGCAGATGCTGACAGCTGAATAGCGGTGTGGACGACTCGCTGAGATGACGAAGGCCCCGCGTGAGCGGGGCCCCCTGTCGGAAGGGTTTGAACCGAGTTGGCGCTCGGTTCCGGGTCCGCACCCGTTGCCCCTTGAAAGGGACGTGTCTTGCATGACTCGTCTCACGGTAGCGCATATCTGGGCGTGGTTCCAGATTTCGTTGCGTGCCGTGATCCACTTTCGTCCACACCGCGTGTGGACAGCTCGGCCGGTGCGTATCGCGGCTGTACCGCGGCGTGGCCGCGTCGCGGTGTCATCCGCACTACCGGGGTTGCCGAGGTGTTGGCGATCCGGCGCGGCCGGCGTCTGGCTGGCCGGAATATGCCGTGCCCGAGCGCGTTCGTCGCCCTCAATCTCGACGATCAGGCCTACGCCGGGGTGCCGTGTTGGAGCGCCGGCCCCACCGGCTGGGCGCACCTCACGGTGGCGGTGGCCTACGACCTGCGCTACCAGAACGTGCGGCCGCTGATGTGCAACGGGGGCATCGCCAAACCCACCCTGATCGTGATCGCCGCGGCCATGGCCCGCTACGCCGACTGGCGCACCGGGCGGGGCTGTCGGCCCACCAACGCCCAACTCGAACACGACACCGGCTATGACCAACGCACCATCCAACGCGCCCACGAATGCCTACGCCTGCTTGGGGTGGCCACAGAGATCCTGCGCGGCCGCCAACGCACCTACACCGAACGCATGGCGTCCTGGCGCATGGGCGATCGCCACCGCGGCTGGGCCTCGGTGTGGGCACTGCACGACAACGCCCACACCACCCGACTTGTGCACAGCTTGTCACCCCACCTGGAACGGTCCCCAGTAACCTCTCACCCCCCCAGTTTGGTCAAGCTGGTTACTACCCGCGCGGGCGCACAGGGCGCCCGGCAAAGCGGCGCTACGCGCCGCCGAGCACCCGACGAGGCAGGGCGGCGCCTCGCCGTGCGGTGGCGCGCTGATCCGCACGCCCCACCGTGGGCCCGCGCGTTCAGCGCCGGCAGTTGGGCCGCGATGCTGGCCGCGCCGGCGGCCGCTGGCTGGACACCGCGCGATCTGACCGCGCTGGTGAGTGAATGGCTAGGCATCGGGCGCTGCATCCCAGACAATCCGCCACGCCCGATCGCGCTACTGGGGTCGTTGCTGGCCTGGCACACCGCCCACAACACCCTGACTGCACGACCCACCGCGCTCGATGAAGCGCGCGAAGCCCACGAACGCGCCGCCGCGCAAGCGCGGGCGCGTACCGCGGCGCGCGAGCGCGCCGAACACGCCGCTGGCCGCGCCCGCGGCCAGGCCGCCGCCACCGGACCCGGACGTGCCGCGGCGTTCGCCGCGCTCGCGCTCGCCCAACGCGCGACCGCAGCGCGCCGAGCCGCAAGTACCGCAAGTACCGCGCATTCCGCCGCGTCTTGGCCAACATCGCCCTCCCGGGGCCGCCCCGGCGACACCTCCGTCAATATCCCGCTGATAGACCCGCCCGCGTTCGAATCTTTTGTGCTGAGCAAATATCGCTGTCACTTACCTCTGGCCCCTGTTCACGAGCAAAACCGTCCAATCAGCGCGTAACCCCTTTGCCTTCCCTGAGCCCGATTCCTAGTTCGTCTCCTGAAAAAGAATCATGTCAACTAAGAACAAGCCGCCAAAGAGATCAAGCAATTGGCACATTTGCACAATATTGTGCAAGACTAATGGTGGCGCGCCGGCGCGCCACAAGTGCGGTGGTCGAGGGGTGGGTTGAGTGCTGACGCTTTCGCGGATGAAGCAGTGGTCGATCGCCTATTACATCGAGACTGCGACAGCGGCTGAGGCGGCTACGGATGCGGCGCGGGCAAACGGTGGGTTGGGCGAGTACTACTCCGAGCACAACACACGGGCGCCGGTATGGGTGGTAGCAGGGGATGCCCGCGTCGCGGCCGATTTGGTGGGATTAACCGAGGCCGATCGGGTGGGTGGTCCGGCGGACTCGGCGGTGGTGGCGCGCTGGTTCGATGCGGGGGTCGCGCCCAACGGGGCGCGGGGGCGCAAGTTTTCCGCGTCGGACAATCATGGGTTTGATTTGACGTTTTGCGCGCCGAAGTCGGTGTCGTTGCTGCGCGCGTTCGGCACCGATGTGACACGCAAGGCAGTGGTCGATGCGCACGCGGCCGCAGTCAGTGAAGCGCTGGAGTATCTGCATGCGCACGCGGGATACACGCGGGTGCATAACAAAGTGACCGGCAAGAAGGACCTGGTGCGGTTGCCGGGGCTGGTGGCGGTGGCCTACCAGCATGAGACGAGCCGGGCCGGGGATCCGCATCTGCACACCCATGTGACGATGCCGAACAAACAGGCACGCGGTGACGGCAAGCTGGTGTCGATCGATTCCGATTCGTTGTTTCATGAAGCGCGGGCGGCCGGGATCATCTATCAGGCGACGTTGCGCCGTCAGCTGCATCACGCGCTCGGCATTGAGTGGGGGTCGGTGGATGTGGTCAGCGGGATGGCGGAGCTTGCCGGGGCCTCAGCGGCCACGATCGCGGCGTGGTCCCAGCGGGCCACCCAGTTGCGGGACTGGGCCGCCAACAATTTGGTGATCGTGGACGGGGCACCGACGCAGGGGCAGTTGGCGACGGCACAGAAATCCACCCGCCCGAAAAAACCCGAACACCTGTCGTGGGCTGAGCTGCGCGAGCAGTGGGCCGCCGATCCGCGTGATTTCACAATCAATATGGATGAGCAACGCGCGGCCGCGGCCGCCCGCCGCGAGACCGCCGCGGAGGATGCGGCGGTGTTTGATCGGCGCCGTCTGGCCGCGATCGCCGCAGACATCGACAAGGCGGCGTTCACGCGCGCGGACTTGATCGAGATCATCGGTGCGCAGCTGCCGATCGAGGTGGACGGTGATGGGCGTTCGGTGCGTGAGCAGCTTGAGGACGCCGCCGATTCGGTCGGGATGCGGATCAGCGCGCCACGGCAGGCCCATCACCGCGAAGGACACGAGCGCTACACGATCGACCAGGTGCTGGCCGAGGAACTGCTGCTGTTGCGCACCGTGGATGCCCACGATCAGCGTGCGGTGATCCCTATGGGAATGGGTGATGTCGCGGGGTTGTCGGCCGATCAGGGCCAGGCGGTGCGCAGTATCGCTGCGGCGCCGTGGCTGGTGTGCCCGTTGCTGGCGCCCGCCGGGGCCGGCAAAACCCATTCGCTGCACGCGTTGCACCGCGCCGCTCGCCGTGATCGACGGCAGGTGATGGTCCTGGCACCGACCGGGCGGGCGGTCGATGGGGCCTTGCAGCAGGGCGCCGGAGATGTCGGCTACACCGTTGATAAGGCACTGCTCGAACTGCGCGCGGGCCGCCTGCACTGGGATGCACGCACAGTGGTGGTCATCGATGAAGCCGCGATGGTCGGTAACGGTCAATTGCGCGAGGTGTTAGCAGCCACCACCGCGGCGGGGGCCAAAACCCTGCTGGTGGGAGATCCCTTCCAACTCGGTCCGGTCCGCAAACGCGGCGGCATGTTCGAACAACTCTGCACCGACCTGCCCTGGGCACAGCGGCTTTCCGAAGTGTGGCGGATGCATGACCCCCAGGAGCGCGAAGCCTCGCTGGCGTTACGCAACGGTGGACCAGCGCCGCTGCGCCGGGCCGTGGAGTGGTATCGCCGCCACGATCGGCTGCACTGCGGTGATGAAGTCACCATGGCCCAGGACGCCTATCGCGCCTACCTGACCGATCGCGACGCCGGTAAAGACGCGTTACTCATCGCTGATACCTGGGAGCTGTGCGATCAACTGAACACCCGTATCCACGCGGTCACCGTGGATGCGCAGACACCGACCGTGACCGGCGCGCGCGGTCATCTGCTGGCTGAAGGTGACCTCATTGTCAGCCGGCGCAACGACACCACCAACGACATCAAGGTCTTTGACTACCGCGCCGGAGCCACCACACCCTCAAAGACCGCCGGGCCGGTGCGCAACGGGCAACGCTGGGAAGTGCTGGCCGTCGATCCCGACAATGTCCGGATCGCGGCGCGGCGCCTCGAGGACAACGCCCGCGTCGTCTTCCACGGCGACTACCTACGCCAGCACGTCCATCACGGCTACGCGCTGACCCTGCAAGCCTGCCAAGGGCAGACCGCGGACACTTGCACCCAACTGATCAAGACCACCGCTGATCGCGGCACCCTCTACATGGGCGCCACCCGCGGCCGCGACACCAACCGCATCATGATCTACGACAAAATCGGCGCCGAAGCCGACCACGAACACGGCGAACCCACCCCCGGTGTGCACGTGGCACGCCGCGGCACGAGCGCTGACGCTGCGCGCCTGATGCGCACCATCACCAGCCGCAACGACCGCGCCCGCACCGCCCATGACGTCGCCGCCGAGGTCGACACCCACCACCTACCCGAGCGGGTCGCCTCCCTGATCGCCGAACGCGCCCAGGCCGTGCCTCGCCGCCGCGCCGCCTACCAGCAGTGGACCAACACCGCACTGGACCGCGACCTCGAACGCCAGCAACGCATCCAACGCGTCTGGGACCTCCACCGGCGACGCAGCCAATCCCGCAGCATCAACGAGGGCCACGGCCTCGACCTATAACTTAGTCCGAACCCGCTGGGCCAGAAGGGTTTCGACGGTCCTTGTACTTCAAGAAGCTATCGACGGCTTGCGGCGATACACCCAGCTGCGCAGCAATCCAGGTCTGGCCGCGCCCCAGCGCAATCAACGCTGCGGCGGCATCGCGGCGCCGCTGGCGCGCTGCGATGATTTCCGCGGTCAACCGCTGCAGATCGGCGTGGGCGGCCAGCAGCTGCTTGAGCGCGCGACTTTCCTGCACGCCGCAGATTCTTGCAGACTGTCTTGAAATTCCTCAACCAACCCAGCCGCCGCAGCTAGTCAATGGATTGCGGCACCCATCGCCGCGACGACTGCGGCGTTGATCACGTCTTCCAATTGCCCAGCAGTGCAACCGGTCATGCACAGCGGCGATAACCACAACCGCACCAACCGCCCATCGTCTGCGACCTCGGCAGCGATGCTGGCATTTACGCTCTCATGTCCGTGGCGACCCGGGTCATCACAGACCGCCGCCAGCAGATCCTGCACGCGATGCAGCCGTTCCACGACGCGACCCGCCAAGTCCGCCTCCGACGGCGTCATGTTGACCTGGCGTCGAGCAGCGCGGTGAACCTATCGACCTCCGCCGGCGACACCACCCGCTGGCCCACCGTCGGCCCGTCCCCCGCGGCTTGCTGCTTCAGCTGAAATCTCATGTACGCCAACGTATTCAACTGAACAATCTGCCCCGCCAACTCCGCGGCCGACAGCGCCATCACCGCCGGGGTCAACCGCACCCCCGCCCACGCACCCTCACTGGTCAACGCGACACGGATAGCTCCGCTCCGCGAGGCAGCCTCGACGGCGTGTCCAGTCGCGCAGTCGGCACCAGACACGATCATCAGCGCCCCCGTCCCGTAGAGCAACCCAGCTCATCAAGATGAACTTGATAATAACGGGATGCAGATGCTCTCGTCAAGATACACTTGACGCGAGATTCGGCCGCTAAGTGACGAATTCGGGGCTATGCGGCTGAAGTTAGGTCACTTCTCCCGTTTGATTCA
Source organism: Mycobacterium gordonae (assembly GCF_001417955.2). GTDB lineage: Bacteria > Actinomycetota > Actinomycetes > Mycobacteriales > Mycobacteriaceae > Mycobacterium > Mycobacterium gordonae_B. Next base: position 1,661 of record NZ_LKTM01000054.1, on the reverse strand, counting down.
ACCGTTCCGCAATTTCCGCGACATCGGCGGGCACCGGAACTCCGAATGCCTCCGCGTTGGCGATCACCTTGGCCGTCAACGCTCTGTTCATCGCACTCGCCTGCGCGTCGACAGCCTCTACCAGGCCACTCAACGCACCCCACATCGAGCCGCCTTCCTGCCCCGGCGCGGTGGGCATCGGCGAATGTGTGGGCAGCTGGCGTACACAGTCGAATTGCACGGCCATCGAATCGGCAGCAAATGCCGGCCACGCAGTAGCCGCCTCCACCCCGGCGTCGATGTCACTCTGGTTCTCATCCATAGCGAGCACGGTACGGCGCAACCCCGATTTCACGCCACCAGAAACGACGAAAATGAATTGCTGCCCTCAGCGGTTGGCTCTGGCTTCTCCGGCCGCCTCGTCCTCAAGCGGCCGCAGCATTGGCTCCAGCGTGGCCGCGAAATCACCGACGCAGGCCGCGGCGGCCGCGTAAGCCATGTCGGCTAGCGAAGGTGGCTGGTGAGCCCAGCCTCCCACTACCTCCATGGTGCGAGCGACCAGCCACTCAGCTTGATAGACGACGCGCCCGCTCGTGTCGGCTTCGACGTCGCGCCCTGGATTCGAGCTCGTCGTCGTGTAATAAAGACGGGCTTCTAAATGGAAATCATCCCACGCCTTTTGCGGGATTACATCGCCAGAGCCGAGCACATCCCACATCTGCCGCAGTGGGGGTGGACAGTCCACACCGCCACCCCCGTGCTGCACCCCGTCCATCATCTCCATCACTAGCGGGACCATCACCCGGTTCAGCACAGCACCGCCGTTCCAGTCGGCAAGGCGGGTGATGCGCGGAAAGAGATCGGGCCACTGGACCGCCAGTCGGTGTGCGTGCATGTCGTCAAGCACCGGCGGTGCGGGAAGCAGCTCGTTATAGTCCCGCGGGCACGACGCATGCTCGACACCGAATTCGCGCAAGGCGTCAACAACTTTGCTGGTAGTGGCCGCCGCGACTAAACGCGCACCTCCGCGACTGCGGAGTCGTGCGTACTCCACCAGCACGCGAGCTGGATCAAGCCAACCGAACCACTTTTCGCGAAACGCGTTGTCCACCAATGGGTCCACCGTCAACAGCCGTGCCGACCGTGGAACGAACACCCGTGCGGGGATGTAGCCGAATCCTTCGTTGGACATGAACACGGTCTCGGTCGCTGAGCCGGACTCGGAGCGAAACACTCCTACCGCCCAATCGATCACCGGGTACAGCGCCGCATCGCTATTACGGCGAAGTTGGCTCGCCAAAGCCTTTGCAGCCAACAACTCTGGGGATTCACTGGGCACTCGCGCAGGCCGTGCGCTCCCGGCACTAACGGCCGGCGCCGGAACCAGCGCCGCCCCGGAGCCACCCACCCCGGCAGACGTAGGCGTGGGCGCCCCGCCGCCAGGCCCGCTGACCGGACCCGCGGGAGCTGTCACCGACGCTGAGCCTGCCGGCAGCCCAGGCGGCGCTGGCGGGGCACCCATACCCGGCGACGGCAACATCATCGGTGGAGCAGCACCCACCCCGCCGCCTGATCCGCCTGCGGCCGATATCGGCACGTGAGCACCCGGCATCCCGATACCATTCGCCGAGGCCGGTGCGGCCTGCCCTTCCGACAGGCCCGCAGCGGGCACACCACTCGCC
>NZ_LKTM01000053.1 GCF_001417955.2 Mycobacterium gordonae | reverse complement strand
GGTGCGGGGGTGATTCGCGATCAGGCGCGGGCGGCGGGTGCGGCGGTGGGTCCGTTGGGGTCGTCGCCGGCGGGGGTGCGGATGGTCGTGGCGACGATGGATGAGCATTTGGCGGCGATGCAGCGCCAGTTGCAGGTCACTACGGAGCAGAACCGGGTGTTGGCGTTGCGGTTGCGGCAGTTGGCGACGGCGTATCGGGGCATGGGCGGCGGTGGGATGGGGGGGTTGTCGTCGATGCTGTCGGGGATGGGTTCGTTGCCTTCGTTTGGTGGCGGTGGCGGTGGCGGTGGTTTGAGCGGTTTGAGTGGCCTGGTCGGTTTGCCGACCTCATTGATGGGCCGCAGCTTCACTGGCCCTGGCCCTGGCGGTGGTGGTGGCTCGGCGGGTGGCGTGGTCGGCCGTTCGGTGGGTGGTGAGCTGGGTCCGGGTGTGGCCTCGGAGAAGGGGCTGCAGCGGGACACTATTCTGGCGGCGCGCGCGGTGTCAGCGGCGTTCCCGGAGATCCGCACGATTGGCGGGGTCCGACCGGATTCGCTGAAGTGGCATCCCAATGGTCAGGCGATCGACGTGATGATTCCCGATCCGACCTCGGCGCACGGTAAGGCGCTCGGTGATGCGGTGATGCGTTTCGCGATGGCGCACCGCCAGCAGTTCAACATCAATCACGTGATTTGGCAGCAGACGATCCACAACCCGGACGGTTCGTCGAGTTTGATGGAGAATCGGGGTTCTGCGACGCAGAACCATATGGACCATGTCCATATCGCGACCAATGGAGGCGGGTTCCCGCACGGCGGCGAGTCCTACCGGCTGTGAGCGTGGCAGAAGTAATCGAAAGGCATTGCTAAGATGGCTGATTCGGCCGACGAAACGAAAGCGGCGGCCTCTGCGCGTGGCCGCGGATTAGGGCTGTCAACGCGCCTTCAGGTATCAGGGCACATGTTCTTTGCGCGTCGTGCGGTGTCGGCGATGACGCGCCGCCAGGTGCGCATGGAGACCGAGCCGGGCCGCCGACAGTCGATGGCGGTGCTGGCGGGGGTGACGTTGACAGCCGTGTTGTGCATTGGGGCGCTGTTTTGGTCGTTTGTGCGCCCGGCGAGTTCGGCGGGGACGTCGCGAATCCTGGCGGATCGGAATTCGGGCGCTTTGTATGTGCGGGTGGGCCAGAAGCTGTATCCGGCTTTGAATTTGGCGTCGGCGCGTCTGATAGCGGGGGAGCCGGCGACACCGGATCTGGTGCGCCGCAGCGAAATTGATGCGCGTCCGCGTGGGGCGCTGGTGGGTATTCCGGGTGCGCCACAGGAGATGTCGCCGGTGTCGCCGGCGCGTTCGTCGTGGCTGGTGTGTGATGAGGTCACCAAGGCGTTCGGCGCTGGGGCGCCTGAGCCGGTGGCGGTGACGGTCATTGATGGGCAACCGGATCTGGGCGGGCGGCGGCACGTGCTGGGGGCTGAGGAGGCTCTGGTGCGGCGCTACGGCGATCAGGTGTGGCTGGTCCGCGACGGGCGGCGTTCGTTGGTCAATCGCAGTGCGCGGGCGGTGTTGTTGGCCCTTGGGCTGGGTGAAGATGCGTTGTCGGCGGCGCGGCCGATGAGTCGGGCGTTGTTCGATGCGGTGCCGGTGGGTCCGGAGTTGTCGGTGCCGGTGATCCCTGCTGCGGGGTCCCCGGCGCGGTTTGTTGATGCGCCGGGGATGGTGGGTGCGGTGATCGCGACTCCACAGGTGGGCGGGCAGACGGCGTATTCGGTGGTGCTGGCAGATGGTATCCAGCCGATCTCGCCGGTAGTGGCGCAGGTGCTGCAGAACGCGGGGGCGTCTGCGCCGGTGGTGGCTGGAACTGTGTTGGCGAAGCTGCCGGTGGTGAACTCACTTGATTTGTCAGCGTTTCCGCCGGCACCGCCGCATGTGGTGGACAGTGCGCTCAATTCGGTGGCGTGCTGGCAGTGGCAGAAGGTGAGCGGGGAGTCGCTAGCGAGTACGTCGGTGATTACCGGGACCAGCATTCCGGTCGCTGAGGGGCGCGCAGATCAGGTGGTGGAGTTGGTGAAGGGCCCGGAGTCGGCGGTGCAGGCCGATCGGGTGTTCTTCGGGCCGGGGTTCGCCAATTACGTCGTGTCGACAGGTAGTGCGGTCTCGTCGTCGACGGCGGAATCGCTGTGGTGGGTCTCGGAGTCGGGGGTGCGGTTCGGGATACCGCGCGAAGACGACACGTTGCGGGCGTTGGGGTTAGACCCGAAAAGCTTTGGGCCTAGTCCGGCGCCGTGGCTGGTGTTGCGTCTACTGGCCCAGGGTCCGGTGCTTTCGCGCGCGGATGCATTGGTGCGCCATAACAGTTTGCCGGTTGATTTCAGTCCTGGGCAGTTGGAGGTCCCGAAGTGAAGTTCGCGTTCGCGCGTCAGGAGCCGGCCTCACCGCCGGTGTTGAAGCCGGTGCCCATCGAGTTGCCGACGCCGCTGAAAGTTCCCGCCCCGCAGGGGAAACCGTTGTGGACGGTGGCACTGATCATCGGGTTGATGGCGCTGGTAGGCGGAATGGTGTGGATGAGCTTTGCTAGCGGTGCGCGTTCGTTCACCGGTGCGGGGTCGCTGTTTCCGATCGTGATGGTCGGTGGGTTGTTTGCAATGTTGTTCAGCGGCCGGGGTTCTCAGGACATGTCACGCGCGAAGCTGGATGCGCTGCGGGCTCGGTTTTGCTTGATGATCGATGGGCTGCGGGGGACGGCGGCGGCTGCTGCGGACAGCCTCGATGAGCATTACCGCTGGTATCACCCGGCGCCGGGGACGTTGGAGGCCGCCCTGGGCGGGGTGCGGATGTGGGAACGTAAGGCTGATGGCTCAGATGGCTGGTTCGGGGTGGCCCGGGTCGGTGTGGGGATGACCAGTCTTCAGGAGGCGGGCGCCGCCCAGTTCAGTGAGCCCCAGGATATGCCGACCGATATCGAGCTCGAGCCGGTCACGGGAAAAGTCCTGCAGGAGTTCGTGCGATATCAGACGGTGGCTTATGGGGTTCCGGCCCTGGTGTCGCTGATGGTCGAGCCGGGTTATGAGCTGTGCGGACCGCGGGAGCGGGTGTTGGCGTTGATGCGGTCGATTCTGTGCCAATTGGTGTTTGCGCATGGTCCTGATCATCTGCGGGTGGTGGTGGTCACTAGTGATGTGCACGAGTGGGATTGGGTGAAGTGGCTGCCGCACGCTGGGGATCGTGTGATCGAAGATGGTGCCGGTCCGCTGCGTCTGGTGTATGGGTCGGTGAGCGATTTCGTGGAGGCTCAGGCTGATGCGATGGCGTTGCGGTCACGGGGAGAATTCGCGATCAGACATGGGGCCGGTAAGAGCCCGATCGACCCGCTGCCGCACACGGTGATCGTGTGTGATGTGCAAGGGGGGTGGGAGATCTTCGGCAGTTCCGCTGGGGTTAATGGGTTGACGTTCTTCGACGTCTGCGGCTTGGGCCAGGTTCCGGCGTGCGGGCAGCCCGCGAGGGTGCTGCATGTGCGCCAGGATGCGGTGGTGATGGCGGTTCCGCGTGACCCGATGACTTGGGAAGCCGAGCCGGGCGCGGCCCGGTTTTTCGCCGTGGCTGATCAGATGAGCCGCGATGAGGCTGAGGTGTTCGCAGAGCGGATGGCGCGGTGGCGCTTGGCCGAGGCCTATGAGTCGATCGCGGTGAATTCGGCGGCTCGGTTCATGGCGCGAGACATCCTGGCCTACTACGGGATTGATGACCCGGCCAGCATTGATTTCGAGCAGTTATGGGGCGCGCGTGGTGATATCAATTCCGCGCAGCGCCTGCATGTGCCGATCGGTAACCGCACCGACAACAATGAGCTGCTATTCGTCGACCTCAAGCAGGAAGCTGAGGGCGGGATGGGTCCGCACGGGGTGATGGCGGGCTGGACCGGTTCGGGCAAGACGACGATGCTGCGCACATTGATCGAGTCGTTGATGTTGGGTCATCCGCCCCAGAATCTGCAGTTTCTGCTCGCTGACCTCAAGGGCGGGGCGGGTGTCAAGCCTTTTGCCGGGGTCCCGCACGTCGCGCAGATCATCACCGACCTCGAAGAGGACCAGAACCTGTTGGACCGCTTCGTCGAGGCGCTGTGGGGTGAGATCGCGCGCCGTAAAGCGTTGTGCGACTTAGCCGAGGTCGATGACGCCAACATGTACAACAGGAAGCGGGCGGATCAGTTGGCGCGCGGGGATGCTGATGTGCTGGCGCCGTTGCCGGTGCTGATGGTGGTCATCGATGAGTTCACCGAGTTGTACCGGATGTCTAGTGAGGTTGAAGAGGCGTTGTGGCAGATCTGCCGACAGGGTCGTTCGCTGTGGATTCATCTGCTGATGGCCAGCCAGGAGATCGGTAACCGCGCAGAGAAGCTGATGGGACAGATGGGTTATCGGCTGGCGCTCAAGCTCAAGACGACGAGTGCGGCGGTGCAGATCGGAGTGCCGAACGCGACGCGGCTCAAAGGCAATGGGCAATGCTATCTGTCGTTCGGTGATGACGGTTCTCTGACGAAGTTCCAGGGCGAGTATTTGTGGCGGGAGTACCGTAAGCCGGGCACTGAGGATTTCACCGACGAGAGCGACGCCGGGGCGGCGGTGGTGAATTACTTTGCGCCGCAACTGTTCGGCGCCGACTTCACCCCGCTGCCGCTGCCCGATGACCTCGACGACGACGCGGGTGGCCACGACGTCGATGACGACGAGCCGGCCCAGCCCGCACGCGACGAGGCCACCGCGGCCGCCGAGGGGGTGCTGATGCGCCCACAGGTGGGGACAGTCATCATTGATGCGCTGCGCCGGGTCGGCTTTGAGCCCTACCGGTTGTGGCAGCCCCCACTGGATGCGCCGTGGAGCATCGAGCGACTCGTCGATGCGTACCTGGGGCACCGGTGGGATGAGCAGTACGCCGCGCGTCCGAATCTGGTGTTCCCGATCGGGGTGGTGGATCGGCCGTTCAAGCATGACCAGCACCCGCTGCTCGTTGACGTCTCGGGGGCGGGTGCCAATGTGGTGATTCTGGGCGCTCAGGGTTCGGGGAAAACGACAGCGTTACAGGACCTTATCTGTGCGGCGGCGATGACCCATACCCCCGAGCAGGTGCAGTTCTACTGCTTGGCGTTCTCCTCGGCGGCGCTGGGCACGGTGGCGGGTCTACCGCATGTGGGTGGGGTCGTGCAGGCTCTGGACAGCGACGGAGTGCGACGCACGGTGGCTGAGATAGCCGAGCTGCTGGCAAGACGTAAACGCAGCTTCGAGGCGGCCGGGGTGATGTCGATGGAGGTGTTCCGGCGGCGCAGATCAGCTCAGGAAACCGGGACCGTCCCCGACGACGGCTACGGTGACGTGTTTCTGGTCATCGACAACTATGCGGCTTTGGACAGTGCCTACGAGGCGCTAATGGACACGGTGGACCGGCTGATCGCCGAGGGCTCGACCTTCGGCATCCACGTGGTGGCTGCGGTGAGCCGGCTTGCCGAGCTACGGGTCAAGGTGCGTGGCGGTTTCGGATCGCGGGTGTGGCTGCGCCCCACCGACATCCACGACGTCACCGATCTACCCAAACCGCGGCTGGCCGCCGCCATTCCCGCGGACCGCCCAGGCCGCGGCATGATCGCTCAAAACTATGTGCGGGCCGGGGTGGAGCCGGTGGGTTTGCACACCCTGATGGCGCGCCCGGCGATACAGGCCAGCGACGCAGAGGATTTCGATTCACGCAGCGTGGCCGAGGCGGTGAGCAGAGTCGCGGGCGGGTTCACCGTGGCGCCCAAGGTGCGGCGCCTGCCGACACGATTGTCGCAGGCGACGCTGGGGGCGCTGGCCCGCGGCGACGACCGCTGGTCAACGTCGATCGTGTGGGCGCTTAGTGAGACCGAGCGTCCGGTGTTCTTGGCCCCGGACCGGCATCTGGTGATCGCAGGCAAGGGCGGGTGCGGGCGCACGACCGCGTGTGCGACGGTGCTCGCCGAGATCGCCCGCCTGTACGCCCTGGATGAGGAGGGCGTGCGGCAGGAACGTCCGGGTGCGCAGGTGTGGCTGGTCGATCCCCGCCGCCAGCTGCACGCCGTGCTGGGCCCCGTCGGTGTGCACCGCTTCGCCTCCACCGTGGACAGCGTGAAGGCCAGGATGGTGGAGCTGGCCGGCGTTCTGGCTGCGCGGCTGCCGCGCGATGATCCTGATGGTGGGGGCCAGATTGCGCAGCGCAGTTGGCAGGGCCCCGAGATCTTCCTGGTCATCGACGACGGCGAGCGCATGCCGGGCGGGTTTGATTCGCCGTTCGCCCCGATCGAGCCGTTTGTGCAAGCCGGCCGCGATGTCGGTTTGCACATCGTCTACACCCATTCGTTCGGAGCGTTCAGCACGCAAACGGGAGCTAATCCGGTGCTGCGGATGTTGCGCACGGCGTTCGAACCGATGCTGATCATGGACTCCGATCCCGACCCCGGTTATGTGCAGGGCCGATGGAAGGGTCACCCGATGGTCGCCGGCCGCGGATTCTTGATGAATAGCGCCGAATCGGGCGAAACGGGAACATACGTGCAGGTCGCGGACACTCAAGTGCCTGGAATTGGTTCTCGCTGACCCGGACATAAGACCAGGGGCACCGTTAGACTCAAGCCAGCAGATTGGTACGTTCGTCGCGTTTTGGGAGGCTGCATGTTTGTCACGGCGCTACCGGCGGGGCTGGAGTCCTCGGCCTCGGGACTGGCCGCGATCGGGTCGGCGGTGGCCGCGGGCAACGCCGCCGGCGCGGCCCCCACGCTGGGGGTGGTGCCCCCGGCACCGGAGCCCACCTCGGTGCTGCTGGCCGCCGCGTTCGGTACCCACGCGGGGGTTTATCAGGTCACCCAGGCGATCGGCTCGGTGATCCATGAGATGTTCGTCGCGACCATGGGCACCTCCGCGGCCACGTATGCGGCCTCTGAGGCCCTCAACGCCGTGGCGATGGTCTAAGCGCCTTTCGCGCCGTAGCACTGATGGTCGATTACGGGGGCCCTCCCGAGTACAACTCGGGACGCATGTATGCCGGCGTCGGTTCAGGGCCGTTGATGGCCTCTGCGGCGGCCTGGCAGTCCCTGGCCGCCGAGTTGGGTTCAGCGGGTGGGGCGTTTCAAGCGGTGATCGAGGCCCTGACCAGCACGGCGTGGCTGGGTCCGTCGTCGATCTCGATGGCGCTGGCCGCCGCCCCCTATGCGGTGTGGATGATGGCCACGGCCGGACAATGCGAGGCCGCGGCCGCGGCGGCATCCGCAGCGGCGGCAGCATTCGAGGCCGCCCGCGCCGGTGTCGTGCCGCCGCCGGTGATCGCCGAGAACCGGGCGCAGCTGGCCACGCTGGTGGCCACCAACTTCATGGGCTTCAACACCCCAGCGATCGCGGCCAACGAAGCCGTCTACGACGGGATGTGGGCGCAGGACAGCACGGTCTTGTACGGTTTTGCCGCCGACGCTGCGGGCGTCACCGGCACGTTGGTGCCGTTTACCCCGCCGCTGCCCAACTCCGACCCAATCGGGCTAGCCGCCCAGAGCGCGGCGTTGGGCCAGTCCGCGGGCAACGCGGCAGGCCAGCAGCCGATGAATCTGCTCAGCAATGCCGGGGGTCTGCCCGCCGGACTCGACGGCCAGACGATGCTGTCGATGGGCCCGCAGTTGGTCAGCGCCATCCCTCAAGTGCTGCAGGGGTTTTCCTCACCGCTGAGCAGCGGGCTGTCGCCGGCCTCGGGCCTGGGCCAGTTCCAGTCGTTGCTGAGTCCGTTTATGTCGATGCTGAGCAATCCCGGCATGCTCGGGGGCGCCACCGGGGCCGCGAGCAGCCTAGGCGGACCCGGCTTGGCGGGCCTGGGTGGGTCTTCCTCAGTCGGGGCACAAGTGGAAGCGATGGCCGGGCGTGCCGGTTCGCTGGGCGGATTGTCGGTGCCGGCGACCTGGACGGCGGGGACCTCCGAAGCGGTCGGTTCGGCGCGGGCAGTGACACCGGTCGCCGCGCCGGGCGGTGCGGCGGCATCGTCGGCTGTTCCCGCCTCAGCCCCCGCTGGCGGCATGTATGGGGGCGCCCCGATGGCGGGCGGGATGGGTGCGCGCGGCGGGGAAGGTGGCGGCGGCCCGCGCTACGGAACGCCGATCAAGGTGCTGCGCCGACAATAGCCGCGAGGCTCGAAAAAATTGCTGGGAAATTGCTTACTGTCGCCGTTGCCGGGGGCCAAAACCGGCTCATAGAATGAGTTCGGAGCAACCGCGAACCAATTCACTGAGCAAATATGAGGGGATTATCAATTATGGCCTCGCATTTTATGACCGACCCGCATGCGATGCGTGACATGGCGGGCCGATTCGAGACCCACGCCCAAACGGTGGAGGACGACGCCCGCAAGATGTTTGCGTCCTCGCAGAACATCTCGGGTGCGGGCTGGAGCGGTTTGGCGTCGGCGACCTCGCTAGACACCATGGGCCAGATGAATCAGGCCTTCCGCAACATCGTGAACATGCTGCACGGAGTGCGGGATGGCCTGATTCGCGACGCCGCCAACTACGAGCAGCAAGAGCAGGCCTCTCAGCAGATTCTGAGCAGCTAACCCAAACCGAACGCCGTTCAATCGAGGTCAGGAGCAACTTCACCCATGTCGATCAACTACCAGTTCGGCGACGTTGACGCCCACGGCGCTACGGTCCGGGCCCAGGCTGCAGCGCTGGAGGCCGAGCATCAGGGGATCGTGCGCGATGTGTTGGCCGCCGGTGACTTCTGGGGAGGCGCTGGATCAACGGCTTGCCAGGAGTTCATCAACCAACTCGGCCGCAATTTCCAGGTCATCTACGAGCAAGCAGGCGCCCACGGCCAAAAGGTGCAGGCCGCAGGGCACAACATGAACAGCACCGACGGGCAGGTCGGCTCCTCGTGGATGTCGGCCTAGGCCGGTCCGGACACCAGCGCGGCGGCACTCACGGGTGCCGCCGCGCTGTCGTGATCACACCGCCACGAGAGCGCAGACCGCGATGAGCAACGCGAGCACCTCACCGACCGACATCACCGTCAATGTGGACGGCCTATGGTTTCTGCAGGCGCTGTTGGGTATTGAACGTCTCGCGCCCGAGCTGCGGGCCCACCCCTACGGCCAGCCCCGTTGTCTGGATTGGCTGAGCACACATCCGGGCCTGGATGTCTTGGTCGGGCAAGGGATCTGTGATGAGGCCGCGGTGGTGCGCGACGATGTCGCCGCCCGCATGAAGGTGCTGGCCGACCCTGACGTCGAGGTCGTCGTGTTGGTGTCGCGCGGGCCAATGAACTGGGCCCCGACGGTGGTGCTGGAGGACCCTTCGACGTGGCGAGCAATCCCCGACGAGCAGTTGCGCATAGTCATGGCACGCTGCGGTGGCCGCTGGGTTGCGGCGGTGCGCGCCGGGGGACACATCACCATCGACGACTGCTGCGCGGCGGACGAAGATACGCTGGCGCGCACGGTCACCGAGGCGCTGGACTCGGTACATCAGGTGGCCCCCGCGCGCATCAGCGCGGTCAATGTGCCCCTAGACGAGATGGTGGCCGCGGTGACCGCGCACGACCAGGGGCCCACGGCCGCGCGCAAACAGGCCCCGCTGCGGGCGGTGGGATTGCGCGGCGCGGCGCTGGTCGAGTTAGAGCAGGCCCTGGCCGAGCCGGTAGCCGAGGCGGTCGTATATGCGCGGGCCTATGTCGATGCCAGCACCGTCAATAGCGCGTCGGTGCTGAATCTGCGCGATACCACCGCAGGCCGCGTCGCGTTGTACCGGCTTAACCCGGCGCCGGGCAGCCGCCAGGAGTGGATGGTGATCGGCCCGGCCGGGCCCGCGCAGATCCGCCACGGCGTGGCCACGGTGCTGGCCAGTGTGGCGATACGATCCTGGGCCACCCATGAACGAATGGTTTGAAAAAGCGCCTCTCTTGCCGACCGTAGAAATAGCGATCGCCCCTGCAGCAAACACTATTCTGCTTCTCAAAAAATATTGATCGGGCGTGGTTTAGCGAGAAGTTGGGCCTTAGGATCAGAAGGATAAGCCCCATGACAAAGGCAGGAAATGACGGACAATTCCGATTTTAGGTCACGCTATCTGCCGCCGCCTGCTGGCGAGCG
>NZ_LKTM01000052.1 GCF_001417955.2 Mycobacterium gordonae | reverse complement strand
GGCTAGGCTCTCCGTTCGGTCAAGTGGGGGCCACCGGGGCCGGTGGCGCCGGTGGTGCCGGTGGAGTCGGTGGGGCGAGCCCCATCGGTGTTGGTGGAACCGGAGGTACTGGCGGCAATGGGTACGCCGGCGGCAACGGGTTCACCAGCGGTGCCGGCGGTGTGGGCGGCGATGGAGGCATGGGGGTGACCGGCGGCACTGGAGGCGATGGAGGTGCGGCCCTCGAGGCTGGACCCGGCAACGCTGTCGGCGGCAACGGCGGTGCCGGCGGCAGAGGTGTGATCGGCGGCGTCGGAGGGGCCGGCGGCACGGCGGTGACCCAGGGCGGCGGGACAGCTTATGGAGGTGCCGGCGGAGCTGGCGGCCTTGGCAGCGGCCAGAACATTCCCGGCTACGGCGGTATCGGGGGCGACGCCTACGCCTACGGAAGCGGAGACGCCCTTGGCGGTGCCGGAGGACTAGGGAAGACCGGTGGTATCGGCGGGGCTGGTTATACCTACGGAAGCGGGAACGCATCAGGTGGAACGGGAGGGTCGGGTAACGGCGAACTCGTCGGGGGTGCGAACTCGGGTGTCGGCGGCAAGGGCGGCGCCGCCTACGCCCATGGCAGTGGAAACGCAGGCGGCGGCCAGGGCGGTACCGGCGGAGGCACAGGTGGTATGGGCGGGACCGGCTCGACCTTTGGGCAGGGAACCGCGACTGGCGGGATCGGCGGTACCGGCAACAATTTCGCTAACGGCGACGGGGGGGATGCCATCGCATACGGCAGCGGAAATGCCCGCGGCGGCAACGCCACTGGCGGTGCGGACGGCGGAGATGCCTATAACTACGGAACCGGTAATGCCACGGGTGGCAATGGCGGTGACGGTGGCGGCAGGGGCGGCGGTGATGGCGGAAATGCGTTCGTCGCTAAAGACAGCTCAATGACCTCTGGCGGTCCGGGCAACGCCATCGGAGGAAACGGCGGCAGCGGCTCCTTTAACGGCGGGAAGGGTGGCAGCGGGTACGCCGCCGGTGCTGGTGACGCGACCGGCGGCAACGGCGGCAACGCTAGAGTCGCGGGCGCCGGCGGTGAGGCACGCAACTTCGGAACGGGCAACGCCACCGGTGGTACCGGCGGTAACGGCACCACCGTTTTCAGCGCTGGCAATGGCGGCAACGGAGGGAATGCCTACGTCGCTACGGACGGATCATTCACCTCCGGCGGTCCCGGCAACGCCATCGGCGGTGCGGGCGGTACGGGCACCAATATCGGCGGCAACGGGGGTGACGCAATCACCGCAGGCACCGGCAACGCCCACGGGGGCGCAGGCGGCGCGGGTGTCAATGGCCTAACAGGCAGCAACGGAGGGTCCGGCGGTACGGGGACTGCCTTCGGAGGGGGAAAGGGTGTCGGTGGCGACGGCGGCAACGGCGGCAACGGCGCGACCGGCAGAGGCGGCGATGGTGGCGACGGCGGCAACGCCGCTGCCCTTGACCTGATCAATGCCACTGCCGGTAAGGGCGGTACCCGCGGCATCGGCGCACCAGATGGGCTGCCCGGCGCTGACGGGACAGCATCGACAGTCCCCTGACGACTATCGGCACCCAGCCACGTGGCCGATCCAGCAAATCGGACGGGCGCCATCGCATATAGAAGCGGCACCATGCGCACCCGCGCAACGCGATAGAGGGAGGGAACGGTGCTCGGCGAGCAGCCAGAGCCGAGGCCGACGACGTGCTGGCCGCTGAACGCATCACGAATGCCGAGGCTTCGTTTCCGGCGCGGGCGAAAGGTTTGCCCCCCGACCCCTCCCCTCGGACTCATTGGTCAGCCGCCACCCAAGCCATCAAATCCAGACCAGTGTCGCGGAATGATGCGAACCCTCGCTCGTACAGAGAAGCGGTGGTTCGTGTCACGTCTTGGGCACGCGGATCGTCTTGTGCTGGTACCGCTTCAGGGAGGGCAATTCGTAGTTCAGGTCTGCGGCGCCTTTGGGAGTGAAGGGCTTAGTGCCATCAAGTCTCTGCGCGAGCTTCTCCGCCTGAGAACGACCTCCCGTGATTCCGCGCTCATGGCTGACTTCACGCAACACTGAGCCGTCTCGGCGTATCAGCCAGAAGCGACCCTCGTCAGAAGCAATCACCGCGACCTTTCGCGTGCCCTTCCAATCGTTGTTAGTGACTGCCCACAACCGCAGGGCGTCGAAATCATCGGACTCCGCGAATGCCGGGCATGTGGCAACTGCTCCGTGATCCTCGTATAACCGGTATGTCACCAACGCGTACTTTCCTTCGCATCGTCTGTGGTGTCTGTCAACTCGTGCCTACACGAGTCAACTTGCGGCAGCAAGCAATCCGACGAAAGGCGCCAGGATGACCAGAAGCCGGCCCCGGCGCACTGCGCTGGCGCGCGCCGACCCCAAGCCGCCGGTGCAGCTCATGTGCGGGCGCACGTAGCGCCTCGCAGTGCCCAGAGCCAGGGCCGATCATCGGATCTCGGCGTCGGGCGGCGTGATTACACTTCAGGCTGTGGCGCGGTTTATCGGTTCGGGGTTCAGTCGCGTCAAAACCGATGCCCTGATCGATGAGTGGAAAAACGCGTGCCTCCTGGAATCGGGGTCGCTGATCTTTCCCGATCGCAGCGTTTGGACAATCGAGAACCTACAGGACTTCCGGGAGCGCTTGATTGAGAACCCGCTGCAGGGTGCTGATCAGAGCTTCGGTCAGAAGTTGGCGCTGCAACTGGAAACCGCTGATGAAGAAATCCGTTGGCTGGTCGTTGAACTCGTCGCCATCTATTTGCTGTTCGTGCGCGAAGCCATCGGCACCCCGGCAAAGCGCGCCATGCTCAAGTCGATAGTTGCGCCGCTGGGTGAGGAGCTGCCGCCAGGGTGGCAGAAGATCTCGGAGGCGATGAGCGAGGGCATCGGCAATCCCGGACCGGGCTACAACCTCACCCGCGACCGCCAGATCGGCTACCTGATCGATTTCTGTCTGCGCTTCAAAGCCATCGGCGAACCGAACGAGCAGCAGCAGCTCCTGACAGACCCGTGGCGGATGCGTGACTTCGCTGACGCTGCGAGCGCCGGGATCGCAGTACGCGAAATGCGACACATCCTGCTGCACCTCTTGTTTCCCGACGAGTTCGAGCGAATATCCAGTCGCACCCATAAGCGCGTGATTGTCGATGCGTTCGCCAACGAATTCTTGACTGGTGACGCTGTCTCCGACGATGTTGATGAGCGGCTGTATGAGATTCGGCAGCGATTAACGGCCACGGGTGCCCAGCCCAGTGGCGGCGATTCGATGTTCGACTTTTATCGGCCGCCGCTGCAATCGATCTGGGATCCCGGTTCGACTCAGTCTGAAGGTGCCAGCGACATTGACCTTCTGGCGTACAAGAAGCAGCTCGTCGTCTTCGGGGCTCCCGGCACGGGCAAGACACACCGGACACGTCAACTGGCTGAACAGATCATTCGGCGGGCAGCCTTGGAAAAGTGGGGTGCAGCAAGGTTTTTCACCGAACAAGCAGCACTTGACGGCTATATTGCGGCGAATGTGCACTGGCTACAACTGCATCCCGGTTACGGCTATGAGGAGTTCATCCGGGGGCTGCGTCTGACACCGGACGGCAGTACAACCTACGTTCCCGGCTACCTGCCGTTGTTGGTCAAGGCGATCAATGCTGTTCCTCCGAAGGACCGGTTGCCGGTGGTTCTTGTTCTCGATGAGATCAACCGCACCGACCTGAGCCGGATGTTCGGTGAAGCATTCAGCCTGCTGGAGAATCGCGACTCAGTTGCGATCCTTCCCGGCGTCAACCGCGACAACGGAGACGATCAGGTAGCGACGCTGGCGCTGCCGTCCAACCTGTTCGTGATCGGCACGATGAACCTGATCGACCAGTCCGTCGAGGAGCTCGACTTCGCGTTACGACGTCGATTCTTCTGGCGCCCAGCAGAATTCGATGCATCAGCAATCGTTGCGGTCAACGCGAACCGCTGGCGCAAACACTCACCCACAAAGTGGGGCTGGGATCGGGCAGTCGACGACATGACTCTCCTCGCTGAGCGAGCGGGGTTGCTTAACCAGGCCATATCGGCCTCGCCGCACCTCGGATCGCAGTACGAGCTCGGCCACACGTACTACTTCGACGCATCGTTCTTCGTCGGCAACTGGCTGCGCGGTCGCAAAACCCTCTCAGGAGGAGGGGTTTTATGGGCCACGAATGGAAAGCCGCGGCCCGGTCTGAACGATCTGTGGACCTACTCATTAGAACCGCTGTTGATGCAGTATCTCGGTGGACTCGAGGCGGATGTCGCTGCCAGTGAGCGTGCACGGTTGAAAGCGGTGCTGTTCAGCGGAACCCTCCCGTGAGTGAACCGGTCATCTTCCAGGACCTCTCACCGCGGACCTCAGCGAATCCCTCCGAAGATGCATGGCTGGCACGTCTAGCCACTCGCCTGCGCGAGCAGGATCACGTCCTGCGGCTCGCCGGGTGGGGGACGCGTGTCGACCACGAGGACGAGGCCGCACTCAGCCGCGGCTCTGACGGAAATTGGTGGGCGGGGCGCTATATCGGCGAGTTGCGATTCGAAGACCGAGAGATCCGCATCGAACCGCGCCTGGGCATCGAAGTGATCGGTGCTTGGCTCGCCCTGGCGCTCAATGTCACAGTGGTGCCCCGTTCAGCAACGTCCGGGACGCGGGCGCCGCTTATCGTGGAAGTAATTGACCGAGTGTGGTCAGCGGCAGTGGCCGACGCAGCTCGGCACGGCACACCCCGATTGCGTCGACTCACCCGCCACGACGAACTATTTATGCGGGGCCGCCTCGATGTCGCCGGCACGTCAAAGCATCGAAGAGCGGGCAGTCCCCTCGTGACGACCGTGCGCCATGACCGCGATCTCGACAACCCGGTCGCACAGGTGATCGTTCTGGCAGATCGAGCGCTGCGGTCGTTGCAGCCGTTCAAACCGACCTGGCGGCCGGCCACGACGGGTAGCGTATTGGCGCAGCTGCGCGGTGTGGTCGGCGCTCGACCGGACCTACCGACCTCCGCGGCGTTGCGCCGCGTGCGATATACCCCCATCAGCCGACGGTTCGAAGGCGTCGCGCAGCTGTCGTACGAAATTGCAAAGCGGCGAGGATATTTGACGTCGGCGAGCGCCGCTGATCTATCCGGCGTCTTGATCGACGTTGCTGAACTCTGGGAGCTGTTCCTGCTGCACGCTGCGCGACGTGCCTTTGGCGCTACCCGCGTGGCTCACGGCACGGCAGAACATCAAGGAACACACTTGTTGCGGTCGCACGCCAAGCCCGAAATTCACATGGGGCGGCTCAAGCCCGACATCGTGGTGCATGACTCTGGTGGGCGAGTATGTGCAGTCATCGACGCCAAGTACAAGCGGCTGCGCTCGTGGTCGGGAAACCCGAGCGGCGTCGACCGGGGCGATCTCTACCAGCTCGCTGCTTACCTCGCCGGACACGACGCCGATCTTGGTGTGCTGGCCTACCCGGCCCACGACCAGGATGACGCCTTGGCCCACTCGGCTGGGCCCTGGGTTACGACAGCTGGGCAAACCGCACGGTTCGAGCGCATCCCTGTAGTCGCAGAACACGCTGCCCAAGCGCTTTCAGCTGTCGCCGCCGGCCGGCCGTCGGCGCGCGACGACCAAACACCGGTGGGAGTACCAACACGTGTGGGGTCGTGGTAGACCTCAATCGAGGGCGGTCCTTTCGGCGGCCCTGCAACCCAACGGCCAGAAGGGTGACCATGGCGGCGAAATTTGAAATCACCAAAGACAAAGCTGGCGAGTATCGCTTTCACCTGAAGGCAGCCAATGGCGAAATTATCGCCGCCAGCCAAGGTTATGAGAGCAAAGCCGGCGCCACAAAAGGGATCGAATCGGTAAAGGCGAACGCTGCGGGCGCTGCAGTTGTCGACCTCACGGAATGAATCTTGAGGCCGGGAATCGCGGATGAAGCCTCGCGGTGACTGGCTCACTGCAACTCGCTTAATGACCTCGCGCCAGCACCGCCGGGGGGGGCCTCCACGCCGGCTGACGCAGCAGGCCGCTAAACTCGCCGTACTCCATTACGCCGACCAGTCGTGGCTGGACCACTGAACAAGCTCGGCGATACCGCCGTGGGGGAGTAGGGCAAAAGTTGCCGCTTCAATCCGCGAAGCTGCTCGTACAGGGTGCGCCCGCCCTTCGCGTGCAGGCCTGAATGCACCGCTCCGCAGTAGGTGAGGCTTCCGCGTTTGTCGTAGGCGGCCGGCGCAAGCGCACCGACAGCCCCTGCGCGGCCGCTGACGCACCCCGCGACTATGAGGTGAGCTTTGCGGCGCACCACTGTCTTGACACCGGACCTCGAGCGGCGGCCCGGCTGGTAGGTCGAATCAGAGCGTTTACCACCACGCCTTTCAACGCAAGATCGCGAGTCACGACGAGCAAGACCTGCCCATCCAGACTCAGCACGTTGGTTTGTACTCTGGGCCAGTACCGGGGACTGAGGTGACATACGCGACTGCCGATTCCAATTCGTAGGGACCGCGGGCGGGTGCGAAAGCAAGGGTTTGAAAAGTTCTTTGTTGACCGGTTTGAACGCAATCCACGACTACATCGGACACAACGGTGCCGGCCGACGTTTTCACCAGTGCTACGACGATCACGTTGAGCGGCCCGTCCCTATCAAGGGTGAGGCGTCCCGTCGCGGATGGGCCAGAGAAGCCGGTGTCGGCCCGGACGGTCGCATCGGTCAAAGCCACCTGTGGTGGATTCACGGTGTCCCACTGCAGCCATTTTCCAAGAATTGTCAGTTGGACTGAGCCGACGGTCTTTCCTTCCGGCACGATAATGCCGGCCAGTCCGTATTCGCCGCCGGGTGGAAGTTGGTAGATGGTGTTGGCCATTGCACCCGGTAGGCCTCCTTGCCCCTCGGTGCCTAACAGCGCACCATTCTCATCGAGAATCGCCAACTCGAACGGGGATCGAACCAATCCCACGTCGGTATTGGGATTTCGGAATCGTACCTCCAAAAAGCGACCAACTTGGGTGAAGCTGACGACAACGTCGTGTGAGGCTCCCGGCACGGCGCTGGCGGACGTCCGCGGGCTGCCAGTATGCGGGGCCATGGTCAGGTTCGAACGGCCACCACTGGGCATTGGTCGTTTGGACTCATCTCGGGGAATTGCGGTGTTGCGCAGAAAAAGCACTAAACAGAGAACGACAACAGTCGCGGTGATCCCGGCAGCCCAAATGACCCGTTTGCCCTTTTGTGACCATCTTGACGGGACTGCAACGTTTTCGGCCGCTCGCGCAGGGGCAGTCGGGGCAGCATAGGTACCTAAAGGCGTGGTGGGTTGGCCCAAAGCGGCTCGTGCGGCAGCGGCGAGTTCTTTGGCGCTCGAGTAGCGCGCATTGGCGTCTTTCGCCATGCCTTTCGCGACTACCTCGTCGAAGGCTGGATTGATGTCTGGTTGGGCAATTGACGGGCGCGGCGGCGGATCGGCGAGATGCGCAGCGGCTTGGCTTTCTAGGGTGTCTCCGGGAAAGGGGCGGTTGCCTGTCAAGCACTCGTAGAGGACGCAGGCTAGCGCATAGATGTCCGCGCGGTGGTCGACTTCACTGCCGCGGAATCGTTCCGGGGCCATGTAATGCCAGGATCCGATCATTGTCCCGGATTGGGTCAAGCTGGTCTGTTCGGCGCCGACGGCGAGACCGAAGTCAATCAGGTAGGCATCATCGTCCTCATCGAGCAATATGTTGGACGGTTTGACGTCGCGGTGCACCAAACCAGCCTTGTGAGCGGCCTGCAGGGCTTTAGCGACCTGCTCGATGATCCGCACCGCCCGCTCGACTGGCAATCGGCCACCGGCAAGGACGGCTTGCAAATCCCGACCCTCGATCAGCCGCATATCCACGTACAGCTGGCCGTCAATCTCGCCGTAGTTGTGGATTGGGATGACGTGCTTGTTACTCAACTGCGCCGCGGTGTCTGCCTCGCGGCGGAACCTTTGAACGAAAGAGTCATTCCCAGCCAAGTGGGCGGGGAGCAGTTTGATTGCGACAACGCGGTTGTTGGCTGCCGAGTCATAGGCGCGCCAGACTTCCCCCATACCGCCACGCCCCAGCAACTCGACAAGGCGGTACCGGCCGAATGGCTTCCCTTCCATCGACCAACCATAAGCAGCCGACCGAAACCTACCTCGCACCAGCCCCGCACCGGTCTCGTGTACTCGACGGCCAACAAGATCCATGCGCTCAGTTGGGATCACCTACGGTAGGCGCGTGCTGAAGTCGTTGGGCTTCCACCTAAGGACGCGGCGCCGGTCGGCCCTGACATGACGCGGCACTCGAGCGGCGTCACCGTGCTGCTTGCCCCTAGCGCCTAGCAGACCAACGCAGCACTGGCAACGAATCAAGTGGACCCGGCCTACTGGAGAGGCTGCGTGTTGTAGTGCCTACGCCAGGCAGTGAACGCGGCGGCCCGCTTGGCGTTGGGGATGGCGAACGCGGAGCTCCTGGCGGGCGCCCATCTCAGTGCGCGCCTCTCGGCGCTACTCGGTGAAGGCGTTGCCGGTGTTGCTACACATCAACCGTGCAGCCGCGACACTAGCCGGTGTGCCGTCACTGTAAATGGATACGATCGCCGCCTTTTGCTTGATTTGCTCATCCCTGTCGAGGATGCACCGGCGTTTCAAGCCGTCGACGTTCTGGAAATCTTTTTGGCTGTAATCAGCGTCGGCGCCCGAACACATGCCCTTGCCAGGCACTCTGAGGTTGTAAACCTGCACGTAGTAGGGCCCGCCCTGGTAGGTGGTGAACCGGCAGTAATAGGTGTTAGCGGGGTCGGCCGAGGCGATACCGCCGCAACTCGTGAACATCAACGCCGTGAGGACTGACATCAGAAACCGCATAGGCGGCCGGTTACCCCAACAGTGCCCTTTTCAAAATCGGGGCGCTGAGAACGCTGATGCTGATCAACGCCGCAACCAATCCGTTGCTGAGGCACCCCTGATCGGCGGCGGCTTCAACGGAGCAGCAGGGACCGGAGCCAACCGCAGTGCCGGCGGAATCGTCTGGGGCAACACTGGTTCCGGCGCCCCGGGCCAAGCGGGCGGTCGCGGCAGGCACGGAATATTCGGCAATGGAGGCATGGGAGCAGCAGGCGGAACCGGAACCGGGGCGACCCCGCACTTGTCGGCGTTCGTTTGGGGCACTGCGGGGGCGGCGGCACCGGTGGGCTGCTATTCGGCAGCGGAGGGGGTAGGACGGGCGGTCGAGGAGACGTTGGCTGGGTCGGCATCACCAGCAATGGGGTGATGGTGGCACCAATGGCGCGGGTGGATCCCGCAGCCAAATCGCGAAGATATGGATATTCGGTCGGTGCGCCGACAACGGTGGTCACGGGGGAGCTGGCGGCGATGGCGGATCTGGCTCATTCCACAGATCAGGAGGCAACTGTGGTCACGGTGGCAACGGCGGCGACGGCGCCGCTATAGGCAGCGGCGGCGCTGGCGGAGCGCGGCGCTGGGGCTCTCGTAGCAAAGTCTTTTCAACGCACAGACCTGTCTGGCGTTTCTCACCATCGACAATGAAGGTCGCGGATCACACACCCCGAGCGCTTCGTCAAGTCAGCAGGGCTCACTCTGTCGGCAGCACCCCGGATCTACCTACACTTCCCATTGTGAATTCCGAAGTTGCGCAGGATGACACCTCTGCCGGCCGACTTTCTCGCAAGCTCGCCCTCGACGAGGACATTAGAACTTGCCGGCGCTGCGAGGGCATGAATATTCCGCGACTCACTGCATCCGCACCCGGCTACGGCAGTTTGAGCTCACCGGTGGCGCTGGTCGGGCAGAGCCTGTGCGAGAAGTGCATGGAAAGCCAGATCCCGTTCACCGGTGGGAGCGGAGATTTGATTGTTGAGAGCATCGAGCGTGCCGGCCAGCGCAAGCGCAGCAACATCTTCATTAGCAATGCGGTGCACTGTCATCCGCCGAAGAATCGTGCGTCCCACGAGTACGAGATCGTGAACTGCTCGCCGCACCTTGGGCCTTGACCCCGGATGGTGGACACGGGATTTGTGTTACGCAGCTTCGGGCAGCGTAGTGGTTGTGTGATTCTTTT
>NZ_LKTM01000051.1 GCF_001417955.2 Mycobacterium gordonae | reverse complement strand
TTCCCCGACGGACCACAACGGTATTTCGACACCATCTACAACGACGACTACTGCCGCAAGCACGGCCTGCTCGACCACCTGCCCCCCGCCGAGCCGGCCCTCATCGAGGACCCCACCCGACAGGTGGTGCAGTCTTGGACCCGATGCACCAGTGTCGTCGACCCGACCGCACTGACGCCCCAGCCCGCAGCCAAAGCACAAGGCGTCCTGAAGGTTTCGGGCGGGCACAACGAAGAGGAGTTCCCTGGAAAAGGCGGGCGGCCATGACGTGGGCGTGGAGTCGATTGATTAGGCAAAGCACTCCATCGGTTGCATTTGGCCGTGCCAGCGCAGCGACAGATGGTGCACAGCATGGGGATGCCCCGGTGACGCGGGTTGTGGAGCTACACCGCGCGGACAGCGCTCGCGGGCAGTTACCGAACGAGTGCAGCGAATACGTGATGTGGGACGCCGCCTATGTGCTGGATTCGCTGTCGGAAGATGACCGCCGCGAATTCGAAGCCCATCTGGGCGGCTGCACGGTGTGCCGGAAGGCTGTTGTTGAACTCAGCGATATGCCAGCACTTCTGGCAGTCCTTAACCGTGGCGAGGTGGCGGCGATCGTCGGAGGCTCGCGTTCCGCGGAGAGTCGCACCGGCACGGGCCGGACCTGATGACGTGAATGCTCGGCCAGGCACATGCGTGCGCTCCTGCGTCGAACGGCAGGCGGCGCGGGCGTGTCCGGTGAGCCAAGTCCACGGCTGGGCGTATAAGGGTCCAACGGCAAGGTTTCAGGGCCCAAGGCCACTACAGCCAGTCGCCGAGTGGTCGTACGTTTGATTTGGGGGCGTTGATTGCACCTTTCGTGGAATTGCGGTCAATGGAAAGAGTTATAAAAATGTTCGTTACATCACCCAAGGTCCCGCGTTACTTGCGTAGCGGGCAGGAAATGCGTTGCCATGATGACGGCGCTATGCGTTTCCTGCTCGCCGATCGCAGTATGGTCACTGAATTCCAAGCCGCGGCAACCGTTTTGACAGTTACGACCGCGAGCCGACCAGCTCGGGGCAACACCAATCACATCGATGCCGCAGAAGCACAGGTTAGTGGCAACGGCGCAGTGTGGCTGTCGCATCGTAGGCCGCATGCCACTGCTGGCTGGCAACAGAGTTTGGAGCAGTGATGGATACCGTACTTGGTGTTTCCATGGCACCCTCGAAGGTTCAGATGGTGCTGGTAGAAGGCGAAAACGCTGACGGTGTCACGGTCGACCAAGACAACTTCGAGATCGAATCAACCGACGACGCGGCACCCTCCGCGGGCGTCGACCAGGTTATCTCGGCCATCCTCGGTACCAGAGAAGGCGCCGCCGAGAGTGGCTACCAGTTGCTCACGACCGGGGTCAGCTATAGGGACCAATTCGACGCAGCGGCGCTGCGCGATGCGCTGGCCAGTCGCAAGATCGAGAACGTCATGTTGGTATCGGCGTTTCTGGCTGCGGCCGCTTTGGCGCAGACGGTCGGCAATGCAACCGGCTACACCCAAACCGCGCTGCTCTTCGTCGAGCCCGATACCGCGACGTTGGCTGTGGTCGATACCGCCGACGGTTCCATAGCCGATGTGCACCGACGACCGCTGCCCGACGATGATGACGAGGCCATGGCCGAGCTGGTTCAGCTGGTTTCGGACGCTGAGGCGCTGGACGAACATCCGGATGGTGTGTTCCTGGTCGGTTCTGGGGTGGATGTCCCGCTGATCAAACCGGTACTGCAGACCGCGACCTCACTTCCGTTGTACGCACCCGAGGAGCCGGAAACGGCGCTCGCCCGCGGCGCGGCGCTGGCGTCGGCGAACGCACCGTTGTTCGCGTCGTCCACTGCAGCGATGGCTTATGCCCAGGATCCTGATTCCGGTATGTTGGACCCGAATGCGATTGCGCCTCCGCCGATTTCCGTCGCGGACACCCTGGGGCCGGTTGACGAGGGCGTCGCCTACAATGCGGGCGCCGACGACGAAGCCGACACACATACGGCCGTCCGGGGCCAGCAAAACTCGATCACCGGCCCGGTGGCCGACACCGGTGCTGATGCCGATGAGCAAGGGCGCAAGTTGTTTTGGCTGCCTGGGAGCGCTTTCATAGCGGTCTTCGTGGTCGGGGTCGTCGCGCTGGTGATGGCGCTGGCGATCAGCGTCCGGCCGATGAACAATCAGCACCCCAGCCCCGGCCAGAACATGGTTACCCCAACGAAGCAGGCCCCGCCAGTGCCGGCAGCTCCGGCCCCTGCGGCCCCGGCTCCGGCTGTTCCAGCCCCAGCGGCTCCGGCTCCTGAGGTTCCGGTCCCCGCTGCTCCTGCTCCCGCTCCCGTGCCGGTAGCGCCTGCTCCAGAGGTCCAGGTGCCGGCGGCTCCGGTTCCCGCTCCGGCCCCGGTGGCTCCGGTTCCCGCTCCGGTGCCGGTGGCTCCGGTGCCGGTAGCGCCGGTTCCTGCTCCGGTGCCGGTGGCTCCCGCAGCTCCGCCCCCCTTACCCGTACCGCCCATCATCGTCCCGCTGCCACCGATCTTTGGTCCTCCTGGGCATGGAGGTGGGGGACGCGGCGGTGGGGATCGCGGTGGCGAAGGTCACGGCGGTGAAGGCCGTGGGGGAGGCGGATTGATCCCGGGAATTCCGGGTCTGCCGGGATTCACGCATTGATTTGTGACCAGCTAGGAGAAGGTGGGTAAGCTCTCTATCTTTGAGAAGGCCACGCCCGCAGCTGAATCCGGCGTGCGGGCGGGCCCGGGAGTCGATGCTAGGCCATTGCGCGGCATTGTTCAGCGCAGGCTCGACAGGCTTTCGCGCAGGCGCGGCAATGCTCTGTATCGAATTTCTCGCACTCGGCCGCGCACGCGTCGCAGATTTCCGCGCACAGTTGGCACAGCTTGGCTGCCCAACTGGAGCCGCGGGCGAGCAGGCTGGTGCAGGTCTGGCAGATGGCGGCGCAATCGAGGCACAGTCGGGCGCAGTCCGCCATGGCGGCTTCGCCGACACAACACGTGTACGCACATGCCTCACACGCCTGGCTGCAGTCGCTGCACGCGTCGATACAGGCGCGGTTTGATTGGTCAACGAGGTTGTTAGCCATCAGGATCGTTTCCTCTCGGATCGGTATTCTCTGTTTCTCTCCCCCCTGGCAGTAGGTGCCGGGGAAGCTTCGGTTGCTCACCAGTCTCATCGTCCGTGGAGGTATCACGGCGTCGACTGGCACTCGTGGGAAGCCGGTTCAGACCAGGCTGCCGATAACCGACCCCGCACACTGCAACCAGTCGGACGTGTCCTTGCAGCGTCGGGAGGAATGCCAGGCCACTGAAGTTCCAAGCGTTGTGTGCTTCCGTCGCCACCGCCATCGCCACATCCTTGCTCGCGGGCTATCGAATCGACAGCCGATTCCCGCCGTAGATATGGCTCTCGGACTCCATCGCCGGCGGTCGATCTTCAACGTAAGGGCTGCCCTTAGGGCAGGGTCAAGCGCTGCATCAGCTAGTCCCGCAAGTCCGTCATCGCCGGCGCCGCCGAGACGAGCGGTTCGATCACGGAGCGAGAGGGCTCAATTTGGGGCGGCAGCCTTCTTGATGATCTGACCCACCACCCTGTCCTCCGATTGGTGGTTGCACTCGTGTGCGGTGGCGAGTGCATCCGCCAGCCAGCGACGTCGGCGGTGCAATTCCATGATCGCGTGGTCCACCTTGGCGATATGTGCATCAAGGATGGCCGCTACACGCCCGCAGGGGGCACAGTAGCCGCGGCGCATATCCAAAATTTCCCTGATTTCGTCGAGCGAGAAGTTCAGTAATTTCGCGTGGCGGATAAAACGGAGTAGTTCTACGTCGTCTTCGGTGAAGAGCCGGTAGCCGGCCTCAGTGCGCGGCACTGGTGGCACCAAACCTTTGGCCTCCCATAGCCGAATCGCCTTGATGCTTACTCCGGCTGCCTGTGCGGCGGCGCTCACTGTCATAACCATTTAAGGTTTCCATTCTTGTCTGCGATTCCCCGCCATAGTCGCTGGTGACGGGTATGCGGTTGCTGCGCGCCGCTGTGCGTTCGGCGAGAATTCCCCCAGAGGTCGAGGAGTTCCGGCGAGGCGGGATCAGCTCGCCGATTGCGGGCCGTCCTTCAATCGCACTGCCACGGCGTAGTTCAGTACCCTCGCGGGCTTTTGCGGCTAAGTGGGGGAGGCCCGACGATCCTCTGTGGTGACTTGTCGCGAAGTTGTTCCCCGGCCGTGGACCGCATCTCATCCGCCGAGGCGAGAACCTCTCTGTACCAGTGCATTCTGATTGAGCGCAGTTCGCCTGCGGGTGGCTCGCGATCGGTACCTGCCGGCGAAAGAGCGCATTATTGACACGGGTGATGCCCGAACTCTTGGGGGCCTCGGCAGCACCGCGGACACGCACTGTTCGCGGGTGATGCCGGGGCGCGGTCACGCTGATCGCGCTCGTGCATTGCACTTTCGCAAGAGTTTGCATGTGCGCCTAGCTGTCGTTCCGAGATATGAAATGCCCCACCCGGGTATCCTATCCCATGCCGCGGCGGTGCTACTGAAAGGCGAAGACCCATGTGATCGCTACTGTAGCCGCAGGCAAGTCGGCTGCGCCCGCATTGGCACCGAAACCCGTTGCCCTTCAGAGTGAAACCACGTTGTCCCGCCCCACTGGGTGCGTGGCGGCCGCATGCCTTCGCGGCGAGGCGACAGCACTGTCGACGATGGTATTGGACGACGTCGGCCGACGCTGGTTGGCCGTGAGACTCGGCACAGACACTTGCCGACCGCGGCCGCCTCCGCCCCGGCACCTGGCAAGCCTGGCGCAACGCCAACGACGCTAACTGACCGCACAGGAGCGTCCAGGCACTACGCACACCATCAGGTCGGAGAATGACCTCCGTCGCACAACACAATTCCTGCATGGAGCCTGAGATGCTCCAGTTCAGGACTTAGTGCCCTAGTTGAGTCGTGGAGATCGCGCAAGGCTGAAGACGTTGCTCTGTCAGCAATTTGCTCATCGAATCGACTGGAGGGGTGATCACGGTGGGAACGTTGAAGGACGAATTGACCGCGAAGGTCGTGGATTACGAGCATTGGGCCAAGCGGCGTCGGTTCGGCCGCTTCGGGTACACCGACCGCAGACTCTGGGTGCTGGCCTGCATGGATGAGCGCCTGCCAATCAACGAAGCACTGGGCATCCAGGTTGATTCACCCATAGGCCACGGAGACGCGCACTGTTTCCGCAACGCCGGCGGGATCGTCAGTGACGACGCGATTCGATCAGCGATGCTGTCGACGAACTTTTTCGGCACCACTGAGATCGTCATCGTCCAGCACACCCAGTGTGGGATGTTGTCAGCCAACGCCGAAGACGTCGAGGCCTACTTCAAAGACAAGGGCATCGACACCGGCCATCCCGTATTGGACCCGACCCTGCCCGAGCTCAGGCTTGACGAGGGGGCTTTCGCCAAGTGGCTCGGGATGATGGACGACGTTGACGAGACGCTGTTGAAGACGATCGAAGTGTTTGACAACCATCCGCTGATTCCCGACCACGTGACCGTCAGCGGTTGGGTATGGGGGGTGGAGACCCGCCGCTTGCGGCCTCCGACGCGTGATCCCGCGCGGCGCGCGCGCACCGACGCGACGGCGTCCGACTACGGCGTCAACCAGCCACAGCCTGCGCGGTGGCAGTTGGGCGACAGCGAAACCGACGTCGTCACGGCAGCCGACCCGGTCTGCGGAATGGAGCTGCTGATCGACCGCGCCGCGGGGCACCGCGACGTCGACGGGCAGACGCTGTACTTCTGCTCCCAGCTGTGCCTCGACAGCTACGACGCCGAACCCGACCGGTATCTGCCGTCCAGCACGTGAAGGTCGGCTCCGATTTCTCCGGAGCACCGTCGAGGTCGCGCTCATAGCGTCCGTTCACGCACCGCCTTGGCGACGTCCATTCGCCCGATCACGCGAAACGCCGGGATGGCCGTCAACAGTGCGGCCGTCAAGACGGCCGCGGCGACGAGGAGCGGAGTTGTGGTGTGCATCATCAGGTGCCATCGATAGCCCTGCGTCACGTAATTGGACATGAACCATTCAGCGAGCCACGTCCCGGCGATCAGGCCGGCCGGCACACCGATCGCGACGAGCGTCATATTCTCGACCGCCACCAGTCGGCCCAGCAGAGGGGCACCCATTCCGGCGGCCTGCAACGTGCTCAGCTCGCCGGTGCGCTCACTGACGTTGGCCGACATCGCGTTATAGAGCAGCGCCATGGCCATCACACCCGCTGACAACAAGGTCAGCGCAACCAGCACGTTGTACAGGGCGAACGCCGTGCGGATGGTGGCTGAGATCGACTCGGTGGGCACGTAGGCGGCCACGCCATGCAACGCCATCACATCCTGGCGCTTCACGTTCTGGTTGACGCCGGGAGCCAGCTTGAGCAAAACGCCCGACGGCGCAAGAGCGGGCACTTGGGTGGACGAGACATATACGACCGGGTTCATCGGCTCGTCGACGAAGCCGGCGACGGGTAGGTCAAGACGAATTTGGTTCTGGGCGTTCGTTATTGAGATCCGGTCACCGACGGCGACGCCGAGAATCGCCCGCAGGCCCTCTCCCAGCAACACGCCGTCGGGCGGAAGACTGCGGCCCGACGGGCCCGATGTGAAGCGGTGCATCTGGGTTGCCGACGCCAAGCCGATCAGCAGGGTGTCGGAACGGTTGTCGCGGTGTTGCACCGTGACATCCAGCCGGGTGAACGGTTCTGCGGCAGCGACTTGCGGGTCGGCTCGTAGAGCACTCGCGACGGCGTCGGCCCTGCCTGCGGCGGTAATGACTTGCGCGTCTTGAAGTTCGACCTCTCCGTACTGTCGGTCGATGACGCCGTTGACGGTGTCGCGTAATCCGGCGAACACCATTACGAGGCATACCGAACTGATGACCCCGGCGACGGTAAGGATGGTGCGGCGACGGTTGCGGGTGATGCCGCGCAATGTCATTCGCCAGCGAGTAGGCATACGCCCCAGCGGCGGCAGCAGTCGTTCCGCGACGCTCACGCCGCCGCGCACGCGTGGCGGCAAAATCCTCATCGCTTCCGCCGGGCTCATCCGCGATGCGGCGCGCGCCGGGGCCCAGGCGGCAAGCGCGGATGCTGCAGCGCCGGCCACGGTTCCGACGATCAGACTGCTCGGGTACACCGACGTCGCCCGCAGCGGCAGTCCCATCGTCTGGGTGTATTGGGCGGTATACCAGCCACCGAGAAGGTAGCCGCCGATCATCCCGGCCATGGCCCCTGCCAGGCCGACGGCCACACCGTACGTCAGGTAGTGGCCGAGTATCTTTCGGCCGGACACTCCGTTGGCCGACAGTGTGCCGATCACGGCTCGTTGAGCGGCGACTAGTCGAGACAAGAGCACATGCGTCCCAACCACCGCTGCCACGAGGAACACCCACGGCATAAATCTTGCGAACTTGCGTACCGATTCCATGCCGTCGCGCAAGGAACTGTAGGACGGCAGCTCGTCGCGCGACGTCACGATGACTCCATGCGAGCGACCCAGTTCCGTTGCCGCGCTGACCAAAGCGGCTGCTTGGTTGCGATCGTGTGCATACACCTGCAGCTGGTCCGCCGGCTGGGCCGCGAATTCAACCATGTCTGGTGCCGGCACGAACACCACGCCGAAGTACTCCGGCGTGGTCACGGTCTCCGCCCGGGAGCGGGCCGGCCACAAATATTCTGTCGACACGACGGAGCCGGAAACGGACACGGGATGCCAGCCGGACGGCCCGAGGAGTTCGACGGTGCTCGCCGGGTGCAGACCGTAATGCGCGGCGAGGTGCTCTTCCACTAGAACCGAGCCGCGGGGCGGCAGAACACCGGATCGCAGTGCCAACTTCGATACCGGGGGTTGGGTCTCAACGGGCACGCCGACCGCGCGGCCGAACAGGGTGCGCCCGTTGATGCGGATACTCACGTCGGCCTGTTGTCGAAGGCCAACCTCCGGATGGCCGGGAAGTTTTAGGGCACTCTCGTACAACCCCGACACACCGGTTCCGGTGATGACCACATCTGGCAGCAGTTGCGTCGCGTATACCCGGGCGAACGACTGCTTCAAGTTGGCATAGGCGTCTGTGGCCCCGACGAAGACCGCCACACCGATGCCCATCACCAATGCCGCGGCAAGGAACTGTGAACGTTGCCGCCCCAGGTCCCGACGCACCTTGCGGAGCAAGATACGGTTCACCAGTCGAGTTCCTGCGCCGGCAGTGGGGCACCAACCCGCTCCTGACGGGCGACCCTTCCCGAGCGCAACCACACCACGCGATCGGCGATCTGGGCGATCGCGGAATTGTGCGTCACCAAAAGGACGGTGTTACCGCCTTCCCGGGCCAACTCGTGCAGCACCGCCAGCACCTGCCGCCCCGTGGCCAGGTCGAGGCTGCCGGTCGGTTCGTCACACAGCAACAGCGGCGGCCCTTTGACGATGGCGCGGGCGATCGCTACTCGTTGCTGCTGACCACCGGACATTTGCCCGGGAAACCGGTCGGCGAGGTCGGCCAGGCCGACTTTCGCAAGCGCCTCACGACTGCGCCGAGCACAATGTCCGCCGGCGAGTTCGGCAATGATCTCCACGTTCTCCTGCGCCGTCAGAGTCCCCACCAGGTTGGATATCGTTGCCTGACAACAAGATCCGTCCATCAGTGGGCGCTTCGATGCCGCCGATCAGATTGAGTAGCGTGGTCTTGCCCGAACCGGACGGACCCAGGATCACGACGAACTCGCCGCACTGAAACTCGAGGTCGATGTCCTTGAGCGCCTCCACCGCTGCGGGTCCGGAGCCATAGGTTCGGCTCACCGCCTCAAGCCTTAACACGGGAGGCGCAGAGGCTACCGCTGCCTCAGCCGATGCGGTGTCGTCCGACGACGGGGAATGTCCGCTCATAACGCATGCCCGGAACATTCGCTTGACGAGTGCGTCGCCCCTTGGCGTTGGCCCTCGTGGACATGCCTCCCGGCAGTCCAGAGACCGGCACGCGACCACCTGACGTCGGGCGTCGTGCAGGCAACAAACTGGTCCGACACGCACACGGGATCGGAAACGTCGGATGCGCCACCTCGCGTCAATGAATCCTTCAGTTTTTCGCCGTACATATCCAGCGATCCGTGAGTCAGCATTTCTTGATGTGTAGCGTCGACCGAATACACGGTGATATTGCCGGCAACGTACGGCCGCCACCTTCGCTGAAGAGACGCGCCCCGATCGCTTGCCTCCCGCGCAGCGGAAATAATGAGCACATCACCGTCGAAGACCGCGGGTTCGTGAGTTCGATACAACGACATACCACTCGTGACGTTTTGGACGAACATATCCAGCAGCTGTCTATAGCGAGGGTATTCTGCCGGGCCCTGTTCTCGGGCAAACTCGTCGATCTGCTCGTAGGTAAGCGGTTCGTTCACCTCCGGAAGCCCTATGTCGTAGAGCCGCAAGGCTTCTAGCTGCTTCCGCCAGTCGTCTAAACTGTGGTTTTGGAGGCTGTCGATAGTGGGATCGGCGTCGA
This sequence comes from Mycobacterium gordonae, assembly GCF_001417955.2. GTDB lineage: Bacteria > Actinomycetota > Actinomycetes > Mycobacteriales > Mycobacteriaceae > Mycobacterium > Mycobacterium gordonae_B. The sequence goes on along the minus strand of NZ_LKTM01000051.1, from coordinate 590 downwards.
GAAGGATGAGGTATGCGACGACATATCCGCGCCGCCGCAGCTCGATCGCCACTTCGTGGGCGATGACGCCTCCAAACGACCAGCCGAGAAGATTGTAGGGACCGGTCGGATAAACCGCTTGCAGCCTGTTGGCATAGTTTCTCGCCATATCGCGAAGTGACCGGGGTGCGGCTTCCTCGGGCTGCAATATTTGCTGTATCCCGATGATCGGACAGTCCAAATAGCTGCCAAGAGCGTGATATGGCCAACTTATCCCGCCCCCTGGATGAATGCAGAACAGCGGAACGCCGGAACCCTTCTTCAGGGTCTGGACCGGAACGACTTCTTGCACAGAGGTGAAATCTGTACGCCGGTGTAGGTGGTTGGCGAGGTCGGTGACGGTGGGGGTGTCGAAGAGGGTGCGGATGGGGATTTCGGTGTTGAGGGCGAGTTGGAGGCGGGTGGTGGCGCGGGTGGCCAGCAGTGAGTCTCCGCCGAGGGTGAAGAAGTTGTCGTCGAGGCCGACGCGGTCGAGGCCCAGGACCTCGGCGAAGGTGTCGGCGATGATGTGTTCGGTGGGGGTGTGTGGTGGCCGGGATCTGGTGGGGGGG
>NZ_LKTM01000050.1 GCF_001417955.2 Mycobacterium gordonae | reverse complement strand
AACGGGCCGACCGTCGCTTACGCATGGTGTCCCACCACTTCTTCTTGGGCACGAACAGTGTTCAGTCATACATAAGCGCGCACCCCCAAGGAGGCGTGGCGCAACGCCGGAACAACGAACCACTGGTCCCACCACGTCACCTGCGCGGATTACCTGAAATGGCTCGTCGCCAACGGCTACACCCTGGCACCCGTCGAAGAGGTCATCGCCGGTGACAAGACCGCCGATGAGGTCTACGACCTGCAGTTGGCTGCAGCCGCCGAAGGGTAGTAGTGCGGGGTGGGGTCAGGGACGAACACCCTGGCCCCACCCCCTGGCTGCCATTGTCTGCACAAACGACGTAATGAGCGCACCAACCATTCCCAGGCCCGACACGGGCCGCTCACCTCGCCGGCGGTTATCAGCACGCGCAACGACGCCGCGTCACCCGCATGTTGTCCACAGGAAGAACCTATCCACAGGTCATTTCCGAAATGGTTTACATCGCGGTAATGAAAGCTACGCACCGGGTCGTTGGCAGCTGCTTAGCGGCTCTGAATACCACGTCAGAGCGCAATTAAGGAAGAAAGCGGAACATGTGCGGACAACACGTTCACAGCGTCGTCTGGAGGGCATGAGGAAAGCCACGAAAAGCGGTCCTGAGCAGCGCGGAGATTCTGAAGAAAATCATTGCCTTTTTTGTTCGCCGCCGTCGCGCCACCGAAATCCGGTCACTAAAATTAGCGGTAACGACGGACGAACACCCACAAGACGCAAAAGGAGCCGTAATCATGTCATCGATAATCGTCTACACAAAGCCGTCGTGCGTGCAATGCCAGGCGACAGTTCGTGCCCTGGATAAAGCTGGGCGCAGTTACCGGGCAATTGATGTCACTCAGGACAGCCAGGCCCGCGACTACGTCCTGAGTCTGGGATACCTGACCGCCCCCGTGGTCTACGTCTCCGCCGACGAACACTGGTCGGGCTTTCGTCCCGACCGGCTGGCGCGCGTGGCCTGACCACCCCACACCCCAGGAAGGACTGTGCTGATGACCATCCCCGCCAGCGCCGAAATCGACGACTTCGAACGTGAGCATTTGCGGCGCATCGACGATCTGCGGGCCGCCCTGCTCACGCAGCTGGCCACCGCCAGCGACACGCTGCAACGCGCCGCCGCCACCCTGGCGCGGTTGCGCGACAACGACATCTACGACGTCGAATTCGCCGACGGCCGCGACGGCGACGACATCGCCGCTTTCCTTGGCGACTCCATCCGCTTCGTGCGCGCGTCCTACGCCCTGGTGCACACCGTCATCGACAAGGAGACTCCCTGATGTCGCACACCATCAGCCGGGCCAGAGCCTCCTTGGACACGGTGCGTGAGGCCCTGCAGGCCGCCGGATCTGTCCTGCGGCCGCGCGGGGAGGAGGCCTTCATGGCCAGCTGCCCGTTGCACACCGATCACAGCCCCTCGCTGTCGGTCACCTGGCGGCCCTCGACGAACTCCCGCCAGGGTGGTGCGGTGCTGCTGCACTGCTTCAGCTGTGCCGCCCAGGCCGCCGATCTCGCCGGGGCTCTGGGGCTTCGCGTCGCCGACCTGTTCGATGACCCGCCGCAGCCCTCCCGCCAGACGGTCAGCCCCCGCCCCGCTCCTCGGCACCGGGGAGCCGGTCAGGGTGTGGGGCCGCTGCCAGCGCGGATCACCGCCGAACACCACCCCGGCAACCATCAATGGGAGCGGGTGCGGGTCTACACCTACACCGATCTTCAGGGGCGGGCCCTGCAGCAGGTCATCCGGCTGGAATGCCGTTGCACCGGCCAGGTGCACAAGCGCTTTCAGCAGCGTTACCGCGTAGGCCGCCAATGGGTGTACCGCAAGCCCGAGGGTTTCCCGGCCGCCTTGTATCAGCCCAAGGCGATTGCCACCGCCACCGCCGGCGGCGACTGGATCTGGATCAGCGAAGGCGAGAAGGATGCCGACACCCTCACCCGGGCCGGTGTCTTGGCGACCACCAACCCGCAAGGCGCAGCGAACTTCCCCACGAATCTTGTGGCGCACTTTCACAATCTCAACGTCGCCGTCGTCGCTGACCGCGACCTCAGCGGCTACCGCCGAGCACTGACGATTTCCACCGCGCTGCGTGGCATCGCCGCACACGTCGTCGTGCTGCTGCCTGCACTCGAGACCGTCAAAGCCGACCTCACCGACCACATCGAGGCGGGCCTGTGGGATCCCGTACACCCCTTCGGCGGGCTGCTCGAGGTCACCCCCGATGACCTGCAGGCGCTGGCCCTGGCCGCCGAAACCGCGCAAGCAGCACACCGATTCAGCATCGCGATCACCGAGATGCAGGCCCACCACGGGCTGCGGCAAACCGTAGCGGGCAGCGCTCACGCGGCAGCGCGCTGGCGTGCAGAAGCCGCCCGCCAACTACGCCTGGTCACCGATGGGCATCATCGGCTTCACCGCCACACGCGCGAGCACCCCAGCGACATTGCACGCCGAAGCGAGGCGGCCACCGCCGCGTTGCAGTCCTGCATTCAGCACAGCTACCGCAGCAGCACCACCCCCTCGGCCGAACTCAAGGAGTCAGCATGAGCACGTTCGTCGACACCGCCATCACGAGCCGGGCGGCGGCCGCTGTCACCAGCGGCCCCACCACCCGCCCTGCTGCGCACACCGCCCGCGCCTGGATCGAAACCCTCACCGCCAGAGCCCAACTGCGCTCCGAACGACACATCCACCACCGCCCCCGCACCGCAGAAAAGTGACCGCAACCATGACCACACCAGCCCGACTCATCACCATCGTCTGCACCCTGTTCGCCACGGCCGTTCTCGCCGCCCCGGCAGCCTCAGCCACGGCCGTGATCATCGAGCCTGGGGAGCGCATCGACTACATCAACTCCGATGGCGGCAAGAACCAGTTCTGCACCCTCGGCCACGTCTACAACGGTGCCGATATGCATGTCTATGCCGTCACTGCGGGACACTGCCGCAACAGCGCCTCCGGCTATGTCCGCACCGAGCGCAGCGGGCAGACCGGAATCTTCGTGCGGTCCTCAGTCGAGCCACCCCGCGGCGGCGGCCCTGACTATGGACTGATCGACTTCGGCACCGACCCCCTGGCCGGTGCCTACATCGGGGACATCCGCACCATCAGCACCAGCCACCCTGAACCCCAGATCGGTCAAACCGTCTGCCGCAGCGGCATATCCAGCGGCACGCACTGCGGCACCATTGTCGACCGCCACGGTGCTGAGCAGTACCTCACCACCGGGATGCCGCCGAGTATCCCCGGCGACTCCGGTGCTCCGGTCTGGGCGCGAACCGGTAACCGGCCCGCTGAAATCATCGGTATCTGGCTCGGCGAAAAGATCACCGCCGTCGACCACGCCGAGTACGGGCGCTTCGCGTCCCTGGCCGAAGGCCTGCGGGTCCTAACGGCGAATTAACGCCGTCACAACACCGGGAAGTCGCCCTCGACGTGCACGACGTCGAAGCGCGGTTGAGGGTCTGGGTGCCGCCCGGTGACCAGCCACTCGACGAACGAAGCCGGGTAACCGCCGGGGCTCTCCCCGAGTAGCTGCACTAACGATTTCTCCACCCCGCCAGCGTACGGCGAAAGAGCGCCACTTTCGGCAGTGAAAAGCAGTGACCGGCGCGACCCGGGCCGGGAGTCTCACGCCCCCTTTTTTGCCTGTCAGCGTGGGGCAAGTCTGACCGGAGAGGGCCCCGTCGGTGTCAACCCACACCCGGCGGGCTCGCCCGTTCTCCGCGTCCGCCGCCCTGACGGGCGGCTCCCGCTGCGCCCGTGCGCCGGCGGCGCCATGGCTGGGGCGCTGCCAGCCTCGGCCCAAGGCGCCGCGCGCCGGGCCTCGGCGCGGCCCCGCCCATGCCGCCTCCTGCTGATCCGCCGGCCTCTGCGGGGTTGACACCGCCACCCCTCCGGTCCCCCGCCTCCCCCGCGCCACCAGGCGCAGATCACCACTACCGGAAGGAAGACCCGACCAATGAACGTCGCCGAGCACACCACCGACCCGTGGACCAGTACCGACCATGACCCACACCAGCGGCCCGCTGCGGGCAGCGACTGCGTTGCCGAAAACATCTACGCCGACTGGGATCTGGAAATCCGACACCACCGCCAGCGCCTGCTCGCCAGCCTCACTAACGCGGTGAGTGCACTGGGCCAGGCCGCCGGTGCGGTCAACGCCCTACTCAGCGAGCAGGTCTACGACGTGGAATTCACCGAGGCCGGCGCCGGTGAGGACATCGCCGCCTTCACCACCGAAAGCCTGCGCCTCACCCGCGCCGCCTACGCCCTGACCCGGCTCCTCGAGCACGCCACCGACCGATTCTGACCACACCGAAAGGACGAAATCTCATGACCGAACTGTGGGAACAATGGGTCGGCACCACCACCGAACCCATCACGTGCCTCAAACGCCGCGCCAAAGTGCAGTTCCGGGAAGAACGCCACCACCTCGGGGTGTCCCGCCGGCGCTGGATCACCTACCCCGACGTCATCAACGGCGTGCCGGTGGTCGTTGAGATGCCTGACAACGCGCCCACCAAAACCTGCGACGAGGGCCGGCATGACCGGTGCGGGCATCGCCTCGGCGGCCCGCACGAAGGCGGAATCCTGCTCAAACTGGGCCTGCCCGGCTTCTGCTGGCGCTGCGGATGCCCATGCCACAACGACCCGCACCGCGCAGGGCGCCTGTTCTAACCGCCACCCGGGCCCGGCCAGCTCCGCCACCACGCGGGGTTGGCCGGGCCCCCCTTTTTCTTCCGCACCCAGCTCAGCCGCGACATCCGCAGCGGCTCCTTTTGCTGCAGTCAGCGGGGCCCCCATTGTGGTCGCTGCCGCGGCGGAGTCAACCCCGGCCTCGGCGGGCTCGCCCGTTCTGCGCTCCCGCCGCCCTGACGGGCGGCTCCCGCTTCGCCCGTGCGGCACCGACGGCATTGCCGGCCCTACGCCAGCTCGCCCAGGGGCGCTGCGCGCCCGGTCGAGCCGGGCCGGCAATCCGCCTCCTGCTCCGTCAACGGCCCTGGGTTGACACCACCACGGCACCGACCTGTCAGCGCCCCAGCGCCGCCGGCGCACATCCACAAACCCTGCGACACCGAACGGAGAACCCGACCATGGCCCAATACTTCACACCCACCTTCCTCAACGCTGCCGGCCAGATCGTGGCAGCCCTCGACCCCGAGGACTACGGCTCAGGCCTCAAGCTCATGGGGCACACCCGCGCTGATGCCCCACTGATGTCAGCCGTGGCCGCCATCCTCAGCCTCGACGGCGCCCTACGGGTCGCCTGGGCCGGCGACTACGCCGACAACGAACCCGGCCGCGGCACCAACCTCTACTTCCTCATCGAGGACCGCCACTTCGTGCGTTTCGAGGGCCTGGTGTTCCCCGGTGTCGAACCCAACCGGAAAACACCGCGACCCAGCGCAGTATGCGATTACATCTGCAACCTCGACAAACAGCAATACATCCACATTCCTTCTCTCGGAATAGATTTCGACGGATGGCGGCGCACCCCCCTGCCGTTGCTCACCGCCGAGTACGGCGCACCCCAGCCTGACGCGCCACCGAACAATGTCGGAACCTGGGCGCGCGACCGGATCTGCTACACCCAAACCCCACCATCCCCGGGCTGGACCCCGGCGCCACCCACGGCGTGCTGATCGACCGCGCCGCGGCCCGGCCAGCACCGTCTGGTCGGGCCGCCTTTCTCTTTTTGCGCACCACTCCCGCGCCCGCGGATCGGACCCGCCTGTGTGGATCCCGTGAAATCCGTAGCCCCGCAGCTTTTTTGCAGTCAGCGGGGGTGGCCATTGTGACCGGCGGGGACCGGTGTCGCCGTCCACCCGCACCGGGGGCCAGCTCGCCCGTTCTCGCTGCGCTCGCCCGTGCGGCTACCGCGGCATTTGCCGCCCTATCGCAGGCTCGCCCCCACGGCGCTGCGCGCCGGGCTCGCCGGGGCGCCAAATCCGCCTCCTGCTGAACCCCCGGGCCCGGGTGGACCGCGCCGCCCCGCCGGTCGCCAGGCACCCCGGCGCTGATCAGCGCCTGAGAATCACACAGAACCGGAGAATCACTATGTCTCACACCGACCTTCGCACCCCTGCCGACCTACTGGCCGCCTGCCCGGCACTTCTGAAATACGTTCCGACTAACAGCATCGTCATCTACCTCGGGCAGCTCCCACCAGAGGGCGGTATTCGCGTGCGCGACGTCCTGCGATTCGACATCACCGTCACCACCGACCAAGCCGCGAACTTCCTCACCGTCTACGCCCCGCGGCCGGATCGCTACGACACCGCCATCGTGTTGGCCATCTGCGAACAGCGCCACGACACCCACGCCCGATACCTGCTCGACACGGTGCGAGACACGTTGCAGAGCAACGCAATCCCTGTACTGCGGCGCCTGTACGCCCGCGATGTCACCAACTGCGGCCAGTGGCTCGACGCCGACACCGGCGAGCACGGCGCCACCTACCCCTACACCGATTCCCTGCACACCGCCCGCCTTGTGCACGACGGCACACCGATCCACCCCAGCCACGCCCAGATCGCAGCAACCTTCGACCACCTCCCGCCCGCGCCCCCGGTGGCCCTGGGAGATCACGGCGGACTGGTCATCGACACCTTCGAGGACATCGCGGCCATCCTCATCGGCGGCCCGCACGTCGACCCCACCCTGGCCACCCGCGCCGGCATCGTCATCACCGCACACCCCGCCCTGCGCGACGCCATGATCGCCCTCGCGCTTGACCACCCGCAGTCCGCGGCAAGGCTGTGGACCCACATCAGCCGGCGCCTGCGCGGCCACCAGCGCACACAGGCCCTCACCATCGCCGCCGCCTGCCAGTACCTGCTCGGCGACACCGCCCACGCCGACCTCGCGCTGCAGGCCGCATTCGCCGAAGCCCACGCCACCCACACCGCAACGCCCGACCTGGCCGTCATGCTTCACGCAAAGCTAGCCGAGGGCACCGCACCAGCCGAGATCCGTGCCGCCATCACCGCCGCATTCACCGCAACCCCACCGCCCACCGACTCGTGAGCTCACCTGCCCCGGCCAGCTCACCCCCCCGGGTGGGCTGGTCGGGCCACTAACCACCTTTTTGGTGCGGTCAGCGGGGGTGGCCATGGTGACCGGCGGGGACTGCTGTCGCTGTCAACCCGCACCGGGAGCCAGCTCGCCCGTTCTCGCTGCGCTCGCCCGTGCGGCTACCGCGGCATTTGCCGCCCTATCGCAGGCTCGCCCCCACGGCGCTGCGCGCCGGGCTCGCCGGGGCGCCAAATCCGCCTCCTGCTGAACCCCCGGGCCCGGGTGGACCGCGACGCCCCGCCGGTCGCTAGGCACCCCAGCGCTGAGCTGCGCACCCCTCAACACAGAACGGAGAACACCACCATGACCACAGCCGCCAACCCCTGGGTAACCGTCGACAACGACCAGGCCCAATCGCTGCTGACTTTCGGCCAAACCCACGAAGACACGCCTTCGCACGAAACCGACTGCTGGATCGACGAATTAGCCATCGTGCAGGTCTGCACCGACGGGCTGCGGCTGCGCCTGCGCGGAGCAGAGCGCGACGAAGCGATCCGCCGCATGCACGGCCGCGTCGCAATTGACCTCATCGCCTGCCGCCTGTACACCACACCACGAACGGTGCAGCGCACCGCAGCACGACTCGGTCTGGTCCGACACCACACCATGCACCACCACGACGACCTCGTACTGCGCTGACACCATCGCGGCGGGGGCAGCGGCCGCCCACTCCTTCGGGCGCGCCGCCGCCCCCGTTTTGCCGCCCCCGTGCACGCACCGCCCGACCCAGCATGAAATCCGTAGCCCCGCACCTTGTTTGCAGTCAGCTGGGGTGCCCAGTGTGACCGGCGGGGACTGATGCCGCGGTCAACCCGGGCCGCGGCGGGCTCGCCCGTTCTCGCTGCGCTCGCCCGCGCGCCACCGGCGGCATTTGCCGCCCTATCCCAGGCTCGCCCCACGGCGCTGCGCGCCGGGCTCACCGGGGCGCAAATCCGCCTCCTGCACATCCGCCGGGCCCAGGGTGGACCGCGCCGCCCCGCCGGTCCCCCGCACACCCCAGCGCTGAGCTGCGCATCCATCAACACACCGAACGGAGAACTATCATGACCACCTCAGTAAAAGCCACGCACCTCACATCCGCAGCAATCATCACCCACACCACCGCCTCGCTCAAAGGCCGCCAGGACGTCGACGTCACTGTCCACCACGCACGCACCCCTGACGCCCGAATGTCGCTGACCTTCAACGGCATTCACATGATCATCTACAGCTGCCACGCCGCCCAAGGGTTGCTCGAAGCCTTCGCCGCGGCCCGCGGACAAATGTCGCACCTGCCCACCCAGATGCCCACGGCGGGCGCGAACCCCCCCGACGGCGACGCCCGGATCACGCTGTCCATCGAATGGACCCGCCGGCCCAGCTACGCCGTTGTTGCTCAATCCGCGCCCAACCGGATCAAAACCGCCACAGTCCACTGGGTCGACCTGTTCACCGGCCCAATCACCTGGCAGATCCGCGACAAAGCGGCACTGATGTCGATGATCGAGTTGCTGCGCCGCGCCCACAAGACAGCGATCGCGGTCTTCGACGACGGCGAGCTCTACAACGCTGACCCGACCACCGCCGGCTACGTCGCCGCCTGACCACCACCGTGACCGTGAGGCCGCGGCCCCGCTTCCCTCGGGACGGCGGGACCGCGGCTCCCACGTGTGCCACACGACCAGAGAAAGGACACCAGACATGTTCAGCGAACAAATTCAGGTCGCCGCCGGCCGAGACCTGACGGCCGGCAACAGAGTTGCCGTATACAGGAACCTGCACCGATCGGCATGGTCCATCCGCAGCATGGAAGGCCCCCACAAGGGCAAGGTCGTCGGATACGCCCAGGCTGTGGCCCTCACCGGATGCCTCATGCACGTCAACCCACGGGCTCAGCTCAAGATCGCCAACGGCGGGGCGCGCCAGGTCCACGCGTGGATCATCGGACGGCTCGCAGACGTCGTCGACCTGAACCAGCCGCAACGCATCACCTACCAACCCCATCACAGGGCTGAGTTCTTCGTCGTCTCCACCGGGCGCGCCATCTGGACGGCCCCAGCGGTGGTCTTCACCGACGCCGCCTACATCGACGGCCCTGCCTAACTAACGCATCCGCGACCATCGGGCCCGGCCAGCGCTCCACACACGGAGAGATGGCCGGGCCCCCTTTTTCTTCCATATAACGGCCAGGGACATGGCCCCGCCTGCGGCGAGGCCATGAAATCCGTAGCCGCTCACCATTTTTGCAGTCAGCGGGGGTGCCATTGTGACCGGCGGGGACTGGTGTCGCCGTCAACCTGCGCCGCGGCGGGCTCGCCCGTTCTCGCTGCGCTCGCCCGTGCGGCACCGGCGGCATTTGCGGCCCTACCGAAGCTCGCCCCGACGGCGCTGCGCGCCTGAGGCTCGCCGGGGCCGCAAATCCGCCTCCTGCGCATCCGCCGGGCTCAGTTGACTGCGCCGCCCCGCCGGTCCCCACACCCCCAGCGCTGAGCTGCGCATCCATCAACACACCGAACGGAGAAACATCATGTCTCAGATCAACCTTCGCACCCCCGCCGACATTCTCGCGGCGGCCCCGTGCCTGGTCGGATTCGTGCCGACAAACAGCCTGGTGATCTACATGCTGGCCCGCGGCGCGGCCGGCGGCATCGGCGTCTACTGCGCACTGCGCGTCGACATCGACCCGGACGCCGAATACATGCCGGCTATCCCTACCGACGAACTGCGGTCTCACGATGTCGTTGCCGCCATCATGCTGGCCATCTGCGACCAGCGCCACGACGGCCACGCGCACACGCTGCTGGACACATGGCGGGAGAGGTTGCAGAACAACGGCATTCGCGTCGTTCGCCGCCTGCACACCCGTAACGTCACCGAGGCCGGCCAGTGGCTCGACGTTGACACCGGCGACTACGGCGCCACCTACCCCTACACCGATTCGACCCTGTCTGCTCACGCCGTGCTCGACGGCCGGCAGATCCGCCGCAGCCGCAGCGACATCGCGGCTGACTTCGCCTACCTGCCCCCCGCACCCGAGGTCGACGTCGAGAACAGCGATTACAAAGCTCTTGCACTCATCACCGCCAAGGAGATCGACGACATCCTTATCAGCGGAACGGCGATCGCCAGCCCC
>NZ_LKTM01000049.1 GCF_001417955.2 Mycobacterium gordonae | reverse complement strand
CCTTTCCTTCGATGACTTGGCGGTCTCGAAGCAGAACCTACGCCCGGCCCCTTTTACACCGGCTTTAGGACGCGACCCGGCCCGAGCCAAGCACACCGTTACCTGCCCGACAACGCGCCAGCGACGACTCCCTGAGAAAACGCCTCGAAATCGCCAACCGCCGCAACCACGAACTCGCCGATGAGAACCGGCGGTTACGCCGCCAACTCGCGTGCGCCCTTGGCCAACTCCGCGACAACACCGGCCGACACCGCGAACCAACGCATCACACTTCGGTAACGATCGAACCATGCTGACCGCCAACCGATATCGATCTCCAACCGCGTCATGGACACCCTCCACGACACAAACCGCCAGGTCACCATAGGTATCCTAGGCAGAACTCCAGATAACCTGGGAGCGGCTCAACAAGGAGATCCGCCGGCGCACCGACGTCGTCGGCATCTTCCCCGACCGTAATGCCCTGATCCGCCTCGTCGGGGCCGTGCTGGCCGAACAACACGACGAATGGGCCGAATCACGGCGCTACCTCGGCCTCGACGTCCTCAGCAAATCACGCGCCGTCAAAGACACCCCGACCGAACAGGAGGACACCCCGGCGGCACTGACCGCCTGAACCATCACCACGAAGAATCACACGACGACGTCGTACACCACGTCCCTGGACTTGACCGTGACACGGCTCACCCGCTGCGTTCCTGTCGAGGACGTAGTCGAATTTGTAGTGTGCTTCGCAGCCGCACTGGAGGCACTTGGTTAGGCGGTAGCTTGCCCGCTTGGTGAACGGTTCCAGAGACGCGAGACCACCCTGGGCGAGGAGCTTCGTGATGTGGTCATCGCACCAAGCCGGGCGGGTTCTCGCGGAGAACGCAGCCGAGTTGTCGCACCCCCTCGCGGCGCAGACAGTCATGTCCTCAGTGAATCACGATGAGGGTGTCGTTCCGGCTAGGCATCGACGAATCACGCACACCGAGGGTGTGGCGGCGGCGAGGCGGCAACTTCACGGAGATCCTGCGATTCTGGCGTCGGATAGTGCTCCTGTTGACCCTGCGACCGGACGGAGGGTGAACAGCTCGCCGCTAACTTCGGGCCAGCGGCTATTCGAATCGTGCGCAACGGCGTACTCGCCCAACCAGCAGCGTTCGTCGGCGGGACTGATCTGCAACGTCCCGCTTGCAGAGATGCGTACCGCGGGGCTTGAAAACAGCGGTCCCGCTAGGCAACTCGTGGCCGATAGGAATTCGGACTCGGTAACCGTCGGCAGACGGGGGGCCATCGCCGCCGCGAGAGCTTCAGAGTACGGATCGTCATGAAAAGCTGCGATCGCTCCGTCGATGACAAACTCGCTGTTCGAAGTCGGCCGATGGGAGCCAGCGGGTGTGGTGTGCACGGTGATCCTGATACCGAAGTTGGTAGTGGCTGCGATGGGGTCATTAACCATGACGGAGACCAGGCCTTTGGCGTTGGCCTGACGAAGGGCGAACCACACCGGGCGGGCGGTGTCAGTGCCGACTGAGATTCGACGCGGTATGTGACGCCACCGTGCCAGCGTCTGGTCAGGTTCCCACGTACTCCACGACCCATCAACTGCGTAGCGGTAGTAGTGAAGGTGGCCGCTCACCAAGTCGATAGGTCTCGGCGCTGGCGGCGGATTGTCAGGACCGCGCTCAAAACGCAGTGCTGTGAATAGCGCGCTCGGAATGGTCTCGCTCATGTTGGTGAACAGACTATTTTCCGTATCTCCTGGAGCCGCGCTGGTGCTGTCGTAATGTCCTGCCAGCAGGGAGCACGGAGGAATGGTGAGCTGCAGAAATGCCGCTCTTACTTCACGTTTGAGTTCTGCCTGCCACTCATCTCTAGTCTCGCGACCGTGCTGAATCCGCTTTCCGGTCCACACCTCGAGGACATTGCCCGCAGAGCGGATCGCGTAATGAGTCACGATTCACGAGGGTAGTCTCGGCGCCATTCCCGCGGTGACGGGGTTTCTGAACTCTCGGCAACGCCGTCTCGGCTTGGTTGCCAGAACGGGATAGACGAGGGAACCCGAGACCTGCAGTGGGCAACATCCTTGATGTGGAGCTGACTGAGGACCTGAGTATTAGCGTGGATACGACCGGAACTCGGTGCTTCGAGAAGTGGGGTGCTGCAGAGGGCCGCAACACGTTGGCGGATGGTGCCCGCGGTCGGCGCCACGTCGTGTCGAACACTGGCTGCGGACATGGTGGGGCCCAGAAGAACACGTCGTTCAGGCCGCCCCGGTACGCGCGGGCAGTGTGTTCCGTAGTTCCCTGGGGCGGCTATTCGGGTCGAGGACGCGTGTCGCCATTTCGTGTCGGCCTCACCGAATACCATTAAGGGTCAAGCAAAGTTACATATTCGGAGAGACCAATGAAGCTCACGACGGTGTACGTGCGGTTCTACCGCTCCTTTAATTTCGACTATTTACGCAAAAGCAAAGAGGACACGACCTCGACGCCGGACCTGTGGGATCTCGTCGGCGATGACGAGCTGTTCTTTCCGTTCGTGCGTATACCGCTGGAGCCTGACGTCACTACGGTGGTCGGTGCGAACGAGGCAGGAAAGAGTCAACTGCTGTACGCGATCGAGGCGCTGTTGACCGGGAAGGGGTACGTCAGGCGCGACTTTTGTCGATACTCGACGGAATTCGCGGAGGAAGCGGCACCGGGTCTACCGGAGTTCGGCGGCGAGTTCACCGACCTCAGCGAGGATGAGCACTCCGCGGTCCTAGGGTTGGCGAATTGGACGGCGGAGACGGTCAACTCCTTTCACCTGTTTCGGTTCCACGACAGAACGGTTGTGTACGTCGGCGAAGAGTCCGTCGAGGTCGATGAGGCGCTCTCTGGCCTCGCGTTACCGCGCTCGTTCCGCATCGACGCACGAGTACCGCTTCCGGACAGCGTCGAGATCGCCTACCTGGCCGGAGACACGTCGCGGACCGGGCGCACCCGGGATGGCTGGCTCGGCCGGATGTCCTTCCTACGCCTTCATCCAGAGTCGCTGGACACTCCGCGAACGGGTGAGGCTAGGCCGGTTTACGACGGGGCCGATGATCCGCCCAGCAATCAATTGCTCGAACAGTGGGAACTCGCACGCCGGCTTCTGGTGGACGTCGCGGGGATTACTCATGACGAGTTCAGCGAGCTCGGAGCCGCGATTTCGATATCGGAGGGATACGCGGAGGCCCTGGTAAAGAAGTTCAATCGAAAACTGGCGGACAGTCTTAACTTTCGGCGGTGGTGGACTCAGGACAGCGACTTCTCTCTGCAACTGCGTCTGCGGGATTTCGACCTCGTGTTCACGATCCGCGACCGGACTGGCACCGACTACACGTTCGCGGAGCGCAGCCAGGGCCTCCAGTACTTCCTTAGCTACTTCGTCCAGTACCTGTCTCACGACCGGAACAAGGGCGAGATCCTGCTAATGGACGAACCTGACGCCTTCCTGTCGAACTCAGGCCAGCAGGATCTGCTGCGGATCTTCGAAGCGTTCGCTCACCCGGACACTGACACCGCGGCCCCGGTCCAGGTCGTTTACGTAACTCACTCCCCGTTCCTCATCGACAAGAACCACGCCGAGCGGATTCGCGTCCTAGAGAAGGGCGAGAACGAGGAGGGCACCCGCATCGTCAAGAATGCGGGTCGCAACCATTACGAGCCGCTGCGATCCGCGCTGGGCGCCTTCGTCGCCGAGACGACGTTTATCAGCTCGTGCAATCTAATGCTGGAGGGCCAGGCCGACCCGATCCTGCTCGCCGGCGCCAGCAACGTCGCCCGCAGGGTCGCGCCCAGCGGCAACGCGCTCGACCTAAACACGCTGACCCTCGTCCCGTGTGGGGGGGCTCGCAACATCGCCTACATGGTTCACCTTGCTCGCGGACGTGACGAGGATAAGCCGGCAGTGCTAGTCATGGTCGACGACGACGAGGAGGGCCGGGCGGCGATCGAGGACGTGAAGGCGATGAGGGGACTGCTGCCGCCGTCGCTGATTTTCAGCGTTGCCGACACTGCAGACGGTTCGCGGCGTCCCGGAATTGTTGAACTTGAAGACTTGGTTCCTCTGGCGCTGGCGAACGAAGCCGCGAAGCGGATCGCAGCCGCGGTCCTGCCCGCCGAACAGGCCGAGGCTTTCAGGTCGGCGTGGACAGATGTGAAACCGAGACGCGGACAGCGGCTCTTCAAATTGCTTAAGGATGCCGCAGGCGCCGCAAGCGCGAAGGGCGAACTGGTCCGGCCGCTCGAACTCGAGAAGGTTCCCTTCGCTCGAAGTGTCGTGGACCTCGCCCTGGCCAAGGACGCCGACCCTGAATTGCAGCAGGAGTTGTACACGAACTTTCAGCCTGTTCTTGCACACATCGAGATGAGGCAACGCGAGGCCATGCGCGACAACGCGCAGGCGAGAATCTCGACGGTTATCAACCGGCTTCGGAAGAACTTCATCAAGGATCATCCGGGCAGGATTCGCAAGACGGATGCGGTCTCGTTGCTGGAGTCGTTGCAGGCCCAGCTTCCGCTAGAGGCCGCCGAGGCCGATGCGGTGCTGCAGGGAATGCGTTCGATCCATCGCGAATTCAAGCTGGCCGACGATCCTCGCTCGATGCTTGACGAACCGGACCTTTTCAGGGATCGCCTTTTTACTCTCAGCTACGGAGCTACGAACGCGGTGCAGCAGGAAGCCTGAGTGGCCTGGCGGGGAAGGGTGCGATTCTGCGACCCAAAGTACCCGCCGTCCGCCGCACGTAATTTCTGTAGCACAAGCTTCACGCCGCGATCGTCGTAGCATTCGGCTGGGCTAAGGCCTCCGGTTTTCGGGCCAAGCAGTCAGATGCGTCAACGCGGTGTGGCTTCAAGCTTCCCGCAGTATGTCACCGTAGGGTGGAGGGTTGCTGGTTCCGCCACTGAAGCGGCTGCAATTGAAAGACAAGCTGGACGATTCAGTTGTGTCGACCGGCGCGGGAGGATTATGTATCTACATACTCTGAATGTAAGAGGGTTTCGTGCCAGCAGTGAGGCTGAAATTCAAGTTCAGCTCCCGGGGCGATTCAGCGTTCTGATCGGCAGCAACGGTGCTGGTAAGACGACGGTTTCCGAAGCTCTCTATTTAGGCCACCGCCAAACCTTCCCGCGAGTTCCTCCCATCAACTCGGCGGCGCTGGGGTCGGGCGATCGGTCGATCGAGGTCGAGTACTGGTACGAGCGAGAAGCCAGCGAAGAAGGCCCGCTGGGACGGATGATTCAAGCTCAAGCAGGTGTCAGCTTGACTGACGCCCAAGCCATGCGATGGGAACGACAGCTGTCCCGCAGCCTGGGCACCGTGCGGGCGCAGAACGTGGGATCTGTCGAAACCGAGCTTGCAGACGCGATCAGCCCGGTAGATTTCGATCCGGAGGTCGACGCGGTGACCGCGCAGCCATTCGTGCGGTCATTCGAGGCGTCGGACGAGCAGCCACAATGAACCCCAATAAGCCGGCTTCGCAGGCACCCATAAGATGCGCTCACGGCTCTACTGCGATTCCGGATTTCTCCGAAACTGCGACTGCCGCTTTGTAGGACGATTCCGGATTTCTCCGAAACTGCGACTGCCGCTTTGTAGGACCGTCCCCGGGGCCACGTCGCAGTCGCCTAGTAATCATGCCTTGACAAGCATTCCCGGATTTGACGGCTGCGCCGTGCGTTGTGGCCGCGCAGTCCGCCGTCGGCGCGGATTTATCGCATCCACGCCGATCGCGGCACCCGGCGCCGGAGTGGTTTTAGTGTCGAGGCTCTGAATGGCCTGCATTGGGTGTGTCATTTGCTGCAACCCCCGGCTGGTCTATACCAACCAGGCTCCACAGGGCGATCTTTTTTCCTCCTAGTTCGGAGACGGGTCCGTCAGCGAGGGCAACGTAAAAAAAGGGGTCGTCGCCTGGACGATACGTGACGCGAAACCCCTTGCCTCTGCCAGCTTCTAGGGCTTCGATCGCCTCCTCGGCGTTAATCGCGGTAGCCGCTGTGTGGACGGCGTACACAGGACCGATAGTCAAAGTTCGGCCTCCCGAAGTAAGCGAGTACGGGGTCTCTGCACGCCATGCTATCGGCCTCGGGGTCCTCAGTTCTCGGCGCAGATCTTCGCTATCGTCAGTCGTGATGTCCATGGTGAACGTCCGCGCGTTCGGGGAGGCGACGAGATGGCCCTCGACAAGTAGTCGCGCGATACGCATAGACACACGCTCGCCCGGTTGGATGTACTCGGGAATGGCGAAGAACTGGTTGCAGTGATTCTGGACGACCGCAAGGTCTCCCGCATACTGCTCTATAGCGATAAGGTCTTGACCGTATTCTGCGGCGGTGATTGGCGGGAAGTCAGCTAAGGTCGCCGCTAGTTCTCCGTCGAAACGGATTTCGAGGCGACTGCATGCGCGGATACATCTCGCCGCACACAGAACTTTCTCCACAAGGTCGGGCGGATCGGCACCGTAATGCACCACGAGGTCAATACCAGGAGGTCCAGCTTCGTGGCGGGATTTGGCAGCAGGATCCTCGTCGTTGGGTAGGCGAAACTGCACTTTGAGTCGATCATCGTAAAGACTAGCCTCAACGCTGCCGCCTACGCTGCCGCGGCCGGCATGCGTGACCCTTCCCTCATAGCTAGCCACGAACTCATCGCCATGCCAGATTTTGATCTCCACGGGCTTACCGACCGACGGTAGGTGGGTAAACGGCCCGAGATGAAACTCACCGGGTGGCCAGTCGCCGGCGATGAAGGAAGGGCCCCTGAAACTCACCGATTCGACTGCGTCGCCTGGGATGATGACGGGGTTCGAAGTGCCGTAGCCCAGACTGCGTTCGATGTGTTTACGCAGTTCGGCATCCTTGTCGGCAAGCGGTCGAGTCTGGACCGTGAAACCGATCGGGTTGCGGTCGGCTGCACCGGTATGTTGTGGACGCACCATGAGGGAATCGACGCCGCCTATACGTGCGAAATCAATGGTCCAGTCGGGGTCCGAGCTGTCGATTATTTTTCCGAGGTCACGTACGCGCGTGGCGATGTCGGTCATTCCGTTCAGTAAGGCGGCACGCTCTATGTTGTAGGTGCGGGCCATCTCGCGTAGTGCAGTTTCGGGATCCCGCTGTAGGAACGTGTCGAGGTCGGGGTCATCGGCCAGCCAATCATCAAGTTCGGTGCGGCCGACGATGCTGATTGTTGGCGGAATTGATCCACTATTCAGTGCCTCGACAAAGGTACGTTCGCTCGGAGTGAGAAGTCGCGGCACGACGAGTGTCCATTCGTCCGGCCTTTTGCCTAACGCGGCTTTGTACGATTTTTCGATCTGCGGTTTCCGGCTTTTCGCCCAGCCTGATGAGAAGCCTTCTGGAAAGTACTTAAGTTGGAAGATACGTCGGCGCCCATCCCCCGGTGTAACAAGATCGATGTCGATCCCGCCATCGCCGCCGCGACCGTCGACGACGGTCACATGTCCGATACGATTAAACCGCCGGCGGATGAGCACCTCGACGGTCCGGTCGAATTTTTCCTGGCCCAGCTGGTTCCAATTGATTGTCATGATGTTCCTCGGCGATCGTTCTACGATTGCAAAAAGTTTGACGGCATTCAGTTCAGAACACACTGATTTGCTGGACGCCCTATCCGCTAATGCTCGTACTTCGGTGACTTCCTCTTAAAAGAACGACTTGACGCTAACCGGAGCAGGGAATCTGAACTGAGCGGAACTGCGAAACCCCGCTCAATAGTGTTGGCGCACAACCGGCCAGGAGGCACAGCTTGTAGCCAGAAAGACTGAGACGTGACACCTGGCCGGCCCAATTCAATCGACACGGGTCCACTCTCCGCAATTCTTAGATTCGAAAGCGGCGTCGGTTGGCTGGATAGTGACTACGACGGACTGGGATAGTGAAACCATGTTGTTGGCAATGATGTTGCCCTGGCCATCAAGTCGCGACCAATAGCAGTCTTTCACCTGCCCGGTCTTGTATGTACCTGGCTGGATCTTGGTTCCACAACTTTCACAGTTCTGGCCGTTCCCGACAAAATTCTTGCCTCCCGAGAACTTTGTCATCCTGGGATTCGGGCCGAGCGCCTCGTCAAGCTTTCCCTGCTGATCCGGGCATAGGATCGGAATCATCGCTGGGACACGTCGCGCGGAGTCTCCCTTTGGTTCCGTCATCCAGAACCACTTGAGTTCATAGGCGTCGTCATCGTCACTGCGCAAGTTCTTGCAGAGGGATATGTCTGACGGGTAGCTGGCCCAAGCGTTACCAGTGATACCAGGGATAAATGCGATACCTGCCGCTGTCATCGCCGCTGCGTATTTGTCATAAAGCGGATCGCCCGAGCCCGTCGGCTTCGGTACGCTCGGCGACGCGGACTGATAGCTATTCGCGATTGTGGTCGTCGGGGCGCTTGCGGGTTGGTCGGGATGGCCGCCGCACGCCGCCAGTCCCGCGACCACTCCGAGGTTTGCAGCTACGGCCACGATTCGGGCGAGGATTGGCATTGATTGACCTTCCGTCAGCCAGCTAGACGGACTCAGTATCCTGGCCCGCAGGCGCTCACGGAAGGGTGTTCGCCCGTGGCCATGGGGATCAAATTACGCCAGCCACCTGCGGCGTACACGGTCTCTCGATCAGGCGCCATATCCCCAGCTGCGCCAACCAGATTGAGCGGAACTTCGTGACCGTGCTCAATATTGTTGGCGCACTGCAGGTCAGTGCTATTGGACTGCGTCAGGATGACTGAGCGAAGACAGTGCCCGATGAGACAGTTTGCGGACCGCGGCAGGAAGGTGAAGGCGGTGGCAAGTGATACGGCGATGGCGCGCCTGCGTGGCCGTCATGCCCGCGAGATAGATCGATTGTTCCGCGAATTCTTGAAGCTGCATCCGACGATCGACCCCCACCTCTCCGACGGCCTATGGATGACGGACGAGCAGGACGCTGTCTGGCGCGCGTTCACCGCCGACGAAGACGCCCGATTCAAGCGCGAGCGCGCCGCCCTGGCTGCGCAGTTGCGCGCAGAACGAGCCCGCGAATGAACGACCTCGACGCCGACGGCGTGATCCTCGTAGACCGCCACGAAGCCGCCGGCAGGCTATCGATCAGCGTCTCGGAGATCGACCGATTGCGCCGCATAGGCGAGATCGTCGCTAGGCGGCATGGGCGCCGCATCCTGTTCCCGGTGGCCGAACTGCAGCGGTACGCCGACACGCTGCCCGCCGACGAAAATCGTTAGCTGCTTGTCGGTGGTCGTCCGTAACCTTGAATGGGTGCGTACCCGTGACGAGATCGACGCCGAGCTGAAGTTGCTTGTCGCCGTGCGCCAGTCAATCCGTGAACAGGGCAACGAACCGCCGATTCGTCCGATCGACGAGTTGCTCGCCGAGAAGGCGGACGCTCATGTCAGGTAAGTCCCGCTACCGGGGGCCGCGCGATGGCAAGGGCGCGCCGAAGCCCAACCCCCTCTTCGCCCAGAACCGCATGCCCGCTGCCCAAGGAAAGAGGCCGCCGCCGTGGCTGTCGCCGATGGGGGGTTCGGTGTCAGACGAGCTGTTCTCGCACACCACGTCCTTCTTGGCGTCGCAACCGCAGCTGATCGTTTGCGGGCAGTTCGGGCTGACGCTACTGACAGATGAGGAACGACGCGAACTGCTCGCTGCCGCCAATCTCTACGACGCACTCGAAACCGTCGCGCGTGTGCAAGCGCAGTGGGACGTGGCCTACACCACCACTCACAACGTACGCGACGTTGAGTGTGAATTCCTCGTCGACGGCGGCGAAGGGGGCTTGTGCGAGAAGGTGATCAATCAGATCATCATCTATGGCGACATGCTCATTTCGCCCCGTGCGACGGCTCAGCTACAGCGTGAGATCATCGAGTACGCCTCGGCAGATCACGCCGCGCCGGCGATCGACCGCAACACGCTGATACATCTGCTGTTGTCGATCACCTCAGAGCAGAACAGCGACGCCGAGTTCGCGGGCGACGTGCCCTCCGCCGCCGAGATCGCGAAACTTCAGCGCAAGTTGCCGAAGATGGACGCCGACGAACTGCACAAATACGCCAAGCCGTACATCCAGAACGAGATCGCGAGTGCGCTCTTCAACCATCCGCTGCGGATGGAGATCGTCCTGTCGAACACCTATGACTTATGGTTCACCGAGTGGGCGGCGAGGTCAAAGACGACTGACTTGGGTGCGACGCCCGCGGAAGCTTTTAAGATCGCCACCGGCGTTGAACTGCTCGACGTCATGCGACTCGGGCATCGCATCATCAAGCGCAGCACGAACGCTCATCAGGTTCGGTTCACCCGCAATGAACTGCTAGCCGACGGCGCTACTGAGTCCGCGATCGACTACCTGTTCGCCAACATGGCGCCGCGACTCGACGATTTCAGGGCCAAATTGCAGGAGGATCGCGAGGCCGGGCCGATCAGCCATCAGCGGTACACCCTTACAAGATTTCCATTCCTGGCCCTCGACGACAACACATTCGTTGTGATCCGCCATCAATGGGCCCACGATCGGCTATGCGGGGGCCCGCTCTACTTCGAAGCGTGGGCCAGGTTGTCGGGGTCAACCCAAAGACGATTCAAGACTG
>NZ_LKTM01000048.1 GCF_001417955.2 Mycobacterium gordonae | reverse complement strand
CCGCCGATGCCGCCGGTACCACCGGCCTGGCCGGCGGCGCCGGTGGAGCCGGCGCGCCCGGTCTGGTCGGTGGCAGCGGGGGAGCCGGGGGAGTCGGTGGCAGCAATGGACTGTTCGGTGCGGCCGGCGCAGGCGGTGCGGGTGGCGTCGGCGGCGCCGGTGGTATCGGGGCCACTGGCACCGCCGGCGGCCAGGGTGGCACCGGCGCTGCGGGTGGCTCCGGCGGCTCGGGTGGCGCCGGCGGCGCGAACACTTCGCTGTTCGGGCAAGGCGGTGCCGGCGGAGCCGGTGGCCTGGGCGGTGTGGGCGGCCAGGGCGGTGCCGGTGCTTCCGGTGTCGGTCTGAGTGCCGACGGCGGGACGGGTGGCACCGGTGGTGTCGGCGGCCACGGTGGTGGCGCGGGCGCAGGCGGTGCCGGCGGACTCTTCGGAGCTGCGGGGGCCACCGGCGGCGTGGGTAGCGGCGGTGCCGGCGGCATCGGCGGAACGGGCGGCACCGGCGATTCCGGCACGGCCGGCGTCTACGGCGTCAACGGCGGTATTGGCAACACGGGTTACGCGGGTGGCCACGGCGGCGCTGGTGGCGCCGGTGGCAGCAGCTTCGCGGGCGGCAGCAGCGGTGCCGGCGGCCAGGGTGGCCAGGGCGGCACCGGTGGGACGGGTGGCGCGGGCGCGTCCGGTGTCGGCCACGCGGACGACGGCGGTCAGGGTGGTAAGGGCGGCGCGGGCGGTCAGGCCGGGACCGGTGGTGCCGGCAACACCGCCGGGGCCGCGGGCGTCGGTGGGCGCGGCGGCCAGGGCGGCGCGGGTGGCGCGGGTGATGTGGGTATCGACGCTGGTCCCGGTGCCAACACCGGGGGCACGGGCTACGCCGGTGGTCAGGGTGGCCTCGGCGGTGACGGCGGCGGCACGGGCGCCGGTGGTGTCAACGGCACCGGAGGTCAGGGTGGCCAGGGCGGTGTGGGCGGTCAGGGCGGTGCTGGTGGCTCCGGCGTCGGCCTCGGGGTTCAGGGCGGAGCGGGCGGTAACGGCGGGGCCGGCGGTCACGCAGGCGGTGGAGGCCAGGCCGGCACCGGTGGTTCCGGCGGCGGCGTGGGCGCCTCGGGCACCGGCGGTACGGGCGGCACGGGCGGTGCGGGTGGCGCCGGTGACAGCGGCGGCAACGCTGCACCGGGGACCAATGTCGGCGGCACCGGCTTCGCGGGTGGCGTCGGAGGGGCCGGCGGCGCCGGCGGCGATACCGGTGCTGGTGGTGTCAACGGCACTGGCGGCCGCGGCGGTCAGGGCGGTGTCGGCGGTCAAGGCGGCACCGGTGGATCGGGTGTCGGTCTTGGTGTGGTGGGTGGCGCCGGTGGTACCGGCGGCACCGGTGGTCATGCCGGCACCGGTGGTCAGGCCGGCACCGGCGGCCTCGGCGGCGGGACGGGCGCCGCGGGTACCGGTGGCGCCGGCGGTCAGGGTGGCTCGGGTGGTGCCGGCGACGTCGGTAGCAACGCCGCGCCCGGCAGCAACACCGGCGGCACGGGTTTCGCGGGTGGCCAGGGCGGTAGCGGAGGCGCCGGCGGCGGCTCCGGCGCGGGTGGTGTCAATGGCACCGGCGGTCAGGGTGGCCAAGGCGGAACGGGCGGTAAGGGTGGCACCGGCGGTTCCGGCGCGGGATTGGGCGTGGCCGGCGGTAAGGGCGGCACCGGCGGCGCCGGGGGTCAGGCCGGCACTGGCGGGTCCGCCGGAGCCGGCGGCACAGGCGGTGGCTCCGGCGCGGCGGGCGCAGGTGGTGCCGGCGGGCAGGGTGGCACCGGCGGCGACGCCGGCGCCAACACCGGTACGGTCCTCGCCGGCAGCAAAGGACTCACCGGCCTCGCAGGCGGTGCCGGCGGTAACGGTGGCGCTGGCGGCAGCACCTTCGCCGGGGGCGTCAACGGCGTCGGCGGTGCCGGCGGCAACGGCGGTACCGGTGGCACCGGTGGCACCGGTGGTTCCGGCGTCGGCTTCCAGGTGGCGGGCGGCACCGGAGGCACCGGAGGTGCCGGCGGCAATGCCGGCACCGGCGGTCAGGCAGGCAGCGGCGGGACCGGTGGCGGTAACGGAGTGGCCGGCAACGGCGGCGCCGGCGGTCAGGGCGGCACCGGCGGCAAGGGCGACGTCGGCGCGGTCGGCGGGGTCGGCGCCAAGGGCGGCACCGGTTTCGCGGGCGGCGTAGGAGGCCAGGGCGGCGCCGGCGGGAACAGCGCCGGCGGAAACTTCGGCAAGGGTGGCTCCGGCGGCAACGGTGGTGACGGCGGCGCAGGCGCCACCGGCGGGTCCGGCGTCAACTTCGGCAAAGCGGGTGGCACCGGTGGAGACGGCGGCGCCGGTGGTGCCGCAGGCACGGGCGGTCTGGACGGGACCAACGGGCTGGGGGGCGGCGGCACGCTCACGGCGAATGCCGGCAATGGTGGCAACGGAGGCCAGGGTGGCCTTGGGGGCAACGGCGACAACGGCGCCGCCGGTTCGGTGGGCGGTAAGGGCGGCAACGGTTTCGCCGGTGGGGCGGGCGGTAACGGTGGTGTCGGCGGGGCCAGCGGCGCCGGTGGCATCAACGGCAGTGGCGGCAGCGCCGGCAGTGGCGGCGCCGGCGGTAGCGGCGGCAATGGCGGCACCGGCGTCGGCTACGGTCTCGCCGGCGGCGCGGGCGGCGACGGTGGTGTGGGCGGCAATGCCGGCACGGCCGGCACTGCCGGTGGCGGCGGCACCGGCGGTAACAGTGGAACTGCCGGCAACGGCGGTGCAGGTGGCGCTGGTGGCAGCGGCGGCAACGGTGACGTGGGCACCAACGGCACCGGCGGCGGCACCAACGGCGGGACAGGACTCGCGGGCGGCGCCGGCGGCAAGGGCGGCGCGGGCGGCAATACTGTGGCCGGCGGCACCAACGGGGCCGGCGGCGCAGGTGGCAGCGGCGGCGACGGCGGCGCCGGCGGCAAAGGCGGTACCGGCGTCGGATACGACGTCGATGGTGGCAAAGGGGGCGATGGCGGCGCCGGCGGCAACGCCGGAGCCGGTGGCGCCAGCGGCGCCGGCGGCAGCAACGGCGGCACGGGAAACTTCGGCAACGGTGGTAAGGGCGGCACCGGCGGCACCGGCGGCAACGGCGACATCGGAACCACCGGTGATCCTGGCGGCAAGGGCTTCTTCGGGCACTCCGGCGGTGCGGGCGGCAAGGGCGGCGCGGGCGGCAACAGCGGTGCCGGCGGCAACAACGGCGTCGGCGGCGTCGGTGGCGACGGCGGCGAGGGCGGCCAGGGCGGCCAGGGCGGTACCGGACTGGGCCTGGCCGTCGACGGCGGCGAGGGCGGTCAGGGCGGTGCCGGCGGCAACGCCGGAGCGGGTGGCGCGAGTGGCTCCGGTGGCGCCGGCGGCGGCACCGGCAACTTCGGGAACGGCGGCAAGGGCGGCCAGGGCGGCACCGGTGGCGACGGCGGCCTGGGTAACACCGGCAGCGCCGGCAACCAGGGCAACCAGGGTCATGCCGGCGGCGCCGGCGGTAAGGGCGGCGCCGGCGGCGGCAGCGGCACGGGAGGAGTGAACGGCACCGGCGGCACTGGCGGCACCGGGGGCAAGGGCGGTACCGGCGGCGACGGCGGCAACGGCGTCGGCTTCAGCGGCAACGGTGGCAAAGGCGGCACGGGCGGCTTCGGCGGCGCCGCCGGTGCTGGCGGAGCCACGGGCTCTGGAGGTAGCGGCGGTTCCATCGGTACCGCAGGCGCGGGTGGCGTCGGCGGTGACGGCGGCAATGGTGGCAACGGCAGCATCGGCACCACCGGCATCAACGGCGTCCCCGGCAACGTCGGAGGCACCGGTGGCGGCGGTGGTGGCGGAGGCGAAGGCGGCCAGGGCGGACAGGGTGGCAGTACCACTGCGGGCGGTGTCAACGGCAGCGGCGGCAACGGCGGCAAGGGCGGCAGAGGGGGCCAAGGCGGCTTCGGCGGCACAGGATCGGCCAGTAACGACGGTGGCGCCGGTGGCGCGGGAGGTCAGGGTGGCGCAGCCGGCGCAGCCGGCGCCGTCGGCACCGGCGGTGGCGACGGCAAGACCGGCAATGTCGGCGTTGGCGGCAACGGCGGAATAGGCGGAACCGGCGGTGCCGGTGGCGCCGGCAACAACGGTGGAGCGAACCTGAACGGCCTGAGTGGCGGCAAAGGTGGTGCCGGCGGCACGGGCGGTGCCGGTGGCGCCAGCGCTGCCGGCGGGTTCAACGGCAACGGCGGTGCCGGCGGCAGCGGTGGCAGCGGCGGCAGCGGCGGCGCCGGCGGCGCCGGTGTCGGACAGAACGGTGCGAACGGTGGCACCGGAGGTGACGGCGGCAACGCAGGTAACGGCGGCGCGGCCGGCACCGGCGGTACGGGCGGCAGCAACGGCCTCAACGGCGTCGGCGGCAACGGCGGCACGGGCGGGACCGGCGGTACGGGCGGCCAGACGGTGAGCGGCCCCGCCAAGGGTGGTAGCGGGGGCCTGGGCGGCGCCGGCGGGGCGAACTTCGGAGGCTACGGCGGCGGGACCGCTGGGTCCGGCGGCACCGGCGGTACCGGCGGGACTGGCGGTGCAGGTGCCACGGGCTTGCTGAACCAGAACGGTGGCGGGGGCGGCACCGGCGGTGACGGTGGAAAGGGTGGCGCGGGCGGCCAGAGCTTTGCGGTAGGCGGCGCCAACGGCAACGGCGGCACCGGCGGCAACGGCGGCAACGGCGGCGCCGGCGGCGACGCCGGCCTCACCTCCGGGCAGAACGGCTCCTCCGGTGGTAACGGCGGCACCGGGGGCAAGTCGGGGACCGGTGGCGCGGCAGGCACGGGCGGAACCGGCGGCAGCAACGGCAACAACGGTGCCGGCGGGACCGGTGGCAACGGCGGCAAGGGCGCAGCGGGTGTCACCAACCCGGCGGGCGGCACCAACGGCGGCAGCGGTGGCAGCGGCGGCGTCGGCGGCGCCAACAGCGGCGGCTTCGGCGGCGGTTCGGGCGGGGCGGGTGGCACTGGCGGCACCGGCGGTGCGGGTGGCACCGGCGGGAACGGCGGCCTCAACCAAGCCGGCTTCGCCGGCGGGACCGGCGGCGTGGGTGGCACCGGCGGCGCCGGCGGCAACAACAGCGCTGTCGGCGGAATCAACGGCAACGGCGGGGCCGGCGGCAACGGCGGAACCGGCGGGACCGGCGGCAATGCGGGTACGACCTCCGGCCAGAATGCCTCCAACGGCGGCCAGGGCGGAGACGGCGGAGCAGCCGGCACCGGCGGTGTGGTGGGTACCGGAGGCGCCGGCGGCGCTAATGGTCTCAATGGCGTCGGCGGCGCCGGAGGCGCCGGTGGCAACGGTGCCGCGGGCTCCACGAACCCGTTCGGTGGCACAAACGGCGGCGCCGGCGGCGGCGGCGGGCGCGGTGGTGACTCGGTCGGCGGGTTCGGTGGCGGTGGCGGTGGCGCCGGCGGTCTCGGTGGTAACGGCGGCGCGGGCGGCACCGGGCCGAGCGGCGCCGTCAACCAGCCGGGCTACGACGGCGGCATCGGCGGCAACGGCGGTACCGGCGGGGCGGGCGGCAACGCTACTAACGGCGGAGTCAACGGCTTGGGCGGCAAGGGTGGCAACGGCGGAAATGGTGGCACCGGCGGCAACGGTGGCGCCGGATCCGTTCAGGCTGGCCTGCCGGGCGCCAACGGCGGGGCCGGTGGTGACTCCGGCGTCGGTGGCGCGTCCGGGACCGGCGGCAATGGCGGCGGCAACGGCAGCAATGGCATCGCCGGCAATGGCGGCAAAGGCGGCACCGGCGGCGTGGGCGACACGATCCGAGGCATGGACGGCGGTAAGGGCGGCGCCGGCGGGGCCGGCGGCAACAACGTCGCGGGCTTCGGCGGCGGGGCCGCCGGTAACGGTGGCGATGGCGGCACCGGCGGCGCGGGCGGTAGTGGCCGTAACGGTGGCATTGACGAGGCCGGCATCGCCGGTGGCAACGGAGGTCAGGGCGGGACCGGCGGCGCCGGCGGCAACAGCCTGGCTACCGGAGCAAACGGCAGCGGCGGCCAGGGCGGTAATGGCGGCGTCGGCGGCCAAGCGGGGAATTCCGGCAACGCCTCGGGCGGACAGGTTGGAAAACAGGGCGGCCAAGGCGGCAACGGCGGCGATGCCGGCTTCGGCGGTGCCGCCGGCACCGGCGGCATCGGCGGCAGCAATGGCAGTAACGGCACCGGTGGCAATGGTGGTGCCGGTGGCACCGGCGGCCTGGGCGGCCAGACGACGAGTTTCAGCACGCCGGGCGGCAAGGGCGGCACTGGTGGCAATGGCGGTAACAACCTAGGCGGCTTCTTCGGCGGTGCGGCGGGCAACGGCGGCGCCGGCGGCAATGGCGGGGTCGGCGGCGACGGCGCTACCGGGGCTGCATTAAGCCAGCCGGGTAACGGGAACAACGGCGTCAATGCCGGTGCCGGCGGCGACGGCGGTTCCGGCGGGGCCGGCGGCATCAGCCGCGCCGGCGGCGCCAACGGCAACGGCGGTGTCGGTGGCAATGGTGGCGCCGGTGGCGTCGGTGGTCACGGTTCTGCCGGCTTCCTCTATCAGATCGTCGGCAGCTCGATCCAGTACTACGCCGGCGGCAATGGTGCGAACGGCGGTGCGGGCGGCGCAGCCGGGGCTGGTGGAGCAGCCGGAAACGGCCCCGGCACAGCGGGCTCTGTCGGCGTCAACGGCACCGGCGGCGTCGGCGGCATGGGCGGCAACGGCGGCGCGGGAGCGTCCGGACTGAATAACGCCACCCCGCTCGTTCCTGCCGGAACCGGTGGCAATGGCGGTAACGGCGGCGCCGGCGGAGCGGGTATCGGCGGCGTCGGCGGGGGCAACGGCGGGGTAGGCGGCGCCGGCGGTATCGGCGGCACCGGTGGCGACGCACTGAGCCTGACCAGCGGCACCGGCGGCACCGGCGGCATTGGCGGCAAGGGCGGTGGCGCGGTCGACGGTGGCACCGGTGGCGCCGGCGGCGTCGGAGGCCAGGGCGGCACCGGTGGCATCGGCACCGACAGCAGCAGCCAGTTCGGCGCGACGAAGGGCGGCACCGGCGGCGCGGGCGGAAACGGAGGCGTCGGCGGCAATGCCATTGGCGGAGGCAACGCGGGTGTGGGCGGCGCCGGTGGGACCGGCGGCACCGGTGGCAAGGGTGGCTCAGCCACCGGCATCTTCGGCGGTGACGCCGCTGACGGCGGCGACGGCGGCACGGGCGGTGGTTCTGGCGGCGGTGGCAACGCAACCGGCGGCGGCAACGGCGGTGCCAGCGGCACCGGAGGAATGGGTGGCACCGGAGGCGACGGCGGCGCTGGAAACGGCAAGGGCGGCAACGGCGGCAACGGTGGCCTCGGCCAGCGGGCGGGCACCGGCGGCAACGCAGACGGCGTCGGTAAAGGCGGCGGTGGCGGCGTCGGTGGTACGGGCGGCACCGGCGGCACCGGCGGAGCCGGCTCGACCGGAGGAAACGGCGGACAGGGTGGCAACGGCAACGAAGGCGGCAACGGTGGTAACGCGACCGGTACCGGTGTTGGCGGCAACGGGGGTAAGGGCGGTAACGCCGGCAACGGCGGCAACGGCGGCAACGGCACCAACTTCCCGGGTTCCGGCGGCGCTTCCGGTGGCTCCGGCGGCGGCGGCGGCAACGGCGGTTCCCCGCTCGGCGTGAACGGCGGCTCAGGCGGACCCGGCACGCCGGGCAAGGCCGGAACGCAGGGACTCTGAGAGTTGATTCGATGAACTTCTTCGTATTCCCGCCCGAGATCAACTCCGCCCGGATTCTTTCCGGTGCGGGGGCGGTCCCGCTGCTGGAGGCCGCCGCGGCTTGGGAAGGGCTGTCCGCGGAGTTGGACTCGGCGGCGGCATCTTTCGGCTCGGTGACTTCCGAGCTGGCCGGTGGCGGGTGGCAGGGTCCGGCGTCGGTGGCCATGACGGCGGTGGCCACCGACTATGCGGGATGGCTGGGCGCGGCCGGCGCGCAAGCCGAGCAGGCGGCCAGCCAGGCGCGGATGGCCGCGGCCGTCTTCGAGGCCACGCTTGCCGCGACCGTCGATCCGGCGATCATCGCCGCGAATCGCGCTCAGCTGGTAGCGCTGGTCGGGTCAAACTTGTTCGGGCAGAACGCACATGGCATCGCCGCGACTGAAGCCGAATACGAGCTGATGTGGGCCCAGGACGTGGCCGCGATGTTCGGCTACCACGGCGGGGCATCGCAGATCGTCTCCGCGCTTTCACCTTTCACCCAGCCGCTGCAGAATCTGGCCGGGCTGCCCAGTCTGGCGGCCTCGGCGTCCGCCCTGGCCGCCCCCACCCTCGATGCGCTCAACGTGGGCGTGGGTAACGTCGGCTCGTCCAACATCGGGGTGGCGAATCTAGGAAGTTTCAATGTCGGCGTCGGCAATGTCGGCGACCGCAACTTCGGCCTTGGCAATACGGGCAATGGCAATCTCGGCTTCGGGCTGACCGGTGACAACCGGATCGGTTTCGGCGGCACCTACATCAGCATCGGCAGTCCGGGCTTCGGCCTGGGCGGCCTGAACTCCGGCAACGGCAACGTCGGATTGTTCAACTCCGGTACCGGAAATGTCGGCTTCTTCAACTCAGGATCCGGCAACTTCGGCATCGGCAACTCGGGGCTGGGCAACACCGGATTGTTCAACGCCGGCGCGTTCAACGTCGGCAGCGTCAATACGGGTGCCTGGAACACCGGCGGTTTCAACCCGGGCAACACCAACACTGGTTGGTTCAACAGCGGAAATGTCAACACGGGCGCATTCAACTTCGGACACATGAACAACGGCCTGTTCAACTCCGGCTCCTGGAACAACGGGGTGTTCCAAGCCGGAGTTGGCCAGGGCAGCCTCCACATTCCGATCATCACGCCGGATCTGACGTTGCCGCCGCTGGAGATCCCGTCGATTACCGTTCCAGGGTTCGCGCTGCCGCCGATCACGGTGCCCTCGTTGAGCATTCCGGCGTCGACCACCCCGGCCGGGATCATGGTCAGCGGCTTCGGTCTCCCGCCGATCACGGTGCCGTCGTTGAGCATTCCGGCGTCGACTACGCCGGCCGGGATCACGGTCAGTGGCTTCGACCTGCCGCCGATCAGTCTGCCGCCGTTGACGATTCCGTCGTTCACGATCCCCGCGGGCATCAACGTGGGCGCATTCGATCTGCCCCGGCTGACCATTCCGTCGATCACCACTCCGGCGATCACCACACCCCCGGGAATCGCGGTGAGTGGCTTCGGCCTACCTCCGCTGAGCATTCCGCCGATCTCCATCCCGTCGCTGACGATCTCCGAGGGCATCAGTTTCGGTGGGTTCGATCTGCCTCAGTTGACCATCCCGTCGATCGACATCCCGTCGATCACGCTTCCGGGTATCGAGTTGGGGGCGTTCAACTTACCGCGGCTGACGATCCCGTCGCTCGCCATTCCGCCGATCACCATTCCGGGCGGAATCACGCTGGGCGCGTTCAACCTGCCCCAGTTGACCATCCCCTCGATCACCGTCGGAAGCATTCCTGTCGGGAGCTTCACGACACCACCATTGAACCTTTCGAACATCTCCGTGACGCTGCCGGCGTCGCCGCCGTTACCGCTGATTCTGTTCATCCCCAACAACGTATTCTGGCTGACTACAGGGGTATCGGGAGTCTGGCCTCAGTTCGGCGGCGGAGTCACCACCCCGGGCAGTCCTCCGACCTCCGGCGGTCCTCCCGCCTACATCATCCTCGGCCCGGCCACCATCAGCGGCGTCGGCGTCAACATTCCGTCGCTGACGCTCGGCGGGTTCAACCTCCCCGGACTGACCACGCCCCCTATCACCGTCCCGCCCATCAATGTCGGCGGGTTCACGCTGCCAGAGATCAAGACACCGGCGATCACGACGCAAGCCATCACGATCGACCCGATCAAGGCAGCTGACTTCACACTGCCGCAGATTGTGACACCCCCGTTCAGCACAACGCCGATCACGATCGATCCGATCCGGTTGGGCGCGTTCTCGCTGCCGCAAATCGTGACGCCCGCGATCACCACCCCGCCGATCACGATCGATTCGATCGCGGCAGCCGGATTTGTCCTGCCGCAACTCAGCATCCCGCCGATCACGACCCCGCCGATCACCATTGATCCCATCGGCTTGAGTGCCTTCAACCTCCCGGCAATCACGACTCCGCCGATCACGACTCCACCGCTGTCGATTGATCCGATCCGGCTGGGCGGCTTCGCTTTACCGCAGGTCAGTGTGCCGGCGTTGACGACGCCGGTGTTCACGATTCCGTCTGTGGGGTTGGGTGGGTTTGAGCTGCCGCAGGTTAGTGTGCCGGCGTTGACGACGCCGGTGTTTACGATTCCTTCGATCGGGTTGGGGGCGTTTGGGACTCCGGCGTTGACGGTGCCGAGTATTCATCTGCCGAGTGCTGTTATCGCCGAGGTGGCGGTGCCGGGCGGTCCCGGTTACTTCAACACCAGTGTGGCGCCGTCGTCGGGGTTCTTTAATTCCGGCGCCGGGGGTAACTCCGGGTTCGGCAACTACGGCTCAGGCTTGTCGGGGTGGTTGAACTCGAATGTGGCTGGGCTGGCCGGTAATACCGGTGGCACGGGTGTGGTGAGTTTGGGTAGTGCGGTGTCGGGGTGGGTGCACACCGCGTTGTCGCCGGAGTCGTTGGCGACCGGGCTCAATCGGGTGTTGGCCAATGTGGGGTCGGGCAATGTGGGGGTGGG
>NZ_LKTM01000047.1 GCF_001417955.2 Mycobacterium gordonae | reverse complement strand
TGTCCAGCACGCAGAACCTGGGACCTCAACACCTCGTGTCGGACATCAAAGACGCCGTCACGAGGACTACAGATAACGATCGCGTTCGTCGAGCAGATCACTCGCCGGATCTCCACGTCGTAGTCCAGGAACGGAATGAACTCCGCCCAGGCGTTGTCCCAGAGCCGGATCACTGCAGGGTAGCGCTGCCCCCATTTCTCGGCCAGCTCGTCGAACGCCGCCCGAGCCGCGGTCGCGTTGACCGCAGTGTAGATCGGCTTGACGTCGCGCTTGATCTCGTCCCAGTACTTGCGGGACGTGAGCCGAAAAGTGTTGCGCAGCAGATGAATGATGCACGTCTGCACGATCGCCTGCGGCCACACATTGCCCACCACCTCGGGCAGTCCCTTGAGCCCGTCGCAGACGACGAAGAAGGTGTCCTTGATGCCGCGGTTGCGTAGGTCGGTGAGCACGCTCATCCAGAACTTGGCGCCCTCCCCGCCGGTGCCGGCCCACAAGCCGAGGATGTCGCGTTCCCCGGCCAGGGTGACCCCGATGGCAGCGTAGAACGGCCGGTTGGCGACTTGGCCGTCGCGGACCTTGACCACGATCGCGTCGATGAAGATCGCGGCGTAGGTTTCATCCAGCGGTCGCACCGACCAGTCGTTCATCTCCTCAAGCACCTTGTCGGTGATGCGGCTGATCGTCTCTTTGGATACCGACGCCCCGTAGATCTCGGCGAAGTGCGCCGAGATCTCACCGGTGGTCAAGCCCTTCGCGTACAGCGACAGCACGACCTCGTCCACGCCGTTCAGGCGACGTTGGCGTTTCTTGACGATCTGAGGCTCGAAGGTCGATGCCCGATCGCGCGGCACGTCAAGTTCGACCGGGCCGGTGGTGTCGGTCAGCACCGTCTTGGTGCGGGTGCCGTTGCGGATGTTGCCCGACCCCGTCTCGGGCGGGTCGTGTTTCTCATAGCCGAGGTGCTCGGTCATCTCCTCATTGAGCGCGGTCTCGAGGACCGTCTTGGTCAACTGCTTGAGCAGCCCGTCGGGCCCGGTCAGCGACAAGCCCTGCTCCTGGGCCAATCGGACCAGTTCGACCGCAGCCTTCTGGCCTTCGGACTGCTCAGCCGCCTTCTTCTTCGCCACATCGTCCAGTGTCGTCATCACGGCACCTTTCTCGCCGAGCATCACTCAGCGTGTCAGTGCCGGAAACACCGTTAGATCCACAGTCCCGGTGAACAGCTCAGCGGTCCCGGGCGCGTCAGTCTGATGTACCAGGACTTGCGCTGGTGCTCGCCGTGGTGCCGATCGAAAGACGGCGGCGCGCGCCTAGCCGGGGGGTGTGGAGGAACCACCCCGGCGAGGTCGAACCCTTCTTCCAGCACCGCCAGACTTAACATGCCCCGTATTAGTTACCGCGGCGACAAGTGAGGCCCGATTGTTGCGACTCTTCCGCCATTGTCGGCGTCGCTACCCCGGATCGGTGGGTCGATCCTGAGCCGGAACCACTTCGGCGGCACCAGTCCAGCGGTCACTTCCGGCAGTGTGGATAGCAGCATTCCGTTCGGCCGCGGCACGGTCTGGATATGGAGGTTCGATGGGTTTGCGTTCGCCGTCGACGACGTGAACCACCATCCATCCGCGTTCATTGTGCTCGACTTCCACAACTACTGAATCAGGTCTGTCCTGTGGGCTGCTCATATATATCGTCTACCCGCCCAGTGCACTGGCATACCGGTTCAATGAGTGGTTTCCATTTCGCACCTCAGCAGCGCCGTGGTGTCTGTCGCTATCTCTGTGCCGTGAGAATCAGCGAACTCCGGAATTGCTCAAACAGGCCTGGCTGGTAGTGGTTGGCCAATGCGGTCAACAATCCTGTCACGGTGGGGTGGTTAGAGGCTGAGGTCATAGTCGCGGTGTTGGTTGCGGCTGCGGTCGAGTCCGAGGTGTCTGTTTAGTGCCCGATCTTGTTGTGTGCGTTGGTTTTTCTGGTAGGTGCTGCGCCGTCGGATGACGGCCTGCTGGTGTTCGGTGATCAGGGAGGCGACCAGTTCGGGCAAGTACTGGCTGGGGGTGTTGTCGGCGGCGATCTGGTGTGCGGTTCGTGCGGGGGTGTCGTGGCCGATGACCTGCCGCAGCGCCCGGGCGGCTTGTGCGGGGGTGCCACGGCGGGCGAGGTGTATCCCCTCGACTTCCTCGGCGCCGGCGGCCAGGTCGTGGCTGTGGTCGGTGTCGGTGGAGTCACGTTGGTAGAGGTAGGCGTGGTTGGATTCGCGGCCGCGGGTCAGCGCGACGTAGGCCAGGTTGCGGCTGGCGGTCTCGGCCAGCACCGTGTGGGTGGACTCGGCGGTGACGCCTTGGGCGGCGTGCACGGTGACGGCATGTCCGAGCTGCACATGGTCATGGAGGTAGTCGTCACTGAAGACAGCCCAGGCGCCGTCGCTGAGGCGGCGGGCGGCGATGCGCGGGTGCTCGCGGTTGTCGTCAACTTTCATTACTCGCCAGCGTTGCCCGTTCCGCACCGGCGCCTCAGACAGGATTTGGGTGCGATCCTGCGGCTGGTAGACGGTGATGCTGGGGTCGTTACGTCGGCTGATGACCACATCCCCGGTGGTGATGTGGTGACCGCGGCCTGCGGTCACCGTCGTGGTGTCACGCCCAGCCGCGGCACGCTGGGCGACAACACGGTCGTGGACCCGGCGATTCAAGGCATCGCACATCTCAGTGGTGTCGGCCAGCAACAACGCATCTTTCCCCGCGGCGAGATCAGCCTGGTGGGCGGCCAGAGCATCAACGGCCATGGTGACCTGATCCCCACAGGCCACCCGATCGTGGTCGCGATACCAAGCGACGGCGCGGCGTACCGCCGCGGGTCCTCCGTCACCCACGGCGAGGGCGGCGGTGCGTTCGGCCGGATCCTGTTGGCGCCACACCTCGGTGAGGCGCTGCGCCCAGGGCAGTTCGTCGCAGAGTTGGGCGAACATTCCGCCCCGGGCTTTGACCGGCTCGAGCTGGTGGGCGTCGCCGACCATCACGGTTTTGGTTCCCGCAGCGGTGGTCGCGGTGAGGAGTTGCCGCCAGTGGTCGGTGCCGACCATGCCGGCTTCATCCACCACGACCACATCAAACGGGCCGAGCTGCAGGCGTCCGTCGGCGAGGCGGGCCAGGGCGCTGTGCATGGTGTAGCCCTCGCTGGCCGCGCCTTCGGCGACGGCGACATCGACGGCTTTTCCAGTAGGGGCGATCACGATCACCCGCGCCTTCTGTCGGCGTTCGACGATGGTGCGCAACGCGCGCATGGAGGTGGTCTTCCCCGCGCCGGCCGGCGCGCTCAACGGCACCACCAACTGCGGTGTGGAGGCGATCGCCGTCACCACCTGATGCTGCTGCTCCGACAGCCCCAGGGCGGCGGCGGTGTGTTCCGGGCGCACCCAGGCCATCGCCCGCACATTGGCGGCGTCGACCAAGTCGAACACGCGGCGTTCCTCGGCCAGGATCACGTTCACGGTGTAGCGCTCGGAGCCTTCACGCTGATGCGCCGCGCGCGGCGCGGTCAACCGCATCCCCACCGCATTGACGGCGGCTTCGATCAGCTGGCGCGGCATGCCCGCCGCG
Organism: Mycobacterium gordonae; assembly: GCF_001417955.2. GTDB lineage: Bacteria > Actinomycetota > Actinomycetes > Mycobacteriales > Mycobacteriaceae > Mycobacterium > Mycobacterium gordonae_B. The sequence continues at coordinate 7,201 of NZ_LKTM01000047.1, read as the reverse complement.
CCCCCCGCAGCACCCGTGCCGGCGTCGGCGAGCAGGGGCAATTGCGCGCCGATGACCTCAACGAGATCCGCGCGCGTCAACGCCGCCTTATCGGCGCGGGCGGCCATCGCCGCCACGGCACGCCGATCTACCGCCACACCGGCGCGGGCGACCCGGGCCGCGGCGGTGCGCGCCGTGTGTTCGCGCGCGGCGCGGGCCTCACTCTGCGCCGCACGCGACAGCACCAAACCGCGCGTGTCGGCGCGCCACTGCGTGCGCAACTCAGCCCACGACAGCGACTCGGGTTTACGCGGCCGGGTGGCCTTCTGCGCGGCCGCCAACTGCGCCTGCGACAACTCCGCCGCGGAGCCGACAACGGTCAAATTGTTCGCTGCCCACTGCCGCAACTGGGTCGATCTCTGCGACCACGCGGCAATGTTTTTAGGGTCGATCCCGGCGACCTCCGCCATCCCCGTGGAGGGGTCGACCGGCCCCCACTCAATACCGGTCAGCCGGTGCAGTTCATAGCGCAAGGTCGCCTGATAAATGATCCCCGCCGCCCGGGCTTCGTGGAACAAACTCGTGCCGTCAATGGACACCAACCGCCCATCAGCGCGGGCTTGCCGGTTAGGCACCAACACATGGGTGTGCAGGTGCGGATCACCCGCCCGCGAGGTCTCATGCTGGTAGGCCGCCGCCACCAAACCTGGCAGTTTCTGAAGGTCTTTTTCTCCCGTCACCGGGTTGTGCACCCGGGTGTAGCCAGCATGCGCCGACAAGTATTCGAGCGCCTCGGCGATCGCGGTCTGGTGCGCCGCGGACACGGCTTTGTCGACGACGTCATCGCCGAACACCCGCACCAACGACACCGACTTCGGGGCGCAAAACGTCAAATCAAACCCGTGCACCCCGCCCTTGCCGTGAGCACGCCCGCACTCCCCAGACGGCGCCACACCCTCATCCAGCCAGCGCGCCACCACATCAGGATCAGCATCCCCACCGCCGCGCTCGCTGTCACTCAACCCAACCAACTCCGCAGCCACCCGAGCATCCCCGGCGCACGTCCACACCGGGGTACGGGTGTCACGTTCGGCGTAATACTCCGCCAACCCACCATTAGCCCGCTGACGGTCTTTCACCGCATCGCCCACCGCCCGCGCAGTGCTGTTGTAGTAGTCCACCGACCACCGCGACAACTTCGCCACCGTCAACACGCGAAACCACCCATCATTGGGACACGCCCGCCTGAACCAGCTGGAGCAGGAGAGCCCGACGGACGCGGCATCGCCAGCTTCGCACAACTTGTGCAAATGTGCCAGTGGATTTAGCGGTAAGTAATGAAAGTAGCTGGATGCGGGGTAGACGAGGTGGGAGGGCTAGAGACAGCAGCGAAGCTGCCGAGGAACAACGGGATGGAAGAAGGGATGAGGGGGCATAAGGCAGAAAGGTGTGGGATGAAAACGGCGGGGAGATTCGGCGGCCCGCGCTATGGGCGGACCGCAGGCGGCACTAATAGCTGGGCTAACTAATGTCGCGTTCGACGGTTACGGACCGAACGTGCCTAGGTGGGCTAACTAGCGCTGCCGGGTGTCGCGGCGGGCAGTCGGTGATAGCGGGCTGATGTGTCGCGCTGGAACGTGGTTGTCGCAGCCGGTGGGGTCGGTGACGTACGCGTGGGAGTGTTTTGGTGGGCGCGGTCGCGCAGCACTCGGCGGATCTCCTGTTGGGCGGCGGCGATCCGTGCTCGCGACTCGTCGGTGAGCGGCACGGGTGGCGGCGTGTGGTCGATGCTGGCGGCGGCGCAGCCGCCGTCCTTTGGTGTTGACCGCTCGGGAGACGACCAGTTCAGCCGTCGTAATCGCCTGGACAGGAACGCTCCGGGGTTGGTGATGTGGTCGGGCCAGGTTGCACCGCGAGCGCGCATGTCGGCGTTGAGGGTGTCGGTGATGGCGCGTGCAGTCCACACGGTGGGGTCGATGCCCGCGGCGGTCAGCGCATCGCAGATGGTGCCGATGTGCGCACGGTCCAGGCCGTGGGTAGCGGCAACGAGAGCGGCAGCCAGACGTTGGGTGGCCAGTGGTCGTGGCATGGTCCGCCGGGGCGGACACACTGCACGGGTTTTGAATCCCTTTCGTGAATCTGGGCGGGCGGGCGCGCTTGCGCGCCAGCTTGGTGAGTAACTCCCTACGGGAGAAAAAGAACTAACACCGCCTGACGGCGGTAGGTGGAAATCGTGCACAGGTTCATGCACAGGAAGGGGCTGTGTCGGGCGGGGGTCGCGGCGGGGCACCAGGTGGTACACCGAGGGTCGCCGCCCGATGCTGGGGGTTCCTGGTGAGCCGTGGCCGCGTTGGGCCTCCACGGCCCATTGGGAGGCTCGTAGGACCCGCCAGGCGGCGGTCACGGTGCGCACGTCGCAGCCCACCCGGTCCGCGATTGTCGCGCGGGTGACGGCGACGTGGCGGCCGGTGGCGTGATCGGCGTGCTCGGCCATCACCGCCGCGATCGACAACAACGTGGACGAAGTGATCGACACCCGCTCGGCCGCACACAGCTGACCCAGGGCCGACGACTGCGCCCAGCGTTGGAGCCCGTCGAGCCAACTGCTGCGGCTGGTCCACATCGGCGCTCGCGGCGCACACGCCCCAGCGCGCTCGACCCAGCCGCGGCGGCGTTCGTTCGCGAGCGCGCGCAGGACATGCGGTGTGGGTGCGATAGCGGCGCCCAGCGGCGCCGGCCGTGTACTGCTGACCCGAGGTGATCGGGCGCTGGAGAGGTCACGATTCACGCACCGACCGCGCGGCATATCTAGTACGCCGGGCAGGCATGCGCTACCGTGAGACTTGCCTTTCAGAGCAAAGTCCCTTCGGGGAACGGGTGCGGAGAACCCTGAACCGAGTTCGCAGCTCGGTTTGAATCTCCAGACGTGGCCCCGCCTTAGGCGGGGCCTTCGTCAATTCAGCGGGGTTTCCGCACACCAGCTATTTAGATGTCGCATCTGCCAGAGGCTCGCCGGTCAGACAAAGGTTTGAGACCCCTGGCGTCATGTCGTCACATCGCCAGCGGCAGAACCTCCTTGTCGAGTTCGCGCACGAGCTCGGGGTGGCCGGCTTGGATGGCCAGAAGGTCAGCCACGTATTGCGAGACAGACATGTCTCGCGCGGCGGCCTGCTGCTTGATCTTTTCGGAAACGAGACGCTCCGGGCGGGTTAGCAGTTCCACGCGGTCGCCTTTACGGGGTCGAGGCATGTCTCGAAGACTGTCAGCAAGATCGCGGTATCTGATACAGGACACGCCGTCGCCCGTGATGTTTTTGTGACAGGTGTGGTTTTGTCGTCCAGTGAGCCGAGGCCACTCGGCGGCGCGGCTCGGTGAAGAGGTCGCTGTTGTCTTAGATTGGTGTCTTAGATTGTCTTAAATTGGTGTACATTTACAGGTGCCTGTTGCGTTGAGCTTCAGGAAGTGAGCCCGAGACCCGGCCGGACGACCGTGGCGCTCGGGCTTTGCGCTTTCTCGGGCCTGGTCAGACGTCGCGGGTGGCCGTGACCGCTGGCGCGATCAGAGTGCGCCAGGGACCGCCTTTCGCCCAGCACCAGGCGATCGCGTCGGGGACGGCGAGCAGGGCCTCGGCGTGGGAGCGTTGGTGCTGGTAGCGCAGGGTGTCGCGACAGCCGGCGGCGCGGGTGTATTCGATGAGTTTCTGGTTGTCGAACTTCACCATGGTTTCGTCCTCGTCGAGGATGATGTGTGCCTCGCCCAGGCCGGCGTGGTCGTCAACGAGGGCTTGTAGACACGCAGATCGGCGTTGGCGCTCGTTTCGGTGTTGAGGACCGGCGCGGTAGACGGTGGCTTGCACACCGGCATCGACGAAGGCCTGAGCGATAGTGCGCTTGCGGCCGTCTTTCTCGTCCTTCATGTGCAGGTAGCGCTGCCCAGGCAGGAGCAGACCGCGCACCATCTGGCGCAGTCCGGTGAGATCCGTCGAGACGTGGACGCTGGCCACGAGCAGGTAGTCGCGCTGCTTGGTCTCGTCGACGTAGATGTGCATGGGCAGAAACGGTAGTTACCTACCGTGCAGCCCTTAGGCGTGAACAGCTGCTACCAGCACTTTTACGGAAACCGCTCCGCTGATCAGCTACAAAACCGATGGGAGCAGATCATTCGTCCCACCCCCCACCACGTTCACCACAATTGCGGCGAGGAAGGTCCTTGCAGCTCACCTGATTACCGCATGCGGTCGATCACGGCATGCGGTCGTTGTGGTCTGGCCTGGGGATGCCCGCGCCGTCCAGGTAGGTGTTGATGGCGTCGTCCACAGTGTCGGTGATGACGTATCCGCGCGCTTTGATCCATTCGAGTCGCGCCAACGTTCCTGAATGCAGCTGGGTCGCGAACGGGTTCTTCGCCTTGCGTTGCCGGGGCTTCAACCGCACTGCCGTCGGCTCTGCCGACTCATGATCCTGGCTCGGTGCCGCCGGTGTGGATGGCAGAGTTCTGTCGGCGGGTTGCGGCGCTGCGCCGGCTTCTACTGCCAGTGCCGCAAGAGCTTCTTCGGGCTGGACCCGGGCGGCCTGAGCGCGGCGCTCTGCGCGAGACAAGGGCCTGGTGGACCCCACCTCCAAGCCACTGGGTTTTGATGCGGCATTCATGCTGCTTGCCGCCTCGCCACGATCCGTTCGGCGATCTCTCGGTAGGCCACTGCTGCCGTGCAGGTGGGGGCATGCACCTGGACCGGGACGCGCTTCCCCTTGGCCTCCACCACCCGCACGGTATGCGGGATTTCGCCCAGATACGCCCCGCCTGCGGACCACTCCCCCCAATCGGTGCGCAACTGCCTGCGCACGTCCTTGCTGGCCTTCGGGTTGCCGTCGAAGTCGGCTAGCAGCACGTAGCGGATTTCCACGTCAGAGTTGAGCGTCTCCTGGACATCGAGAACGGCGTTGCCCAGCTCGACCAGGCCGTCGATTTCGTCGGGGCCCGCCTTGAGGACTGCCAACACGTAATCGGCGGCGGCCAGTGCCGCCGTCGTCAACTCCCCCAATGCCGGCGGGCAGTCCATCAGCACAAAGTCATAGCCCTCGAGGTCGTCGAGATGGCGGGCTAGCCGCAGCTGACCCCCTGAACCGAGCCCTGTGCGCTCCAGCTCCTTGAGCGCGAGATGGCCTGGCGCGACGTCGATGCCGAACTCGCTTGGCCTGATGACCTGTAGCAGTGGAACCCGCAGCGCCCTGTCTGGGTGCAGCACCTCGTACATCGAGGCATCGTCGGCGCCGAGGTCGACGCCGAGACCTTTGGTGCTGTGGGCCTGCTGATCCATGTCGATCAGGAGGACGCGGAAACCCATCGCGGCGAGGCTGGCGCCCAGGTTGATTGTCGTGGTGGTCTTGCCCACGCCTCCCTTTTGCAGCGCCACCGCCACGATTTCGCACTGACCACCATCGGCGGAAACATTCATGGATGCGATCTTACTAACTACCATGCAAACATGTCTACATGTAGCCTTACATGTAAGTAAGTATGTATGCACTTAGTGATGGCAGCCGGTCCGCTCAAGGCGACCTCGGTTAATCCGCTGGCGTGGGCCGGGGCTGCTCGGTAGTACCGGGCGTGAAAATTGCCTCGTAGTTTGGCTGGAGGTGTGGTTGGAGATCGCTGGCGCGCAGGTCGACGGGCAATCCAGCTTCTTCGCCTAAGCGGAGCACCTCGGCAGCGCCCGGGTGCCCAGCTTTCGACACTTCGAGGACGTAGAGCGCCCAGAGGCTTGAAACGCCCATCCCACGAATCAGCTCGGGCGAATCCAGTTTGGCCCCGGACGGATTTATGGGACCTACGACGACATCCGGGGGAGGCGTGATGTCGAAGTACGCACGGACGAGTCCATACGACGGATGGACTGCCTGCGATAGATCGCGGTAAATCCCATAGAGCAACCGGGTGGACGAGAACCTCTCGCAGAGATTGACGACCGTCCAGTCCGAGACTGGCTTCTCGCCGAGAAACTCACCCAACTCTTCGGCCAGGGCGGCGGATTCAACCAGGTCGGGTGTATCAGCGGCGGCTCGCACGACTGCGTCAATGAACTCACTCGACCTCCGGTGATCCTGTAGTGACATCTGTTGTGCGAGCAGGTCTTCCCCGCCTTCGGTCCATAGGACCCACTGCGCGGTAAGAGCGTGCTCGAACGCGATCCGAACAGATGACATGGCCACCCAGGGCGATGATGAATGCAGAGTTACCGCGGCCTCGACGTGGTTCAGCGCATGAGCGGCCAGCGGAAAACAGACGCGAAATTTCCTGCCCAGCTCGGGGTTTAGCTCCGGTGTCGACGTCCGCTCCTGCCACGACGTGCGCCACCGCTCAAGTGCCACGTTGACCACGGCCATCCAGGCGGTCTCTGTCTCGTCCACTCGATCGGCATACCGGGATTCGAGCTTTGCCACCTTGTGCATTAGCTCAATGCGAGGGTCGTCACCACCTGGTGCTGGGGTACGCGGGATCTCGTTCACGTGGCGCGACCCCGGCTCAAATATCGGTACGCGGTCGCACGTCCTATGCCGAATGCAGCGGCGAGCTCGTCGACCGGTTCGCCGGTGGCCGCCAGCCGGCATAGCTGTTCCTGGCGGGCGGCGCTGAGCTTCGGCGGCTTGGTGGCTGGCAGGCTGCGCGATCGGCGGGCTTCACGTGATGCGGCACGTCGTTCGCGGCCGAGTTCGAGTTCCAGTTCAGCCAGGGTCGCCATGATGGCAGCGACAGCACGTCCGGTGGGGGTAGCGGTGTCGATGCCCTCGCGGAGGGCGCGCAGCAAGATTCCCCGCTTGTCGAGGTCAGCAATAGTGCGAGTGACTTCGGCGGCTGAACGGCCAAGGCGATCAATGGCGGCCACCACAACGATGTCTCCGGTCCTGGCGTAGTCGAGCAGCCCAGCGAGACCAGGGCGGCCGGTGCCGACCGCTCCAGAGAGTTCGTCGGTGAAAACCCGCTCGGGGTCGACGCCGGCCGCTGCGAGAGCAGTTCGTTGGGCAGTGAGGTCCTGGCCGGTGGTGCTGATCCGGGCGTAGCCGAGAGTGGCTGTCATTCGTTGACTGTCTCACCTGGCGGTGACAGTGCAGATGCGAGACACGCGGTGTGAGACAAGAAATGAGACACTGCTTGTGATCTTCAGAGGTAAGTGGCGGTGAATCTTCAGCGATAGATGGCGTTACATGATCCCGATGACGAGGGA
>NZ_LKTM01000046.1 GCF_001417955.2 Mycobacterium gordonae | reverse complement strand
ACTGCGACGCCCCCATCCGCCACCGCGACCACATCACCCCCGCCCAACACGGCGGACCCACCACCGCCACCAACGGCCAAGGCCTGTGCGAACGCTGCAACTACGTCAAAGAATCACCCGGCTGGCGCGTCACCGCACACGACGAAAACGGTGTGCACACCACCGAATACATCACCCCCACCGACGCCCGCTACCGATCCGTCGCGCCACCGATCTACGTCATCACCCACATCAGCGAGATGGAAGACGCCCTCGGCATCACCGTCATCGACTTCCATGCCGCCTAGCAATTCGTTCAAAAGAGAGATAATTGACGCTTGCGTAGGCGTAGGGTGCTCTCCGGGATCAGAGAGTTCCGTCCGACGGGGGGTCAATTGTGGCAAACTTCGTTACTCTGCCGCCGGAGATTAATTCTTTGCTGATGTTCAGCGGTGCGGGGTCGGCGCCGATGCTGGACGCGGCCGCGGCCTGGGAAGGTCTGGCATCGGAATTGGGGACGGCGGCATCGTCCTTTTCGTCGGTAACAACGGACTTGGCGGGCAGTTGGTGGCAGGGGGCGGCATCGGCGGCGATGGCGGCCGCGGCCGCGCCGTATGCGGAGTACCTCGGCGCCGCCTGCGCCCGGGCGGTCGGGGCGGCCGAACAGGCCCGCACAGTGGCCGGCGTATTCGAGGCCGCCCGCGCCGCGACCGTCCATCCGCTGGCGGTGGCGGCGAACCGCAGCGCTTTCGTGCAGCTGATCCGATCAAATTGGCTGGGGCTCAACGCCCCCGCAATCATGGCCGCGGAGGGCCACTACGAGCAGATGTGGGCCGCGGACGTCGAAGCGATGACGGGCTACTACGCCGGAGCGTCGGCCGCGGCCGCGCAGCTGCCCAGTGATCTGCAACGACTCCTGCAGAACCTGCCCAGCCTGGGTATCGGTAACCGGGGCAACGCGAACATCGGGCACGGCAACACCGGCACCGGCAACATCGGCATCGGCAACAGCGGCACCGACAACAGCGAACTGGTGCCTCCGCAGTCGGGCAACTACAACATCGGCGGTGGGAACAACGGCAACGGCAACGTAGGTGCCGGAAACAACGGCAACAGCAACGTCGGGTTCGGCAATTTCGGCAATGGGAACATCGGCTTCGGAAACGGCGGTCCGACCGATTTGTCCAATCCGAACCTCTATACCTTCCAAACGACCGCCGGCAACAACAACGTGGGCATGGGTAACACCGGCAGCAATAACGTCGGCCTCGGCAACCTGGGCGACGGAAACATCGGCGGCGGGAACACCGGTGACGCAAACGTCGGAGCCGGGAACACCGGCATCGGCAACTTCGGCTTCGGGAACAGCGGCAACGGGAACATCGGAATCGGGCTTGTCGGCAACGGGCGGGTCGGCGTCGACCTCGCCGGGGTGTTCAACTTCGGCAACGGCAACATCGGTCTGTTCAACTCGGGTGACCACAATGTCGGCTTCTTCAACTCCGGCAGCGGCAACGTCGGCATCTTCAGCTCAGGCGTCAATACCGTTTTCCCGGGCCACATCAACAGCTTTGGTTTCGGGAACTCGGGCACCGGCAGTCTCGGGTTCGGCAACTCGGGCGCCGGCAACGTCGGCTTCTGGAACTCCGGCCTGCTCAACACCGGCTGGGGGAACGCCGGCTCGATCAATACCGGCGGCTGGAATGGGAACAACCTCAACACGGGCCTGTGGAACTCCGGCGAGACCAACACCGGCTTCGGCAATTCCGGCCACGTCAACACCGGCGTCGGAAATGCGGGCAACGTGAACACCGGCTTCGGCTTTGCCACCGACGCCGGGGACGTCGGCATCGGTGCCGTCGACAACTCGGGGTTCGGCAACACGGGCGCCGGAGTCTCCGGCTTCGGCAACAACGGCGGCAGCGACGGCCACGGGGTGTCCGGCTTCTTCAACACGATCGTTGCGGCGCTGCAGTCTTCCGGAGTGAGTTCGGGCTTTTTCAACACTGCCGTCACCGGCGCCGTGGGCCCCTTCCCGAGCGGCGTGCTGAGTGGCTTCAACTCGGGCCTGTTCAACACGGGGACCGCCAATTCGGGCATCCTGAGCCTCGGTCAGTTGGTGATGAAGCTAGGCTGACCGCGATGGCAGGACCGGTGGAGGGCATCAAGGTCGTCGAACTCGGGGTCTGGGTGGCCGGTCCGGCAGCGGCCGCAATCCTGGCCGACTGGGGCGCCGATGTCATCAAGATCGAGCCGCCGGCCGGCGATCCCGGCCGGATGTTCGGCCGCATGCTGGGCTGCGACCTCGGTGTGAACCCGCCGTTCGAGATGGACAACCGGTCCAAGCGCAGCGTCGTGCTGGACCTCACCACTGCGAGCGACCGACAGGTTGCGCTCGAATTGCTCTCGGACGCAGACGTTTTCATCACCAATGTGCGGCCCGGTGCGTTGCGGCGGCTCGGCCTGGACTACCAGACGCTGGCCAACGATCACCCGCGGCTGGTTTACGGTCTGATCACCGGCTACGGCGAATCAGGGCCGGACGCCGACCGCGCGGCCTATGACGTCGCGGCTTTCTGGTCCAGAGGCGGCATCGCCCACCTACTCACCAGGCCCGGCGACACACCGCCGTTCCAGCGTGGCGGCATGGGCGATCACTCAGCAGGCATGACCCTGGCCGGCGCCGTCTGCGCTGCGTTACTCGCCCGCGAGCGCACCGGCACAGGGCAATTGGTGTCGACCTCGCTGTACCGCCAGGGCGCATACACCGTGAGCTTCGACCTGAACACCTACCTGCTCACCGGTCAGCCGATCGCGATCGGCGAACGCGCCACCATGGGTAACCCGTGCATGAACAACTACGCCGCCGCCGACGGGCGCCGGTTCTGGATCGTCGGGCTGGAAGTCAACCGGCACTGGCCCGCGCTTTGTCGAGTGGTGGGCCGCACCGACTGGCTGACCGACCCGCGTTATGCCGACGCCCGCGCCCGCGCGGCCAACGCCGCCCCGCTGATCGCCGAACTGGACGAAATCTTCGCGACCCGCCCGCTTGACGAGTGGGCCGACCTGTTCGCCGCCGAGCCGGATTTCTTCTGGTCGCCGATCAACGCACTCGAGGACATCGTCGCCGACGAGCAATTCCATGCCGCCGGCGGAATCGTCGACGTACCCGACGGAGGCGCGATCGTGCCGATGGTGGCCACGCCCGCCGATTTTCACGGAACGCCCTGGTCACCGCGCTCTGCTGCACCGCAACTCGGCCAGCACACCGACGAGGTCCTGGCCGAACTGGACGCCCGCCGCCAGCGCTGAGACCTCCACGGAGCTTTACAAAATCGAGCGGAAGTGTCACGCTGTCCGAGGAGCTGTGGCAACAGGAACGGATCGATGGTTACTCCAACGTTCGACTTTCATCCCGGCAGGGGCACGGCACGCAGGGCTCAGCTCGACGGCCGGGTACTGCGTCACCGCCTCGACGTCATTGCCGTCGGCACCGGCGACGTGGTGCACACCGTCGGTGGCTGGCTGTATGACCGGGTGATGGCCGGCTGGCAGGTCAACGTGCTGTTACCGCCGGGCTGCGACACCCGTCCGTTGCGCGTATTGGGGGCGCGGGTTTTGGACGCGGCCGGAGATCTGGACGTCTCTGGACCGATGAGTCAGGGTCTGGCCGTCAGCGCCGAGGCGTTCGCCGCCGACGACCGCGTCCGTGCCCTGGTGCGCAAGGCCGTGGCCAGTCGGTTGACCGAGGTCGCGCTGTGGGGCGAGGGCTGGCCACTCGGTGCGGACCGCGGCCTCACCCGGACCCACTACACGCCGAGCGCCGCAGCCCGCGCGTTTAAAGCCGAGGCCCTGCGCGCGGCTGGAATGCATTACGAGGCAATAGCTTCCACGGAGTCTATGGTTACCGACTCGGCCTGGCCGGGGTAGCCGGACAGTATGAAGAAGTACCACCGCCACACGTTGCTCTACCTGCACGAAACGATCGATCTGGGTTCGGGGCGCAGCGACGACTTCACCGAGGTGTTCGTCGACATCTATCAGCCGATGATGGAAGAACTCGGCGCCCGGCTGTACTCGATCTGGGAGACCACGCCCTACAACGGTCACTGGCCGCAGGTGACGATCATCTGGGAGATCGACGCATTCGCGGACTACGCCAGGATCGGCGCCGCGCAGGCGCGCGGCGGTAGTCACGAGTCGGTGGCCGGGAAGTGGTCGGCCTATCTGACCGACTTGGGCGCCTCGGGGGAGGGCCGGATCATGTACGCCGGTCCCAGCAACAGGAGCCTGGCCGCGTTGAGTGACGTCAATTTCGATGCGTCGCTGGTGATTCAGGAGATCATGCAGACCAAGCCCGGTCGGCAGGACGACTACATCCGCGAGCTGGAGCGACTCTACGTCCCCTGGTCGGAGAGCACCGGCAAGCACTGGCTCGGCTCCTTCACCACCACGTTCCGTTTCAACGAGGTCATTCACTACTGGGCTCTCGAAGGCGGCTGGGAGTGCTTCGCGAACCATTACCCGTCCTGGAAGGACAGCCCGCCCGCTGAGATCGTCACCTGGATGAGCGTTGCGCCGGCCCTGCGCGACGGCTGGGAAGACTCCATTCTGCAGGCTCTACCGCCGTCGCCACTGCAGTGACGCAGGACTTCTCCTACGATCCCTTCGACGCGGCCGTGATGGCGAATCCGCTTCCCTACTATCGCATCCTGCGCGATCAGTACCCGGTTTACTACCTGCCGCAGTGGGATACGTTCGCTATCTCGAGGTTCGAAGACATCTGGCAGGTACTGGAGGTCAACGACGGTACGTTCGTCGCCTCGGAGGGGACCCTGCCCGCGGCTTCGGTTCTGGCGCGGCACAATAACGGCCCGGTCGCCGACCCGCCGCTGCACCCGTTGCCGTTCCACGCGGTGTTCGACACCGATCTCTACGGCGAGATCCGCCGCGCCCACTCCCAGCCGCTGCGGCCCAGGTCGGTCACCGCTTTGCAGGCGCGAATCCGCGAACTGGCCAACGAACGGCTCGACCTGCTCCTACCGCGGGGCACCTTCGACCTCACCCAGGACTACGGCGGCATTGTGGCGGCGTCGATGGTCTGTGAATTGCTGGGATTGTCAACGGATCTCGCCCCCCAGGTATTGGCGGCGGTCAATGCCGGCAGTCTGGCCGAACCCGGCGAGGGCGTCGACACCGCCGAGGCGCGGCCGAACTATCTGCAGTTCCTGGTGCCGGTGGTGGCGCGGCGCCGCGCCGGTGAAGCCGGCAAGCTGCCGGTGGTCGACGGACTGCTCGGCTATCGCCTGCCCGACGGCAGCGCGCTCAGCGACGTCGAAGTCGCCACCCAGATGCTGTGCATCTTCATCGGCGGCACCGAGACGGTGCCGAAGATCGTGGCGCACGGGCTGTGGGAGCTCAGCCGGCGTCCCGGGCAGCTTGCGGCCGTACGCGCCGACCCGGCCACCACCGTCCCGGTCGCCCGCGAAGAGATGATCCGCTACTGCGCCCCGGCGCAATGGTTCGCCCGAACGGCGCGTAAACCCTGCACCCTGCACGGCCAGACGATCAGCCCCGGGCAACGGGTGATCACGCTGCTGGCCTCGGCGAACCGGGACGAACGCGAGTATCCCGAACCCGACGAATTCATCTGGGACCGCCCGATCCAACGGTCGCTGGCATTCGGCCGCGGCCAGCATTTCTGCCTCGGCTATCATCTGGCACGACTGGAAGTTGCTGTGCTGCTGGAAGAATGGCTGCGCCGGGTGCCCGAATTCGCGATCGACGGCGACCAGGCCACCCGGCTGCCGTCTAGTTTCCAGTGGGGCTGGAACAAGATTCCGGTGGAGGTCTGAGGTGTGGTCGTATCGGGTCGTCGCGCCGTACGCGTTCGAGCGCACCTCGATTCCGGCCAAGACACCTGAGTGCCTCACGAACGGCCAAGTGCTGCTGCGGTTTCAGGCTGCCGGGGTGTGCGGCAGCGATCTGCCCGGTTTCCGGGGCGCGCAGGGACGGCTGCCGGGTGACGACGGCCGCAGCGCCGCGGAGAAGGACGGCTTCCCGATCCACGAAGTCGCCGGCGAGGTCCTTGCCAGCAGGCACCCGGACCACCGGCCCGGCGAGCAGGTGGTGGGTTGGGCCTCCGGGTTCGACGGCATGATGGAGCGGGTGGTCAGCGACGGTGACGGCCTGGCGCCCTACGATCCGTCGCTCAGCGCGGCACAGGCGGTAGGCCTGCAGCCGCTGGCCTGCGTGCTGTATGCGTGCGAGCAGTTGCCCGATCTGGCCGGGCGGCACGTGGCGATCATCGGCCAGGGATCGATCGGCCTGCTGTTCTCCTACGTCGCCAAGGCCGCCGGAGCGCGACGAGTCACCGGAATCGACCCGGTCGACCGCGAAAAGCTCTCGTGCGCATTCGGTGTCGATGATGCCGTGCGTGCCACCAGCGACCGGTGGGTGAGTCGGCTTGCTCCGCAGGACCGGCCCGAGGTGGTCGTCGAGGCGGTTGGTCATCAGGTGGCCACCCTGGGGCATGCGATCGGGGCAGCCGCCCCGGGTGGCACCGTGTTCTACTTCGGCGTGGCCGACGACGACTCGTATCCCATCGACATGCGCGCCATGCTGCGCAAGAACCTGACGCTGAAATCCGGTGTCACACTGGACCGGCGGCGGATGCTGGACCTGGCCGGCAGGTTCGCCGCCGAACACCCCGACCTGCTCGGCACGTATCTGACACACACCTTCGCCGTCGACGACGTCCAGGCGGCGTTCGAGTTGGCCTGCCGTCCGGACCCCGACCGCGTGAAGATCGCGATCGCCGGATGAGCGTCTTCCGAAACGATGTCAGTAGACCCCGCTGGGGCGGCTGGGTCACCGGTCCGACACTGATCGGCCCCGATGAGTTCGCCCGGGCCGGCTACGACTACGTCGGATTCGACGCCCAGCACGGCTATCTCGACGACGCCGGAATCGCCGCCATGTTGCGCCACCTCGAACACGTCCCGATCGCCACCGCCGTCAGGCTGCCCAACGCCGACCCGGCGCCCATCGGACGGGTGCTCGACGCCGGTGCCGACGCCGTCATCATCGCCATGATCGAATCGGCCGACCAGGCCGCCGCGGCGGTGGCCGCCACCCGCTATCCCCCCGCGGGCATTCGCAGCTTCGGGCCGTTGCGGGCGAGCCTGGGCAACGATCCCGCCGCGCTGGCGGAGCGGGCCGGGGTCTTCGCCATGATCGAGACGGCCGCGGCGGTCTCCGGTATCGAAGACATCTGCGCGGTGAGCGGGTTGACCGGAATCTACGTCGGGCCGGCCGATCTGGCGATCTCGATGGGCGCCGACGTGGTCGGTGCGACACGCAACGACCTCGTTCTCCAGGCGATCGGCCGGATCCATCGCGTCGCCAGCGCCGCCGGACTAATCACCGGAATCCATGCCAGCGACGGATCGACGGGAAAGAGGATGGCCCAGTTGGGCTTTCAGATGATCACGCTGGCATCCGAATCGCATGCGCTACGCCGGGGCGCCGCCGAACACCTGCGCGAGGCGACCGGCCGGTGAGCGACGCGAAGATCGCATTGGTGACCGGCGCGGCGGGCGGGCAGGGCGCCGCGATAGTGCAGACATTGCTCGGCAAAGGCTTTCAGGTCGCGGCCTGTGACGTGCGATCCGACGGAATCGACTCTGCGAGACAGGGATTGCTGAGTCTGGCGTTAGACGTCACCGACCCGCGGCAGTGGGAAGCCGCCGTCTGGGCAACCGTCGAGCGATTCGGGGGACTGTCCACACTGGTCAACAACGCCGGGGTGCTGCACCGGGCGTCGCTGGCCGATGAGACGGTGGAAGACTTCGAGAACTCGTGGCGGGTCAATTGTCTGGGCGCGTTCCTGGGTATGCGTGCCGCGCTGCAACACCTGCAAGCGGCCGGCAACGCCGCTATCGTCAACATCTGCAGTACCGGAGCCATCCGTCCCTTTCCGCAGCATTGCGCCTACGGCTCCGCAAAGTGGGCCCTGCGCGGTCTGACCCAGACGGCGGCGGCCGAACTCGCGCCGGCCGGGATCCGCGTCAATGCGGTGTTCCCGGGGCCGGTCGCCACCCCGATGCTTGACGACGCCATTCAGCAGCGACTGGCGGCGGTGGCGATGTTCGGCCGGTTGGGCCGGCCTGCCGAAATCGCCGATGCCGTGGCGTTTCTGGTCTCCGAGGAGGCGTCCTTCATCACCGGGTCGGAACTCGTCGTCGACGGTGGGCAATGCCTGCAGATCCGGTGAGCGTCCGACTGCGACTGGACCCGGCGCTGCGTGAGGTTGCCGTCAACCGGACGGTGTTCACCGCCGAAGCCATTCCGCTGATCCGGGAGTCGATGAACCAGCGTCGCTCCGAGGCGCGTCTGGACACAGCCGGGGTGTCAATCGACCAGGCTGCCGCCGCGGGCGTGCCGGTGCGCATCTATCGCGGCGGCGCGGGGCGGGCACCGGCGGTCCTCTATTGCCACGCAGGCGGTTTCGCGCTCGGCAATCTGGACACCGACCACCGGCAGTGTCTGGAACTTGCCCGCCGCGCCGGATGTGCGGTGGTGTCGGTCGACTATCGCTTGGCGCCGGAACACCCCTGGCCCGCAGCGCTGAACGACGCGCAGAAGGTGCTCAAATGGTTGCACGGCAACGCATCTGAGCTGAGCATCGATCCGGACCGGGTGGCGGTGGCGGGCAGCAGCGCCGGTGGCGCCCTGGCCGCCGGCCTGGCACACGGCGCCGCCGACGGCGAACTGCCACCACTGGTGTTCCAGCTGCTGCACCAGCCGGTGCTCGACGACCGTCCGACGTTGTCCAGGAACGAGTTTCGCGCCACCCCCGCGTTCGACGGCGAGGCAGCGGACCTGATGTGGCGGCACTACCTGGCCGGGCAGCACCCGACGCCGGGGGCCGCGCCCGCCCGTCGGGAAGTGTTGGCGGGACTGCCCCCCGCGCTGATCACGTGCGCAGCGGTCGATCCCTTCCGCGACGAGGCGGTGGAGTACGCGCAGCGGTTGCAAAGCGCCGGGGTGCCGACCGAGCTGCACGTGTTCTCCGGCGCCTGCCACGGATTCGACTCGCTGCTGCCCGAATGGACGGCGTCGCAACGGCTGTTCGCCCTGCAAGGCGGCGCGCTGGCGGCGGCGTTCAGAATCTGATCAATTGGCGCACCGCGGTGCCGTCGGCCAAGTGGTCCATCGCCTCGTTGATGTCGTCCAACCGGATCGTCGACGAGACCAGGGATTCCACCGGCAGCCGGCCGGACTGCCACAGCGCGACGAAGCGGGGGATGTCGCGGCTGGGCACCGCCGACCCGAGATAGCTTCCGATCAGCGCGCGGCCTTCGGCGACAAAACCCAACGGCGACAGGCTGATTCGAGCGTCCGGCCGCGGCAGTCCGACGGTGACGGTGCGCCCGCCCGGGGCGGTCAGCCCGATCGAGGTCTCCAAGGCGAGGGGATGGCCGACGGCCTCCACCACCACGTCCGCCTTGACTCCCGCGGCCTGCTCCGGTGTGTAAGTCTCGTGTGCGCCCAGAGCCGCTGCGGCACGCAGCTTTTCCGGGAGTTGATCGACGCCGATGACGCGGACACCCTCATAGGTCAACGCGGTGATCACCGCAGCCATGCCGACACCGCCGAGCCCGACGACCGCGACGGACTGGCCGGGCCGGGGGTCGCCGACGTTGAGCACGGCGCCGCCTCCGGTCAGCACCGCGCACCCGAGCAGGGCGGCCACCTCCGGCGGCACATCGTCGGGCACGGCGACGGCACTGGCCCGATTGACCACGGCGTGCGTCGCGAACCCCGAGACGCCGAGGTGGTGATAAACCGTTCCGCCGTCCCGGCTCAGGCGGATGCCCCCACCGAGCAGGGTCCCCGCGTTGTTGGCCGCGCTGCCGGGCCCGCACGGCGTCAGGCCCTCCGTCGCGCACGCGGGACATTGGCCACAGCGGGGCAGAAACACCAGCACCACCCGCTGTCCGATGGCCAGGTCGTCGACGCCGTCACCGAGCGCCTCGACGACGCCCGCCGCCTCGTGACCCAGCAGCATCGGCACCGGACGTACCCGGTTGCCGTCGACCACCGACAGATCCGAGTGACAAACCCCGGCCGCTTCGACGCGCACCAGCACTTCACCGTGACCCGGGTCCGCCAGCTCGAGATCGGCGATGCTGATCGGCCGCGATCCCGCGTACGGGCGTGGCGCACCGATCCGCTCCAGCACCGCGCCGCGGATGTGAATCATGTTGGAATACAACCATGAGCTCCATGCCACCTGCCCCGGACGGCCTCACCAGCGCTGATTTCCCGGTGCTGTGGCCGGTGCTCACCCGCTGGGCCGACAACGACATGTTCGGCCACCTCAACAACGCGGTCTACTACCAACTGTTCGACACCGCGATCAACGCCTGGATCGCCACCGAGGTTGGGGTCGATCCGCTCACCATTCCCGAACTGGGCATCGTCGCGGAGTCAGGCTGCCGCTATTTCGCCGAGCTGGCGTTCCCGGAGCGCCTCGCGGTGGGCCTGGCCGTGACGCGGCTCGGCCGCAGCAGCGTCACCTATCGACTGGGCCTCTTCAAAGAGATCGACCAGGAGCCGCGGCCTGTTGCTGCACTGGGCCACTGGGTGCATGTCTACGTCGATCGCGACACCCGCCGACCGGTCCCAATTCCCGACGCGATCCGGTCGTTGTTGTCGACCGCCTTAGTGAATTGAGCCCGGCCGGGCGCACGTATGCTTCGCCAATGGCAGTTATGAGCAAGACAGTCGAGGTCGATGCCGAGGCCGGCTCCATCATGGGCATCGTCTCCGACATCGAGCGGTACCCGGAATGGAATGAAGGCGTCAAAGGCGCCTGGATCCTCGCCCGCTACGACGACGGCCGCCCCAGCCAGGTTCGCCTGGACACCAATGTCAACGGTTTCGAAGGCGTCTATATCCACGCCGTGTATTACCCGGGTGAGAACCAGATTCAGACGGTGATGCAGCAGGGCGACCTGTTCGCCAAGCAGGAGCAGCTTTTCAGCGTGGTGGCCACCGGAGCGAACAGCCTGCTCACCGTGGACATCGACGTCGAGCCCAGCATGCCGGTGCCCGCGCCCATGGTGAAGATGTTGCTGGGCAACGTCCTCGACCAACTGGCCGCCAACGTCAAGCAGCGCGCCGAGCAACTCGGCTAGGAGTTGAAGATCCCCGTCCGGTCCAATGTCTCGGTAAGCCGTTGGGCCGCGTCGGTGAACTGCCAGACCGTGTGCTCGACCACGGCCGCCGCGTCGCGGTTCCGCAACGCGGTGATCAGCCGGCGGTGGCTGTCGACGGTGGATTCGCCCCACAGCGGGTCGGCGGCGTACAGCTGGGCGGGCATGTAGCGGGCGGCGTTGAGCAGGAACCAGGCCAGTTTGATCCGCCCGCTCGCCTGGTTGAACACCCGGTGGAACGAGAACTCCAGCGAGGCGATCGCCTCGACGTCCCCGCCGCCGACCGCCGACGCCAACAGGTCGTTGATGCGCTCCAACTCGGCGATCTCGCGTTCGGTGATGCGTTCGGTCGCCGTGCCGGCCAACTCGCGGGCGATTGTGGACTGCAGCCAGAAGATGTCGTCGATGTCCTGGCGGGTCAGCGGGAGCACCACGTGACCGCGGTGCGGCTCCAGCTGCACCATGCCCTCGCCGCGCAGCTTCAACAGGGCCTCGCGCACCGGCGTGATGCTCACCCCGAGCTGAGCGGCGGTTTCGTCCAGCCGGATGAACGTGCCCGGGCGCAGCGTCCCCGACATGATCGCGGTCCGCAGGTGCCCGGCGACTTCGTCGGATAGCTGCGCCCGGCGCAGCGGCCGGCGCCTGCGCGGCTCGGAACCTAAGGCCGATAACGGTGCATTCACGGGGCCTGCCAGGCCTTTCAGCGACATTGCGGTATTGGCTCAAGTCGTGGCTAAGGGCTTGTTAGCGACCTCAGCGGCCGTTAGTGTGACCCAGACAACACATGTTTTATCAAATATCAGCCTGACGCAAGCGGTGCGCGAGTGAAGGGAAGGCATATTGACCGCCCAACTGGCCGGCCACCGGACGCAGGCCCATTCCGAAGCGCTCGAGCAGCCGTATCTTGCTCGCCGCCAGAACTGGGTGAACCAGCTCGAACGGCACGCGATGATGCAGCCGGACGCGCCGGCGCTGAGATTCCTGGGCCGCACGCTGACGTGGGCGGGGCTGCGGGGTCGCGTGACGGCGCTGGCCGGCGCGCTGAGCCGCCGTGGCGTCGGCCCCGGCGACCGGGTGATGGTGTTGATGCTCAACCGCCCCGAGTTCGTCGAGTCGGTGCTGGCCGCCAACATGTTGGGAGCGATCGCCGTCCCGTTGAACTTCCGGCTCACCCCTTCGGAGATCGCCTTCCTGGTCGAGGACAGCGGGGCCCGCGTGGTCATCACCGAAGCGGTCCTCGCCCCGGTGGCGACGGGCGTACGGCAGATCGCTCCACTGCTGGACACGGTGGTGGTGGCAGGCGACAGCGCCGATGACGACGTCCTCTTCTATGAAGACCTTATGAATGAGGCGGGCGATGCGCCCGCCCCGGTTGACATCCCGAACGACTCCCCGGCGCTGATCATGTACACATCGGGCACCACGGGGCGGCCCAAGGGTGCGGTGCTCACCCACGCCAACCTCACCGGTCAGACGATGACCATGCTCTACACCAGTGGCGTCGACCTCAACAACGACGTCGGCTTCATCGGTGTCCCGTTGTTCCACATCGCCGGGATCGGCAATGTGCTCTCCGGGATGCTGCTCGGCCTCCCGACCGTGATCTACCCGCTCGGCGCGTTCGAGCCCGGCCAGCTGCTCGACGTATTGGAGGCCGAGAGGGTCACCGGCATATTCCTGGTTCCCGCGCAGTGGCAGGCGGTGTGCGCGGAGCAGCAGGCAAGGCCGCGCGACCTGCGGTTGCGAGTGATGTCGTGGGGTGCCGCGCCGGCGCCAGATGTGTTGCTGCGAAAGATGTCCGAGATCTTTCCGGGCACCCAGATCCTGGCCGCGTTCGGCCAGACCGAGATGTCGCCGGTGACGTGCATGCTGCTCGGCGACGACGCCATCCGCAAGCGGGGATCGGTCGGCCGGGTGATCCCGACGGTTGCCGCACGGGTCGTCGACGACAACATGAACGACGTGCCGGTCGGCGAGGTCGGCGAGATCGTCTATCGCGCACCGACATTGATGAGTGGCTACTGGAACAATCCGGAGGCCACCGCGGAGGCTTTCGCCGGCGGCTGGTTCCACTCCGGCGACCTGGTCCGGATGGACGCCGATGGCTACGTGTGGGTCGTGGACCGCAAGAAGGACATGATCATCTCCGGCGGCGAGAACATCTACTGCGCGGAGGTCGAGAACGTTCTGGCCGGCCATGAGCGCATCGTCGAGGTCGCGGTGATCGGCCGGGTCGATGAGCGATGGGGCGAGGTTCCAGTCGCCGTCGCCGCTGTAACGGAAGGCCACCTCCGGATCGAAGAGCTAGATGAGTACTTGACCGAGCGGCTTGCGCGGTACAAGCACCCCAAGGCGCTCGAGATCGTGGACGCCCTGCCGCGCAACCCCGCCGGGAAGGTGCTCAAGACTGAGCTGCGTTTGCGCTACGGGGTCGGCGACGACTCTGGAAATCGTTCTGTCACAACGAAATCTGCCACCAGAGAGGAAAGCTGACGAGGCCGACATGTTTGCTAGGTGCTGACGTGATGTCAATTGTCGAGTTGCTATACACACCTGGGCGACCATCGGGTACATTCCTGTGGTCTCCGTTACTACCTGCGGGTAGGGAGCCGTTGGTCACACACGTAGGGTCGGGGCAAGGAGGAGGCGTGCGACACCAATCGCCGCGGCGCCGCGACACGAGCGGCCCCAATGTGAAGGGGCAATCGTGACGACATCCACTCGACCGCATCTGGTCGGATTCCTGCGCGATCGATTCGAGTCGCCACTGACTCTGATCGGCGGGTTCTTCCGGATGTGCGTGTTGACCGGCCGGGCCTTGTTCCGGCGGCCGTTTCAGTGGGGCGAGTTGGTCCTGCAATGCTGGTTCATCATGCGGGTGGCGTTGCTGCCCACGATCATGGTGTCGATCCCGCTGACGGTGCTGCTTATCTTCACACTCAACGTGCTGCTTTCGCAGTTCGGCGCCGCCGACCTATCGGGTGCGGGAGCGGCCATTGCGGCGGTCACCCAGCTCGGTCCCTTGACCACAGTGCTGGTGGTGGCCGGCGCCGGTTCGACAGCGATCTGCGCCGATCTGGGCGCCCGCACCGTCCGTGAAGAGATCGACGCGATGGAAGTGCTCGGCATCGACCCGATCCACCGGCTGGTGGTGCCCCGGGTGATCGCGGCGACGGTGGTCGCGACGCTGCTCAACGCCCTGGTGATCACGGTGGGACTGGTTGGTGGCTACCTGTTCGGGGTGTATCTGCAGAACGTTTCCGGTGGGGCGTATCTGGCGACGCTGACCACGATCACCGGGCTGCCCGAGGTGATCATCGCGATGATCAAGGCGGCGACGTTCGGGTTGATCGCCGGGTTAGTCGGTTGCTACCGCGGGTTGACGGTGCGCGGTGGTTCCAAGGGGCTGGGCACGGCGGTCAACGAGACCGTGGTGCTGTGCGTGGTGGCCTTGTATGCGGTGAACGTCATATTGACCACGATCGGCGTTCGATTCGGGACGGGGCACTAACGATGTCGACAGCAGCGGTAGTCCGGTCGCGGTTCCCGCGGGCGACGGCCAACGTCAACAAGTACGCGGGTTCGGTGACCCGGGGTCTGGACGAGACCGGCCAGCTAGCCTGGTTCGTCCTGACCAGCCTGGGGCAGATCCCGCATGCGATTCATTACTACCGCAAGGAGACCCTGCGGCTGATCGCTCAGATCGGGATGGGCACCGGCGCAATGGCGGTCGTCGGCGGTACTGCCGCGATCGTCGGCTTTGTGACGTTGTCCGGCAGTTCGCTGATTGCCATCCAGGGCTTTGCCACGCTGGGCAACATCGGTGTCGAGGCCTTCACGGGGTTCTTCTCCGCGCTGATCAACGTGCGAATCGCCGCCCCCGTCGTCACTGGAATCTCGCTGGCAGCGACGGTCGGAGCCGGCGCCACGGCCGAGCTGGGTGCAATGCGGATCAGCGAGGAAATCGACGCGCTGGAAGTGATGGGAATCAAGTCCATTTCCTACCTGACCTCCACCCGTGTGGTCGCCGGGCTGGTGGTGATCATCCCGCTATACGCGCTGGCGATGATTATGGCTTTTCTCTCCCCGCAGGTCGTTACGACGCTGTTGTACGGACAGTCGAGCGGCACCTACGAACACTACTTCCGGACCTTCCTCCGCCCCGACGACGTGTTCTGGTCATTTCTGGAGGCGATCATCATCGCGGGAATCGTGATGGTGACCCACTGCTACTACGGGTTCAATGCCGGCGGCGGACCGGTCGGCGTCGGCGAGGCGGTCGGCCGATCGATGCGGTTCTCCCTGATCTCGGTTCAGGTGGTTGTTCTGTCCGCCGCGTTGGCGCTCTACGGCGTCAACCCCAACTTCGCATTGACGGTGTAGCGCCATGACGACTCCGGGGAAGGTCAACAAGGTAAAGAACCCGCCGTACAAGCTGATCGGCATCTCGGCCGTAGTTGTGCTGCTACTCGTGCTCACAGTCGTCTACATACAGTTTCGCGGTGACTTCACCGAGAAGGCGAAGCTGACGATGTACAGCGACCGGGCCGGGCTGGTGATGGATCCGGGCTCAAAGGTCACCTACAACGGGGTTCAGATCGGTCGGGTCGACACGATCCAGGAGATCAACCGCGACGGCAAGCCGGCCGCAAAATTTTCCCTGGATATCTATCCGGAATTTCTCGGCGCTAATGGGGTGGTCCCGGAGAACGTCGACGCGCAGATCAAGGCGACGACGGTGTTCGGCGGCAAGTACATATCGCTGACCACGCCCAAAGATGACAAAGGCGACATCATCTCGCGAGGTCATCTCCGGCCGAACGGCGTGATCAACGCCTCCGGCGTGACGACCGAAATCAACACCCTGTTCCAGACCCTGACCTCGATCTCGGAGAAAGTCGACCCGGTCAAGCTGAACCTGACGCTGAGTGCCGCCGCGCAGTCCCTGACCGGACTGGGCGACCGCTTCGGCCAGTCGATCGTCAACGGCAACGCCATCCTCGACGACGTCAACCCGCAGATGCCGCAGGCCCGCCGCGACATCCAGCAGCTCGCCGCCCTCGGCGACGTGTACGCGAACGCCGCGCCGGACCTGATCGACTTCCTGAACAATTCGGTGCCGACAGCCCGCAGTATCAACGCCCAGCAGAAGGACCTGGACCAGGCGCTGCTGGCGGCCGCCGGGTTCGGCAACACCGGCGCGGACATCTTCGAGCGCGGCGGGCCGTACCTGGCCCGCGGCGCCGCCGACCTGGTGCCCACCGCGCAGTTGCTCGACACCTACAGCCCGGAGCTGTACTGCACGCTGCACAACTACCACGACATCGAGCCCAAGGCCTACCAGTTCCTGGGTGGCAACGGCTATTCGCTGAACAGCCACTCCCAGATCCTGTCCGCCCTGGGCCTGATGCTTAACCCCGTATCGCTGGTTCCGCTACTGCTCTCGCAGGTCGGCGGGCTGGCTGCCGGAGTGATCGGTGGCGCGCCGAACCCCTACACCTACCCGGAGAACCTGCCGCGGGTGAACGCCCACGGTGGACCGGGCGGGGCACCGGGTTGCTGGCAGCAGATCACCCGGCAACTGTGGCCGGCGCCGGAACTGGTGATGGACACCGGCAACAGCCTTGCGCCTTATAACCACTTGGAGGTCGGGTCGCCCTTTGTGAACGAGTACGTCTGGGGCCGTCAGGTAGGGGATAACACGATCAACCCATGAAAATCACCGGAACTCTCGTCAAGCTCAGCGTCTTCGCTGTGGTGCTGCTGATGTTCAGCATCATGATCATCATCGTGTTCGGTCAGATCCGCTTCGACCGGACCAACTCCTACTCCGCCGAGTTCAGCAATGTCAGCGGGTTGCGCGCCGGCCAGTTCGTGCGCGCATCCGGAGTGGAGATCGGCAAGGTCAAGGACCTGCAACTGATCGACGGCGGCAAGCGGGTGCGGGTCAACTTCGACGTTGACCGCTCGATTCCGCTGTATCAGTCCACGACCGCGTCGATCCGCTACCTCGACCTGATCGGCAACCGCTACCTGGAGCTCAAGCGTGGCGAGGGCGACGGTCAGGACAAGGTCATGCAGCCGGGCGGATTCATCCCGATGGCGCGCACCACGCCCGCGCTCGACCTCGACGCGCTGATCGGCGGCTTCAAGCCGATCTTCCGGGCGCTGAACCCGGACAAGGTCAACACCATCGCCTCGGCGCTGATCACCGTGTTCCAGGGCCAGGGGGGCACGATCAACGACATCCTGCAGCAAACCGCGCAGGTCACCTCGCAGTTGGGCGAGCGGGACCAGGCGATCGGCGAGGTGGTCACGAACCTCAACAAGGTGCTGGACACCACCGTCCGTCACCGCAAGGACTTCGATCAGACCGTCAACAACCTGGAGGTGCTCATCACCGGGTTGAAGGACCACGGCGATTCCCTGGCCGGCGGAACGGCGAACATCAGTAACGCCGCCGGCACGGTGGCCGACCTGCTGAGCGAGGACCGGGCGCTGCTGCACAAGGCGATCAACTACCTCGACACCGTCCAGCAGCCGTTGATCGACCAGCGGGAGCAGCTCAGCGACTTCCTGCACAAGGTGCCCTCCGCGCTGAACTCGATCGGCCGCGCCATCGGCTCCTACGGCGACTTCGTGAACTTCTACTCCTGCGACATCAGCCTCCGGATCAACGGTCTGCAGGCTGGTGGGCCGGTTCGCACCGTCCGCCTCTTCCACCAGCCGACCGGGAGGTGCGCGCCGCAATGAGAACGCTGGAACCGCCCAACCGCCTCAAGATCGGACTCATGGGCATCCTGGTGACGCTGCTGGTCATCGGGGTGGGTCAGAGCTTCACCAGTGTCCCGATGTTGATGGCCAAGCCCAGCTACTTCGGGCAGTTCACCGACACCGGTGGCATCAACAAGGGTGACAAGGTCCGCATCGCGGGCATGGATGTCGGCAAGGTCGAGGCCATCAGCATCGACGGCGACCACATCCTGATGAAGTTCTCCATCGGCACCGAGAGCATCGGCACCGAGAGCCGGCTGAACATCCGCACCGACACGCTGCTGGGCAAGAAGGTGCTCGAGATCGAGGCCCGCGGAAACCAGCCGCTGCGGCCGAACGGCACCTTGCCGCTGGGCCAGAGCACCACGCCGTACCAGATCTACGACGCGTTCCTCGACGTCACCAAGGCGGCCACCGGCTGGGACATCGACACGGTCAAGAAGTCGCTGCACGTGCTGTCGGAGACGATCGACCAGACCTACCCGCAGCTGAGCCCCGCACTCGATGGCGTAGCGAAGTTCTCCGACACCATCGGCAAGCGCGACGAGGAGATCAAGCATCTGCTGGCCCAGGCCAACCAGGTGGCCAGCGTGCTGGGTGACCGCAGCCAGCAGGTGGACCGGTTGCTGGTCAACGCCAAGACGCTGTTGGCTGCCTTCAACGAGCGCGGCCGCGCCATCGACGCACTGCTGGGCAACGTCGCCGCCTTCTCGACGCAGGTCCAGGGCCTCATCAATGACAACCCCAACCTGAACCACGTGCTCGAGCAGCTGCGCACCGTCAGCGACCTGCTGGTCGAGCGCAAGGACGACCTGGCCAACGGCCTGTTGATGGTCGGCGGGTTCCTGCCGTCGCTCAACGAGTCGATCGCCTCCGGGCCGTTCTTCAAGGTGGTCATCCACAACCTGGTCCCCGGGCAGATCATTCAGCCTTTCATCGATGCCGCGTTCAAGAAGCGCGGTCTGAGCCCCGAGGACTTCTGGCGTAGCGCCGGGCTGCCGGCCTACCGGTTCCCGGACCCCAACGGCACCCGGTTCCCCAACGGCGCCCCGCCGCCGGGACCGCTGGTCCTGGAAGGCACCCCGGAGCACCCGGGTCCGGCCGTGCCCCCCGGCTCGCCGTGCTCGTACACCCCGGCCGCCGATGGCATCCCCAGCCCGGCCAACCCGTTGCCGTGTGCGGGTACCGCGATCGGTCCCTTCGGTGGTCCGGGTTTCCCGGCGCCGCTGGACGTTCAGGTGTCACCGCCCAACCCGAACGGGGTGCAGGACGTGCCGGGCATCCCGATCGCCGGACGGCCGGGTGAGCCGGCCCCGAACGCACCGGGTACGCCGGTTCCGCTGCCGCCCAACGCCCCACCGGGGGCTCGTACCGAGCCGCTGGGACCGGCGGGGCCGGTGGCACCACCATCGACATTCGCACCGGGGCTCCCCCCGGGTCCGCCGGCCCCGCCGGGGCCGGGGAACCAGTTACCGGCACCGTTCATCAACCCGGGTGGTTCGGGCGGTAGCGGCGCAGCGGGAGGTAGCCAGAATTGAGCACCATCTTTGACATCCGCAACATCCGGCTGCCGAGGATGTCCCGGGCCACGGTCATCATCGGGACGCTGATCGTGGTGCTGGCTCTCGTCGCCGCGTTCGTCGGCTGGCAGCTGTACAAGAAGCTGACGAACAACTACGTCACCGCGTATTTCTCGGCCGCCAACGCTCTCTACGCGGGAGACAAGGTCCAGATCATGGGCCTCAAGGTGGGCTTGATCGACAAGATCGAACCGGCCGGCGACAAGATGAAGGTCACCTTTCACTACGAGAACCAGTACAAGGTTCCGGCCAACGCCTCCGCGGTGATCCTCAACCCGACCCTGGTCGCATCGCGGGCCATCCAGCTCGAGCCGCCTTACAAGGGCGGCCCGGTGCTGGCCAACAACGCGGTCATCCCGATGGAGCGCACCCAGGTGCCGGTCGAGTGGGACGAGCTGCGTAACAGCATCACCAACATCATCTCGAAGCTCGGTCCTACCGAAGCGCAGCCGACCGGGCCGTTCGGTGAGGTGATCAACTCGTTCGCCAACGGCCTGGAGGGCAAGGGCAAGCAGCTCAACACCACGCTGGACAGCCTGTCGCGGGCGCTGACGGCGCTCAACGAAGGCCGCGGCGACTTCTTCGCAGTGGTCAAGAGCCTGGCGCTGTTCGTCAACGCGCTGCACCAGGACGACAAGCAGTTCGTCGCGCTCAACCAGAACCTCGCGGACGTCACGGGCCGGCTCGCCAGCTCGGACCAGGCGCTGGCCAGCGCGCTGCGGCAGCTCGACAGCCTGCTCACCACGGTCAGGCCGTTCCTGGACAAGAACCGCGAGGTGCTGACCCACGACGTCAACAATTTGGCGACGGTGACCAACACGTTGCTGCAGCCGGAGCCGTTGAACGGGCTGGAGACGGCGTTGCACGTGCTGCCGACGGCGGCCGCCAACGTCAACCAGATCTACCACCCGGCCCACGGATCGGTGGTCTACGTTCCGGAGATCACCAGCTTCGCCAACCCGATGCAGTTCATCTGCAGCTCGGTGCAGGCCGGCAGCCGGCTGGGATACCAGGAATCCGCTGAGCTGTGCGCTCAGTACCTGGCGCCGGTGCTCGACGCGATCAAGTTCAACTACTTCCCGTTCGGGTTGAACGCGTTCAACACCGCCGAAATCCTGCCCAAGCACGTCGCGTACTCCGAGCCGCGGCTGCAACCACCGCCCGGATACAAGGACACGACCGTGCCCGGCATCTGGGTGCCCGACACCCCGACGTCGCACAAGAACACCCAGCAGGGCTGGATCGTGGCGCCGGGCATGCAGGGTCAGCAGGTCGGTCCGATCACCGCGGGTCTGATGACCCCCGAGTCGCTGGCCGAACTGATGGGTGGACCCGACATTCAGCCGGTTCAGTCCACCCTGCAGACTCCGCCGGGACCGCCCAACGCGTACGACGAGTACCCGGTGCTGCCGCCCGTCGGCCTGCAGGCGCAGGTACCGGTGCCGCCGCCGCCGCCTGGACCCGGGGTGATCCCGGGACCGGTCGCTCCGGTGCCCGGTTACCCGGGTCCGGCCGCCGCGGTCGGCGCACCGCTGCCAGCTGAGGTAGGAGGGGGTCAGTGATAGGGATGCTGGGCAGGATCCGCCGCGGCACCTGGCAGGTGCTGGTGTTGCTGGTGGCCACCCTGATGCTGAGTTCCTGTGGCTGGAAAGGCATCTCGCAGGTCGCGATCCCTGGCGCACCCGGCAGTGGCAGCGACGCTTACACCGTCTACGCCCAGGTGCCGGACACGCTGGCGATCAACGGCAACAGCAAGGTGATGGTCGCCGACGTCGAGGTGGGCTCGATCCGCAAGATCGAGCTGAAGAACTGGATCGCCACCCTGACGCTGGGGCTGAAGAAGGACACCAAGCTCCCGAAGAACACCATCCTGAAGATCGGCCAGACCAGCTTGCTGGGGTCGCAGCACGTCGAGTTGCTGTCGCCGGAGAACCCGTCGAAGGAACTGCTGCGCAACGGCGACACCATCCCGCTGAAGAACTCGTCGGCCTATCCCAACATCGAGCAGACGCTGGCGGTCGTCTCGCTGATCCTGCGCGGTGGCGGCATCCCGAACCTGGAAGTGCTGCAGAACGAGATCTACGCGATCTTCCACGGGCGCGGCGACCAGATTCGCGGCTTCCTGAACCGGCTGGACACGTTCACCCGTCAGCTCAACGAGCAGCGCGATGACATCACCCACGCCATCGATTCGACGAACCGCCTGCTGAGCTACGTGGGTAACCGCAACGACGTGCTGGAACGGGTGCTCACCGACTTCCCGCCGCTGATCAAGCATTTCGCGGACACCAAGAACCTGCTGATCAACGCGGTGGACTCGGTGGGCCGGCTGAGCGGTGCCGCCGACCAGTACCTGTCGGAAGCGCGCGGCAACCTGCACACCGACCTCGAGTCGCTGCAGTGCCCGCTGCGGGAACTCGGCCGCGGCTCGCCGTACCTGATCGGCGCGCTGAAGCTGATCCTGACGCAGCCGTTCGACATCGACGCGGTGCCGAAGATCTTCCGCGGCGACTACCAGAACGTGTCGGCGACGCTCGACGTGACCTACAGCGCCATGGACAACGCGGTGCTGACGGGTACCGGGTTCTCCGGAGCCCTGCGGGCCTTGGAGCAGTCCTTCGGGCGCGACCCGGAGACGATGATCCCCGACGTTCGCTACACGTCGAACCCGAACGACGCACCGGGCGGGCCTTTGGTTGAAAGGGCGGAGCGAGGCCAATGCTGACACCCTTCATCAAGCGCCAGCTGTGGCTGTTCCTGACTCTGACAGTGGTCGCGCTGTCCGTGCTGGGCATCTACTACCTGCAGATTCCGACGCTGGTCGGGATCGGGCGCTACGAGCTGACCGCGAACCTGCCGGCCTCGGGCGGTCTGTACCCGACCGCCAACGTGACCTACCGCGGCATCACGATCGGCAAGGTCACCGAGGTGGAGCCGACCCCGTCGGGTGCGAAGGCGACGCTGAGCATCGACAGCCGCTACAAGATCCCGATCGATGCCACCGCGAACGTGCACTCGGTGTCGGCGGTCGGTGAGCAGTATCTGGACCTGGTCTCCACGGGTGACCCCGGAAAGTTCTTCGCCTCCGGCCAGACCATCACCAAGGGCACCGTGCCCAGCGAGATCGGCCCGGCGCTGGACACCGCCAACCGCGGCCTCGCGGTGTTGCCCAAGGAGAAGATCCCGAAGCTGCTCGACGAGACGGCGCTGGCGGTCGGTGGACTGGGACCGGCCCTGCAACGGCTGGTGGACGCGACGCAGGCGATCGTGGGCGACTTCCACACCCAGATCAACGACGTCAACGACATCATCCAGAACTCCGGACCGATCCTGCAGAGCCAGGTCGACTCCGGCAGCGCGATCGAGCGCTGGGCGCGCAACCTGAACACGCTGGCAGCTCAGAGCGCCCAGGAGGACCAGCACCTGCGCAGCGTGCTGACCCAGGCCGCTCCGACGGCGGACCAGGTGAATGAGGTGTTCACCGACGTCCGTGACTCGCTGCCGCAGACGTTGGCCAACCTCGAGGTCGTGTTCGACCTGCTCAAGCGATACCACAAGGGCCTCGAGCAGGTCCTGGTGTTCCTGCCGCAGGGCGCTTCGATCGCACAGACGGTGGCCGCGCCGTTCCCGAACATGGCGGCCCTGGACCTCGCGCTGGCGATCAACCAGCCGCCCCCCTGCCTGACCGGCTTCATTCCGGCCGAGCAGTGGCGGTCGTTCGCCGACACCAGCACGCAGCCGCTGCCGGTCGGGACGTACTGCAAGATCCCGATGGACACCCCGGCCAACAGCGTGCGTGGATCGCGCAACATCCCCTGTGTCGACGTGCCCGGCAAGCGGGCCGCGACGCCGCGCGAATGCCGCAGCACCAAGCCGTATGAGCCGGCTGGTACCAACCCCTGGTACGGCGACCCGAACCAGCTGCTGACCTGCCCGGCGCCCGCCGCGCGGTGTGACCAGCCGGTCAAGCCGGGGCTCGTCGTACCCGCGCCGTCGGTCAACAACGGGATGAACCCGGCGCCGGCCGACCGGCTCCCGCCGGGTGGCACGCCGCCGCCGATCAGCGACCCGCTGACACGTCCCGGCACCGGCGCGGTGCAGTGCAACGGACAACAGCCCAACCCCTGCGTCTACACTCCGGGCGGGCCCCCCTCTGCGGTCTACAGTCCGCAGAGTGGTGAGCTGGTGGGGCCCGACGGGGTCAAATACTCCGTCGCAAACTCGATGAAAACAGGAGACGACGGATGGAAGGAGATGCTGGCACCAGCCGGCTGAACCCCATCAACGAGGACGATTCGCAGGGCACGGATGTCCTGACCGAGGATTCGCAGGAATCCGAGGCCGGAGCCGACCCGACTGACGCCGAGGTTACGGACGAGGATTCCCAGGAATCCGAGGCCGGAGCCGACCCTTCCAACCTCGAGACCGCAGGTGAACCTGCCGTCGAACGGGGTAAATCCCGGGTTGGCCGGGCCTGGGTGGTCGGGATCGCGGCGGTCCTGCTGATCATGGCGGGCGCCATCGCGGGCGGCGGCTATTACGCCTTGAGGTCTCACCAGGACATCGCGGCGTTGCAGCGCAACGACGCTGCGGCACTGAGCGTGGCCAAGGATTGCGTCGCCGCGACGCAGGCGCCGGACATCAGCAGCATGGCGGCCAGCGAACAGAAGATCGTCGACTGCGGCACCGACCAGTACCGCACCCAGGCACTGCTCTACAGCAGCATGCTGGTGCAGGCGTACCAGGCTGCCAACGTGCACCTGAAGGTGTCCGACATGCGGGCGGCCGTCGAGCGCAACAATCCCGACGGCTCGGTCGACGTCCTCATCGCCCTGCGCATCAACGTCTCCAACGACCAGCAGCAGAACCAGGAGACCGGTTACCGCCTGCGGGTGCGGATGGCGCCGACCGAGGGGACCTACAAGATCTCCAAGCTCGACCAGGTGACGAAGTGACGGTGGTGGTCGAAAAGACCCGGACCGCCGCCCAGGACTTACCCGAGAAGGCCTTGGCGCCTTGGCATGTGCGCGTTGCGGCGTTTGCCGTCGACGTGCTGGCCGGACTGGCCGTGGCAACCACCATGGCGCTGGTTTCGTTCACGCTGCCGCCGTACCGCGCGTGGTGGTGGGTGTGCATGGTCGTGTGCGCCCTCGCTGTCCTGGCGGTGCTGGTCAACCGGCTGTTGCTGCCGACGGTGACCGGCTGGAGTCTGGGACGCGCACAGTTCGGCATCGCCGTCACTCGGCGCGACGGGAAAGAAATCAGCCCGTGGTGGCTGCTGTTACGCGACCTGGCACACCTGATCGACACCGCCGCGCTGTTGGTGGGCTGGTTCTGGCCGCTGTGGGATTCGCAGCGCCGCACCTTCGCCGACATGCTGCTGCGCACCGAGGTGCTGCGCGTCGTACCTCACGAGCGGGCCGAGAAGGTACGGCAGTGGACGGCGGTGGCGCTGGCTGTCGCGGCGCTGCTGTGTCTGGGCGGTGCCGGCGTGGGCTACGGGGTGGTCTACGCCCGGGCCCAGGCCACTGACCGGACCCGCGCGGAGATCTCGACGCAGGGTCCCAAGATCGTCGCCCAGATGCTGACGTACGACCCGAAGAACCTGAAGGACGATTTCGCCCGTGCCCTGAACCTGACCACCGACCGATATCGCCGTGAGCTGGCCGCCCAGCAGGAGGCGGTGCAGAAGGGCCAGCCCGTCATCAACGAGTACTGGGGTTCCACGAACTCGGTATTGGATGCCACCCCGGACACCGCGACGATGCTGCTGTTCCTGCAGGGCCGCCGCGGCGATGGGCCGGAAACCCGCTACATCACCGCCAGCGTCAGGGTGAAGTTCGTGAAGAGCGGCGACGGCCACTGGCTCGTCGACAACCTCACGGTGCTGGCCAAGCCGAAACCAGCGGGTGAAGGCAAATGAGTCCCCGGCGCAAGTTCGAACCCGGCGAGGAGCCGCTGCTCGTCCCGCAGTCCATCCCGCCGCGGCGGTGGGCGCTGCCGGTGGTGTCCTCGATCGCATCGGTGGTGATGGTGGCGGCGATCGCGTTGTCGACGTTCATGCTCGTCGACCATCAATCCCGCGACCATGTTGCGGAGCGGGAAACCCAGGCCGTCAACTACGTCAAGTGGTTCATGACGGGCTTCACCTCTATCGACCCGTTCCACGCCAACGAGTACATCGAACGGGTGATGGCCCAGGCGACGGGTGACTTCGCCAAGCAGTACACCGACAAGGCCAACGAAATCCTGTTCCAGGTCGCCCGCGCGGAACGGTCCACCGGGACGGTGCTGGAAGCCGGCGTGGAACGCTGG
Organism: Mycobacterium gordonae; assembly: GCF_001417955.2. Lineage (GTDB taxonomy): Bacteria > Actinomycetota > Actinomycetes > Mycobacteriales > Mycobacteriaceae > Mycobacterium > Mycobacterium gordonae_B. Next base: position 69,804 of record NZ_LKTM01000046.1, on the reverse strand, counting down.
AACGACGACGGCAGCGTCACCGTGTTGGTGGCCACCGACGTCACCTCCAAGTCGCCGGACGGAAAACAGGTCTTCGAGAACACCAACCGTTGGTCGGCGACCGCTACGCAGGAAGGGAATCAGTGGAAGATCAGCAACCTGCAGCAGGTGATCTGACCGACGAGGCCCGGGACGAATCCGAGGCCGCGGACTCCCAGGCCGAAACCGTCGAGGCCGCCGCGCCGGTGACGGAAACCGATGCGGCTGAGGGTGATTCGCCGGAAGCGGACGGGGCGGACTCCGAGGCCGAGCCGGCCGACAGCGCCGAGCCGGGCGAGACCCAAGCCAAGCCGGTCAAGCCGGTCAAGCAGAAGAAGCAGAAGAAACAGCGGAAGCGTCGCCCCGGCCGGGTGGCCGCGGTGGTCATCGCCCTGGTGGCGGCGTTGTTCGTCGGGTCCTCGGCATTCGCGGCCGCGATGGTGCAGCCCTACCTGGCCGAGCGGGCCACCATCGAAGTCAAGGTCAAGGTGGCCCGGGCCGCGGCCAACGCGATCACCACGCTGTGGAGCTACACCCCGGAGAACATGGACACCCTCGCCGACCGCGCGGGCAGGTACCTCACCGGCGACTTCGGCGCGCAGTACCGCAAGTTCGTCGAGGAGAAGGTCGTCGGGCCCAACAAGCAACTGAAAATCACCAACTCCACCGAGGTCACCGGCGTGGCGGTCGAATCACTCGAAGGCCCGAACGCGACCGTGATCGTCTACACCAACACCACCGCGACCACCCCGCTGAAGAAGAACATCCCGTCGCTGCAGTACCTGTCCTATCGGATGTCGATGAAACGCGAGGGCGATCGCTGGCTGGTCACGCGGATGACCACCATCACCTCGCTGGATGTGACGCCGCAGCTGTAGCGCGCCCGCCATGGCCGTCATCTCTCCGGTCTCCGAACGTTCGACCGTCACGGCGTTGCTGTTGCTGACGTTCGCGACGGGCCTGGCCGACGCCATCGCGGTCCTGAAGCTCGGACATGTGTTCGTCGCCAACATGACGGGCAACGTCATTTTCTTCGGCTTCTGGTTCGCGCCGCGATCCACCGTCGACCTGACCGCCGTCGTCGTCGCCTTCCCGACCTTCGTCGCCGGCACGATCCTGGGCGGCCGCCTGATGCGCCACTTCGGGGTCCGGGTCCGGCCCTGGATCACCTTGTCGTTGGGCATCGAGGTGGTGCTGCTGACCGTCCTCTCGATCCTGGCCGGCGCGGGTGTCTGCCGCTACAACGACAACACCAAGCTGCTGCTGATCGGCGGCATGGCCATCGTCTTCGGCCTGCAGCACTCCAGCGCACGCCAGTTCGGCATCCAGGAACTCACCACCACGGTGCTGACGTCGACGATCGTCGGACTCGGTTTCGACAGCCGCCTGGCCGGCGGCACCGCCGATCGCGAAAAGCTGCGCTACGGCGTGGTTTTGACGATGGGCATCGGGGCGACGGTGGGGGCGACGATCACCCGGGTGGCGGTGGCGCCGGTGCTCTGCCTGGCGGCCGCCGTGATCGCCGTCAGCCTGCTGATCTTCCGGTTCGGGCCCGAGCCCACTAGTTGAAGGCGAGCCAGCTGGGCAGCGCCCGCTCGTGGGAGTCGCAGAGCACCTGCCGGGTGTCGCACGAGCCCTTCGGCGATCCCGCCCCGGCCCACATGCCCCCGGTGTCGCGGCGCAACACGATCGCCGACGAGCCGCCGCCGTCGAGCAGGATCGCGGTGTCGCTGCCCAGGCCGCGGAAGAGGTCCTGAATGTTGTCCGGGGTGTAGCTGCCGCCCTCGAAGATGTACATCTCGTCTTTCTGCTTCGAGTAGGCCAGGGCGGTGCGTGCCGCGCTGGGACCGCCGTCGTGCAACTGCGCGGTGTTGCCGGGCGACAGGAGCCCGATGCCGGCCACCGCCACGAATTTCGCGTTCTTGTTCAGCAGGTCGGCGATCACCGGCGTGGCCAGGTCATAGTCCTCTCTACCCTTGGGCCGCAGCACATATGGCGCACCACCGGCCGGCAGGATCATCGTCGTCAACGACGTCCAGGATTCGTCGCCCCCGGACAGGCCCTGCTTGCCGGGGTAGGCGACGGTGCCGGTGACGGCCTGGTTGGCGCGGCCCTGGCCCCGGGTGTTGTCCACGAAGGCGCCCAGCGGTGAGCTGCACCCGGTGTCGCGCCACGAACCGGCCTTCTGGCCGCGGACGTCGAAGAAGTTGGCGTTGATCGCGATGGTCGGCTGGCCCATGCGCTGCCACGCCTGCAGCGGGGCGTAGACCTCGGACGCCTGCATCAGGCCCTCACTGGTGCGCGCACCGGCATTGTTCTCGCAGCGCGCCTGGTCACCCTGGTGGCTGTCCACCAGCAGGTGCGGCTGCAGTCGGCTCGACGCCTGTTTGATGATCATCAGGTGGCCGCCGTTGTTCATTTCGTAGGCGTGGCCGGCGCCGTCCAACAGCGGCATGGAGTGTCCACCGCCGAAGTTGTAGACCAGATACGAGCCCTTGGTGTTGGCGATCGCCTGCTCCAGCAGTTCACGCGCATCGGCGGCGCGCGCTACCGGCTGGCCCGTGGTGCTCGCCAGTGCGACGCATGACGCCAGCGCGGCACAGCTTGCCGTGAGTCTGCGCAGGACGGCAGCTGGCGTCGGCACGAGAAGCCCTTTCGGCCAATATCCGGGGAAGCAACTCTCCCAGGATCAGCCACATCCGTCACACTGTCAACTTTAGTAACAGTGGGATGACGGTCCGGGCGCATTCGAATTACGTTTGCCCGCTTGCACTTTCAGAGGCAGGCTCGGGCTTCGGTGCCAGCTCGGGCTCCTCGTCCTGGGGTGCCGGCTCGGTTGACGCCTCGGGTTCGACTGCCGTCTCGCTGACGGCTTCGCGTGCCTTCTCGCGTTGGTGGTGGGCCTGGTGCTCGGCGGCGATGGCATGTTCGATCGCGCCGGGAATCCGGTGGAAGCCCTTGCGGTCGTACATGCGGGTGATGATGCCGCCGAGCAACAGCCCGATCAGCAGGCCGATACCGGTCATGATCAACGCCTGGCGCAATCCGGCATCCCCATGCCCGTTGAGATAGAGCAGTGAGCGCACTCCGAGGAAAACCTGGTGCATGGGCTCGAACTCGGCCAGCCAACGGAAGAAGGGCGGTACCGCCTCCAGCGGCACCGTCGCGCCGGCCGACGGCAAGCCGAGGATCACGAATACCAGCATGCTGAACAGCAGACCCATCGAGCCGAGGATCGCGATCAGCGAACTCGAGGTGATGCCCACCGCGCTGATCGCGAAGACCCCGAAGGCCCACAGCTGCCATCCCAGTGTGATGGGCATCCCCAACCCGTGGGCTATGGCCATGTACACACCCGACGTCGCCAGCGCCAGGATCACCATCAGCCCCCACTTGACCAACAGCGTGCGGAATCGCGAGATGTTGACCTGCTCGGCGAAGCGGTAGACCGGGCCGAATTCGGCTGGCACATAACCCAGCATCGAGTCGACCAGAGTGCTCACCACGATGCTGCCGGTGAAGCCCGCCAGCAACAACAACAGCGCATAGTAGAAGGCCGACAACCCATTTCCGGTGCCGTTGGGCAGCGGGTTGTACACCGTCGACTTGATGTCGATCGGACTGTTCAGGGCCAGCACCGAAGCGCCGGCCAGTGGCGCACCGCCGGTCTGCGCCGCCACATCGGCCGAAAGTCGTTCGCCGACTTTGCTGTTCGCGATCGAGGCGGCCTGGTTCAGGGTTTGACCGGCGATGCTGGAGCCCAATGTGCCCGCCCGCGGGTTGGTGGAGATCGTGATGGTCGGCCGTTCGGCACGGTTGGCGCTCACCGCGCTTTCCCCGAGGTCGCGCAGCTTTGACGAGAACCCCGGCGGAATCACCATCTCGCCGTAGAGTTGCGCCCGGTCCAGCAGTTGCTTGGCCTCGGCTGCGGAGACCACCCGGACGTCGAACTTCTCCTTGTCCAGGCCGGCCACCACGCCGTCGGTGATCTGCTTGCCGTAGGGTCCGGCGTCCTGGTTGACCACCGCGATCGGGAATTGGCGAAGGTTGGTGGTCGGATTCAGAATGCCGCCCAGGTACAGCGCCGAGAGCGCCGACATGAGGGCAAGCGTGATCAGGATCGGCGCCAGCCAGAACCGCACCTTACGAAGTTGCCGGGTGTTCCGGTTCGGCTTGGGTGCTGCGTGGCGGGGCTGCTTCTGAGACATGGGAGCTCCTGTCTGTCGAGCCCACTCTAATGTGTCGGTCAGCCGCCCAGCTTCGCGTGCATCTCCCAGACCAGCACTTCGGAAGGCTGCCGCGCGGTGAGCCGACGGCCGTCCGCGTCGGTGCAACGGGCCGCGTCTCCCAGGGTCAGCTCACCGCCCTCCTCGATGGTGAGGTGGCCGCGCGCCGCGAATACGTGCAGGTAGGGCGCCGGCGGCAGCGAAATGGAGCCGCCCGCGGGCAGCCGTGTGACATGCAGCGCCGCGGCGTGGTTGTGCAGGGTGAGGGCGCCGTCACGTCCCGGAATGCCGGACGCGACAGTGACCCAGCCGACGTTGTCCAGCTGATTGCCGATTTCGTCCTGTTGGTAGCTCGGTGTGATGCCGGTCTCGTCCGGAACAACCCACATCTGCACGAAATGCACTGGCCGAGTGGGCGAACCGTTCTTCTCCGAATGCAGGATCCCGCTGCCGGCCGACATGCGCTGGGCCAGTCCGGGGTAGATCACTCCCTGGTTTCCGGTGGAATCCTGATGTGCCAGTTCACCTTCCAATACCCACGTCACGATCTCCATGTCGCGGTGCGGGTGGGTGTCGAAACCCGTTCGCGGCGCGACGATGTCGTCGTTGTTCACCAGCAGCAAGCCGAAATGTGTGTTGTCCGGCTCGTAATGGTCTCCGAAGGAGAAGGAGTGCCGGGACTGCAACCACGGAGTGGTCGTGCTGCCGCGATCGGCGGCTCGCCGGATATCCACGGTGGCAGGCACGGCGTCAGGTCCGCGGGTAGGTGGCGCCGGCCAGCTGCAGGATCTCCTCGCGGTCGGCCGCCAGGATGAACCCGGATCCGATCGCGGCGTCGAGCGCCGCGGCGAACTTGCGCAGGTACTCGTCCTGGCCTCCCGGGTAGAGGCGCCGCACGGTGGCGTCGTCGAAGGGCTCGCCGGTGCCGAAGATCGACGCCATGATGCTCTCCTCGGCCGCGATGCCGGAGGTGCGGGCGACCGGCACATCCACCCACGGGGTGCGCACTCCGCCGGCGGCTATGCCGTGGGCATCCAGCACCGGCTGCGGATGCGGGGCTTCGCGGACCCGCAGCGGCGGGCCACTGGGCGGCGCCGTTCCGGTGCGGACCCAGGAGGTGAGCGCCGACAACGCCGCCTGCACGACGTAGTGGTGTTGCGGCCCGAAGTTGATGTAATGGTCGAGCTGCTGCCCCATCAGGTTGTCGGTGGGGGTGTAGGCGGCCGCCAAGTCCTCGATGGGCGCGCTGCCGGAGTCGATGGGCGCTACCTGGATCGTGTAATTGTCGGCGTGCGCCGCGCCGGCGATCTCCCACACCCGCAGTAGGTCGTTGTCGGGCTGGCGGGCGGCGTAGTAGCCCTGTCGCCCCGCGCCGTACAGGTCGGTTTCGGTGATGATGGTCATGAGCGGCACCCGTAGGTCGGGGCGGAACTTCACCGCTTGCGAACTGCTGGACTGCAATTCGTCGAAAATGGATCCGTCGTGCAGTGGTGCGGCCGGACCGAACCGGGAATGCACCAGGAACCCGTCGTAGCTTCGCGCGAGCGGGTCGACAGCGTTGATGTAGCTGGTGAGGAACATCGCCGATTGCGATTCGCCCACGGCGACAACATGTTCGGGGCTCAGATCGCCGAGGATGCCACCGGTTTCCCGGACCAGGCCGCCGATGTGCGAGAACATGTCGTAGGCGAACACGTCACCCGGATGGCTGAGGTCGGCATAGCGTTTGGGGTTCTGGCTCTTGAGCGACATGTCCATTCCGAGCAGGCTCACCCCGCCGTCCACGCCGACCTTCTGGGCCGAGACCATCACGTAGGCGTAGCCCGCCCGGATCACCTCCCGGTGGGCCATCATCCACACCGCCGGTGCGTCGATGCCCCCGCTGACATTGAGCCACTCGACCAGCGCCGTGCCGTTGAAATCTGCGGGATCGCTGGGGGTGAGGGCTACCACCCGGGTGGTGTAATCGGCTGTGTCCGAGGCGGTTACGCACCACCGGCCGTCCGGGCCCGGCGGCTGCTCCGGGGTGTAGGACGCGGCGCTGCCGGATACGAAGAATTCCTGCGCACGGTAGCCCACGCCGCCGATGTCGAACGCGCCCAACAGGATCGAGGGCCGGCCCGGCACCGGCGTGACGGTGGTCGGAGCAGTCACAGCGCGTCCGGCAGGCCGAATCTGGCGAACAGCGACCCGTCGAGGAACGCGACCACGTGGGACACCCCGTCCGGCCGGACGTCAAGGACGTGCAACTGGAACGGCACGTGCCGGTCGCCCGCGCGCATGTACATGGCCGCACCGGGCTGGCCGTTGGCCGTGATCGGGATCATCCGCATGTCGCCGGGATGCTCGGCCGGGCACTGCGAATGGATGAGGGTGATGATGTCCGGCGCGCCCTGGTACCAGCCGGTGAAGGGCGGCATCTCCCAGATCGCTTCCGCGGTGAACAGATCCACCAACCGGTCGATGTCGTAGGTCTCGAACGCGTCGATGTAGCGGGCCAGCAGATCCTGCGTTTCGGCGGAGTCCGGCGCGGCCAGCCGGTCATCGGCGCTGGGGGCGACGGCGTCCAGCTGGGTCCGGGCGCGCTGCAGCAGGCTGTTCACCGCGACGGTGGTGGTGCCGATCGCCTCGGCGACCTCGGCCGCCTTCCACTGCAACACGTCGCGCAGCAGCAGCACCGCCCGCTGTCGCGGCGACAGGTGCTGCAGCGCGGCGATGAACGCCAGCCGCACCGATTCCCGCGACTCGGCGATCACCGCCGGGTCGGCGGGATCCTGGGCGTCGGGCAGTGGTTCCAGCCAGGGCACTTCGGCTCGCTCGATCAGCTCGGCCGTCGGGTCCGAGCGGGTGTTGCCCAACCCCGTCGGCAGCGGCCGGCGGCCGCGGCCCTCTAAGGCGGTGAGGCAGGTGTTGGTGGCGATCCGGTGCAGCCAGGTGCGGACCGAGGACTTGCCCTCGAACCGGTCATAGGACTTCCAGGCCCGCAGCAGGGTCTCCTGCACCAGGTCCTCGGCGTCGTGCAGCGACCCGGTCATCCGGTAACAGTGGGCGAGCAGTTCACGCCGGTACGGTTCGGCGTGGGCGGAGAAGTCTCCGCCGGCATTGGGCGGCGAATTTTCGGTGAGCACACTCACGGGTTCGAGACTACGCAGAGAGTGCGACAACACGCCGCGAGGAGTGGCCGTGCAGGACGTAAGCTGCCCGTGATGACTACCACGCGCACTGAACGGAATTTCGATGGCGTCGGTGGCGTACCGATCGTCTATGACGTGTGGACCCCGGACGTCCCGCCGCGTGCGGTGGTCATTCTCGCCCACGGTTTCGGTGAGCACGCGCGTCGCTACGACCACGTGACGCAGCGGCTGGGCCAGGCCGGGCTCATCACCTATGCACTCGATCACCGCGGGCACGGCCGCTCGGGCGGCAAGCGGGTCATGGTGCGCGACGTCTCGGAGTTCACCGGTGACTTCGACACGTTGGTCGGCGTCGCCACCCGGGAGAACCCCGGCCTCACCCGGATCGTGCTCGGCCACAGCATGGGCGGGGCGATCGTGTTCGCCTACGGGGTGGAGCGCCCGGACAACTACGACCTGATGGTGTTGTCCGCGCCGGCCGTCGCGGCGCAGGACATGGTGCCGCGGGTGGTGGCGCTGGCCGCCAAGGTGTTGGGTGTCCTGACGCCGGGCCTGCCGGTGGAGGCGCTGGACTTCAACGCGATATCGCGCGACCCGGAGGTGGTCCACGCCTACAACACCGACCCGCTGGTGTACCACGGCAAGGTGCCGGCCGGACTGGGCCGGGCGCTGCTGCAGGTGGGCGAGACCATGCCGCAGCGGGCCCCGGCGTTGACGACGCCGCTGCTGGTGGTGCACGGCACCGGTGACTCGCTGGTGCCGATCGAGGGCAGCCGCCGGCTGGTGGACTGTGTGGGCTCCGCCGACGTGGAGTTGAAGGAATACGCGGGCCTGTTCCACGAGGTCTTCAACGAGCCCGAGCAGAATCAGGTGCTCGACGACGTGGTGTCCTGGCTCAATCTGCGCCTGTGAATGGCCGGGCGGGATTGTCGTGTCGCTGCGCTAGTTTGGCCGCATGACCGACGACAAGATGCTGTCCCGTATTGCGGCACTGCTGCGTCAGGCGGAGGGCACCGACAACCCGCATGAGGCCGAGGCCTTCATGACGGCCGCGCAGCGGCTGGCGACGGCCTCGTCCATCGATCTCGCGGTGGCGCGCTCGCACTCCGCCAACCGCTCGGCGGCCCAGGCCCCCACCCAGCGCACCATTACGATCGGCGCCGCGGGCACCCGCGGACTCCGCACGTATGTGCAGCTTTTCGTGCTGATCGCGGCGGCGAACGACGTGCGCTGCGACATCGCCTCGAATTCGACGTTCCTGTATGCCTACGGGTTCGCCGAGGACATCGACGCCACGCACGCCCTCTACGCCAGCCTGGTGGTGCAGATGGTCCGGGCCTCGGATGCCTATCTCGCGACTGGCGAGCACCGGCCGACTCCCACCATCACCGCCCGGCTCAACTTCCAGCTGGCCTTCGGCGCCCGCGTCGGCCAGCGGCTGGCGGAGGCCCGCGAGCAGGCCAGGCAGGAAGTCACCAAGGACCGCCGGCGTGCCCCTGGAACCGCTATCGCATTGCGGGACAAAGAAGTCGAGCTCCGCGACCACTATCGCGAGGCGTCCAAGGCGCGCGGTACCTGGCAGGCCAACCGGGCCTCGGCCGGGTATTCGTCGGCGGCGCGACGCGCGGGCGACCGGGCCGGGCGGCGGGCACGCCTGGGGAGCAGTCCCGAGTTGCCGGGGGCGCGGACCGCGCTGGGCCGTTGAGCCGCGATTCTCAGCGCGCCAAGGTCTATGCGGCTGAGGAATTCGTGCGGGTCATGTTCGACCGGGTCGCGCAACACGGGTCGCCCAGCGTCGACTTCTTCGGCACCCAGTTGACGCTGCCGCCGGAGGGACGGTTCGCCTCGATGGCCTCGGTGCAGCGCTACGTCGACGAGGTGCTCGCGCTGCCCGGGGTGCGCCGGCAGTGGCCGGACGTGCCGGGACTTCGGGTGCGGCCGCGGCGCGGAGCCACCTCTGCCCACTACGAGAACCGTGACGGGGCAGGCACTATCGCGGTTCCCGACCGCGACACCGCGGACTGGGCGATGCGGGAGCTCGTCATACTGCATGAGGTGGCGCACCACCTGTGCCGGGTGCCACCGCCACACGGGCCGGACTTCGTGGCGACCATGTGCACGCTGACGGAGCTGGTGATGGGTCCCGAACTCGGCCATGTGCTGCGGGTCGTCTATGCGAAAGAGGGTGTGCGATGAGCTCTCCCACGGATGATCCGGACGCGCGTGCCCGTGAGGTCGAGGAGCAGCTGACCGACGACGAGCGCTTCTCGCTACTGGTCGGTGTTATGGGCGCCGGAGACATGTGGCCGCTGCACGACGAGCGGATTCCGCCGGACGTCCCGATGAGTGCGGGCTATGTGCCGGGGATCGCCCGGCTGGGGATACCGGCGCTGCGGATGAGTGACGCCGGCCTGGGCGTGACCAATCCCGGTTTCCGCGCGGGCGACACCGCAACGGCGCTGCCCGCGGGGCTGGCGCTGGCCGCCAGTTTCAATCCCGGGCTGGCCCGCGCCGCGGGTTCGGTGATCGGTGTCGAGGCACGCAGTCGCGGCTTCAACGTGCAGTTGGCGGGCGCGATGAACCTGTGCCGTGATCCCCGCAACGGCCGCAATTTCGAGTACTTCTCCGAAGACCCGCTGCTGAGCGCCGCCACGGCCGCCGAGCAGATCATCGGAATCCAGCGGCACGGCGTCATCTGCACCGCCAAGCACTTCTCGCTGAACTGCAACGAGACCAACCGGCACTGGCTGGACGCCGTGATCGATCCCGACGCTCACCGCGAGTCCGATCTGCTGGCCTTCGAGATCGCCATTGAGCGGGGCCGGCCCGGGGCGGTGATGGCGGCCTACAACAAGGTCAACGGCGACTACGCCGCTGCCAACGGCGTCCTGCTCAACGACGTGCTCAAAGGTGCCTGGGGATACCCCGGGTGGGTGATGTCCGACTGGGGCGGCACGCCGAGTTGGGAGTGTGCGCTGGGCGGCCTCGACCAGGAATGCGGCGCCCAGATCGACGCCCTGCTGTGGCAGGCCGAGACGTTCGGCGCCCCGCTACGGGCCGCCTTCGCCGACGGTCGGCTCACCGGGCAGCGGCTGTCGGACATGGTCCGGCGGATCCTGCGGTCGATGTTCGCGGTCGGGATCGACCAGTGGGGACCCGCACCGGAACCGGATATCAACGCGCACAACGAGATAGCCCTGAATATCGCGCGACAGGGAATCGTGCTGCTGCAGAACCGGGGCGCGCTGCCCCTGGAGGCCGGGCGGGCCGGCCACATCGCCGTCATCGGCGGCTACTCCCACCGCGGAGTTGCGGCCGGGTTCGGTTCGAGCGCGGTCGTCCCGCCGGGCGGCTACGCCGACGTGATCCCGATCGGTGGCTCCGGTCTGGAAGCGGGCATGCGCAATCTGTACCTGCAGCCGTCCAGCCCGCTCGAGGAACTCAGGAAGCTGCTGCCGCAGGCCCACATAGAATTCGATCCCGGTATCAGCCCGGCCGAGGCGGTGCCGGTGGCGCGCCGGGCCGACGTCGCGATCGTCTTCGCGACCCGGGCCGAGGGCGAGGGGTTCGACGCCGCCGACCTGTCGCTGCCGTGGGGCCAGGACGCTCTGATCGCCGCGGTCGCCGCGGCCAACCCGAACACCGTTGTGGTGCTTCAGACCGGCAACCCGGTGGCGATGCCCTGGCGTGATTCGGTGAGCGCGATCGTCGCGGCCTGGTACCCGGGCCAACAGGGGGGCCGGGCGATCGCGGAAATCCTTACCGGGCAAGTCAATCCGTCAGGACGGCTACCGATCACCTTCCCGGTGGACATCGGTCAGACGCCCCGTCCGCAGCTGGGCTCGCCGACGACGATCGATTATTCAGAGGGCGCCGAAGTCGGGTACCGCTGGTTCGCCCGCACGGGCCAGGCCCCGCTGTTCGCGTTCGGACACGGGTTGTCCTACACCAGCTTTGAACACCGCGACCTCGAGGTGACCGGCGGTGACACGGTGCGAGTCGCCGTCACCGTCATCAACACCGGTGACCGCCGCGGGGCGGACGTCCCGCAGGTGTATCTGGCCGGCGCACCGGGCGAAGGCCGGTTGAGGCTGTTGGGATACGAGAGGGTCGACCTCGAACCCGGGCACTCTCGCCGGGTGAGCATCGAGGCGGATCCGCGCCTGCTGGCGCGCTTCGCCGACGGAAGCTGGCACATCACCCCCGGGCGGCACACCGTGGCCGTCGGTGCGTCGGCGATCGCGCTGACGCTGGCGGCCGAGGTCGAGCTGGCCGGCCGTACGTTCGGGCGCTGAGCGGCGCGTCCGGACGCACGACCGACCGGCGAACCTACTGGACGGGGACCAGGGCCTCGCCGCAGGTGCAGCGGTACGGCTCGGTGGCGCCGGAGCAGTGGCACGGGACCTCGACGCGCACGCGACAGCCACAACCCTCGTGGCCACAAGTCAATTCGGTTCCAGCTTCGTGAGTTGCCATAGGATTCCACCTTCATCTGAGTCGGACTTGCTTCCGCCACCCAGCATATACCCCTTGGGGGTACGGGTAAACAGTCGAGTGGTGACCCGGCGCGTCGGCCGGGCCAGGAGTTAGCGTTGGTTATGCCTGCAGAAGCGAACCCGCAAGCCGTCGACGCTTTCCTGGACAGCACGCTGATCGGCCCGGACCCGGCACTGTCCGCCGCGGTCGCGGCAAGTGACGCGGCCGGCCTGCCGCGGATCGCGGTGTCGGCGCAGCAGGGCAAGTTTCTGTGCCTGCTGGCGTCGGCGATGCAGGCGCGCCGCATTCTCGAACTCGGCACGCTGGGCGGCTACAGCACCATCTGGCTCGCGCGCGGTGCAGGGCCGGAGGGGCGGGTGGTGACGTTGGAGTTCGATCCGCGGCGTGCCGAGCTCGCTCGGGCCAACCTGGAACGGGCGGGTCTGGGCGACCGGGTCGAGGTGGTGGTGGGCGCGGCACTGGACACCTTGCCGACGGTGACCGGCGGCCCGTTCGACCTGGTATTCATCGACGCCGACAAGGAGAACAACGCCGCCTATTTGGAGTGGGCGATCAAGCTGGGCCGTCCCGGCACGGCGGTCGTGGTCGACAACGTCATTCGCGGCGGCAAGGTGCTGACCGAGGCCGACGATGTCAGGGTCGCCGCGACGCGGGGCACCCTGCAGCTGATGGGTGAGCACCCGCGCCTGGACACCGCCGTGCTGCAGACGGTCGGCGTCAAGGGCTGGGACGGATTCGCGATGGCCGTGGTGCGCTGAGTCGACTTTCGAGGGTGCGTCAGCTGCGCAAAATCGGCGGTTTCGGCGCGGTGGACGCACACCCGAGGCGGTGGACGCACACCCGGCGCGTCAGCCGCAGACGGCTCCGTTTGCGGCCGAGCCCACCAGCTTGACGTACTTCGCCAGCACGCCGGTCTTGTAGCGCGGCGGCGGGGGAGTGAAATCCTTTTGCCGAGAGGCGAACTCGTCGGGGTCGACCAGCACGTCGAGGGTGTGGTTGGCCACGTCGAGACGGATCTTGTCGCCGTCGCGCAGGAAGGCGATCGGGCCGGCGTCGACGGCTTCGGGCGCCACGTGCCCCACGCACAGCCCGGTCGTCCCGCCGGAGAACCGGCCGTCGGTGAGCAGCAGCACGTCCTTGCCCAGCCCGGCGCCCTTGATGGCGCCGGTGATGGCGAGCATCTCGCGCATGCCGGGACCGCCCTTGGGCCCCTCGTAGCGGATCACCACCGCGTCGCCGTGGGTGATGGTGCCGTCCTCGAGCGCGTCCAGCGCCGCCCGCTCGCCGTCGAAAACCCGCGCGGTGCCTTCGAACACGTCGGAATCGAAACCGGCCGACTTGACCACCGCGCCTTCGGGCGCCAGTGATCCGCGCAGGATGGTGATGCCACCGGTCGGGTGGATCGGGTTGTTCAGGGCGCGCAGCACCTTGCCGTCCGGGTCCGGCGGCGCGATGTCGGCCAGGTTCTGCGCCACGGTCTGGCCGGTCACGGTCAGACAGTCACCGTGCAGCAGGTCGGCGTCCAGCAGTGCTTTCATCACCACCGGCACCCCGCCGATGTGGTCGACGTGCGACATCACGTGCCGGCCGAACGGCTTGACGTCGGCCAGATGCGGCACCCGCTTGCCGATGCGGGTGAAGTCGTCGAGGGACAATTCGACCTCGGCCTCGCGGGCGATCGCCAGCAGGTGCAGCACCGCGTTGGTCGAGCCGCCGAACGCCATCACCACCGCGATGGCGTTCTCGAACGCCTCCCGGGTGAGGATGTCGCGGGCGGTGATGCCCTTGCGCAACAGTTCGATGACGGCCTGACCGCTGCGGCGGGCGAACCCGTCGCGGCGGCGGTCGGTCGCCGGGGGAGCGGCGCTGCCCGGCAACGACATGCCCAGGGCTTCGGCGGCGCTGGCCATGGTGTTGGCCGTGTACATGCCGCCGCAGGCACCCTCGCCGGGGCAGATCGCCCGCTCGATGGCGTCGACGTCCTCCCGTGGCATCAGGCCGCGGGCGCACGCGCCCACCGCCTCGAACGCGTCGATGATGGTGACCTCGCGTTCGGTGCCGTCCGACAGCTTGGCGACACCCGGCAGGATCGACCCCGCGTAGAGGAACACCGAGGCCAGGTCGAGGCGGGCGGCGGCCATCAGCATGCCGGGCAGCGATTTGTCGCACCCGGCCAGCAGCACCGAGCCGTCCAGTCGCTCGGCCTGCATCACGGTTTCGACGCTGTCGGCGATCACCTCGCGCGACACCAGCGAGAAGTGCATCCCCTCGTGTCCCATGGAGATGCCGTCGGACACCGAGATCGTCCCGAACTCCAGCGGGTAGCCGCCCGCGGCGAAGACGCCCTCCTTGACGGCCTTCGCCAGCCGGTCCAGCGACAGGTTGCAGGGGGTGATCTCGTTCCAGGACGAGGCGACCCCGATCTGCGCCTTGGCGAAGTCCTCGTCGCCCATGCCTACCGCGCGGAGCATTCCGCGGGCGGCGGCCTTCTCCAGGCCGTCGGTGACGTCGCGGCTGCGGGGCTTGATGTCGGGTTCAGGCATGCAGCAAGTATGCGGTGCGGCGGCATCCCGCCAAAATCGTTTATGATCGAGAGGTAATACCCCGTCGGGGTATGCCATGGCGTTTGGGAGACTTGATGACGGCAGCACACGGGTACGCGCAGCAGAAGGACAATTACGCCAAGCGGCTGCGTCGCATCGAGGGTCAGGTGCGCGGCATCGCGCGCATGATCGAAGAGGACAAGTACTGCATCGACGTCCTCACCCAGATCAGCGCCGTCAACAGTGCCATGCGGTCGGTGGCGCTGAACCTGCTCGATGAGCACCTGAACCATTGCGTCACCCGTGCGGTGGCCGACGGTGGTCCCGAAGCCGACGAGAAGCTGGCCGAAGCCTCGGCCGCCATCGCACGCCTTGTCCGTTCCTGACCGGGCGTGTTGACACCCAATGTTTGGGTAAAGCCCGGATACGTTGCGTACGGTTATCACGGCGCAATCGTGTCGCCACCCCAACACCATGACTGCCGAATCGGGAACCATCGCCGCAACCGCACGAACGTGGACGCCACGGATCGCGGTTCAACTTGCGGTGCTCGCCGCGGCGGCCTTCATCTATGTGACCGCGGAGCTGCTTCCCGTGGGGGCCCTGTCGGCGATCGCGCGCAACCTGAACGTCAGCGTGGTCTTGGTGGGCACACTGCTGACCTGGTACGCGTTCGTGGCGGCGGTGACCACCGTTCCGCTGGTGCGCTGGACCGCGCACTGGCCGCGGCGCCGGACGCTGTTGCTGAGCCTGGTGTGTCTGACGGTCTCGCAGCTGATTTCGGCGCTGGCGCCCAGCTTCGCGGTACTCGCCGCCGGCCGGGTGCTGTGCGCGGTGACGCACGGCCTGCTGTGGTCGGTGATCGCTCCGATCGCCACCCGCCTGGTGCCGCCCAGCCACGCCGGACGCGCCACCATGTCGATCTACGTCGGAACCAGCCTGGCGCTGGTCATCGGTAGCCCACTGACCGCGGCCCTGAGTCTGATGTGGGGCTGGCGGCTGGCGGCCGTGTGTGTCACCGTCGCGGCCGCCATCGTGACGGTCGCGGCCCGGGTGGTGCTGCCCCCGCTGACGCTCACCACCGACCAGTTGCAGTACGTGGGCCGACGCTCGACGCATCACCGCAACCGGGCGCTGATCATGGTGAGCCTGATCACGATGATCGGCGTCACTGGGCACTTCGTCTCCTACACGTACATCGTCGTGATCGTCCGTCAGGTCGTCGGCGTGCGCGGGCCCAACGTCGCGTGGTTGCTGGCCGCCTACGGAATCGCCGGGGTGCTTGCGGTGGCATTGGTGGCGCGTCCGCTGGACCGCCGCCCCAAGGGGGCGATCATTGTCTGCATGGCGGGGCTGACGGCCGCGCTGGCGGTGCTCAGTGCGCTGGCCTTCGGCTGGCATCGCTCCGCGACGACGGCGCTGGTGGTCGGGACGGCGGCGATCGTGCTGTGGGGCGCCATGGCCACCGCGGTGTCTCCGATGCTGCAGTCGGCGGCGATGCGTGCCGGCGCCGACGACCCGGACGGCGCCTCGGGCCTGTACGTCACGGCGTTCCAGGTGGGCATCATGGCGGGATCGCTGGCCGGTGGCCTGTTGTACGAGCGCAGTGTGGCGATGATGCTGACCGCGTCGGCAGGACTGATGGGTGTCGCGTTATTGGCGATGGCAGCGATTCGCCCGATCGTCGATACAGCAGATTCGGCAATTTCACAGGGCGACTAACGGCGCAGGTCAGCGGCCTGAACTGGGCTTGGTAACGGTCGCGGCGGGTTCAGCGAATGGCAATTTGGGGTTTCTGCTGTGCCACACTGGGGCCAGTTCAGGTCTTGAAGTAGGTGACCGGAAGGAAAGAGTATGTCGCGCTCGATGAGGGGCCGCACGAGGGCTGGCCTCGTCGCCGCTCTCAACGCATTCGGAGTCGCTGCGGTGCTCATGATGGGCGCCGGACCGGCCCTGGCGGACCCGGACGAGGCGCCCGGCGACCCGGGACCGGTGGTGGCGCCCGTGGACCCGCCCGCGCCCGAGCCGTTGCCGATCGCTCTGCCGCCGCTGCCCGATCCGTTCGGCCTCCCGCCGGGTGACCCGGCCGCGGTTCCGGTGGCGTCCGGGCCGGTGGCCGGCCAGGACCCGACGCCGTTCGTTGGCGAACCGCCGTTCCGGCCGCCGTCGTTCAACCCGGTCAACGGGGCGATGGTGGGTGTGGCCAAGCCG
Organism: Mycobacterium gordonae; assembly: GCF_001417955.2. GTDB lineage: Bacteria > Actinomycetota > Actinomycetes > Mycobacteriales > Mycobacteriaceae > Mycobacterium > Mycobacterium gordonae_B. Next base: position 53,175 of record NZ_LKTM01000046.1, on the reverse strand, counting down.
ATCATCATCAACTTCCAGGTGCCGATCGCCGACCAGGCGATGGCCGAGCGCGCCGTGCACATCTCGTCGATCCCGCCGGTGCCGGGCAAGTTCTACTGGATGACGCCGTCGCAGCTGCGCTGGCGGCCGCTGAGCTTCTGGCCCGCCAACACGGCGGTGAACATCGACGCCGCCGGCACCAAGTCCAGCTTCCGCACCGGTGACTCGCTGATCGCGACGGCCGATGACGCCACGCACCAGATGACGATCACCCGCAACGGTGTGGTGCAGCAGACCTTCCCGATGTCGATGGGGATGGCCTCCGGTGGGCACCAGACGCCGAACGGCACCTACTACGTGCTGGAGAAGATGCCGACGGTGGTGATGGACTCCTCGACCTACGGGGTGCCGGTCAACTCGCCGAACGGCTACAAGGTGACCGTGTCGGATGCCGTGCGGATCGACAACAGCGGCAACTTCGTGCACAGTGCCCCGTGGTCGGTGGCCGACCAGGGCAAGCGCGATGTCAGCCACGGGTGCATCAATCTGGCGCCGGCCAATGCCAAGTGGTTCTTCGACAACTTCGGCAGCGGCGACCCGATCGTGGTCAAGAACTCCGTCGGCACGTACAACAAGCCCGACGGCGCCTCGGACTGGCAGCTCTAACTTCTAACGCCGAGCAGACGCAAAGTCGCCCTTTTCGATCCTGAAAAGGGCGACTTTGCGTCTGTTCGCGGGGATGAGTTATGTATAGCATCATACATATGCGAAGTCCCCGAGAGCGGATGGTGGTGTCCGCGGCCCTGCTGATCAGGGAGCGCGGTGCGCGGGCCACGGCGATATCCGACGTGCTGGCGCACAGCGGGGCGCCCCGCGGGTCGGCCTACCACCACTTCCCGGGCGGGCGCACGCAACTGTTGTGCGAGGCGGTCGACTTCGCCGGCGAGCACATTGCCGCTCTCATCGCCGAAGCGGACAGCGGTCCGGCGCTGCTGGACCTGCTGATCGAGAAGTACCGGGAGCAGCTGCTGGCGACCGAGTTCCGCGCGGGTTGCCCGATCGCGGCGGTCTCTGTGGAAGCGGGCTTCGACCAGGACGACCGGGACCGGATGGCCCCGGTGGTGCAGCGGGCGGCGGCGGTGTTCGACCGTTGGTCGGACCTGATCGCCCAGCGCTTCATCGCCGATGGCATCGCCGCGGAGCGGGCCGCTGAGCTCGCGGAGTTTGCGACGGCCGCGCTGGAGGGCGCGTTGCTGCTGGCGCGGGTGCGACGCGACCTGGCGCCACTGGATCTGGCTCACCGCCAGGTGCGCGAGTTGATCGAAAGGAATCTGCCCCATGAATGACTGGCAGCCCACCGCGTGCATCCTGTGCGAGTGCAACTGCGGCATCGTCGTACAGACCGAAGGCCGCACCCTCGCCCGTATCCGGGGCGACAAAGAGCATCCGGCGTCGCAGGGTTACACCTGCAACAAGGCGTTGCGGCTGGACCACTACCAGAACGGCCGGGGCCGGCTGACCTCGCCGCTGCGCCGGCGTGCCGACGGTAGCTATGAGGAAATCGATTGGGACACAGCGATCGTCGAGATCGCCGAGGGTTTCAAACACATTCGCGACAGCTACGGTGGCGACAAGATCTTCTACTACGGCGGCGGTGGGCAGGGCAACCATCTCGGCGGTGCCTACAGTGGCGCGTTTCTGAAGGCGCTGGGCTCCAAGTACCGGTCAAATGCGTTGGCGCAGGAGAAGACCGGCGAGGCGTGGGTCGACGCACAACTCTACGGCGGTCATACCCGCGGCGAGTTCGAGCACGCCGAGGTGTCGGTGTTCGTCGGCAAGAACCCGTGGATGTCGCAGAGTTTCCCCCGGGCGCGGGTGGTCCTCAACGAGATCGCCAAGGATCCGCGGCGCTCGATGATCGTGATCGACCCGGTCGTCACCGACACCGCGAAGATGGCCGACTTCCATCTGCGGGTGCGGCCCGGAACCGACGCCTGGTGCCTGGCCGCGCTGGCCGCGGTCCTGGTGCAGGAAAACCTCTGCAACGAAGCGTTTCTCGCCGAGCACGTGCACGGTGCGGACGCTGTGCGGGCGGTGCTGGCCGACGTGCCGGTCAGCCAGTACGCAGGGCGGTGCGGGGTGGACGAGGAGTTGTTGCGCGCGGCGGCGCGTCGGATCGGGACGGCCGGCAGCGTCGCGGTGTTCGAGGACCTCGGCGTGCAGCAGGCGCCCAACAGCACGGTGTGCTCCTACCTGAACAAGCTGTTGTGGATCCTGACCGGCAACTTCGCGAAAAAGGGTGGCCAGCACCTGCATTCGTCGTTTGCGCCGCTGTTCAGCACCGTCTCGGGACGCACGCCGGTGACCGGAGCGCCCATCATCTCCGGTTTGGTGCCGTGCAACGTCGTCCCCGAGGAGATCCTGACCGACCACCCGGACCGGTTCCGGGCCATGATCGTCGAAAGCAGCAACCCTGCCCACTCGGTGGCCGACTCGGCCGCGTGCCGCGAGGCGTTCCGGTCGCTGGAGCTGCTGGTTGTCGTCGATGTCGCGATGACCGAGACCGCCCGACTGGCGCACTACGTGCTGCCCGCGGCGTCGCAGTTCGAGAAGTGTGAAGCCACCTTCTTCAACCTCGAATTCCCGCACAACGCAATGCAGTTGCGGCACCGGCTGTTCCCGCCGCTGCCCGGCACGTTGCCGGAACCGGAGATCTGGGCGCGGCTGGTGCGTGCGCTGGGCGTGGTCTCCGATGAGGATTTGCGGCCGCTGCACGAGGCCGCGGCACGGGGGCGTCAGGCGTATGCCGAGGCGTTCCTGGGTGCCGTCGCGGGCAACCCGACGCTGGCCCGGGTGCTGCCTTTTGTGCTGTACGAAACGCTGGGCCCGACGCTGCCGGACGGGTTGGCCGGCGCCGCGGCGTTGTGGGGACAGGCGCAGAAGACGGCGATGACGTACCCCGACGCCGTCCGGCGGGCCGGGCACGAAGACGGCAACGCGCTGTTCGACGCGATCATCGGCAGTCCCTCCGGCGTGACGTTCACCGTCCACAACTACGAGGACGACTTCGCGCTGATCGGCCACAGCGACCACAAGATCGCTCTAGAGATACCCGAAATGCTCAGCGAGATGAAGGCTTTGGCGGCCGATCCGGAGCGGCTGACCAGCGACGAGCTGCCGATCGTGCTGTCGGTGGGGGAGCGGCGCGCCTACACCGCCAACGACATCTTCCGCGACCCGTCCTGGCGTAAACGCGACGCCGACGGGGCGCTGCGGGTCAGTGTCGAAGACGCCCAGGCCCTCGGCCTGCACGCCGGCGGCCGGGCGCGCATCACCACGGCGGCCGGCAGCGCCGAGGCCACCGTCGAGATCACCGAGACCATGCTGCCCGGACATGCCGCACTGCCCAACGGTTTTGGGCTGGACTACGTGGGCGAGGACGGACGGACCGTTGTCCCCGGGGTGGCTCCGAACGCGCTGACGTCGACCAAGTGGCGCGACCCCTATGCCGGCACGCCCTGGCACAAGCACGTGCCAGCGCGTATCGAAACGGTCGGCACACCCCGGCGATCAGACGCAAAGTCGCACGCATAGCCGCGGTTTCGTGCGATTTCGCGTCTGCTCGCGCCGGAAAGGTGCGCCCTGCCCGCGCCGGAAACGCTAGTTCCAGATGCGGACGCGCCGCGGCGGCTCCAGGAACAGCTCGTCGGACTCCGAGACGTCGAAAGCCTCGTAGAACGCGTCCACGTTGCGGATTACCCCGTTGCAGCGGAACTCCGGGGGCGAGTGCGGGTCCACCGCGAGACGCCGGATCGCTTCGGCGTCACGGGACTTCGTCCGCCACACCTGGGCCCAGCCGAAGAACACCCGCTGCACGCCGGTAAGTCCGTCGATCACCGGCGCGGGTTGCCCGTTCAGCGACAGCTGGTAGGCCAGCAGGGCGATCGACAGGCCGCCCAGGTCGCCGATGTTCTCACCGACGGTGAAGGCGCCGTTCACGTGGTGACCGTTGTCCAGCCCGCGGGGCGTGTACGCCTCGTACTGCTCGATCAAAGCTTTTGTGCGGGCGCCGAACTCGGTGCGGTCGTCGTCGGTCCACCAGTCCACCAGGTTGCCGTCACCGTCGTACTTGGCGCCCTGGTCGTCGAAGCCGTGCCCGATCTCGTGGCCGATGACCGCCCCGATGCCGCCGTAATTCGCCGCGTCGTCGGCCTCGGCGTCGAAGAACGGTGGCTGCAGAATGGCTGCGGGAAAGACGATTTCGTTCATCCCCGGGTTGTAGTAGGCGTTGACGGTCTGCGGTGTCATGAACCACTCGTCGCGGTCGACGGGCCCGCCGAGCTTGGCCAGTTCACGGTCGTGGTTGACGGCGTAGCCGCGCTGGAAGTTGCCGTACAGGTCCTCGCGATCGATCACCAGCGCGGAGTAGTCCCGCCAGGTGACCGGATAGCCGACCTTGGCGGTGAACTTGTCGAGCTTGGTCAGCGCGCGCTGCCGGGTCTCCGGTGTCATCCAGTCCAGGTCGCTGATGCTGATCCGGTACGCCTCCTGCAGGTTGGCCACCAGCGTGTCGATGCGGTCCTTGGCCCCCGGCGGGAAATGCCGCTCCACGTAGAGCTTTCCGACGGCATCGCCCATCAGGGTCTCCACCAGCGCGACCGCCCGCTTCCAGCGGTCCCGGATCTGCTCGGTGCCGGTCAGCCGCCGGCCGTAGAAGTCGAAGTCCGCCTCGACCATCGCACTCGTCAGCCACGGCGAACGGGCGCGGATCAACCGCCAGCGCGCCCAGCTCTTCCAGTCTTCGAGGTCTTCGCTGCCCCACAGGTCGGCGAAGGCGGTGAGGTAGTCCGGTTGGCGGACAACCAGTTCCGCGACGGCCTCGGGGGTGATGCCCAGCCCGGAGACCCAGCCGGACCAGTCGAAGCCCGAGGTGTTCTCCAGCTCGGCGAAGGTGCGCAAATTGTAGGTGAGCTCGGCGTCACGGCGCTTGACCACGTCCCAGTGGGCGGCGGCCAGTTTGCTCTCCAGCGCCACGATCCGGCCGGCGGTGTCGGCATGGTCGTCCGCGGTGCCCCCGAAGACGAGGCCGAACATGGTGGCGATGTGCCCCGGGTAGGCGGCGAGCACGGCGGCGTGCTGCTCGTCGCGGAAATAGGACTCGTCGGGCAGGCCGATGCCCGACTGCGAGAAGTGCACCAGGTAACGGCTGGAGTCCTTGGAATCGGTGTCGACGTACAGTCCGACACCGCCGCCCACCCCGGTGCGTTGCAGCGCGCCGACGACGGCCGCCAGCGCGCTACGGTCGGCGGCGCCGTCGATCACGGTCAGTTCGTCGAGCAGCGGTTGCAGTCCGCGGCGCTCGACCGCGTCCTCGTCCAGGAAGCTGGCGTAGAGGTCGCCGATGCGCTGCTCGTCGGTGCCCGACGCGGCCTGGCTCTGAGCGGCCTGCATGATCAGGTCGCGCACCTGCTCCTCGGCCCGGTCGAACAAAGTCCGGAAGGCGCCGTCGGTCGCGCGGTCGGCGGGGATGTCGTACTCGGTCAGCCAGCGGCCGTTGACGTGCCCGAAAAGGTCGTCCTGGGGGCGTGCTGCTGGGTCGACGTAGCTCAGGTCGATGCCCGAGCGGATGGCCTCTACTGTCACCCCGCCATCCTTCCATCTCTTTTCGGGTGCAACGATCGCACCATGCCTGACCAGGACGCCGAAGACATCGACGACACCGAAGACACCGAAGACACCGAAGAAGACGACGAAGCTGATTCGCGGGTGTTCTCCACCTACGGCATCGCTTCGACGGTGCTCGGCCTGATCTCGGTCGCGGCGCTGGTGCTGGGCGGGCTGATCTGGTTCGGTCATCGCGACGACTCCGCCGAGCGGGTCTACCTGTCCCGGGTGATGGCGGCCGCGGCCGACTGGACGGAAATCCTGATCAACATGAACGTCGGCAACATCGACGCCAGCCTGCAGCGACTGCACGACGGCACGGTCGGACAGCTCAACACCGACTTCGAGGCCGCGATCATGGACTACCGGAAGGTCGTGGAGAAGCTGCAGGCCCGCAGCGCCGGCCAGATCGAGGCGGTGGCGATCGACAGCGTGCACCGCGACCTGGACACCGTGCCAGGCTCCCCGCGGCCGGTGGTGACGACGAAGCTGCCGGCATTCGCCACCCGGACCGACTCGGTCATGCTGGTGGCCACCTCGGTCAGCGAGAACGCCGGTGCCAAACCGCAGGTGGTGCACTGGAATCTGCGCCTGGACGTATCGAACGTCGACAACAAGATGATGATCTCCAAGCTGGAGTCGATCCGATGAGAAACGCATGGCGGCTCGCGGCGTTCGACGTGCTGGCACCGGTGGCGGCGCTGGTCGCGCTGTTCGGGATCGGCGCGGTGCTGGCCTGGCCGCGGTGGTGGGTGGCGGTGGCCGCCGCGCTCGCGCTGCTGATCGTCGAAGGCGTCGCGATCAACTTCTGGCTGCTGCGCCGCGACAGGGTCACCGTGGGTACCGACGACGACGCGCCGGTGCTGCGGTTGGCGGTTGCGTTCCTGGCCGCGGTCGCCCTGTGCGCGGCCGTGCTGACCGGATACACGCACTGGACGACCAAGGACGAAGACTTCAAGCGGGACTCGGTCGTGGTGGTTCAGGTCGCCACGGGCGTGGCCGAGGCGGTCGCGTCGTTCTCCCCGACGGCGCCCGGGGCGTCCATTGAGCGCGCCGCGTCGATGATGGTGCCGGACAAGGCGGGCAAATTCAAAGAGGAGTACACCAAGACCAGCGCGGACCTGCTGCAGCGCAAAATCACCGCGCAGGCGTCCACGCTGGCGGCCGGTGTCGAGGCCATCGGGCCCTCGGCGGCCAGCGTCGCGGTGATCATGCGGGTCACCCAGAACGCGCCCGGCCAGCCCGCCAGTCAGGCCGCCCCGGCGGTCCGGGTCACCTTGACCAAACGCGGCAACGACTGGCTGGTGCAGGACATCGTCCCGATCAATTCCCGCTGAGCGCCGGTGGAGCGCTAGTTGGAGTTGGCCGAGCGCTCGTTCTTCACCCGGACGAACCGGTCGGACAGCCTGCGCATCCGGATCATCAGCGACGCCGACGGGCTGACGCTGCCATCGAGGTAGGTCGCGAGATCCTCCGGAGCTACCCCGATTCGGGAGGCGAACTCCTGCTGTACCAGGCCGGACCGCTCCATCAGCAGCTTGACGTGCCGGGCCACCTCGGCGCGCTCATTGGCCTCCAGGTGGGTGCGAGCGCGCTCGAGTACCTCCCACAGCGCCTTGGCGATGCCGACGGGCCGCGACCCCCGCAGGATCTCTTCCACCTGGCGGGCGGTCCGGCCGTAAGGGTCGCGCTTGAGGGCGCCGGCGATGCGCTTCCAGGTGGCGATGTCCCCGCCCTGCAGGGCGGCGTGGATCGCGGCGGTGGACCAGAACTCCACCGGCTGATCAGGGTCCGGTCGCCGCACACCTTGGGGAGCAGGCGCAGGATTTCGCTGGTCGGCAGCCAACGTCACCTCGCCTCCTCCAGCATTGCCACGGCCACGGACAGGCAGCGCTGCCTGACCTCCTCCCAGTCTGCCCTCGCATCGGGCTCGGGCCAATCGTCGTCGAGGTCGGACGGGTCCGGATCCGCGAGCCGGCGAACCAACTCGGTGGCCATCCACTGCGATCGCGAAGACGAGCCGAGAGGCTGACAACAGTAATACCTATCCATCCCGGCCAGCACCACCGCGACGGTCTCCGGATCCATTGCGTCGACCATGTCAGCAAAATCGGCGTAATCGCGGCTGCTGTTACGGCTCATGATCAGGTAGCCCTTGAACCGCAGCGTTTCGGCCCCGGTCGGGATCAGCAAACGGTCGCCGGTCGGCAGCTGCACGTTGGTGGTCTCCACCGGGCTGCTGCGCCGGAAACCGTTCCTGGTCCCCTTGCTTTCCAGCGCGTCCAGTGCGACGGAGAGGCGGCCGCGCCACAGGGTCACCGGATGGATCGGGCGGTCGGCCAACGACATGGCACGGGCGATGCCGCTGCGGTACGCGAGACTGACCCTGCCGACCGGGCCGGTGGCCAGCGCCACCGTGTCGGCCTCCGCCGATTCCGGCTCGTCCTTGCGTGCGCAACCGGAGAACGCCAGCGGGTCCGCTACGCAAATGGCATCGGGGGCAAGGTGTTTGAGCTTGGCCGCGGACTTGATCACCACCCGCAGATCGGCGCTGGGCGCGATCGCGGCGGTGATGTCCTCGGGGATGACGACGACACCGCCGAGATCGACGTCGGGCAGCGGGCGATCGAAGTCGACGGACGGCAGGATCCGGCCCAGCCAGCCCGGTAGCCACCAGTTCCACTTGGAGAACATCGCCATCAGCGCCGGCACCATGACCAGCCGCACCACCGTGGCGTCGACTGCGATCGCGACGGCACACGCCACACCGATCTCGGCCACCAGCGGCATGCCCGCAAAGGCGAATCCACAGAACACCGCGATCATGATCAGCGCGGCGCTGGTGATGGTGCGGGCGCTGGTGCTGACCCCGTAGGCGACCGCGTCGCGGGTGTGGCCGGTCTGCAGGAAGCGTTCGCGGATCCGGGTGAGCAGGAAGATCTCGTAATCCATGGACAACCCGAACGTCATCGCGAGGACCAGCGGCGGCACGGTGCTGTCGATCGAGGTGAGATGCGGGAAACCGAGCGATTCGGCCCAGCCCCACTGGAAGACCATGACCAGGCTGCCGTAGGCGGCCGCCACCGACAGCAGCGTCATCAGCACACCCTTGAGCGCCAGCAGCACCGAGTGCACCGAGAGCAACAGCATGATGAAGGCGATCAGGGCGACGAACGCCAGCACGATGGGCTGGGTCTGCGACACCTGGTCGTCGAAGTCCTTGATCAGCGCGGTCGAGCCGCCGACGGAAACCTGGGCGTCGCCGCCGACCCTGGGCAGCTGGCTGCGCAACCAGTCGACGGTGTGCCGGGCGCGCAGGTCTTCGGGATCGACCGACAACACGGCGTTGAGCACGGCGCTCTTGTTGTCGGCGGCGTATTGCGGCGGCCCCACCGAGGCGACGTCGGGCGCCTGCGTCATCTTCTCGCGGATCGCCGCGAGCTTCTGGGCGCGCACCGGGACCGCGTCCTGTCCCTGCGGCCAGTCGGGGAAGTTCACCAGCACCTGAACGGGGCCGAGCGCGCCCGGGCCCAGTGCCTGCGACGCCGAGGCCACCCCCGCCCGGATTTCGTGGGAGGAGTCGAACTGCCGCAACAGACTGTTGCCCAGCACCATCGACAGCGCCGGTGCGGCCATCAGCAGCAGTACCGCCGAGGCCGCCACCGCGGAGATCCAGGGGCGGCGCATCACCCAGGTGACCCACCGGGTCCAGAACCGGGACACCGTGCTCTCCGGCCGGCGCGACCAGTGCAGCAGCGGCGACCTCTTGGCCGCCGCCCGGGAGAACGTCGCCAGCAACGCCGGCGTCAGCGTCGCCGACGTCAGCATCGCGACCGCGACGGCGAGGATGGCGCCGGTGGCCATCGATCTCAGCGCCGGGGTGTTGATCACGTAGATGCCGCTCAGAGAGGCGATGACGGTCATCCCGGACAGCACGACCGCCAGACCCGAGGTGCCCATCGCGGCATCCACGGCCTCTTGCGGCTGACGGCCGGTGCGCAGTTCCTCCCGGAAGCGCATCAGGATGAACAGCGAATAGTCGACGGCCAGCGCGATGCCGAACATCGACACCGTCGAGGTCACGAACACCGACATGGGCGTGTGCATGGACAGCGCGTAGACCAGTCCCATGGTCACCACGACCGTGCAGACGCCCAGCGCCAGCGGGATCGCCGCGGCGGCCAGCGAGCCGAACACCGCCAGCAGCACGACCAGGATGATCGGCAGGTTCCATTCCTCGGCCTTGGCGATGTCGTGCTTGGTGTTCGCGGCGGCGGCGGCGCTCAGCGCACCCTGGCCGATGACATAGAGCCGGACGCGGCCGTTGGCGGTCTGCCCGGACTGGTCGCCGTTGACGCCGACCCGTTCCCGCAGTTTCTTGGCGACGTCGCTGGTGCCGGGGTTGCGAGCGTCCAGGCGCAGGGTCACCACGTACGGCCGGTCGGGTTGGGGCGGCCGCTGCGTGGGGTTGGGTGCCTCGGTGACGCCCGGAAGCTCGCCGGCGATCCGTTTGAGCTCCGCGACCGCGTCGTTGATGTCCTGGTAGGTCGCGTCGGCGCGAGGGGCGGCCACCAGCGCCAGTGGTGACGCTCCCAGCTCGGGATATTGCTCGACGAGTTGGTCGTGCACAGCCAGCGACTGGGAGCCGGCAACCTCGAACCCGCCGCCGGTGAGGTTGCCCGACTGCGTCATAGCCAGATAAACCGCCGGCACCAGCGCGAGCAACCAGCCTGCAAAGACGAACCAGCGGAATCTGCGCAGGTTGCGGCTCAGCCGCATCATGAACTGCTGGATTTTCTATCTCCCCGTGTTTCTTGCGCAGCACGTGCCCGCGAGCCTACCCGAGTGCCCGGAGTCCTAGCTCTGCTTATCGGTTGCTGAGCTGCGACGACACCGGTTTGGCGGGATCGTTGTTAAGTCGTGATCGAGGTGGGCCGTCCGCTTGAGTTGGCGGCCCCACCGGGCGGGATGGCAGGATGTCGGTGGCCGCCGGTGGGGGGACTTCGGGCGGCGAATCGTGAGGAGTCATTGATGCCAAGTACGCCCTTCCTGCGCCGGGGACTGTTCGCCGTCGTGGCCGCGACCGGGTTGTCCTGCGCCGGCAGCGCCGTTCTTTCGGCGCCCGCGGCGACCGGTTCGACGGACCCGTGCGCGGCCAGCGAGGTGGCCCGCACCATCGGCTCGGTGGCCAAGTCGACGGGCGACTACCTGGACTCGCACCCCGAGACCAACCAGGTGATGACCAGCGCCCTGCAGGACCAGGCCGGCCCGCAGTCGCTCGGGACGATCAAGACCTACTTCGAGGCAAATCCCAAGGTGGCTCTGGACATGCAGGGGCTGGCCAACCCGCTGAACAAGCTGGGCACCCAGTGCAAGCTGCCGATTTCGCTGCCGCAGGCGCTCAGCATGGTGCAGGCGGCCCAGGGCGGGGGCGGACTGCCGGGTCTGCCGGCCGGCGGTGCTCCCGCTGCGCCGCTGCCGGGCCCCGCGCCCGCCGCCGGCACGGCGCCGGTGCCGGGCGTGCCCGCCGTCGCGGCGCCGACCAGCGCGCCGAAGCCCGCGCCAAAACCGGGCGGCTAGCTAGCCAGCCGGGTCCAGCGGCGGCAACGGTCCCTGCAGCGCCGAGTCGGCCGGGTCGGCCATGGCGTGCAGGTCCGGCACGCGTAGTTCGGGATCGGTGGGCGGGTCGTCGTCGCCGTCCGCGACGAGTTTCTCGGTGCGGAACATGAAGAAGAAAACCACCCAGCCGATCGCGGCGATGAACAGCCAGCTGATCAGGCGGTAGATCAGCATCGCCGAGATCGCGTTCGGCAACCCCATGCCGCTGGACACCAGCCCGGGGACCAGCACCGCTTCCACCACCAGCAGGCCACCCGGCATCAGCGGGATCGTCCCGACGGCGCGGGCCGCCGCATAAGCGACCGTCAGGCCGGCGACCGAGGCGTGGTCACCGGCGGCGTAGGCCGCGAACCCCAGGCACGCGACGTCGGCGACCCAGTTGAACAGCGACCAGCTGAACGCCACGCCCAGGTCGCGCCGGCTCAGGCTCACCGACTCCAGCTGCATCAGGATTTCGCGCCATTTGTCCAGGCCGGTGTCTGCCGGTTTGCCGCGGATGGAGTTGACCCAGGACAGAACCTTGCTGCCGATACCCTCGATCAGCTCCGGGCGGGACGCCACCGCCTGCGCCAGCAACAACAGCGCGATGAAGCCGCCGAGGGTGAACAGCAGCGAGAACGGGTTGTTCCGCGCGCCCAGGAAGAATGCGCCGCCCAGCCCGAGCACGGCCAGACCGACCGCCTGCAAGGCGCCCGACATCACCAGCTGCCAGGACGCGACCACCGTCGAAGCGCCCCAGATGCGCTGCTGGCGCAGCAGGAACGTCGCCGAGATCACCGGACCGCCGGGCAGCGTGGTGCTCAGCGAATTGGCCGCGTAGAAGGCCGCTTCCGAGCGAAGTTGCTTGACGTGCACGCCGGCGGACCGCAGCAACGTGCGCTGAATCTGGGCGAAGCTGTGCATCGACGCCGCGGCGGCCGCCATCGCGGCGACCAGCCACCACCAGTTGGCCTCGAACAGACTCGTCCACGCCTTGGCCAGCTGGTCGCGCACCAGAATCACCTCGACGCCGAGCACGATCGCGACGACGGACAGCACCACCCACCGCAGCCACCAGTATTTGCCGCGCGCCGGCTTCTCGCCCCGGGCGAGGCGTATGCCCGCAAACTTGCGGGCACCGGCGTCAGACGACATCGCATCAGGGTAGCCGGGCCGGCCTCCGGCGCATCGTTGCACGTCGCTGACGTGTCGGCGTTGTTCTGAGGTCGTAACCGGATCGTGGCGGCCGGGTTTGCGGGAGATCCCGATAGGCTGGCCCAATGTCGGCAACGGTGGACGACGAAGCGGTAAGCCCCCTGGTTCGCAAGACCGCGGCGTGGTCCTGGCGACTGCTGGTGATCGTCGCCGCCGCCGTCGCGTTGCTGTGGGTCGTCGACCGGCTCGAAGTCATCGTGGTGCCGGTGTTGCTGGCGTTGATGCTCAGCGCTTTGCTGGTGCCGGCGGTCGACTGGCTGGACGAGCACGGTCTGCCGCGCGGCGCCGCGGTGACGATGGTGTTGCTGAGCGGGTTCGCGATCCTGGGCGGCATCCTGGCGTTCGTTGTCAGCCAGTTCATCGTGGGTGTGCCCGATCTGGTCAAGCAGGTGGAGCACAGCATCGACAGCAGCCGCAGATGGTTGATCGAGGGCCCGGCGCACCTGCGCCGCGAGCAGATCGACAACGCGGGCAACGCGGCGATCGAAGCCCTGCGCAACAACCAGGCGAAGCTCACCAGCGGTGCGCTGTCCACCGCCGCCACCATCACCGAACTGGTCACGGCGGCCGTCCTGGTGCTGTTCACCCTGATCTTCTTCCTGTACGGCGGGCGCAACATCTGGCAATACGTGCAGAAGATCTTCCCGGCCCACGTCCGCGACCGGGTGCACGCGGCCGGTCACGCCGGGTACGGCGCCCTGACCGGCTACATCCGGGCCACCTTCCTGGTCGCGCTGACCGACGCGGCCGGTGTGGGCGCCGGGTTGGCGATCATGGGGGTCCCGTTGGCGCTGCCGCTGGCCTCCATCGTCTTTCTGGGTGCCTTTGTGCCGCTGATCGGTGCCCTGGTATCGGGTTTGCTGGCCGTGGTGGTGGCGCTGCTGGCCAAGGGCATGCTCTACGCGCTGCTGACGCTCGGCCTGCTGATCGTGGTGAATCAGCTCGAAGCGCACATACTGCAGCCGCTGGTGATGGGCCGTGCGGTGTCCATTCACCCGCTGGCGGTGGTGCTGGCGATCTCCACCGGCGGTGTGCTGGCCGGCATCGTCGGTGCGTTGCTGTCCGTTCCGACGGTGGCATTCCTGAACAACGCGATGCAGGTGCTGCTGGCCCGCGATCCGGAGGCCGAGGCGGCAGAGCAGGCCAACGACGAAGAGGTGTCGGCGATTTTGCAGGCTAAACCGGACAAGCCGGACAAACGGGACGCTTAGGGCACCAGATCCCAGCCCTGGTCGACGTCGCCGCCGCAGAACCGGGTGGACACCCACGTGCCTGGGTTCGGGCCGCCCAGGACGGTGAGGCACCCGTCCAGGCTGATCATGATGTGGCCGTTGGGCTGCGGGCTCCAGTGCTGGTTGAACCAGTTCAGGCAGGGCCCGAGGTGTGCCGTCCACCGGTCCTCGTTCGGCGACGTCAGGCAGTTCCCGGGAAACGCCACGCTCTCCAGCTGCTCGCCGTTCTGATTCCAGCGCTGGGAGTCGGCCCCGTTGCAGGGGTTGACCACTACCGCTGTCAACCAGCTGCTGTCCGGTGCGTCCAGGCAGACGTCGCCCATGCGGCTTTTCACCTGTACCGGGCCGTCGGCGTTCGCCGGAGCAGCGCCGAGCAGGGCGGTGCCGAGCACTGCAGCGATTGCGACGAAGGCACCGCTGACCGGTCGAAAGTTGCGCATAGCCAACGATTCTCATCCAGCCGGGCCGCGAGGGCGCGCAAATGTACACCGAATGCGGCGTGTCGCCGTACAAACGCGGGCGCTCGCCGGGAAAAACGAGCCCTCTAGAGCCGGCCCTCGCGACGCAGCAGGTCCTGCGCGGACAGCCCACCGCCGCCGGTACGACGCCGGCGGGACGTGTCCACCGTGCCGTCCTCCTGGATGCCGCGGGCGTTCAGCTTCTCGGTGGCCGTCTCGGAATCGTCACCCTCGGGCCGCTGGGCCGGCAGGGCCGCGGTCTTGTCGGACGCGTCCGGTGCCGGGGCGGGTTCCGGGCGGCTGCCTGCCACCGGCATCTTGTTCGTCTCGCCGGCAGAGGGCGGGGTGGCGTTCTTGGGCGCGGGGCCGCGGCCGGCCGGACGGGGCGCCGGGCCGTTGCGGGTAGCCCCGGGCGCCGAGAGCCGTGTGGTGGGAGCCTCGGTGGCCTGCGGAGTGGCGCGCACCGGAACCTGCGGCGCAGGCGACGGCGACGGCGACGCGGGCGCCAGCTCCGGCTGGGCTGCCCGGGTCAACGCGGCCGGGTGGGTCGGGTCGTGCGGCTTGCGCGGCGCACCGGCACCGGCCGCCACCAGTCCGGCCGTCACCGGCGGCCGTGTCTTGCTGGCGGGACGCTTGCGCTCGTCGGGCAGCTGGATCTCGCCCAGGCCGATGCGGTTCTGCAGGCGTCTCATCCAGCGCGGTGCCCACCAGCAGTCGTCGCCGAGCAGCTTCATCACCGACGGAACCAGGAACATCCGGACCACGGTCGCGTCCAGCAGCAACGCCGCCATCAGACCGAACGCCAGATACTTCATCATCACCAGGTCGGAGAACACGAACGAACCCGCAACCACCGCCAGGACCAGCGCGGCCGCGGTGATCAGGCGACCGGTGGTGGCCGTGCCGATGCGGATCGATTCCTGGGTGGACATGCCGTTTTCGCGTGCCTCGACCATGCGGGACACCAGGAACACTTCATAGTCGGTCGCCAGGCCGTAACCGACCGCGACCACCAGCGCGATGATCACCACCATCAACGGCGTGGGCGTGAAGTTCAGCAGTCCGGCGCCATGGCCTTCGATGAATATCCACGTCAGGATGCCCATCGTGGACCCGAGCGTCAGCACGCTCATCACCGCTGCCTTGATCGGCAGCACCACCGATCCGAACGCCAGGAACATCAGGACCATGGTCGTGCTGATCAGTACCAGCACCATCAGCGGCGCCTTGTCCACCAGGCTGTGAATCGAGTCCTGTTCCAGCGCCGGCGTCCCGCCGACGAGTATCTCGATGCCCTTGGGTGGCGTTATCGCGCGTAATTCCTCGAGCTTCTTCGACGAGTCAGCCGGGTTCTGCAACCCGTTCTGCAGCACCCGGACCGACGGGTCCTTGGACCCGCCCGGCGCCTGCGGGCGTTCCTGCCACATGTTCGACGGGTCGTTGTCCTGCTCGATGAACCCGCTGATCTGCATCGCTTTGCTGCGGACGTCCGCAACCTGCTGGTCGGTGACGGGCTGATGGTTCGTCGACTCGATCACGATCGTCAGCGGATTCGTCCGGTAGCCGGGGAAGAGCTTGTCGAAGTGCTCCTGCGACTGGCGCGCCGCGTTGTTGGGCGGCAGGTACTTCTCGCTCATGCCGCCCAGCGACATGTTGCCCAGCGGGATGATCAGCAGGATCATCCCCACGACGATCGGGATCGCGAACGCCAGCGGGCGCTTCATGACGAAGTTGGTCAGCTTGCCCCAGAACCCGGCTTCGACCTCTTCGCGGGTCTTGGTCTTCTGCAGGCGGTCGGCCAGCCAGTTCAGGTAGGCCCGCGAGACCTTCCAGTTCCGCAGGAAGGGAACCCGGAAGGCGGTCCGCACACCCAGCGCGTCCACGTGCTTGCCGAGCACGCCCAGGCAGGCGGGCAGCAGCGTGATGGACAGGATCGCGGCCAACGAGACCGCCGTGATCAGGGCGTAGGTCAGCGACTTCACGAAACCTTGCGGCAGCAACAACAGGCTGGCACCCGAAGCGGCGATCAGCACCGCCGAGAACACCACCGTCCGGCCCGCCGTCATCACCGTGCGCCGTACCGCGGCCTCGGTGTCGTAGCCCTCGGCGATCTCTTCCCGGAACCGGCTCACCACGAACAACCCGTAGTCCACCGCGATACCGAGACCGATCAGCGAGACCACCGGTTGGGCGAAGAAGTGCACCGGCCCGAACATCGCGATCAACCGCAGGATGCCCAGCGAACCGGCGATGCTCAGACCGCCGACCATGACGGGAAGGCAGGCCGCGACCGCGCCGCCGAAGACCAGGAACAACACGACCGCCACCAGCGGCAGCGCCAGCACCTCCATGCGGCGCTGGTCGGTGGCGATGGTGCCGGTCAGCGCGCTCGCGACCGGTTGCAGGCCGGCCAGCTGGACGGTGCCGCCGTCGAGCTTCTGCAGTGCCGGCTCGATGGTCTTGTAGTTGGTCAGGATCGTGTCGTCGTCGTCGCCCTTGAGCGGGATCGACACGAACGTGTACTTCTTGTCGTCGGTCGCCATGCCCTTGATGACCGAGCTGGTGCTGTCGGGTGCGCGCAGGTAACCGGCCCAGCCGAACACCTCTTTGGGATGGTCGGCAACGAACTGGTTCAGCTCGTCGGAGATCTTCTTCGACCACGCCGGGTCGGTGACGGTCTTGCCGTTAGGCGCATGGAAGATGGCGACGACGTGGCCGGTACGGTCGCGGCCGTACACCTGGTCGCCGAGCACCGAGGCCTTCACCGATTGGCTGCCGTCGTCGTAGAAACCGCTCTGCGTCACGTGCTTGCCCAGGCTGAGACCGAAGATGCCACCGCCCAGGCACAGAGCCACCGTGACCCCGATTACGATGTACCGGATCCGGTACACAGTTCGACCCCACCAGGCGAACACGTAAGCTCCTTACTGGATCCTCAACGACCCGCGTTTTGATCTTTGGTTGTCACACACGCGAGGTCAACAGCGACGACAGCGGGCGGAACGGCTGCAGCCAAGCCCCCTGCTCAGGTAGCGAATCGAGGCCGATTCGCGGCAGTGGCTCCCGGAAAACGCCTGCAATGTCCTCCAGGTCGACGAACTCCAAGGTATCCGACGCTAGCGCCCAACTGGCGTGTTCACGAAATCCGAGCACCTGTACTGGGGTTCCGGCGCGGGCCACCGCCTCCAGCGGCAGGCGGAACGCCTGACCGTCGGCCGAGGCCACCACCAGGCCCGCGAGGCCTTCTGCGAAGCGCTGGTCAATGTGTTCGAGCATGTCGCGGTCGACGTCGCTGTCCTCGTCGATCTTGGGTTTGGCGAAGACGGCGAAACCGACGTTTCGCAGGGCGTCCACCCAGGGCCGCACCACTTCGGCGCTGCCCGGTGCGATGTTCGTGAACACCGTGGCCTCCGGCTCGACCCGGAAATCTTCGGCTACGCCGCTACCGGCCGCGACCTCGGCGGTCCGCGCCAGCAACCAGCGCCCCAGCGCATCGAACCGGGGCCGTTCCACCCCCGTGGGCCGCCGGCCCAGGATCGAGCCCAGGCCCATGTCCAGATTCGGGGCGTCCCACACCAGCAGGACCCGCTTGACCGGTTTGGTAATCGGCTCGGCCAGGCTCAGCATGGGTGCCAGCGAATCGGAGGACTCCGTTTCCACTTCTTCAGTAATGCTCATGTGCTCAGATCCGCTTCCATACGAACTCGCAGACGTGGCTGCCCGCTTCTTGAGCCTTCGTCTCGTACTTGGTAGTGGGACGACTGATGGAGATCGGTAGTGACTCGGTGTCGCTGCCGACCCGGACGAGCCGGGACTCCGCATCGCCGACCTCCCCGATGTGCTCTGCGTAGCCGGGATGATCGGTTGCGGCATGCAGCACACCCCCGGGGAGTAGCCGATCGGCGATGAGGGAAACCGTGCCGGACTGCAGCAGCCGGCGCTTGTGATGGCGCGCCTTCGGCCATGGGTCGGGGAAGAAGACTCGAACCCCGGTCAGCGATTGCGGGGCGATCAGGTTCTTGAGCACGTCGACGCCGTTGCCGCGGATCAGCCGGATGTTGCTCACCTGCTCGGCGTCGATGGCGCACAGCAATTGCGCCAGGCCGCGGCGGTAGATCTCCACCGCGATGACGTCGATGTCCGGCTCGGCCTGCGCCATCGCCAGCGTCGACGTTCCGCTGCCGCACCCGATTTCCAGCACGAGCGGCGCGCTGCGGCCGAACCAGGCCCGGGTATCCAGAGGTGCGTCCGGGGTCTCGCCTGGCGGGGTGTCGGCCTGACGGCCGAGCTGCGGCCACAGCCGCTCCCAGGTCTGGCGCTGGGCGTCGGACAGGGCCGAACGCCGCGACCGGAAACTCGAGGCAGGCAGATAGCCCCAGGGCGCGTCGGGCCGTAACCCAACCCCGGGTTGCGCGTGCATCCGTCCATGGTGGCCCATGAAGGCCGGGTGTAGCCGCCTCTGGTCCAGATTGATACCCAACAGTTGCCTTCGGCTGGTATCAGGCGGGGACCTGGCTCGCGCGCCGGCGAGGTAGATGCCACCATTCGGTGCGGGTGCACATCGAGGGGACGGGGGGCAGCAGATTTTCGCCGACGAGCTGATGCGATTCACCCGGGGGGCCGCTGACCAGCGTGTTGTGGCGGTGGCCGAACGGGTTGCGGCGCCGCTGCGGGTGACGGTCCGCGGGCGACGGGGGGTGGGGCGCAGCACGGTCGCGCGCGCCCTGAGCCGGTGGTTCACCGTGGTGGAAAGCGGCGCGGACCTCGAGGTTCAGGTCATCGCCGAGGCGGTCAAACCAGAGGACTCGGCGCCGGGCCCGGTGCTGGCGGTCCTGAACAAGGCCGACCTGACCGGCTTCGGCGGTGACGGCCCGATGGCCGCGGCGAGCGCACGGTGCCCCGAGTTCGCCGAACGTCTCGGGGTGCCGGTGCTCCCGATGAGCGGGCTGCTGGCCCTTGCTGCGTTCGACGCGTTTGATGACCCCGGCGCCGCGCGCTGGGCGGCGCTGCGCGCGCTGGCCGCGGAACCCGCGCCGGCTCCGATACCGCGAGAGCTGCTGGCCGGCCTGGATCTGTTCGGGGTCGCCCTGGGGGTCGCCGCGCTGCGGCAGGGGAGCGGGCCCGCGCAGGTGCGGGCGCTGTGGCGACGCCTCAGCGGCTTCGATGAGGTGGTCGACCGGCTTGTCGCCGCCGGAGCTCCGGCGCGCTACCGCCGGGTGCTCGACGCCGTCACCGAGCTGGAGGCCCTGGCGGTCACGGATCCGTCCATTGGCGAATTCCTCAGCTCCGACGACACCGTGGTCGCCCGGATGGCCGCCGCGCTGGACGCCGCGCAGGCCTGCGGGCTGGAAGCCGGCCCGGAGGAGCCGCTGCAGCGTGCGGCGCACTGGCAGCGCTACCGCCGTTCGGCGGGCAGTGGCCTGCACCGTGCCTGCGGCGCGGATATCGCCAGGGGGGCGTTGCGCCTGTGGTCTCAGGGGCCGAGGTGACCCGCGACGATCCCGCGGCCCGCGTCGATGCCATGGTGGCGGCCGTCGGGCCGAACCTGGGTCCGCCGGCGATCAACCGGCGTGACGTGGTGCTGGTGACGGGGCCGTGGCTGGCCGGGGTCAGCAGCGTGGCTGCCGCGCTGCGACAACGGATTCCGCACCGGACGTTCGTTGAGTCGGGCGAGCTGGGGGCCGGCGAGGCCCCGCAGGGCGTGGTGTTCGTGGTGTCGGCGTCGGCCCCGATGACCGCCTCCGATTGCCTGCTGCTGGACGCCGCGGCCGAGAACACCGACGCCGTGGTGGCCGTGCTGGCCAAGATCGACGTCCATTTCGGCTGGCGCGACGTGCTCGAGGCCAATCGGGACACGCTGGCTGCCCACGCACCGCGGTACGGCAACGTGCCGTGGGTCGGCGCCGCGGCCGCTCCGGAGGTGGGCCGGCCGCAGGTCGACGACCTGGTCGTCATCGTCGCCGCTCAACTCGCGGACTCCGATCTGGTCCGCCGCAACCGGCTGCGGGCCTGGGAATCGCGGCTGCGGACGGTGGCCCAGCGCTTCGACCGGGACGCCGACGGCGCCGGCCGGCAAGCGCGGGTCGACGCCCTGCGCGACGAGCGCAGCGCGACCCTGCGGCAACGGCGCCAGTCGCGATCCGAGCGCACCATCACGCTGCGCGGACAGATCCAGCAGGCCAGGGTCCAGCTGTCCTACGGCGCGCGCAACCGGGCCGCCGCGCTGCGCGGTGAACTCCAGGAGGACATCGCGGGGCTGTCCCGGCGGCAGATCCCTGGATTCGCCTCCGCTGCCCAGGCCCGGCTCGATGAGGCGGCGGGGGAGAGCGTCGCGGCCGCCGACGCCCACCTAGCCGAGGTCGCGTCGGCCATGGGGGCGCCGCTGGACCTGCCGCCGGTCAACATACCGACGGTCCCGGTCTCGCCACCTCAGCTCAAGTCACGCCGCCTCGAGATGCGGCTGATGATGGTCTTCGGCGCCGTGTTCGGGCTCGGGGTGGCGCTGACGCTGAGTCGGCTGATCGCCGGTCTGACAGCCGGCCTGCACCCGGGGCTGACCGCCGCGGGAATCGCCGCGTGCGTGGCGGTGGGGCTGGCGACGACGGCGTGGGTGGTGAGTGTACGCAGTCTGCTCAGCGACCGCGCCGCGCTGGACCGCTGGGCGGACGACGCGACGGCATCGCTGCGTGCGGTCGTCGAACAGTTGGTGGCCGGCCGGGTACTGGCGGCCGAGTCGCTGCTCAGCACCGAGGTCACCGCCCACGATGAGGCGGAGAACGTCCGGGTCACCGACCAGGTCAGCGCGATCGACGGCGAGCTGCGCGAACATGCGCTGGCCGCGGCGCGGGCCGCGGCGGTGCGCGACCGGGAGATGCCGACCATCCAGGCGGCGCTCGACGCGGTGCGGGCAGAACTCGGCGAACCGGGTATACCGAAGCAGCGGGGAATCTCTCGGGCCGAAACCTCGACGCGGTACGAAAACAGACCTTTCTGAATCGGTCTTGTGAGCAGGCTTATACCCTCCTGGGACTTACGCGACAAGTGATGCGCGATAATCTGAATAAGAAAGCGTTAAGTGTGCTGAACACGCATGCCACTGGAACCGACGATTACCGAGCACCAGAATTCAGGAGAGTTCGATGACCTCAGCGACCATCCCCGGCCTGGACAACGCACCCACCAACCATCAGGGGCTGCTGTCCTGGGTGCAGGAGGTCGCCGAACTCACTCAGCCCGACCGGGTGGTGTTCACCGACGGCTCCGAGGAGGAGTTCAACCGGCTGGCCGAACAGCTGGTCGAGGCCGGCACCTTCACCCGGCTGAATCCGGAGAAGCACCCCAACTCATACCTGGCCCTGTCCGACCCGTCCGACGTCGCCCGCGTGGAGTCGCGCACCTTCATCTGTTCCGAGAACGAGATTGACGCCGGTCCCACCAACAACTGGAAAGACCCGGGCGAGATGCGCTCGCTCATGACGGACCTGTACCGCGGTTGCATGCGTGGCCGCACCATGTACGTGGTGCCGTTCTGCATGGGCCCGCTGGGCGCCGATGACCCCAAGCTCGGCGTGGAGATCACCGACTCCGAGTACGTCGTCGTCTCGATGCGCACCATGACCCGGATGGGTAAGGCCGCGTTGGAGAAGATCGGCGACGACGGGTTCTTCGTCAAGGCCCTGCACTCGGTGGGCGCGCCTTTGGAGGAGGGTCAGGCCGACGTGCCGTGGCCGTGCAACGACACCAAGTACATCACCCACTTCCCGGAGACCCGCGAGATCTGGAGCTACGGCTCCGGCTACGGCGGCAACGCGCTGCTCGGCAAGAAGTGCTACTCGCTGCGCATCGCCTCGGCGATGGCCCACGACGAGGGCTGGCTCGCCGAGCACATGCTGATCCTCAAGCTGATCTCGCCGGAGAACAAGGCCTACTACTTCGCCGCCGCGTTCCCCTCGGCGTGCGGCAAGACGAACCTGGCGATGCTGCAGCCCACCATCCCCGGCTGGCGCGCCGAGACCCTCGGCGACGACATCGCCTGGATGCGGTTCGGCAAGGACGGCCGTCTGTACGCCGTCAACCCCGAATTCGGCTTCTTCGGGGTGGCGCCGGGCACCAACTGGAAGTCCAACCCCAACGCGATGCGCACCATGGCCGCCGGCAACACCGTCTTCACCAATGTCGCGCTCACCGACGACCACGAGGTCTGGTGGGAAGGGCTGGAGGGCGAGCCCGACCACCTGATCGACTGGAAGGGCAACGACTGGTACATCCGAGAGACGGAAACCAAAGCCGCGCACCCCAACTCGCGCTACTGCACCCCGATGTCGCAGTGCCCGATCCTGGCTCCCGAGTGGGACGACCCGCAGGGCGTGCCGATCTCCGGCATCCTGTTCGGCGGTCGCCGCAAGACGACCGTCCCGCTGGTCACCGAGGCCCGCGACTGGCAGCACGGTGTGTTCATCGGTGCCACCCTGGGCAGTGAGCAGACCGCCGCTGCCGAGGGCAAGGTCGGCAACGTACGCCGCGACCCGATGGCCATGCTGCCGTTCCTCGGCTACAACGTGGGCGACTACTTCCAGCACTGGATCAACCTCGGCAAGAACGCCGACGAGTCGAAGCTGCCGAAGGTGTTCTTCGTCAACTGGTTCCGCCGCGGCGACGACGGCCGCTTCCTGTGGCCGGGCTTCGGCGAGAACAGCCGCGTCCTGAAGTGGATCGTCGACCGCATCGAGCACAAGGCCGGCGGGCGCACCACCCCGATCGGCACCGTTCCGGCGGCCGAGGACATGGACCTCGACGGCCTGGATGTCGAGGCCGGTGACGTGGCGGCGGCGCTGGAAGTCAACACCGAGGAGTGGCGCGCGGAACTGCCGCTGATCGAGGAGTGGCTGGAGTTCGTCGGCGAGAAGCTGCCGACGGGCATCCGGGACGAGTTCGACGCGCTCAAGGAGCGGCTGCGCGACGCGGAGTAACCGCTGGTCCGGCTGTTTCTGCGGAAACGTCAATTCGGCGCGGTACTCCGTCGTAGAGTCCCGGCCATGAGTTTCGCGATGTTGGCGCCCGAGATCACGTCCGCCCAGATGTATTCCGGCGCGGGGTCCGGGCCGATGCTGGGTGCGGCCGCGGCCTGGGCCGGGTTGGGCGATGAATTGGGTTCGGCCGCAGCATCTTTCGGCTCGGTGACGGCCAACCTGGCGAGCGGGGCCTGGCAGGGGCCGGCATCGGTGGCGATGACGGCCGTGGCCGCTCGATACCGGGACTTTCTGAACGGAGCGGCGGTTCGGGCCGTGACCGCCGCCACCCAGGCGAAATCGGTGGCCGCAATTTTCGAGGCGGCCAAGGCCGCGGTGGCGCATCCGGTCGCGGTCCGGGCGAACCGCCTGCAGTTCGTGTCGGCGATCCGGTCGAACTTCCTGGGCCTCAACGGTCCGCTGATCGCGGCCATCGAAGGCGCCTACGACGAGTTGTGGGCGCAGAACGTGTCCGCGTTGGTGGGGTATCACGGTGCGGCGTCGGCCGCGGCAGCTCAGATCGCGCCGTGGCAGGAGGCACTCGGCGATATCGGCGCGCGCATCGGGCGGGTGGT
Source organism: Mycobacterium gordonae (assembly GCF_001417955.2). Taxonomy (GTDB): domain Bacteria; phylum Actinomycetota; class Actinomycetes; order Mycobacteriales; family Mycobacteriaceae; genus Mycobacterium; species Mycobacterium gordonae_B. The sequence continues at coordinate 29,446 of NZ_LKTM01000046.1, read as the reverse complement.
CGAAACCAACGGGTCCATGGTGAGTGCCAGGGTGGCGGCGAACGACGCCGAGGTCGCCGGCGCGGCGCGCTTCACCAGGGGAGCGCTGGATGCGGCGGCCGTCGAGGCTCGGTTCGGGCGGCCGGGCGCGTGGTGGCACGTTGGCTCGGCAGTCGCTTACGACGCCCAGACGGCAGGGCGACTGCTCGCCGAGAATGCCGCTCTGCCCGCGCAGATCTTCATGAAGGACATCGACATCCTGGCCGCGCCGGGCAGCAGGCCGCCGGCCACCGCGCCCGTCGCGCTGCCTGCCGCCGCGGACGATCTCGGCGCGGCGCTGCGAGCCGACGCGGCGTCGGTCAATCGTGTGCTCGCCGACAACCAGACTCAGCTGTTGCGGGCCGAAGCCGTGACCGAGAGCAGTCTGCGAGCGGCCCAGGCGGCCGTTATGGCGGGTGACCCCGTGGCAGCGGCCAGAGACGTCGCGTCGGCTGTCGCCTATGACGCGGACACGGTGGCGCGGTTAGGCGTCGAAGACTTGTCCCTGCCCGGGGAGCTGATCCGCGAAGACATCGCCATTCTGGCCGGTCTGCCGGCACCGGCGGCTGCACTGCCCGCCGGTCCGAGTAATGCCCTGCACCAGGCCACGGTCGAAGATCTGGTCGGACTGCCCCAGCGGATCTATCAGGCTGACGCGGCCGCGATCGGACACGCGGTCGGCGACACCCAGGCTGAGCTGGTCAAGGCGGCAGCGGCGACCCAGAACGGATTCGGGACGGCGACGCTGGATCTCATGGCGGGTGAGCCCGTCAGGGCAGTCAACGATCTCTCGTCGGCACTCGCCTACGACGCCGCGACCGCCGCCCGCATAGCTGCCCGAGAGGCGGCCCTGGTTGCCGAACTGGCAGCCACCGACTCGGCCATCATCGGCGGCACGTTCAGTTAGCGGTTTGCCAAATCAAATTCTTCGGGTCTGCGAAGTTTTATTTTTAGGGCGTTGATCAGCAAATATTGGCAGATGACATCGCAAAACTCGTAGCTTCGCTAAGTTGCCAGGCGTCCGAAATAAGGTTAGCCTCGGTGTAGCGAAGGGGAGTAGTTCCAGATCGTCGACATCAAGTCGGCGACTGCGGATGGTCGACATACTGGCGGTTCCGGATTCAGTTCGGACGCCCGGTCATCCACCGGGAAGTTTCCGGCGAGCGAGACCTTCGGCCGACAAAATTGTCGGTCCGAGGTCTCGCCGACGCCGACGGGGCCCGGATCGCAGGAACCGAAGGACGCTAATGGCATTGATCGCCGAACGCCGTCGGACCCGGACCCCCGCAGACGCACTGCTGCGCTCGCTGCTGACCACCCTGATTTTCATCGCACCGGCGCTGGTCGTGCGCTGTGCCGGGCTGCACCCCGCGCCGGTGGTGTCGCTGGTCGTCTACGGGGCGGCCGTCGTCGCGGCGAGTTTTCTGCTTGCCTGGGCGGCGGAGGCGGCGCAGATCGACGTCTCCGGGGGTCTGGCCATCGCCGTCCTCGCCCTGATCGCGGTGCTGCCGGAATACGCCGTCGACCTGTACTACGCCTACCAGTCCGGCTCCCACGCCGAATACACTCAATACGCCGCGGCGAACATGACCGGCTCCAACCGGTTGTTGATGGGCCTCGGCTGGCCGGTGGTGGTGCTGGTGGCGCTGTGGGTGGCACGGAAGGCGAGTGGGCCGACGGCTGCGCTGCAACTCGAGCGCGGCAACCGGGTGGAACTGGGTTTCCTGCTGGTCGCGGGAATCGCCGCGTTCGCGGTTCCGGCGACCGGCCGCATCCACATCACGCTCGGCATCGCCCTGCTGGGCTGGTTCGGGTTCTATCTCTACCGGCTCAGCCGCGGCGTCGTGGAGGAGCCCGAACTGATGGGCACCGCCGCGGCCCTGGGCGCCCTGCCCGACCGCACCCGCCGCATTGCCGTCATAACCCTGTTCGCGGTTGCCGCCGGGGTGGTGCTGGCGTGCGCAAAACCGTTCGCGGAGAGCCTGATCGGGGCCGGCACCGAGCTGGGCGTCGACCGGTTCCTGCTGGTGCAATGGCTGGCGCCGCTGGCGTCGGAAGCGCCGGAATTCGTGATCGCGATCATCTTCGCCGGCCGGGGCAAGGGCACCGCGGCGATCGCCACGCTGATCTCGTCGAAGGTCAACCAGTGGACCCTGCTGGTGGGCTCGCTGCCGATCGCGCATCTGGCCGGCGGGGGTGGCGCCGCGCTGGTGCTGGACGGCAGGCAGATCGAGGAGATGTTGCTGACCGCGACCCAGACCCTGATGGGGGTGGCGCTGATCCTGGCGCTGCGCTTCCACCGCTACACGGCGTGGGCACTTTTGGCGCTGTTCGTGGTGCAGTTCCCGGTCGCGTCGACCGAGGGCCGGTTGGCGCTCAGCGGGGTGTATGCGGTGCTGACCATCGGCGCGCTGCTGGTGAACCGCCGGCATGTGTTGCCGACGGTGCGCGCACCGTTCGTTGGCTGACTTCGTAGCATTCAGCCATGCAGATTCGCCCGCACGCGCAGGCCCATCCCGACAAGCCGGCCGTCATCCTGTACCCGTCGGGCACCGTGGTGACTTTCGGGGAACTCGAGGCGCGCGCCAACCGGCTGGCGCACTACTTCCGTGCTCACGGGCTGCGCGAAGGTGACGCCGTCGCGATTCTGATGGAGAACAACGAACACATGCACGCGGTGATGTGGGCGGCCCGGCGCGCCGGGTTGTACTACGTCCCGATCAACACCCATCTGGCCGCGGCCGAAGCGGCCTACATCGTCGACAACAGCAACGCCAAGGCAATCGTCGGTTCGGCGGCGATGCGGGATCTCTGTGCGGAACTCGGTGAGCACCTTCCCAAGGGGTTGCCGGGGGTGCTGCTCCTTGCCGACGGGGACCTCGAGGGCTGGCAATGCTATCCGGATTGCGTTGCAGATCAACCGGATACCCCGATCCCCGACGAGATCGAGGGCGACCTGCTGCAGTACTCGTCCGGCACCACCGGCCGGCCCAAGGGCATCAAGCGCGAATTGCCCCATGTGCCACCGGAAGACGCGCCGGGCATGATGTCGGCGCTGGTCGGGTTCTGGATGGACCTCGACACCGTGTACCTGAGCCCGGCGCCGCTGTATCACACCGCGCCGTCGGTGTGGTCGCTGACCGTGCAGGCGGCCGGCCTCACCACCGTGGTGATGGAGAAATTCGATCCCGAAGGGACGTTGGACGCGATCCAGCGCTACCGGGTGACCCACGGCCAGTTCGTCCCGGCCATGTTCGTGCGGATGCTGAAACTACCTGAGGCCGTGCGTAACTCGTACGACCTGTCCAGTCTGAAGCGGGTGATGCATGCGGCGGCGCCGTGCCCGGTGCTGATCAAGAAGCAGATGATCGAGTGGTGGGGCCCGATCGTCGACGAGTACTACGCGTCCTCGGAGGCCATCGGTTCGACGCTGATCACCGCCGACGAGTGGCTGGCCCATCCGGGCTCGGTGGGTAGGCCCATGGCGGGCGCGCTGCACATCCTGGGGCAGGACGGCAAGGAGTTGCCGCCCGGGCATCCCGGCGAGATCTACTTCGAAGGCGGGTACTCCTTCGAGTACCTCAACGACCCGGCGAAGACCGCGGCCTCGCGCGATACACACGGCTGGATGACCGTCGGGGACATCGGCTTTCTCGACGAGGAGGGGTACCTCTACCTGACCGACCGCCGCCACCACATGATCATCTCCGGCGGAGTCAACATCTACCCGCAGGAGACCGAGAACCTGTTGGTTACCCACCCGAAGGTGTTGGACGCGGCCGTATTCGGCGTCCCCGACGACGAGATGGGTCAGCGGGTGATGGCCGCGGTGCAGACCGTCGACCCGGCCGACGCCACCGAGGCATTCGCCGGGGAGCTGTCGCAGTGGTTGCGAGAACGGTTGTCGCACTTCAAGTGTCCGCGCTCGATCGTGTTCGAGGCGCAACTGCCGCGGACCGACACCGGCAAGCTCTACAAGAACGAGTTGATCGAGAAGTATTCGGTGTGACCCTGCGGGTAGTCGATCTGTCCCTCGCGCCGGAGCCCGACACGGCTGTGCCGCCGGGGGTGATCGTCGCCTTCGGATCGCCGCACAGCGAGTATTGGCTGGACACAGCGACTTTCACACTGTCAGAGGAACGGTCCGACGATCCCCGGGTGGTCGTCGTCGATTCGGTGCCCCGGGTGCTGGCCGGGCTGACGCAACGTTGCCGGCAGTGGCCGCTGGCCAGCGCGGTCTGTGACGACGTACTGCGCTGCCTGGACCCCGCCGGGGCCACCCTGGCCGGCCTGGTCACCGAGTCCCTGGCCTACTCGACGTTGCAGTCCGGCCCGGAGTTCGCCCGCTGGCTCGCGCAGCGCGGACCCGCCCGGGTGCCGGACAGCGTCAATCCCGTTACCGTGCAACGCGACGGCGACATCCTGCGGATCAGCTTCAACCGGCCGGAGCGGCACAACGCCTTCTGTACCGGCACCCGCGCGGCGTTGCTGGAGGCGCTGGCGGTGGCGCAGCTGGATCCGTCGGTGACCGGAATCGTGTTGAGCGGCAACGGCCCGTCGTTCTGCAGCGGGGGAGACCTCGCCGAGTTCGGCAGCTTCGCCGACCCGGCCAGCGCTCACCTGGCACGCACCCGGCACAGCCCCGCGCTGGTGCTCGACGAACTCACCACCCGGCTCGGGCCGGCGTGCCGCGCGCAGGTGCACGGACGGGTGCTGGGCAGCGGACTGGAGATGGCGGCGTTCTGCGGGTGGGTGCAGGCGGCACCGGACTGCGTGTTCGGCCTGCCCGAACTGGGCCTGGGTCTGCTACCCGGTGCGGGCGGCACGGTCAGCGTCACCAGGCGCATAGGCCGTTGGCGCACCGCATATCTCGTGCTCTCCGGTCACACCGTCGACGCTCAGACGGCGCTGGCGTGGGGTCTGGTGGACGCGATCGGCTTTGCTCAGTAGCCGGAATAGGTGGTGTAGGTGGTCGACGGCGCGTTGGACACGGCCACCGCGATCAGCACCACGTACAGGATGATCGACACCACGATCACCACCGCACCGACGATGGCGCTGATGATGGCCCACTTCTTGGCGTTGCGCGAGGCGTCCTGAGCCTCCTGGTAGCGGCCCTGTGCCCACAGCCCGGAGACCTTGGTGGAGTAGACGATCGACACAATGCCGGCCGGCAGACAGCACAGCACGGTGCTCAGAATCGCCCACACCAGGTAGTTGTCCGGCTCCGGGCCGGCTCCGTAAGCCGGCGGCCCGCCGTAGCCCGGCGGCGGCTGGCCCTGCCAACCCGGGTTGGCGCCGTACGGGTCCGACGGATAACTCATGGCCGCTGCCTTCCCTTGGGTCGCCACTTTGCTGGTGCCTCGCGGCGAGTCAGGCAAATATAGCGCACCCACCGGCGTGCGGGCAGGCCGAAGCGGACCCGCGTTGCGCTCAGATTCCGCCGCGCGACACCAGCTGTGCGGCGATGACGTTGCGCTGGATCTCGTTGGTGCCCTCGCCCACGATCATCAGTGGCGCGTCCCGGAAATAGCGCTCGACGTCGTATTCGGTGGAGTAGCCGTAGCCGCCGTGGATGCGAACCGCGTTCAGCGCAATCTCCATGGCCACCTCCGAGGCGAACAACTTGGCCATGCCCGCCTCCATGTCGCAGCGCTGCCCACTGTCGTAGCGTTGCGCCGCATAGCGGGTGAGCTGGCGAGCGGCGGTGAGTTTCGTTGCCATGTCGGCCAAGTAGTTCCCGACGGCCTGATGCTTCCAGATCGGCCGGCCGAAACTTTCACGCTGCTGGGCGTAGTCCAGCGCGTCCTCCAGCGCCGCGGTCGCCACGCCCAGCGCCCGGGCCGCCACCTGGATCCGTCCGGTCTCCAGGCCCTTCATCATCTGCGAAAACCCTTTGCCCATAACGCCGCCCAGCACGGCAGCAGCCGGAACCCGGAAGTCGTCGAACGAAAGCTCGCACGATTCCACGCCCTTATAGCCCAACTTGGGCAGGTCCCGCGACACCGTCAGACCCGGCCCGTGCTCGACCAATAGCACCGAGATGCCCTGGTGCCGCGGCGTGGCGTTCGGGTCGGTCTTGGCCAACAGCGCGATCAGCCCGGAGCGGCGTGCGTTGCTGATCCAGGTCTTGGAACCGTTGACCACCAACGTATCCGGGTCCGCGGCCGGCAGCGCGGTGGTGGTCATGTTCTGCAGATCGGAGCCGCCGCCCGGTTCGGTGAGCGCCATGGTGGCACGCAGTTCGCCAGTGGCCATGAGCGGCAGATACTTTCGCTTCTGCTCCGGGGTGCCGAACAGGGTCAGCAGCTTGGCGACGACGGTGTGCCCGCCCATGGCGCCGGCCAGGCTCATCCAGCCGCGGGCGAGTTCCTGGGTCACCTGCACATAACACGGCATCGAGACCGGTGAACCGCCGTACTCCTCGTCGATGGCCAGGCCGTAGATGCCGATGCGCTTCATCTGCTCGATCCAGGCCTCGGGGTAGGTGTTGGCGTGCTCGACCTCCCGCACGGTGGGCCGCACATCGCGGTCGATGAACGCCCGCACGGTGGCCACCAGCATCGCCTCGTCTTCGTTGAGTTCAGTACTCACCCGACTCCTTCCCGCTGTCGGCCGAGCGTGAACGGGGCGACGTGCGACCGGCGTGTCGCGTCGTCATATTCACTCTCGGCGAGGCGCGTGTTTGACCCTCGCTGAGACAGCCTGCCAGCATGGCATTCCGTGACTGACGGGTATGCAGCGGTGCGCGAGGGCGGCCCCTACTTCGACGATCTCGCCGTGGGGCAGGTGTTCGACTGGGCGCCTTCGGTCACCCTGTCGCCGGGGCTGGCCGCCGCGCATCAGGGAATCATCGGGGACCGGCTGCGGCTGGCCCTGGACGCCGACCTGTGCTTCGCGGTGACAGGCGCACCGGCCGCGCTGGCGCACCCGGGGCTGGTCTGCGACGTGGCGATCGGGCAGTCGACGCTGGCCACCCAGCGGGTCAAAGCCAATCTGTTCTACCGCGGGTTGACGTTCCACCGGTTCCCGGTGATCGGCGACACCCTCTACACCCGGACCGAAGTCGTGGGTCTGCGCGCCAACACGGCCAAGGCGGGCCGGGCGCCCACCGGGATGGCGGCACTGCGCATGACGACGATCGACCAGGCCGATCAACTGGTGCTGGACTTCTACCGCTGCGCGATGCTGCCGGCCGGGCCGGGCTGGGCGCCCGAAGACGCCGCGACCCGCGGCGACGACCTGTCCGCGCTCGAGGCGGTCCCACCGGCGGTGAACCCCACCGAAACCTGGGACGGCGAGGCCTTCCGCCGCAAGGTGCCGGGCCCGCACTTCGACCCGAAGCTGGCCGGTACGGTGCTGCACAGCACCGGCGACGTGGTCAGCAGTGCCCCCGAGCTGGCCCGACTCACCCTGAACATCGCTGCCACACATCATGATTCGCGGGTGGGCGGGCAACGGCTGGTGTACGGCGGACACACCATCGGGCTGGCGTTCGCGCAGGCCAACCGGCTGCTGCCGAACCTCGCCACGGTGCTGGGCTGGGAGTCCTGCGATCACACCGGCCCGGTGCACGCGGGCGACACGTTGTACAGCGAGTTGCACGTCGAATCGGCTGACACGGGCGTGCTGACGCTGCGTTCGCTGGTCTACGCGGTGGGCGAGCCGGACCGGCAGGTGCTGGACTGGCGCTACCGCGCGCTGCAGTTCTAGACCCGCCGGGCCGGTCAGTTGCCGGCTTTGCCGTTGTTGCCGTTGTTGCCGCCCTTACCGGCTGACCCGCCGCCGACCGCGACGCCGCCGCCGCCGCCGTTGCCGCCGTTGCCACCGCCACCGCCGTTGCCACCGTTGCCGTTGCCGCCGGCGCTGCCGCCGCCGCCCGCGTTGCCGCCGTTACCGACGGCGCCAGCGTTGCCGCCGTCACCGCCGTCGGGACCCTTGCCGCCGTTGCCGCCGCTGCCGTTGCTGCCGCCGCCGTTGCCGCCGAGGCCGCCGGTCTGGCCGAGGCCCGCGTTGCCGCCGGCGCCGCCGCTACCGGCGTTGCCGCCCTTGCCGCCGTTGCCGGAGGTCGGGCCGCCGTTGCCACCCGTCCCGCCGGCGCCACCGCCGCCGCCCTTGCCGCCGGCGCCGCTGTTGCCGCCGTCGCCGCCGTCGGGGTGGGCCAGCGTGCCGGCCGCTCCGTTGCCGCCGGTGCCCGGCGCTCCGCCGGTACCGCCACCGCCGCCGGTGCCACCGGCCCCGCCGTTGCCGGCACCGAGGGCGTTGCCGCCCGCACCGGCCGCTCCACCGGCTCCGCCGGTGCCGCCGTCCGCGCCCTTGCCGCCGGCGCCGTTGTTCACGCCGAAGGTGGGGTCGCCGGCCGCGCCGTTGCCGCCCGCGCCGCCGCTGCCGCCGGTGCCGGCGTTGCCGCCGGTACCGCCGTTGCCGGCGACGGTGCCGCCGAGACCGCCGGCCCCGCCGTTACCGCCGGCGCCGCCGTCCTGGCCGATCGTGCCGTTGTCGCCCGGGTTGGTTCCGGTTGCTCCGGCCTTGCCCGCGGTGCCGTTGCCGCCGTTACCGCCGGCGCCGCCGGTGCCGTACTGGCCGGCGTTGCCGCCGGCGCCGCCGTTACCGCCGGCCTTGCCCGGGTCGGTGGCCGCGTTGTAGCTGAAGCCGTTGCCGCCGGTGCCGCCGTTTCCGGTCTGGGTGGTGGGCGTGGTGCCGGCCGTGCCGTTGGTGCCCGCGCCACTGCCGTTGCCGTTCAGGCCGCCCTTGCCGGCCGCGCCGCCGGCGCCGGCATTGCCGCCGTCACCGCCCCGGCCACCGTCGGGGTTGGCGAAGGTTCCCGCCGCACCGTTGCCGCCGGCCCCGGCGGTGCCGCCGCTGCCGCCGTTGCCGCCGTTGCCGCCGGCACCGATGGCGCCGTTGGTGCCGGTGCCCAGAGCAGTACCACCCATGCCGCCGGCGCCGCCGTTGCCGCCGTTGCCGCCGGTCGCACCGTTGGTGCCGTTGGTGCCGGCGCCGCTGTTCACACCCTGGACGCCGGTGCTGCCGTTGGTCCCGTTGCCGCCGGTTCCGCCGTTGGCGCCGTTCCCGCCGATGCCGCCGGCGCCGCCGTTTCCGGAGATGGTGCCGCCGTTACCGCCGGCTCCGGCGTCACCGCCGCTGCCGCCGGCCTGACCGTTGATGCCGGTGCCGCCGTTCGACCCGGCGAAGCCGTTACCGCCGTTACCGCCGGTGCCGCCGTTGCCGTAGGTCCCGCCGTTACCGCCGGCGCCGCCGCTGCCGCCGTTGGCGCCCGCGGTGCTGGTCTGGGTGAAGCCGTTGCCGCCGTTGCCGCCGTTGCCGACCGGGCTGGCGAACCCGGCGCCGTCGCTGCCGTTGGCGCCGGGGGTGCCGGTGCCGCCGCTGTTGGAGCCGCCGGTGCCGCCCTTGCCGACGATCGCGGTGCCGCCGTCGCCGCCCTTGCCGCCGTTGGGGTTAGTCGAGGTGCCGTCGGCGCCCTTGCCGCCGTCGCCCGGGGTGCCGGCCTTGCCGCCGTTGCCGGCGGCGCCGCCATTGCCGTCGGCGCCGTTGGTGCCGGTGCCGAGCGCCTTGCCGCCGAGCCCGGCGTTGCCGCCGTTGCCGCCGTTACCGCCGGTGCCGCCATTGCCGCCGTTCTGCCCGGCGCCGCTGTTGACACCGCTCTGCCCGGCCGACCCGGCCACGCCGTCGCCGCCGTTGCCGCCGGCCCCGCCGTTGCCGTGGTTGCCGCCGCTGCCACCGGCACCACCGTTGCCACCGGCCGTGCCGGGGTTGGCGACGGTCTGGCTGTAGCCGTTTCCGCCGGCGCCGCCGCTGCCGGTCACGCCGCCGACGGTGCCGCCGTCGGTGCCGGCCGTGCCCGCCTTGGTGTTGGAGGTGCCACCGGCACCGCCCTTGCCCGCGGTCTCGTTGCCGCCGTTGCCGCCGTTACCGCCGTTCGGGTTGGTCACGGTGCCGTCGGCGCCCTTGCCGCCGTCGCCGGGGGTGCCGGCCTTGCCACCGTTGCCGCCGTTGCCGCCGATGCCGTCGCTGCCGGCGACGCCGTTGGTGGCGGTGCCGCCGGCGCCGCCGTTGCCGCCGTTGCCGCCGGCGCCGCCGACGCCGCCGCTGCCGCCGTTCTGGCCGCTCCCGATGCCGGTGCCGTACTGGTCGACGTCGGTCACGCCGTTGCCGCCGGACACGCCGTTGCCGCCCGCGGTGCCGTTGCCGCCGTTGCCGCCGGCGCCACCCTGGCCGCCGTTGCCGGAGATGGAGCCGCCCTTGCCGCCGGCCCCGCCGGCACCGCCGGAGCCTCCGGCGCGGCCATTGCCGCCGGAGTCTCCCGACTTGGTGCCGTTCGCCCCGTTCAGGACGCTGTCGACGCCGTTGCCGCCAGCCCCGCCGTTGCCACCGTTGCCGATGTTGCCGCCGTTGCCGCCGGCGCCGCCGTTGCCGCCGCTGGCGCCCTTGGTGAGGGGGTTGTAGCCCGCGCCGCCCTGGCCGCCGTTGCCGGCCGGCCCGGTGACCGAGGCGCCGTTGGTGCCGCTGGTGCCGGGTGTGGACCCGGTGCCGCCGCTGCCGCCGGTACCGGCGTTGCCGGCGTTGCCGCCGTTGCCGCCGTTGCCGCCGTTGGGGTTCAGAACGGTGCCGGCCGCGCCGGTGCCGCCGTTGCCGGGGGTGCCGGCCTTGCCGCCGTTGGCGCCGTTGCCGCCGGTGCCGTCGGTGCCCGCGAGGCCGCTGCCGTTGAGCAGGGCACCGGCCTTGCCGCCGTTGCCACCGGCGCCGCCGTTACCACCGTCGCCGCCGCTGCCGCCGTCCTGGCCGGCACCGCTGTTGATCAGTGGGAGGCCGGATTTGCCGCTGACCCCGTTGCCGCCCTTGCCGCCGGCTGCGCCGTTGCCGGCCGCGCCGCCGCTGCCGGCGTTGCCGGCCAGGGTGCCGCTGGCGCCGCCGGCGCCACCGCTGCCGCCGGACCCGCCGGCCTGGCCGTTGGTGCCACTGCTGCCGGGCAGGACGCCGTTGACGCCCGCCTTGCCGGCCGTGCCGTTGCCGCCGGCCCCGCCGTTGCCGCCGTTGCCGATGGTGCCGCCGTTGCCGCCGGCGCCGCCGTCACCGCCGGTCTTGCCCGGGTCGGTCAGCGGGTTGTAGCTGAAGCCGGTGCCGCCCTTGCCGCCGTTGCCGGCCGTGCCCGCGGGGACGGTGCCGGCCTTGCCGTCGGTTCCGTTGGTGAAGCCGGTACCGCCCTTGCCGAGGGCACCGGCGGAGCCGATGGTGCCACCGTCGCCGCCCTTGCCGCCGTTCGGGTTGGCGTAGGTGCCGTTGCCGCCGTCGCCGCCGTTGCCACCCAGTCCCGTGTTGCCGCCGTTGCCGCCGGCCCCGCCGTTGCCCTGCTTGTAACCGGGAGCCACGGGCGAACCGCCGTCGCCGCCCTTGCCGCCGGCGCCGCCGTTGCCGCCGCCGCCACCCTTGCCGCCGTTGCCGCCGTTGATCCCGTTACCGCCGTTGCCGCCGGTACCGCCATCGCCGCCGTTGCCCGCGGCGCCGCCGTCGCCGCCGTCGCCGGCGATGGTGCCGCCCAGGCCACCCTTGCCGCCGTTGCCGCCGGCGCTGGCGTTGCCGCCGACGGTGCCGTCAGCGCCGGGTGTGTTGCCGTCGCTGCCGGCGGTGCCCTGGGCTCCGCTGCCGCCCTTGCCGCCGGTGCCGCCGGTGCCGTACTGCCCGGCGTTGCCGCCCGTGCCGCCGTCGCCGCCGGCCTTGGTCGGATCGGTGGAGTTCCAGCCGGCCCCACCGGTGCCGCCGTTGCCGGCGATGGTGGTCGGGGTGGCGCCGTTGCCGCCGTTGGCGCCGGGGTTCAGGCCGCTGCCGCCGGTACCGCCGGTGCCGCCGCTGCCAGGGTTGGCGCCGTTGCCGCCGGCGCCACCGGTCGGGTGCGCCGCGGTGCCCGCCGCGCCGGTGCCGCCGACGCCGCTGACGCCGCCGACCCCGCCGTTGCCGGCGTTGCCGCCGTTGCCGACGGTGCCGTTGGTGACCGTGCCGGCGTTGCCGCCCGCGGCGCCCTTGCCGCCGGTGCCGCCGTTGCCGGCGTTGCCGCCGGCGCCGTTGTTGAGGGCGAAGGTGGGGTCTCCCGCGCCGCCCTTGCCGCCAACGCCACCGGCGCCGCCGTCGCCGCCCTTACCGCCGCTGCCGCTGTTGCCGGCCATGGTGCCGCCGTTGCCGCCCTTGCCGGCCGCTCCGCCGTCGCCGCCGGTGCCGCCCACTCCACCGGTGCCGCCGGTGGGACCGGTGGCACCCGTCACGCCCGTGCCGCCGGTGTATCCGTCGCCGCCGTTACCGCCGTTGCCGTAGGCGCCGGCGTTGCCGCCGTCACCCCCGGCGTAGCCGGTCTGGCCGGCGCCCGGGACGCCGAAGGCGTTGCCGCCGTTGCCGCCGTTGCCGGTCGGGGTGGTGGGTGTGGTGCCGGCCTTGCCGTTGGCGCCGCTGCCGCCGGGTCCGGTGCCCGGAGTGCCGGCGCCGCCGCCGGCGCCCGGGTCGCTGCCGTTGCCGCCCTTGCCGCCGCCGAGGTAACCGTTGCCGCCCTTGCCGCCGGCCGCGCCGAGGCCACCGGTGCCGCCGTTGCCGGCGTTGCCGCCTTCCCCGACGTTGGTGTTGAGGCCGTTGCCGCCGGCGCCACCCGCCGCGCCGCTGCCGGCGTTGCCGCCGGCGCCGCCCTTGCCGTTCAGGGTGCCGCTGTTGCCGCCGTCGCCACCGGCCCCGCCGCTGCCGCCGGTCTGGCCGTTGGCGCCGTTGGGGTCGTCGACGGTGCCGTTCGCGCCGGCCTTGCCGGCCGCGCCGTTGCCACCGTTGCCGCCGGTGCCGCCATCGCCGTAGAGGCCGCCGTCACCGCCCGCGCCGCCCTTGCCGCCATTGGCTCCGGGGGTGGTGGCGGTGTAGCCGTCGCCGCCGTTACCGCCGTTGCCGCCGACGCCGGTCGGGGTGCTGCCGCCGCTGCCGTTGTTGCCCTTCGCGCCGGAGCCGGAGCCGGAGCCGTTGGCGCCTCCGGCACCGCCAGTGCCGCCGCCGGCGCCGGTGCCCGGGTTGCCGCCCTTGCCGCCGGCCCCGCCGTCGGGGTTGGTCGCGGTGCCGGCCGCGCCGTTGCCGCCGTTGCCCTGCAGGCCGCCGTTGCCGCCGTTGCCGGCGTTGCCGCCGGCCGCGCCGGCGCCCGCCACGCCGTTGGTGGCCGCACCGCCCTTGCCGCCGGCGCCGCCGTCGCCGCCCAGGCCGCCGCTGCCGCCGCTGCCGCCGTTCTGACCGCCGCCGATACCGGTGCCGTACTTGTTGGAGTTGGCCACGCCGTCGTGACCGTCCACGCCGTTGCCGCCGTTGCCGCCGCTGCCGGCGTTGCCGCCTAGGCCGCCGGCGCCGCCGTTGCCGGTCGTGGTGCCGCCGGCCCCGCCGGCGCCGCCCGTGCCGCCAGCGCCACCCTTGCCGCCGTTGGTGCCGGAGTCGCCGGTGTTGAGCCCGTTGGTACCGGCCGCGCCATTGGAGCCGCTGCCGCCGGCCCCGCCCTTACCGCCGTTGCCGTTGCTGCCGCCGCTGCCGCCCTGGCCGCCGGCGCCGCCGTTGAGGCCGTTGCCGTTGGCGTCGGTGGCGTTGGGCGCCCAGCTGTAGCCGACGCCGCCGTCGCCGCCGTTGCCGGAGGGGCCGGTGAAGGCCGCACCGGCGGTGCCGTTGGTGCCGCTCGCGTCGCCGCCGCCGTCGAGGCCGCCGGTGCCGCCGCCGCCGGCGGTGCCGACCTTGCCGCCGTTGCCGCCGTTGCCGCCGGCGGTGCTGCCGGCGATACCCGCGGCGCCGTTGCCACCGCTGCCCGATGCGCCGGCCGCGCCGCCGTTGCCGGCGTTGCCGCCGGATCCGACCGTTCCGGCGGTGCCGTACAGGCCGGCCTTGCCGCCGGCGCCGCCGGCGCCGCCGTTGCCGCCCACTCCGCCGCTACCGCCGTTGCCGCCGTTCTGGCCGCCGCCCTTGCCGGTGCCGTACTCGTCGAGCCCGGAGACGCCGTTGGCGCCGTCGGCACCGGTGCCACCGGCGCCACCGTCGGCACCGGTCCCGCCGTTGCCGCCGGCACCGCCGTCGCCCAGGTTGGCGCCGGCGTCGCCACCGACGCCGCCCTTGCCGCCGGCGCCGCCGGCCTGACCTGTGCTGCCGTTGTTGCCCGCGCTGACGCCGTCCTTGCCGACCGCGCCCGCCACGCCGTTGCCGCCGTCACCGCCGGCGCCGCCACTGCCGTAGTTGCCGCCCTTGCCGCCGGCCCCGCCGTCGCCGCCGTTAGCGCCGGCAGTGGTCGAGGTGAACCCGGTGCCACCCTTGCCGCCGTTGCCGACCGGGGTCTGCGGCAGAGCGCCGTCGATGCCGTACTTGCCGGTGCCGACGCCGGTGCCGTTGCTGCCGCCGGTACCGCCGGCGCCGACCGTGCCGGCGTTGCCGCCGTTACCGCCGACCCCGCCGTTCGGGCTGGTCGCCGTGCCGGCCGCGCCCATGCCGCCGTCGCCGGGCGTCCCGGCGTTACCGCCGTTACCGGCGTTGCCACCGGCGCCGGAGGTGCCGGCGATGCCCTTGGTGGAACCGCCGCCGGCGCCGCCGGCGCCGCCGTTACCGCCGTTCGCGCCGTTGCCGCCGTTGCCGCCGGCCTGACCCGCGCCGTTGTTGACGCCGGCCACACCGTTGGCGCCGGTCTGCCCGGTACCGCCGTTGCCGCCGCTGCCGCCGCTGCCGCCGGCGCCACCGGCGCCGCCGTTGCCGAAGTTCACGCCGGCCTTGCCGCCGCGGCCACCGTCGCCGCCGGACCCACCGGCCTGCGCGTTGCCGCCGCTGTCACCGGCCTTCACACCTGCGCTGCCGTCGTTGCCGGCCACACCGTTGCCGCCGGCCCCGCCGTTGCCGCCGTTGCCGTAGTTGCCGCCGTCACCGCCGGCCCCGCCGTTGCCGCCGCTGGCGCCGGGAGCCTGCGGGTTGAAGCCGCTGCCGCCGTTGCCGCCGTTGCCGACGGGTCCGGTGACGTTGGTGCCGTTGGCGCCGTTGGCGGCGCTACCGCCGCCGCCATTGGTGCCGCCGGCGCCGCCCTTGCCGACGGCTCCGGCGTTGCCGCCGTTGCCACCGGCGCCGCCGTTGACGTTGGTGCTGGTGCCGGCCGCGCCGTTGCCGCCGCTGCCGGGCGTGCCGGCGTTGCCGCCCTTGCCGCCGACTCCGCCGTTGCCGTTGCTGCCTGCGGTGGCGCCGGCTCCGCCGGCCGCCCCACCCTTGCCGCCGGCCCCGCCGGCACCGCCGGTACCGCCGGCTCCACCGTCGCCGCCGGCCTGGCCGCCGCCGATGCCGTTGTTGTAGTTGTTCTGGTCGCTGACGCCGTTGGCCCCGGTGATGCCGGTGCCGCCGGACCCGGCCGCGCCGCCGGTGCCGCCGTTGCTGGCGTTGCCGCCGCCGGCGTTGGTGCCCGCGGTGCCCGCGGTGCCGCCATTGGTGGCGCCGGCCGCTCCGCCGGTGCCGCCGGCTCCGCCGTTGCCGCCCTTGCCGCCGGCCCCGCCGTCGCCACCGGCGTAGCCGGCGCCGTTGTTGAAGCCCGAGCTGCCGTTGGCGCCCGCCGCGCCGGTTCCACCGTTGCCGGCGGTGCCCGCGTTGCCGCCCTTGGCCGCGTTGCCGCCGTTGCCTGCCGTGCCCGCACCGGCGCTGCCGTTCGCGGCGCCCGCCGCGCCACCCGCGCCGCCGCTGCCGCCGGCGCCGCCGTTACCGGCGTTGCCGCCGGCCGTGCCGGAGCCGCCGATTCCGGTGGTGGCCACGCCGTTGCTGCCGTCTATGCCGCTGCCGCCGGCGCCGCCGACGCCGCCGTTTCCGCCCAGGCCGCCGGTGCCGCCCTTGAAGCCGCTGCCCGCGCCTTTGCCGCCCGCGCCACCGGCGCCGCCGGTGCCGCCCGCGGTGCCGTCGGTGCCGTTGGGGTTGTTGGCGTTGACGCCGTTGGACCCGGCCGTGCCGGCCGCGCCATTGCCGCCCACGCCGCCGTTACCGCCGTTGGCCCCGGTGCCGGTGCCGCCGCTGCTGCCGCCCGAGCCGCCGGTGCCGCCGGTACCCGCCGCGCCGCCGGCGCCGCCCGTGCCGGTGGCCCCGGCGTTGCCGCCCGCTCCACCGACTCCGCCGTTGGGGTTGGTTGTGGTGCCGGCCGCGCCGTCGCCACCGCTGCCGGCCGCGCCGGAGGCGCCGCCCTTGCCGCCCGCGCCGCCGTTGCCGTTGGCGCCCGCGCTGCCACCGGTGCCGCCGGTACCCGCGGTGCCGCCGCCACCTCCGGCGCCACCCTTGCCGCCGGTACCGCCGGCCCCGCCGTCGCCGCCGGCCTGGCCGCCGCCGATGCCGGTGCCGTACTTACTAGAGTCTGCGATTCCGTTGGCGCCGGTGATACCGGTGCCGCCGGAGCCGGCCGCGCCGCCGGCGCCGCCGCTGCTGCCGGCGCCGCCGCTGCCGTTGACGCCCGCGCTGGCCCCTGAGCCGCCGGCCGCACCGGCGTTGCCGCCCTTGCCGCCCGCAGCGCCGGCACCGCCGGCCCCGCCGTTGCCGCCGGCATAACCGGCACCGCTGTTGACTCCCGAGACACCGTTGGCGCCGTTGGCGCCGATCCCGCCGGCCCCCGCCGTTCCGGCCGCGCCGCCGTTGCCGCCCGCACCGCCGTTGCCGGAGATGCCCTTGGTGATGCCGGTGCCGGGCGTGCCTGCGGCACCACCGGATCCACCGGCACCGCCGGCGCCACCGGCACCCGCATTGCCGCCGGCCTGGCCGGCGTTGCCGATGCCCGTGGTCGTCGTTCCGTTGCTGCCGGCCACGCCCGAACCACCCGTGCCGCCGGCGCCACCCTGGCCGCCGGCCCCACCGCTGCCGGTGGTGGTTCCGACGCCGCTGGCCGTACCGCCGGCGCCGCCGTCACCACCCTTGCCGCCGGCCGAGCCGGCGGTGCCGCTGTCGCCGGGATTGACGCCGCTGACGCCGTTCGCTCCGGCCGCGCCGTTACCGCCGGCCCCGCCGCTGCCGCCGTTAGCGCCTGTTCCGCCGTTGCCGGCGACGCCGCTACCGGCGGGACCGGTGCCCGCCGTGCCGCCCAGGCCCACCGCGCCGGCGTTGCCGCCCTTGCCGCCGGCTCCGCCGTCGACGAACGTGCTGGTGCCGTCGGCGCCGCGGCCGCCGTTGCCGGCGCTGCCGGCGTTGCCGCCCTGACCGCCGTTGCCGCCCTTGCCGCTGGCGCCGTTGGTCGCGCCCGCGCCGCCGGCGGACCCGCCGGTGCCACCGGTGCCGCCCGCTCCGCCCTTACCGCCGGCGCCGCCGTCGCCGCCGGCCACTCCGGCGCCGCTGTTGACGCCCGCCACGCCGTTGGCCCCGGTGACTCCGGCGCCACCGTTTCCGGCCGCTCCGCCGGCGCCACCGCTGCTGGCGGCCCCGCCGTTACCGTTCGTGCCCGCTTTACCGCCGGTCCCGGTGCCGGCCGCTCCGCCGGTGCCGCCGTTACCGCCGTTGGCGCCGTTGCCGCCCGCGCCGCCGTCACCGCCGGCCGTGCCCGCGCCGCCGTTGACGCCGGTCAGACCGTTGGCGCCGGTGGCGCCTATGCCGCCCTTGCCCGCGAGGCCCGCGTTGCCGCCGGAACCGGCCGCTCCGCCGCTGCCCGCCGTGCCGGCCGTCCCGCCGCCGGTGCCGGCGCCGCCGGCGTCGCCGCCCTTACCGCCCGCACCGCCGTTGCCGCCCGCACCCGCATTGCCGCCGGCCTGGCCGGCGCCGTTGTTGAGCCCGGCCACGCCGTTACCGCCGTCGACGCCCGACCCGCCGGTGCCACCGCCGCCACCGGTGCCGCCCTGCCCACCGGTGCCGCCGACGCCCTTGCCGCTGGCCGTGCCGCCGGCACCACCGTCGCCGCCCTTGCCGCCGGCCGACCCGTTGGTACCGCTGTCACCGGGGTCGACGCCGTCTTTACCGGCTGCGCCGGCCGTGCCGTTGCCGCCGTCGCCGCCCTTGCCTCCGTTGGCGCCCGTGCCGTCGGCGCCGTTGGCGCCGCTGCCGGCAGGCCCGCTGCCGGCCTTGCCGCCGGTGCCGACCGCGCCGGCGTCGCCGCCCTTGCCGCCGGCTCCGCCGTCGCTGAACGTGCTGGTGCCATCGGCGCCACGGCCACCATCACCGGCGATGCCGGCGTTGCCGCCCTGACCGCCGTCGCCGCCCTTGCCGTTGGCGCCCGCACTGGCGCCGGCGCCACCGGCCTTGCCGCCGGTGCCACCCGTGCCGCCGTCGCCGCCCTTGCCGCCGGCTCCGCCGCTACCGCCGGCTTGACCCGCGCCCGCGTTGACCCCGGCCTGCCCGGTGGCGCCGGTGATACCCGCGCCTCCGTTGCCGGCCGCTCCGCCGGCCGCGCCGCTGCTGGCGGCCCCGCCGTTGCCGTTGGCGCCCGCCTTGCCGCCGGCGCCGGTGCCGGCGGCTCCGCCGACACCTCCGTTGCCGCCGTTGGCGCCGCTACCGCCGGCGCCGCCATCGCCGCCGGCGTAACCGGCGCCGCTGTTGACGCCGGAAATGCCGTCGTGACCGGCAGCGCCGGCGCCGCCCTTTCCGGCGGTACCCGCCGCGCCACCGCTGCCCGCCGCACCGCCGTCACCGGCCTTGCCGGCGGTGGGACCGCTGCCCGCCGCGCCGCCCTTGCCGCCGGCGCCGCCGTCGCCGCCGCTGCCGGCGTTACCGCCGGCCTGGCCGTTGCCGCCGGCGCCGCTGGTGGCGACGCCGTTGTTGCCGTCGACACCCGAGCCGCCCTTGCCGCCGGCCCCGCCGATGCCGCCGGCCCCGCCGTCGCCGCCCTTGGTGCCGACTCCGCTGGCCGTGCCGCCCGCGCCGCCGTCGCCACCCTTGCCGCCGGCGAGGCCGTTGGTGCCGTTGCCGCCTGCGTTGATGCCGTTCTCGCCGTTGGCCCCGGCCGCGCCGTTACCGCCGGCGCCACCGCTACCACCGTTGGCGCCGGCGCCGCCCTGGCCGTCCGCGCCCTTGCCCGCGGGACCGCTACCGCCGGTGCCGCCCTGGCCGACGGCCCCGGCGTCGCCGCCCTTGCCGCCGGCTCCGCCGTCGACGTACGTGCTGGTTCCGTCGGCGCCGCGGCCACCGCTACCGGCCGTGCCGGCGTTACCGCCCTGTCCACCGGCGCCGCCCTTGCCATCGGCTCCCGCGGTGGCGCCGGCGCCGCCGGCCTGTCCGCCGGTGCCGCCGTTGCCACCGGCGCCGCCCTTACCGCCGGCGCCGCCGTCGCCGCCGGCCTGTCCGGCGCCCGCGTTGGTTCCGGCCACTCCGTTGGCGCCGGTGATGCCGGCGCCGCCGGATCCCGCAGCGCCCCCGGCGCCGCCGCTGCTGGCAGCCCCGCCGTTCCCGTTGGCGCCCGCGCTGCCACCGGTGCCGGCCCCGGCCGCGCCACCGACGCCACCCTTACCGCCGTTGGCGCCGTTACCGCCCGCGCCGCCGTCGCCACCCGAGTAGCCGGCGCCGTTGTTGACGCCGGAGACGCCGTCGTGGCCGATGGCGCCCGCGCCGCCCTTGCCCGCGCTGCCCGCCGCGCCACCGCTGCCGGCCGCGCCACCGCTGCCTGCCTTGCCCGCGACGCCGCCGCCGGTGCCGCCGCTGCCGGCGTCACCGCCCTTACCGCCGGCTCCGCCGTCGCCGCCGCTGCCGGCGTTGCCGCCGGCCTGGCCGTTGCCGCCGGCGCCGCTGGTGGCGACGCCGTTGTTGCCGTCGACACCCGAGCCGCCCTTGCCGCCGGTCCCGCCGATGCCGCCGGCCCCGCCGTTACCGCCGTGGGTGCCGGATCCGCTGGCCGTGCCGCCCGCGCCGCCGTCGCCGCCCTTGCCGCCGGCGAGGCCGTTGGTCCCGCTGGCCCCGGTGTTGATGCCGTTCTCGCCGTTGGCCCCGGCCGCGCCGTTACCGCCGGCGCCGCCGTCACCGCCGTTGGCGCCGGTGCCGTTGATGCCGTCCGCGCCCTTGCCCGCGGGACCGGTGCCGCCGGTGCCGCCCTGGCCGACCGCCCCGGCGTTGCCGCCCTTGCCGCCGGCCCCGCCGTCGACGTACGTGCTGGTGCCGTCCGCGCCGCGGCCACCGCTACCGGCCGTGCCGGCGTTACCGCCCTGGCCGCCGGCGCCGCCCTGGCCGTCGGCGCCTGCACTGGCCCCGGTGCCGCCGGCCTTACCGCCGGTCCCGCCGGTCCCGCCGGCGCCACCCTTACCGCCCGCGCCGCCATCGCCACCGGCCTGCCCGGCGCCCGCGTTGGTTCCCGCCGAGCCGTTGGCGCCGGTGATCCCGGCACCGCCGGAACCGGCCGCGCCGCCGGCAGCGCCGCTGCTGGCCGCGCCGCCGTTGCCGTTGGCACCCGCGGTGGCACCCGCACCGGCTCCAGCTGCACCGCCGACGCCGCCGTTACCGCCGTTGGCGCCGTTGCCGCCGGCGCCGCCGTCACCGCCGGCGTAACCGGCTCCGCTGTTGATGCCGGTCACGCCGTCATGACCGGCAGCACCCGCGCCGCCCTTGCCCGCCGTGCCCGCGGCGCCACCGTTACCGGCCGCGCCACCGTTTCCGGCGGTGCCGGCGACTCCGCCGCCGGTGCCGCCGCTGCCGGCGTCGCCACCCTTGCCGCCGGCGCCGCCGTCGCCGCCGCTGCCGGCGTTGCCGCCGGCCTGCCCGTTGCCGCCGGCGCCGTTAGTGACCTGACCGATGGCACCGCTGATGCCCGAACCGCCCTTGCCGCCGGTTCCGCCGATGCCGCCGGCACCACCGTTACCGCCGTGGGTGCCGGATCCGCTGGCCGTACCACCGGCGCCGCCGTCACCGCCCTTGCCGCCGGCGAGACCGTTGGTGCCGCTGTCGCCGGCGTTGACGCCGTCGGCGCCGTTCGCGCCGGCCAGGCCGTTGCCGCCGGCTCCGCCGTTACCGCCGTTGGCGCCCGACCCGTTGAGCCCGTTCGCGCCCTTACCCGCAGTTCCGGTGCCGCCGGTGCCGCCCTGGCCCACCGCGCCGGCGTTACCGCCCTTGCCGCCGGCGCCGCCGTCGACTGCTCCGGTCACCCCGTCGGCGCCACGGCCGCCGTCGCCGGCCGTGCCGGCGTTACCGCCCTTACCGCCGGCGCCGCCGCTGCCGTCGGCGCCCGCGTTGCCGGTGACCCCGCCGGCCTTGCCTCCGGTGCCGCCGGTTCCGCCGGCGCCGCCCGTGCCGCCGGCCCCGCCGTCACCACCGGCGACACCCGCGCCGCTGTTCACGCCGGCCACGCCGTTGGCGCCATTGACCCCGGCGCCGCCCTTACCGGCCGCGCCACCCGCGCCACCGTTGCTGGCCGCGCCGCCGTTGCCGTCCTTGCCCGCGCTGCCGCCGGCACCGGAGCCGGCCTGACCGCCGGCGCCGCCGTTACCGCCGTTGGCGCCGTTACCGCCGGCGCCGCCGTCACCACCGGCCGCGCCGGCACCGTTGTTGACCCCGGCCACGCCGTTCGCGCCGCTCGCGCCGTTACCGCCCTTGCCCGCTGAGCCGGCGTCACCGCCGCTGCCGGCCGCACCACCGCTGCCGGCCTTGCCCGCGACGCCGCCGCCGGTGCCGCCGCCACCGGCGTCACCGCCCTTGCCGCCGGCGCCGCCGTCACCACCACTGCCTGCGTTGCCGCCCGCCTGTCCGGCGCCGACCCCGGTTCCGTAGGCGTCTTCCCCGGCCACGGCGTTGCCGCCGTTGAGGCCGGAGCCACCCTTGCCGCCCGCGCCGCCCTGGCCGCCGGCACCACCGGCGCCACCGTGGGTGCCGGATCCGCTGGCCGTACCACCGGCGCCGCCGTCACCGCCCTTGCCGCCGGCGAAGCCACTGGTCCCACTGTCACCCGCATTGAGCCCGTTGGTGCCGTTGGCGCCGGCCAGGCCGTTACCGCCGACGCCACCGTTGCCGCCGTTCGCGCCGGCCCCGGACAGGGCGTTCGCGCCGTTGCCGGCCGGCCCGAGGCCGCCCGCGCCACCGGCGCCGACCGCGCCGGCGTTGCCGCCCTTGCCACCCGCGCCGCCGTCGATGGCACCGATCACCCCGTCGGCACCCCGGCCGCCGTCGCCCGCCGTGCCGGCGTTGCCGCCCAGACCGCCGGCTCCGCCCTTGCCGTCGGCACCTGCCGTGCCGGTGGCGCCACCGGCCTTACCCCCGGTGCCGCCGGTGCCACCGTCACCGCCCTTGCCGCCGGCGCCACCGTCACCACCGGCGACACCCGCGCCGTTGTTGACGCCGGACTGGCCGTTGGCGCCATTGACACCGGAGCCGCCGGCGCCGGCCGCGCCACCGGCGCCGCCACTGCTGGCCGCGCCGCCGTTGCCGTCCTTGCCCGCGGTGCCACCGGCACCGAGGCCGGCCTGACCGCCGGCCCCGCCGTTGCCGCCGTTGGCGCCCTTACCGCCCGCGCCGCCGTCGCCCCCGGTGTAGCCCGCGCCGTTGTTCAAACCGGCGGTGCCGTCGTGGCCGTGGGCGCCGATGCCGCCCTTGCCGGCCGTGCCGGCCGCGCCGCCGCTGCCGGCGTCACCGCCGCTGCCAGCCTGACCCGCGACGCCGCCGCCGGTGCCGCCGCTGCCGGCGTCGCCGCCCTTGCCGCCGGCGCCGCCGTCACCACCGCCGCCGGCGTTGCCGCCGGCCTGACCGGCTTGCCCGGCTCCATCGGTGGCAACCCCGTTGCCGCCGTCGACACCGCTGCCGCCTCTGCCGCCCTGACCGCCCTTGCCGCCGGCCCCGCCGCTGCCGCCGTGCGTGCCGGATCCACTGGCGGTGCCGCCGGCGCCGCCGTCGCCGCCCTTGCCGCCGGCGAAGCCACTGGTCCCGCTGTCGCCGGGGTTGACGCCGTCGGTGCCGTTGGCACCGGCCAGGCCGTTGCCCCCGGCGCCACCGTTGCCGCCGTTCGCGCCGGCTCCGGACAGGCCGTTCGTGCCGTTGCCGGCCGGCCCGAGGCCACCGGCACCGCCCGCGCCGACCGCGCCGGCGTTCCCGCCCTTACCGCCGGCGCCACCATCGACGGCACCGGACACTCCGTCGGCGCCGCGCCCGCCGTCGCCGGCCGTGCCGGCGTTGCCGCCCAGACCACCGGCGCCACCCTTGCCGTCGGTGCCTGCCGTGCCGGTCGTGCCGCCCGCCTTGCCGCCGGTGCCGCCGACGCCGCCGTCGCCACCCTTGCCGCCCGCGCCGCCGTCGCCACCGGCGACACCCGCGCCGTTGTTGACGCCGGCCTGGCCGTTAGCGCCGTTGAGGCCGGCACCACCGTTGCCGGCCGCGCCGCCGGCGCCGCCGCTGCTGGCCGCGCCGCCGTTGCCGTCCTTACCCGCGCTGCCGCCGGCGCCGGCGCCGGCCTGACCGCCGGCCCCGCCGCTGCCGCCGTTGGCGCCCTGGCCGCCCGCACCGCCGTTGCCGCCGGCGAATCCGGCGCCGCTGTTCACACCGGCCACGCCGTTCGCGCCGCTGGCGCCGTTGCCGCCCTTGCCCGCCGTGCCGGCGTCGCCGCCGCTGCCGGCCGCGCCACCGCTGCCGGCCTTGCCCGCAATCCCGCCGCCGGTGCCGCCGCTGCCCGCGTCGCCGCCCTTGCCGCCGGCGCCACCGTCGCCGCCGCTGCCGGCGTTACCGCCGGCCTGGCCGGCCTGTCCCGCGCCGTTGGTGAGCTGCCCGTTGCCGCCGTCGACGCCCGAGCCGCCCTTGCCGCCCGCGCCACCGACGCCGCCGGCGCCGCCGTCACCGCCGTGGGTGCCGGAACCGCTGGCCGTGCCACCGGATCCGCCGTCGCCGCCCTTGCCGCCGGCCAGGCCGTTGCCGCCGCTGGCACCGGCGCCCACGCCGTTGGCCCCGTTGGAGCCGGTTAGACCGTTACCGCCGGCACCACCGTCGCCGCCGTTGGCGCCCAGCCCGCTGAGGCCGGTCGCGCCGTTACCCGCAGGTCCGCTGCCACCGCTACCACCGACGCCTACCGCGCCGGCGTTGCCGCCCCGGCCGCCGGCCCCGCCGTCAACGGCGCCGGACACTCCGTCGGCACCGCGCCCGCCGTCGCCGGCCGTGCCGGCATTGCCACCGTGCCCACCGGCGCCGCCCTTGCCGTCGGCGCCCGCCGTCGCACCCGAACCACCGGCCTGGCCGCCGGTGCCGCCGGTACCGCCGGCACCGCCCTTACCTCCGGCGCCACCGTCACCACCGGCCACCCCGGCGCCGTTGTTGACTCCGGCCTGGCCGTTGGCGCCGTCCACGCCGGACCCACCTGCGCCGGCCGCGCCACCGGCGCCGCCACTGCTGGCCGTGCCGCCGTTGCCGTTCGCACCCGCGCTGCCGCCGACTCCGGTGCCGGCGGCGCCACCGACGCCGCCCTTGCCGCCGTCGCCGCCCTTACCGCCCGCACCACCGTCTCCACCGGCGTAGCCGGCGCCGTTGTTGACCCCGGCCGCGCCGTCATGTCCAATCGCGCCGACACCGCCGGCCCCGGCGAGTCCCGCGTCACCACCACTACCGGCCGCGCCACCGCTTCCGGCGGTACCGGCCGCTCCGCCCAGGCCGGTGCCGCCCGCGGCGCCACCTTTACCGCCATCGCCGCCGGCGCCACCGCTACCGGCATTGCCGCCGGCCTTGCCCGCACCGCCGTCGCCGTTGGTGGCAACCCCGTCGGAGCCGTTAACGCCGCTGCCGCCCTTGCCGCCGGCGCCGCCCTGGCCGCCGGCTCCACCGGCCCCGCCGTGGGTGCCCGCGCCGCCCGCGGCGCCACCGGCGCCACCGTCGCCGCCCTTGCCGCCGGCCAGACCGTTGGTGCCGCTGTCGCCGGCACTGACGCCGCTCGCGCCGGCCGCGCCCGCCGCGCCGTTGCCGCCGGCGCCGCCGTCACCGCCGTTTCCGATGTTGCCGCCGGCACCGCCGGTGCCGCCGCTGCCGCCGCTGGCACCGGCCACCGTGGCGCTGTAACCCGCGCCGCCGTCACCACCGGAGCCGGCCGGACCCACCACTGCGGCCCCGTTGGCGCCCTTGACGCCCGTGCCGCTCCCGCTGCCGTTCAGGCCGCCGTTGCCGCCGGAGCCAGCCGTACCGGCGTTACCGCCCTTGCCGCCCGAAGCACCGTCGATGTGGTTCGCGTCGCCGGCCGCACCCACGCCACCGTCGCCGGGACGCCCGGCCGCGCCGCCGTCACCACCGGCTCCACCGGCGCCCGCGGCACCTGCGACGCCCTTGCCCAGCACCGTGCCGGCCTTGCCGCCGGCCCCGCCGTCGCCGCCCGCTCCGCCGTCGCCGCCACTGCCACCGGCCTGGCCCGCCTGGCCCGCGACCGCGCCGTCCCTGCCGTCGACGCCGTATCCGCCCGCGCCGCCGCCGCCGCCGTGACCGCCGGCTCCGCCGGCGCCGCTGTTGCCGGAGATCGAACCGCCATTACCCCCGGCGCCGCCGCTACCGCCGGATCCACCCGCGAGGCCACTGGTGCCGCTGTCACCCGGGTTGAGCCCGTTGACCCCGGCCTTGCCGGCCGCGCCGTTGCCGCCGGCGCCGCCGACGCCACCGTTGCCGTAATTGCCGCCGTTGCCGCCGGCACCGCCGTTGCCGCCGCTAGCGCCGGCGACCGAACCCAGGGATGCGTCGTAACCGGCCCCACCGTTGCCGCCGTTACCGCCGGCGCCGGTGACCGTGGTGCCCGCCTTGCCGTGCGCGCCCGCGACCGACCCGGACCCGCCGGTGCCGCCGGCCGCGCCGAAGCCGTTATTGCCGCCGTTGCCGCCGTTTCCACCGTTCGGGCTGGCGGCGTTGCCCGCCGCGCCGTTGCCGCCATTGCCGCCGAGGCCGCCGGTGCCGCCGTCGCCGCCGGCTCCACCGCGGCCGGTGATGCCGGACTCGCCGAACAGCAGGCCACCCCGCCCGCCGGCGCCCCCGTTACCGCCGTTGCCGCCGATGGCGCCCGTGCCGCCGTCGCCGCCGTTGGTGCCGTTGCCGCTGGGATACGTACCGTCCAGGCCGTTGGCGCCCTGGGTGCCGGTGCCGCCCTTGCCGCCGATGCCGCCGTTACCGCCATTGCCGCCGTCGCTGAAGAGCAGGCCGCCCCGGCCGCCGGCGCCACCGTTGCCGCCGGTGCCGCCGTTGACGCCGATGGATCCGGCCCCGCCGTTGGCGCCGTTGCCGCCGACACCACCGTTGCCGTACAGCCATCCGCCGTTGCCGCCGGCGCCGCCGTTGCCGCCGGGGTTACCCGCGCCACTGGATCCGCCGCTGCCGCCGGTGCCACCGGTGCCCAACAGCCAGCCCGCGTTGCCGCCGAGCCCGCCGGTACCACCGGCCGCGGCGCCGGCGCCACCGGTGCCGCCCGCCCCGCCCGCGCCGTACAGCCCACCCGAGCCGCCGGCGCCGCCCAGGCCGCCGTTGCCGCTCTGGCCGATGCCGCCGACGCCGCCGGCTCCGCCCGATCCGCCGGACAGCCAGCCCGCGTCGCCGCCCGTGCCGCCGCCGCCCCCGGTCGCGCCCATGCCACCCGCACCACCGGCGCCACCGGCGCCGGTGAAGAGTCCGCCGTGGCCACCGTGGCCGCCGAATCCGGCCTGGCCACCGACGGTCGGGCCGGCGCCGCCGGATCCACCGGCGCCGCCGTTGCTGAACAGGTATGCATCTCCACCGCGGCCGCCGGTCCCGCCGATGCCGGTGGGACTGGTGTTGCCGCCGCCGGCCCCGCCGGTGCCGCCGTCGCCGTACAGGTAGCCGCCGTTGCCGCCGGCCGCACCCCAGCCGCCGTTCGCGCCGGTGCCTCCGGCGCCACCGGTGCCGCCGGCGCCGATCAGCCAGGCCCGGCCGCCGGCACCACCGCCGCCGCCGGTTCCGAGAGCGTTGAGGTTGGCGCCGCCGGCGCCCCCGGCGCCGCCGCTGCCGTACAGCCAGCCACCGCTGCCGCCGGCGCCACCGGCCCCGCCGTTACCGATGGTCGAGGCTCCGCCGGCGCCGCCGACGCCGCCGTTGCCGATCAGGCCGGCGCTGCCGCCCGCGCCGCCGGCCTGTCCCGCCGCACCCGCCGCACCGGCGCCGCCGTTGCCGTACAGCAATCCACCGGCGCCGCCGGCCGCACCCGGGGTGCTGCCGTTGGCCCCGTCACCGATCAGCGGCCGTCCGAGCAGCACCTGGGTGGGGGCGTTGATCGCCCCGAGCACCGCCTGCTCGAGCCCGGCCAGCGGCGCGGCGTTGGTGGCCTCGGCGAGGCCGTAGGCGCCCGCGCCGGTGGACAGGCTCTGCAGGAACTGGCTGTGGAAGGCGGCGGCTTGGGCGCTGACGGCCTGATACGCCTGGCCATGCGTGCCGAACAGCGCGGCGATGGCGGTCGACACCTCGTCCTGCGCTGCGGCCAGCAGCTCGGTCGTAGAGGCCGCGGCGGCCGCGTTGGCCCGCTCCAGCGTGGCCCCCAGGCCGGCTAGATCCGACGCCGCGGCTGACAGCACATCCGGCGTTGCAAGTACGTATGACATCGGGAACCGCCCACTAGCTAGGTCACGACCTAAGAGGTCGTTTCATGTCCCCAGGTCATGCTGATCGGCCAGGCCGATACGGACGATAGCTGTAAAACCCTGAGACCATACTGACTTTTGTCCAAAAACAGCCTAAATCATCTAAATAGTCTCTAAAAAGTGGTCTACGCCACACTGGAGACATCTAGTTGAGGGTCAACTGCCTGGATGAGCACCGAATCCCGGGTTTGCTATGACACGCGGTACCGGCATCTTGTTCGGTTCGCGGATACCGCTGACGCAGGACGGATACTGCGGGCTATCCGGTGGTCCCGGGCTGGCCGAAGAAGCCGCCCCGGCCGCCTCCGCCACCGGTCCCGGTGATTCCGGGCGAACCGCCGGTACCGCCGCCGCCACCGCCGCCGCCGTTGCCGCCGTTGCCGATGAAGGTGGCGTTGCCGCCGCCACCGCCATTGCCGCCGGGTCCACCGGGCTGCGCGCTGAGATTGTCGCCGCCGGCGCCGCCGATGCCACCGGCCCCGCCGTTGCCGAAGATAAAGCCGCTGTTGCCCGCGGCCCCGCCGTATCCACCGGCTGCGCCCGCACCGGTGGCGTTGGCCCCGTCACCGGCCGCCCCGCCGTATCCACCGGCCCCGCCGTTGCCGAGCAGGAACGTCGATGCGCCGGCGCCGCCGTTACCGCCCGTACCGCCGGTTGCGGCGACCCCACCGGCACCGCCCGCGCCGCCGGCGCCGCCGGCGGCACCGTTGCCGTAGATGAATCCGCTGCCGCCGGCGTTGCCGCCCTGGCCGCCGGCCCCTGCAGCGGCGCTGACGTTGTGGTCGCCGCCGCTGCCGCCCGCGCCGCCATTGCCGCCGGTGCCGAAGATCCGGGCGGTGCCGCCGTTACCACCCGTGCCGCCGTGGCCGGCCGTCGCGAGGAAGGTGCCGCTGCCGCCGGCGCCGCCGGTGCCGCCATCTCCACCGATGCCCCAGATCCATCCGGCATCACCGCCGGCGCCCCCGGCGCCGCCGTTGCCGGACCCGGCGATGGTGACCAACCCGGCACCGCCGCTGCCGCCGTTGCCGCCGAAGCCGAACAGAAGTCCGGCGGCGCCGCCGTTACCCCCGGCGAAGCCGTTGCCGTCGGCGACGGCGACGATGCCGGCACTGCCCGCACCGCCGTGCCCACCACTGCCCAGCAGCCAGGACCGGCCCCCGGCGCCACCGTCGGAGGGCAGTTCGACACCGCCGTTGCCGCCGTTGCCGCCGTCTCCGAACAGCAGGCCGCCGTTGGCGCCCGCCCGCGCGGTGCCGCCGTCGCCGCCGTTGCCGATCAGGAACCCTGCCCGGCCCGCGGTGCCGCCGATCACGCCGTTTCCGCCGTGGCCGCCGTTGCCGAGCAGCCAGGAGTTCCCGCCGCCGCCGCCGATGCCGCCGCCCGCGCCGCCGGCTCCGCCGTTGCCGCCACTGCCACCGTTGCCGAGCAGGAATCCGGCATTGCCGCCGGCCGCGCCGTTACCGCCCAGGCCGCTGATGCTGCTTCCGCCGCTGCCGCCGATGCCGCCCCGGCCGAAGATCCAGGCATTGCCTGCCGTGCCGCCGTTGCCGGCGGTGCCGTTGAGGAAGGTCGTCGAGCCGCCGTGGCCGCCGGACCCGCCGGTGCCGATCAGGAAGCCGCCGTTGGCTCCGGCGCCGCCGGCACCACCGACCCCGCTCGCACTGTTGGCCCCGGACCCGCCGGAGCCGCCCTCGCCCAGCAGATAGGCGTTGCCGCCGGCGCCGCCGGCGCCGCCCGCGCCGTTGCCGCCCAGGTTGGCGCCACCGTTACCGCCGACACCGCCGCTGCCGAGCAACAGGCCACCGGCCGCTCCCGCGCCCCCGGCGCCGCCGAAGCCGGCCAGGCTGATGCCGCCGGTTCCACCATTGCCGCCGTAGCCGATCAGCACCGCAGCCCCGCCGGCGCCACCGGCGCCGGCGGGGCTG
>NZ_LKTM01000045.1 GCF_001417955.2 Mycobacterium gordonae | reverse complement strand
ATCTTCGGAAGACCTCGACCCCTATCCCGACAACGACGCGCCGAGCACCCCTACACCCTCATCTGCGAAGAGCCGGTTAACAACTGTCGTCGCGGCCTCGAAGGCTAAGGTGCCAGTCATGCCGATCGCAAACCGCTTCCGAAGGTTGACGGCCGCGGCCGCCGCAGGCGTTGCTCTGCTGACCGTTTCGGCCTGCGACTCTCACAACGCGGCACCGTCCCCGTCGACCAACCCGCGTCAAGTGACCGTCGTCGGATCCGGGCAGGTTCAGGGCGTCCCGGACACCTTGACCGCGGACGTCGCCATCGAATTCACCGCGGCAGACGTCACGACGGCGATGAACCAGACCAATGAGCGGCAGCAAGCCGTGATCAACGCGCTGGTAGCCGCCGGCCTGGACCGCAAGGACATCCGCACCACCAACGTCAGTCTGCAGCCGCAGTACGCCAAGCCCGAGTCGGCCGGGACCGCCACCATCGCCGGCTACCGCGCCGACAACGCCATCGAGATCAAGATCCACCCGACGGACGCGGCGTCGAAGCTGCTGGCCCTGGTCGTCAGCACGGGTGGCGACGCCACCCGGATCAGCTCCGTCCACTACTCGATCGCCGACGACTCGCAGCTGGTCAAGGACGCGCGGGCGCGCGCCTTCGACGACGCGAAGAACCGCGCCCAGCAGTACGCCCAGCTCTCCGGCCTGAGCCTGAGCAAGGTGCTGTCCATCTCGGAAACATCCGGTTCGGCGTACGCGCCCGGGCCACAACCGGCGCCGCGCGAGTCGATGGCGCCGCTCGAACCCGGCCAGCAGACGGTCAGCTTCTCGGTGACCGCGGTGTGGGAGCTGAACTAGTCACTGATAGACCCGCGGGTCCAGGGTCCCGATGTAGGACAGGTCGCGGTAGCGCTCGTCGTAGTCCAGGCCGTAGCCGACCACGAAATCGTTGGGAATGTCGAAGCCCACGTAGGTGATGTCGACGTTGGCGCCCACCGCTTCGGGCTTACGCAGCAGCGTGCACACCCGCAGCGAACGCGGATGACGGCTGGTCAGGTTGCGCAACAACCAGGACAGCGTCAGCCCGGAGTCGACCACGTCTTCCACGATCAGCACGTCGCGGTCGTGAATATCGCGGTCGAGGTCCTTGAGAATGCGCACCACTCCCGACGATGACGTCGAAGAGCCGTAGGAACTCACCGCCATGAACTCGAACTGGGTGGGCAGTGGAATCGCGCGGGCCAGATCCGTCACGAAGAGCACAGCGCCCTTGAGGACGGTGATCAACAGCAGGTCCTGGCCGGTGGTGGCGGCCAGATCCCGGTAGTCCTCACCGATCTGTCGACCGAGCTCGGTGATGCGGCCCTGAATCTGCTCCTGGGTGAGCAGCACCGACTTGATGTCCCCCGGGTACAGCTCCGCCGTCACGTGCACAGCGTGCCACGCTTACCTGAGAAGAACCAACGTAGGCGTCAAATTGCCTGCTGGCGCAACGTAAGTACGCCGTCGCGCCGGCCCGCGAACAGACGCTGACCGCGCAGCTTGGACCCCACCGCCACTCCGCCCTGGCCGCGCCACGCGGTGACCAGTGTGTCCACCCCGCGGATCTGCTTGTCCGTCAATCCGATCGCACCGCCGGCCAGCAGCCAACCTCGGATCACCCGTCGGCGTACCGGCGCGGGCAGCGCGGCCAGGGCCGCGGTGTCCAACCCGGCGCCGATCGTGACGGTAGGCAGCGCGTCGGCGGCGATCGCGTCGATCAGGTCGGTGTCCTCACGCAACGCCGTCGCCGTGCGGGCCAGTGCCTCGGCGACACCGCCGCCCAGCACGTCCTCCAGCAAGGGCAGCACCTCACCGCGCAGCCTGGCCCGGGTGAACCGGCGATCCACGTTGTGGGGATCCTGCCAGGGGGTCAGGCCGAGTTCGGCGCAGGCGTCGTGGGTCACCGCCCGCCGCACCCCCAACAGCGGTCGGCACCACGGCGGATCGTGCGGACGCATGCCGGCGATGGATCGCGCACCAGAACCGCGGCCGAGCCCCAGCAACACCGTCTCGGCCTGATCGTCGAGCGTGTGAGCCAGCAGCACCGGCCCGTCCCGGTGAGATTCCAGCGCGGCATAGCGGGCGGTGCGGGCGGCGGCTTCCGGGCCGCCATCGCCGGCCACCTCGACCCGCAGCACCTCCGCCGACCGACAGCCCAGCGAAACAGCTTGCGCCCGTGCGGTTTCGGCCACGCGGGCGGAATCCTCCTGCAAGCCGTGGTCGACGATCAGGGCGGTGGTGGGCCGCAGTGCGGCGGCAACGGCGGTCAACGCCAACGAATCCGGGCCCCCCGAGAGCGCCACACACCAGCTATCGGTGCCGCCGAGCTGGTTCTGCGCGAATTCGCTTACCGCCCTGCGCAGTTGGGCTACAGCACCCGGTCGATCCATCGCTGCGGGTGCTCGATCTCGGTAGGCTTGGGCAACGTCTCAGGGCCCGTCCAAATCGCGTTGAACCGCTTCATCCCGACCCGGTCCACCACGTGGTCGACGAACGCCTTGCCGCGGGTGTACTGACTGAGTTTGGCCTCGAAACCCAGCAGTGCACGCACCAGCCGCTGCAACGGCGGCTGCTTGCGCAGGCGGCGTTCGTCGAATTTGCGGCGGATCGCGGCGACCGACGGCACCACCACCGGCCCGACCGCGTCCATGACGTGCTCGGCGTGCCCTTCCAGCAAGGTTCCCAGGACTAGGAGCTGGTCCAGCGCCTGCCGTTGCGGCTCGGACTGAACCGCGCGAACCAGGCCCAGGATCCCCTCGGGGTGGGCCTCGTCGCGTCCCCGATTGCGGACGAACTCCGCGAGCCGGCCGGCCACCTCGCGGAGGTCTTCGGTCGGCTCCTGAGTCAGCAGACTCAGCGAGCTCGACATGTGCCCGGCGATCCACGGGTTGGCGGTGAACTGCACGCGGTGGGTCACTTCGTGCAGGCACACCCACAGCCGGAAATCGGAGGGGTCCACCTTCAATTGGCGTTCCACGCCGATGACGTTGGGATACACCAGGAGCAGGGTGCCGGAGTCGGGACTGGTGAACGGGTCGTACTGCCCGAGGATGCCGGAGGAGACGAACGCCAGCACGGCACCCGTCTGGGCGCCGGTCAGCCGGCCGGTGACGAAACTGTGCGGCTTCTCGGCGCCGTTGGTCATGGCCCGCATCGACTCGGCGGCCGCCCGGATCCATTCGCGCCGGTCCACGATGCGGGCCGGCGGCACCGTGTCCGCGGTGATCAGACCGGTGACGTCGCGAACCGGCGGCTCGGCCTGCTCGGCCGCCCGGCTCAACTCCTCCATCACCTGTCGGCGCGTGTACTCAGAGGTGACCGGACCCCCGCGGGCCAGCTTCTCCCCCACCGTGGCGGCGAACCCCCAGTCGACGGCGTTGCCCATCGAAAGGCCGGACGACCGGGACGTCGAAGGGCTCATGTCGTGCACCCGCAGAACCACAGCTTGGTGGCCAGCGCGTCCATCGCGTTGCGCCCGTTGGGTCCGGCATCGTTGGAGATGAAGGCGAAGGTCAGGACCCGTCCGCTGGCATCGTTGAGCAACCCGACCAGCGAGTTCACCGCCGTCAGTGAGCCGGTCTTGGCGCGCAGCCAACCGGCCGGGCCCATGGTGGTGGAGCGGTCCAAAAAGCGTTCGCCGAGGGTGCCGCTGCCGCCGGCGATCGGCAACAGATCCAGTAGCGCCCGCAATGACGGCTGATCCGGTCCGGCCGCGGCCTGCATCACCCCATCCAGCGTCCGGGCCGTCAGACGGTCGTTCACCGACAGCCCGCTGGAGTCCACCAGCGCGGCTCCGCCGGTGTCCACATGGGCGGTGTTGAGCCTGCTGGTGACGGCGTCGACCGCGCCGGTGAAGCTCTGCGGCCGGTTGATGGCGGCGGCCACCTCACGGCCGATGCACTCGGCCATCACGTTGTCCGAGGCGTTCATCATCTGCGAAAGCCGCTGGATCAGCGGCGCCGACTGCACCACCGCCAGTTGCCGGGCCCCGGCAGGCGCGCTGGCGACGGTCACCGCCGCCGGGTCCAGACCCAGGGCGATCGCCAGCTGGCGTCCGGCGTCCAGCGCCGGGGTCTTGGAACGTCTCGAGTTGACGGTGGTCGGCTGGATCCGCCCGGCGTCGATCATCGCGGACTCGATCGGCGCCACGTCACCGTTGTCGATGTCGGCCGGATCCCAGCCGGGCGCCAACCCGGGACCGCTGAACGCCGAGGTGTCGACCTGCACGGCCGTCGGGGTCATGCCGCTGCGGTGTACTTGTTCGACCAGGTCACTGATGCGCGCCGCACCCCGGTACCAGGTCTCGACACCGGGCGGCGCCGCCGACAGCGTCGGATCCCCGGCGCCGACCAGCACCACCGGACCCTGGGCGGCCTGACCCGCCGCCACCACCCGGGTGCTGATCCGGGCCTGCCGGTCCAGGGTGAGCAGGGCCGCCGCCGCGGTCAGCACCTTGTTCGTCGACGCCGGCACCATCGGCAGGTCGTCGAGTTGCCGCCACAGTTCCTTGCCGGTCATCGCGTCGGTGATCCGGCCGCCCAGCCTGCCCAGATTCGGGTCGGCGACAGCGGCAGCCAGTGCCGCCGCCACACCTGCGGCGCTGGGCGCGGGCGCACTGTCGGCAACCGGGGTCACCCCCGCCTTGACCGTCGGCGGCCGCGGCGGCGGAACCGGGGACCGCGCCCCGCCGACGCCGTGCCCCCCGGTGGTGAACAGCACGGCGGCCGCTACGACAGCAGCGACGAACGCGAGCACCACCAGCCCGACCAGCAGGTGGGTGGACTTGCGCCAGCGTTTGGGGCCCATGTAGATCGCTGCACTCCTGTCTTTTCGTGTCCCATTCTGCCGAATCGGCCGCCAGGCAGTGCCGCGGCACCTGCTCGACTACTGTGTACCCGTGCAATTCGACGTGACCATCGAAATTCCCAAGGGTCAGCGCAATAAGTACGAGATCGACCACGAGACCGGACGCGTGCGCTTGGACCGCTACCTCCACACCCCGATGGCCTACCCGGCCGATTACGGCTTCATCGAGGACACCCTCGGTGAGGACGGGGACCCGCTGGACGCGCTGGTGCTGCTGCCCCAGCCGGTGTTCCCGGGGGTGCTGATCGAGGTGCGGCCGGTGGCGATGTTCCGCATGGTCGACGAGAAGGGCGGCGACGACAAGGTGTTGTGCGTGCCGGCCGGTGACCACCGGTGGGACCACGTCCAGGACATCGACGACGTTCCCCCGTACGAGCTGAACGACATCAAGCACTTCTTCGAGCACTACAAGGACAACGAGCCGGGCAAGTTCGTGAAGGCGGCCGACTGGGTCGGCCGGGCCGAGGCCGAGGCCGAGGTTCAGCGTTCGATAGAGCGATTCCAGGCCGAAGGGCACTGAAGCTTCCGTCCGATAGTGTCGCCACGGTGACGGACGGCGCGGGCACCCCGGGAGCCACGGGAGCCACCGGAGCCTCCGTGGGACCGATCGCGCGCGGCAGTGTCGCACGGGTCGGCACCGCGACGGCGGTGACCGCGCTGTGCGGCTACGCGGTGATCTACCTCGCCGCGCGCGACCTCGCGCCGAGCGGCTTCTCCATCTTCGGCGTCTTCTGGGGCGCGTTCGGACTGGTCACCGGGGCCGCTAACGGCCTGCTCCAGGAAACGACCCGGGAAGTCCGCGCTATGCAGTATCTGGACGTGCTCCCGGACGGCGCCCGCACCCATCCGCTGCGGGTCGCCGGCCTGGTCGGGCTGGCCTCGGCCTCCGTGATCGCGGCCAGCGCAGTGCTGTGGAGCGGCCGGGTCTTCGTCGAGGACCGCTGGTTGTCGGTCGCGCTGCTCAGCGTCGGTCTGGCGGGGTTCTGTCTGCACGCGACGCTGCTCGGCACGCTGGCCGGCGTAAACCGGTGGGGCCAGTACGGCGCCTTGATGGTGACCGACGCCGTCATCCGGGTGGCGGTCGCGACGGCGACCTTCGTACTCGGCTGGGGCCTGGTCGGGTTTCTGTGGGCGACGGTTGCCGGCTCGGTGGCCTGGCTGATCATCCTGGTGTCCTCGCCCGCGGCACGGACCGCAGCGCGCGTGCTGACGCCAGGCAGCACCGCGACGTTTCTGCGTGGTGCGGCCCACTCGATCACCGCGGCGGGGGCCAGCGCCATCCTGGTCATGGGGTTTCCGGTGCTACTGAAGCTGACGTCGACCGAGCTGGGCGCCCAGGGCGGCGTCGTGATCCTGGCGGTGACGCTGACCCGGGCGCCGCTGTTGGTCCCGCTGACGGCGATGCAGGGCAACCTGATCGCGCATTTCGTCGACGAACGCAGCCACCGGTTGCGGGCCCTGATCTCACCCGCCCTGCTCATCGCCGGGATCGGTGGGATGGGAGTGCTGCTCGCCGGCCTGATCGGTCCGTGGTTGTTGCGCTTCGCGTTCGGCGCGCAGTATCAGGCCAGTAGCGCGCTGCTGGCCTGGTTGACAGCCGCCGCGGTGGCCATCGCGCTACTGACGCTCACCGGCGCGGCGTCGGTGGCCGCCGCGCTGCACCGGGCGTACTCGCTGGGGTGGGTCTGCGCCACGGTGGCCTCCGGGCTGCTGCTGGCGCTGCCGATCGCACTGGAGACGCGCACCGTCATCGGTCTGCTGTGCGGTCCCATGGTGGGAATCGCCGTCCATCTGATCGCGCTCGGGCGCGGCGAACGCGTGTAATTTTGGCCTTGAAATGGCCCCGAAAATGGATTACTCCGACGCCTGGATCATCGTCCCCGCCTTCAACGAAGCCGTCGTCATCGGCGAGGTTGTCGCCGAACTGCGCACCGCATTCGACCACGTCGTGTGTGTGGACGACGGCAGCGCGGACGGCACCGGCGAGATCGCGCGGCAGGCCGGTGCGGTGTTGGTGCGTCATCCCATCAATCTGGGCCAGGGGGCGGCGATCCAGACCGGCGTCGAGTACGCCCGGATCCAGTCCGGCGCCCGGGTGTTCGCCACGTTCGACGCCGACGGCCAGCACCGCGTCAAGGACGTGGTCAGGATGATCGACCGGCTGAACCAGGGCGACGTCGACATCGTGATCGGCACGCGATTCGGCGGGCAGGTCGCCAACCGGCCGCCATTGCTCAAGCGGATGGTGTTGCAGACGGCCGCGCGGCTGAGCCGCCGGGGCCGCCGGCTCGGTCTCACCGACACCAACAACGGCCTGCGGGTGTTCAACAAGACCGTCGCAGACGGGATGAACATCACCATGAGCGGTATGAGCCACGCCACCGAGATCGTCATGATGATCGCCGAAAACCATTGGCGGGTGGCCGAAGTACCGGTCGAGGTGCTCTACACCGAATACTCCAAGTCGAAGGGGCAGCCGTTGCTCAACGGCGTCAACATCATCTTCGACGGATTCCTGCGAGGGAGAATGCGGCGATGAACTGGATCCAGGTGTTGCTGATCGGGTCGATCATCGTGTTGCTGGTATTCCTGCTGCGGTCGCGGCGCAGCGCGCGGGCACGCGCCTGGGTGAAGGTGGGCTACGTCCTGTTCGTGCTGCTCGGGGTCTACGCGGTACTGCGACCGGACGACACCACGGTGGTGGCGCACTGGTTCGGCGTGCGGCGCGGCACCGACCTGATGCTCTACGGGCTGATCATGGCGTTCAGCTTCACCACCCTGAGCACCTACATGCGCTTCAAGGACCTGGAGCTGCGCTACGCGCGACTGGCCCGCGCCATCGCGCTCGAGGGAGCACAGGCGCCGGAGAGCTAAGCGTGCTTGTGCTGCCGAAAGAATTCGACCGTACGGCGCACACCCTCATCCAGAGCCACCTGTGGGCGCCAGCCCAAAACCTCTGCCGCCAAACCGATGTCGAGACATGAGCGCTTCAGGTCGCCCAGCCGCGGCGGATGGAACTCCGGGTCGTCGGGGCCACCCACCGCCGCCGCGACGGCGGTGTGCAGCTGACGGTCCGACGTCTCGATACCGGTGCCGACGTTGAAGCGCTGCCCGCCTCCGGCCGCACCGGACGCCTTGACGAAGGCGTCGACGACATCGTCGACGAACACGTAGTCGCGGGTGTTGGAGCCATCGCCGAAGACTTTGGTCGGCCTGCCTTCCAACAGGGCCTGGGCGAAGATCGCGACCACGCCGGCCTCACCGTGCGGGTCCTGGCGCGGCCCGTAGACGTTGGCGGGCGCGATATGCGAGCAGTCCAGGTCGTAGAGGTGCCGGAAGGTGTTCAGGTAGATCTCCCCGGACACCTTCCCGGCGGCATAAGGCGAGAACGGGTCGGTCGGCACCGTTTCGGGCGTCGGGTACTGCGGCGGCACGCCGTAGATGGACCCACCCGACGAGGTGTGCACCACCTTGCGCACCGCGGCGCGCTGGGCCGCCTCGGCCAGCCGGATGGTGCCGATCACATTGACCGACGCGTCGAACTGCGGGTTAGCCACCGAGTGCCGGACGTCGATCTGCGCGGCCAGGTGAAACACCACCTCGGGCTGGTGCTCACCGAGGATGGCGTCCAGGTCCGATGTCACGATGTCGGCCTCGACGAAGACGTGTTCGGGGTTGTCGGCCAGGTGCTCGATGTTGGTGGCCCGGCCGGTCGCGAAGTTGTCCAGGCCAACCACCGTGTGCCCGTCGGCCAGGAGACGGTCGACTAGCGTCGACCCGATGAAACCGGCTGCCCCGGTGACCAGTGCTCGCACCGGCCCACCATACAGAGTCGCCGTGGTGGCAGCCGCGCTGATCATCGCGCAGCTGGTCGTTCGTGCCG
The DNA here is from genome assembly GCF_001417955.2 of Mycobacterium gordonae. Lineage (GTDB taxonomy): Bacteria > Actinomycetota > Actinomycetes > Mycobacteriales > Mycobacteriaceae > Mycobacterium > Mycobacterium gordonae_B. Next base: position 2,145 of record NZ_LKTM01000045.1, on the reverse strand, counting down.
TGCTGGCGTTCCGCGGCTACTTCTATTGGGACGATTTGATTCTCATCGGCCGGGCCGGCACCCAGGGCCTGCTTTCGCCGTCGTACCTGTTCGACGACCACGACGGGCACGTGATGCCGGGCGCCTTCCTGGTGGCCGGGGTGATCATCCGGCTGGCGCCGCTGGTGTGGACGTGGCCGGCGATCAGCCTGGTGGTGCTGCAGTTGCTCGCGTCGCTGGCGCTGTTGCGGGCGTTGTACGTGATCCTGGGCTGGCGGCCGGTGCTGCTGGTTCCGCTGACATTCGCACTGTTCACCCCGTTGGGGATACCGGGGTTCGCCTGGTGGTCGGCGGCGCTGAACTCGCTGCCCATGCTGGCGGCGCTGGCCTGGGTGTGCGGCGACGCCGTGCTGCTGGCCCGTACCGGCAACCAGCGTTACGCGGTGACCGGTGTGCTGGCCTACTTCGGTGGCCTGCTGTTCTTCGAGAAGGCGGCGGTGATCCCGTTCGTCGCCTTCGCGGTGGTGGCGCTGATCTGTCACCTTTCCGGTGCCGCCGCGTCGCGGACGGCGTGGCGCGGCGGCGTCCGGTTGTGGGTGGGGTCGCTGGCACTGACCGCCTGCTGGGTGGCGCTGTATCTGGCGGTGGTGAATCAACGGCGCTGGAGTTCGGACCTGGCGATGACGTGGGCGTTGTTGCGACGGTCGATCACCCACGGCATAGTGCCGGGTCTGGCCGGCGGCCCCTGGGACTGGGCCCGCTGGGCGCCGGCCTCGCCCTGGGCCACGCCACCGCCGGCGGTGATGCTGCTGGGCTGGGCGGTTCTGCTTGGAGCGCTGGTCATTTCACTGTTACGCAAGCAGCGCATCGGGTTGGTGTGGCTCACCGCGGCCGGCTACGCGGTCGCCTGCCAGGTGCCGATCTATCTGATGCGGTCGTCGCGGTTCACCGCTTTGGAACTCGCGCAGACCCTTCGGTATTTTCCGGACCTGGTCTTCGTACTCGCGCTGCTGGCCGCGATCGCGTTCACGGCACCGAACCGGGAGTCGTCCGGTTGGCTGGACTGGTCGCGGCTCCGTACCGCGCTGACAAGCGTTGTGGCGCTGGCGTTTCTGGCCAGCAGCCTGTACTCGACGGCGACGTTCCTGACGTCGTGGCGGGACAACCCGGCCGAGCCCTACCTGAGGAACGCCCAGGCCGGCCTGGCGGCCGCCGACACCCCGCTGCTGGACCAGGAAGTCGATCCGTTGGTGCTGCAGCGGGTCGCCTGGCCGGAGAACCTGGCCAGCCACATGTTCGCACTGTTACGAGACCGACCCGAATTCACCTCGGCCACAACACAATTGCGGATGCTGAACAGCAAAGGCCAGCTGGTCGACGCGCGGGTGACCTGGGTGCGGACCATCACACCGGGCCCCGTACCCCGTTGCGGCTACTTCGCCCAGCCCGATCAGCCGGCACGACTGGTTCTGGACGGCCCGTTGTTGCCCGCCGACTGGACCGTCGAATTGAACTACCTGGGCAACAGCGACGGCTCGATGATCCTGGCGCTGTCCGAGGGACCTGAGGTCAAGGTGCCGGTGCATCCGGGACTCAACCGCGTCTACGCCCGGCTGCCCGGCGCCGGGGACGCGATCACGGTCCGGGCCACCACCGCCGCGCTCTCCCTGTGCCTGGCGTCGGGACCGGTGGGATTTCTGGCGCCGCTCTGAGCGGCAGGATGAAACGTTCTGACCCGCGCAGCCGATACGCTGATTGTCGATCAGTCCGAGCGGGAGGGCAGCGTTGTCGCACGTGTTCGCGGTTCCGGAGCTGATGGCCTCGGCGGCAACGGATCTGGCGGGTATCAGGTCGGCGCTGCGCGCCGCCGACGCGTCCGCTGCGCTGCCCACCTCGGCGCTGCCGGCCGCCGGCAACGACGAGGTGTCGGCGGCAGTGGCGGAGCTGTTCTCCGGCTACGCGCGGCAGTATCAGGCGCTGAGCGCCCAGGCCGAGACATTCCACCAGCGGTTTGTGCAGTTGCTGACCTCGGGTGCCGGGGCCTATGCATCCGCGGAGGCCAGCAACGCCGGACCGCTGCAGCCGGTGCTCGACCTCATCAATGCGCCGACCCAGGCGTTGCTCGGGCGCCCGCTGATCGGGAATGGCGCCGACGCGACGACGCCG
>NZ_LKTM01000044.1 GCF_001417955.2 Mycobacterium gordonae | reverse complement strand
GGGGAGTCTCTCCATCCCCGCCCTCGGGTCACTAATTGTCAGGGGGCGGGTGCCTCAACCCAGGTTGGCAGAGAGGGTAGACGGAGCGCCGTGCTCCGATCAGCGAGTTGCCGCGGCGCAGGTGTAGACCGAACCAAGGGGCCTGCAACCCGGCGACCATGGTGTCGAGCCAGAGCGAGATCTCGGCCAGTTCTACCGCTGTTGCGTTGAGGTCGACCCCGTACACCTCGTGAAGGGCGATGTACGCCTTCACCTTCTGCAGTTCCTCCTGATACCTGTCGGCGTCGATCACCTCAGCATGGTCTTCCTGCTGGCGCTTGAGGTACTCGGCGGCAAGTTGGCGCACTGCCTCAATGGCAAACGCCCCGGACCCCAGCGCCGGCTCGCAGATTGTGAGTTTCAAGATCTGTTCAGGGGTAGTGCGCTCCCCGTTCTGGTCGAGCAATTCCTCGAGCGCCTGGGAGACGACGAATTTCGTCAACACCTCGGGCGTGTAATAGGACGCCGATTGCTGACGCTCGCGACCTGCAAGTCGGAAGACGAAGGTGCCCTTCGCGTGAACGACCGGGATCCGCTCGCCTGTCGCTTCATTCAGTGTCGTCACGAAGTCTGACTCCGACAGGTGGTCGGCGCGTGTTACGGGGACCACCCACGATCCCTTCTCTGGGTCACCGTTCTTGGCGACCTCGTAGAGATCCTCTTCGGCGAAGAAGCCCGTGTAAGACATGAGCCCCTCGTATACCGCGCCGAGTTGGTTGATGCCGAGCTCGGCATAGGAGATGAAACCACGGTCGGATCCCTTGCGGCCCTTCGATTCCTTAGATAGCAGCAAGTGTTCCAGCACTCGTTGGGTGGCCTCATTGCTGAGCCCTACCTCATCGATGAGCGCAGTAGCCTGCAGGCTGAAGAGGTCGGCGCGCAGGGCGTTGAATTCCAGACCTGGCGCCGGATCATCGGCCCGGCGGCCTGCCTCCGGCGTAAGCGGTGTGTGGCCCGTATCGACGAGTCGGAACAGTGTCGCCAACGATTGGTACAGATGGGTTCCCGCCTTGGCCGTCGGCGAGACCAGTTCGGTCAAGGTGAGTTCGCGCAGCCGGTCCAGGCCGTAACCTTCGCCGTACTCGGGTGCCCCCGATGGCAGCACGCGCAACTCCGGCAACGCTTCGGCGTAAAGCAGGAACAGGATTCGGTACAGGAAGCGCAGCGCGTGCTTGGCCAATTGCTGGGCGTTGATCTGATCCAGCGGCAGATTCTTCGCGGCCCGGCGCCGCACCACATCATTGGCAACGATCTCGATAGACAGCCGGATGCCTTCGCGTAGATCCTTCGACACTCCCACCGTGTGCTTGACCGAGTCCTCGAGGACACCGGTCCACCAGATGTTGCCATCGGCGTCGGGCACGAGGGCTTGGCGGCCGAGAATAGCTGCAGCGCGGTCGAGTTCGCCACCACGCTTCTCCTCACGACGCTCCGTGACCACCAGCAGATCGACCGCCAGGTACCGCCCTTCGGCCCAGCGTTGCGCCTCAGCCAGCAGTACCCACTGGCCGGCCTGCACCACAACGAAGGCGGGTGGCTCGTCGGCGCGGAACGCCGCGGACACCGCCTTTGAAACCGAGGCGATGGGCTTATTGTCCTCCTCACCTGGGTGGAGCAGCAGGCCGGTTTCAGGATCGAGGAGGTCGTCGATCGTCTCGACGGGCGCCGCCTGCAGGAACAGCGTGCTGGTTACCCCCGTGAGTTGCGCTGACGGAAGGCGCAGTTCGGTGCCCGCGCGTTGGCCGGTGTAGTCAACGAGTGGCTCTGGAAATCCGAGCGCGGTACGGATCAGGCTGTGCGCCGCTGCAGCCCCGTCAGGGTTTTCGGCCAGCGTCGAGAGCACCATCTGCAGCTCACCGGCCACAGCGAGCAGCCGACGTCGCACGGTATCCCTGCCCGCGGCAGCCTCGGCGTCCCACTGCTTGCGCAGCTCGATTACCTTGCCCTGAAACGACTCTCGTGGCGAGTCGGTGGTGAAGTAGTGCTCGCTGATCCAATCTTCGCCGACGACGATGGAATCGTAGGACGGCATGGTTCAGATGTCCTTTCCGGCGACGGGGGTATCCGCGGCCACGACAACGAGCAGCGGGCGTACAAGCTGTTGAGTTGGTGCTAACAGCTCGGCGAGACGTTGCTCCTCGTCGATGCGTTGACCGAGGCGTCCGATGCGGGAGAGCTGCGCGCCGCGCAGGTCCAGCGTGCCGGCGTCGGCATGCCAGCGTTCCGCTCGCTGCCGCCAGTGGACGAGCCGTTGCGTGGTGGCAGCCTCTTGGGCGTCGAGCACCCAACGCATCTCGCGCCGGGCATGCGCGACTGCGATCGGGATGAAGGCCTGGTAGCGATCAGGATCAGCGATCGGGCCTGGGTTCGACGAGCCGGGTCGCAGCGCCGTCTGCTCGGTGAGGAAGTCGAGGTCCTCGAGTGTTTCAACCAAACAGAAGTCGGGATTGGCTGGGTTCGGGAAAACGGCTGTCGAGAACACCCGCGAAATCAATTGTCCGCGTTTGTTCGTCAATGTCCCCATCAATAGCACCGTCGGCGCGTCGACCTCGCCGCGGATTACGAACACCTGATTGCGGCCTAGCGCCGTCAACGCACGATCGCTCGCCCAGTCCAGCACCGGGTGCAGCGGACCGAGATAGTGCGCCTCCGGCCACGTGGTGCCGTTGACGCCCTTACCTTCTCGCGCCGCACGAAGCTGGGCGTTACCGACTGCAGTGTTGGTGGCGAGTTTCAGCTTCTCTAACACCCGGCCGTGCTGCAGGTAGTTCTGCGGCAGCTGCGCCAGGCGCTGACGCAAATCGCGCGGTGGGGCAAGCTCGGCGATGCCGTGCGGCACGCTGACCGTCCAGCCAATCCCACCCTGTTCGAGTGAGGCGTGTGGAGTGTCGTGGAAGGCCGCGTGCAGAGCCTCGTCAAGAAAGGTCAAGTCGTTGGGATAGAGGCTCTGGCGCGGCGTCGCGGGCAGCGGCGCAGTTCCGTCGTCGCCGGTGTCGAACTGCGCGAAGAAGGCATCGAGGTCCTCGCCGCCAGCGACCTCCTCGGCTGTGTGCACAACCGCGTCGAGGTCAAGGCCTTTGGCGAGTACGTCGCGAATCGCATTCTCCTCTCCGGTGACGCTGTGCTCGCCCATCAGCGAGGCCACGTCGCCTAGCGTCGAATGCGCTTCGTTTTCGCGCTCCAAGAGCTTTGAGAGCACGCGCAGGTCACCGGAGAACTCGGTATCAGACGGTTCGAGAATCAGCGACGAAATAACCGGCGGGTCCTTCTGCCCGTAACGGTCGATGCGTCCATTTCGCTGCTCGATGCGGATCAGACTCCATGGGATGTCGTAGTGGATGAGGTGATGACACTGCGCATGCAGGTTGACGCCCTCGGAAGCGACATCGCCTGTCACCAGCACTCGGATCGGCGAGGTTTCCAACTTGAAGTCGTCAACGATCTCCTGCTGCTCGACGTCCGACAGCCCGCCGTGCAACATCGCTACGTTGTCGGCGGTCAGGCCGACGGCTTTCGGCAAGTGATCTCGCAGCCAAGTCAGCGTCGCGACACGCTCCGCGAAAACCACGGCCCGGGTCGCCGATCCCTTTCCGACGCCGATGTCCTTGAGCCGCTTGACCAGAGCTGCGAACTTGCCCGCCTGCTCGTCCAGCGCGGCGGAGTTCAGCTCGTTCAACGTGTTCAAGGCCGTTAGCTCGACGCGCTGCTTTGCATCGGAGTTATCGAGCTTGGAGCGTCGCTGCTTGATCGACTCTGCGAGCGCGGCTGGTGACGACAGGAATGCCTTCGCCAGTGTCCAAGGGAACAGCGCCTTGGTTTCACCGGAGTACGGCGAGGGTTTACCTTCGGGGTGCAGCCAGACCCGCGACAACTCCGCGGCGACCGCATCCTCCGCTGGTGACGGTTTCACGAGCAGATGCACAGGTTCGGCGCGCTCAGCCCAGTCGCTGCCGACCTCGGCCGCAACATCGGGACTGTGCCTATGGCGACGAATAAGCAGCGACTCGACATCTTGTTTGGTGAAGGTGCCGTCGGCGTGTACGACCGTCGGGTCTAGTAGTCGCAGCAATTCGGCGAAGGACTCCTGCTTGCCGTTGTGTGGGGTAGCCGAGGCCAGGATCAGCGCCTCGGCGTTCGGGGCAAGGATGCGCGCCAATTCATTGTTCAGGGTGCCCGCGTTTGTGAGGTTGTGCGACTCGTCGATGACGACGGCGTCCCACTGCTGGCGTTCCAGATGCGCCTTATATCTCGGACTTTTCAGCGTGTCGATCGAGATGATGGCGCGCTTGAAGTAGGTGAATGGGTTGCGGGTGGCAGGCAGCTTTTGGCGTACTTTCTGAATGCCCATCGAGTCGAGCCGGACGAATGGCAGCGCGAAGCGGCACCAAAGCTCGTGCTGCATCTGCTCCAGCACGTGCTTCGGTGTCACGACGAGGATGCGTTCCCCGCGGCCGCGGCGTACCAACTCCGACAAGATCATGCCGATTTCCAGCGTCTTGCCAAGGCCTACTGCGTCGGCAATCAAGATTCGTGGACGGATGTGCTGTGGATCCAGCGCCTTGGTGACGGCGGCCTGCTGGTAGGCCAGCGCGTCGGCGAGCATGTGAGTCGATACCGTGAGCGTCTGATCACCGTATGGCACTGGTGTTTTGCGCATCAATGCTTCGAGCCAGAGACGGGAGTCGCGGTAGCCCGAGGAGCCGTCGGGGACCACCTTGGCCTTGCTCGGGTCCTGTACCTCGATTTTGTCGAGGCTGGAGTAGAACGCGGCGGTCGTTTCCGCGACTAGCTCGGATAGCCCACGCACTCGGACTAGCCATCCGTCGGCGCCCTGCTCGGCCGACGTGACCAGCCATTCCTCGTCGCGTACGACGACGATGGAGCCAGGGGCGACATTAAGTTCTACGGGGTTCTCTTCGACGGCAGTCGACACGTCATCTCCGGGAAGTTGGGTTGGCGGATCGGGCTTGGGTGGCTGAGGGGGCCTTGGGGGTCGCGGTGGAGGCTCGCCTGTGATGTGCGCTTCGTGCTCGTTGCGTTCTGCTTCAGCAAACTCGATGAACGCCTGCAGCACGACCGATCGCAGCGTCTTGGCGTTTCTAAGCTCCCGCAGATATTCCATCTGCGCTCGGCGGTTCGTAATCCGACCGTCTTCGCGTCGCAGTTCGCGCAATGTCTCGACCACTCGGTCTCTCGATGGCTTGTCGTGGTAAAGCCATTTTTCGCGCAGGAGATCCCATGCCTCCGCGACGAAGTTGTCTCTTGGCCGCGCGCCATATGCGCTCTGGAGGACCTCGCATGCATCGAGCCCTCGGGCATCAACGAAAACCCCATCGCAGAGCTCTTTGACAAGAGGTGCGGGCAGGTTCGACCAGCGGAATCTGTACCTAGGCACTGCGCGCCCAACCGGTGATCGTCGAAAACACCCCCAAAGCGTTGCTGAACAAAAACATTAGCCGCGTCAGCCGCCTCCGATGCGGATACCGCAATAAATGATTGCCGGCGCGTCCGTCCGTCGCTCACGATCGACCGCCAGCAGCCACCAAGTGAGCCGACACTTCCTCCAGCGAGAGCACCTTCCATCCCTCGGCTTCAAGCTGCGCGCAGTCGGCCGACTCCAATCCGAACGCGCAGGCAATAAACCGATCAGGCCAAGCAATGGAGATCGGTATGCCACCTGCGCTTTCATAGCCGAGTTCCGGTCGCACCACGCCCGCTTTGGCGAGTGCCACGACTACCTCACGTTCGGAACCCACAGCTGACAGGTACGCCTGGCCCCAGTCTGCGGGTAATGAATCAGGAACCTCCGACTCCGTCATCTGAGCGTCCACCAGACCTTCGTTGTCGACCAGGCGGCGAAGTACCTGTTCCGCGGCTCCACGCGCGAGGTAGTCGTGATCCCGCTGGTTTTGGTAACTACGCAAACATCCGTAGCAAGAGGTTTCCGGGCCGCACTCGCACTCGCTCGCCCTTTTCAACGCAGCACGCAAAACACCTTCGAGGTTCTGCTCGACTTGCAGCACGTGTCCGGCGCCGCCCGGCACGGCGTCGAACAGCGTGATCGACCAGCGGTCCGCGCCGGCGGGCGTCAGCGAACCTCCGATGTCCTCGCGAGCTATCTCCAGGGTCTCCGATGCGGCCTCAACGATGGCGTACATCGCAGACAGCCACGCCGAGTGCGTTGGGCGGATCCCGACAATATCGACATCGATTGAGAGGAGGTCCGTTTCGTACGAATGTGCCAGATCGAGTAATCGCTGCGGCCCGGAGCAGGGCTGATTCTTGAGCAGGTGATTGTGCTTCGGTGGCTTCTGGGGGCTTTTGATCCTCTGCGAACCGTGCCCGCACCAGTCGCAAATCCAGAAGCCCATCTTGTTAGGCCCGTCGGCCACGGCGATGAGTTGTCCACGCGGCCCCGCGGTGACGACAACTGAACCGCCCCGCAGTTGTTTGTTGTAAGAACGCACCTCTGGCGGCTGCGAAAGGACATGTACGTCTCCGCTCCATGTCCGCCTGGGTGGGCGCGGCCCGGGCTTGCTTGGATCGGGCCCGGCGACAAAGCCGAACTCGGGAATCGTGAGTCGCCGCGGTGCGCTCTGGGCAACCTCACCGCAGTACTGACATTTCTCTTCTGCGGACTCAATGCCGCAGCGAAAGCCCCCACAGCGCTTACACACGTGATAGGAGTACTCGAGTAGATCGCGGCCCGGAAGTCGATATATTCCGCGTGAGACCCAAAGATTGCCTCCTGCAACAAGTTCTGCGTCGGGCGCGTATTCATAGATCGCCTGGGATAGGTCTCGGCTGAGGTCGAGCAGCCCACCTTTTGATTTGCCAGTGCCGAAGTTGGTGCGTAGTTCGACGGAGTCGACGGGAAATCCATATTTGGGCAGGATGTTTCGATTCGCGAGGAAACCAAGCAAGTCCCGCTCGCGTAATGTCTTCCCAACACGCTGGTAGCGCTGAGCCAACGAATGCTTGCCTTCGGTCGACGCTTTCTGCTCCAACTCGCGCATTGTGTTGACCTGGTCATCTAACTCTTTACGCACACGTTCCAGCAGCTCAACAAGCAGGTTTGCCCAATCGCCGCTTTCAAGATCCAGCTCCGCGGCGACGTCGGGTGGAAGGATACGCGCAAGCGCTTCGGTGATCTCTGACGGCACCGGAGTCAGGAAGCCGCTGAAGAGGCTCACCGATGGTTCATTGCCATCCTGGTGCAGGAAGAACTCCCCCGCCCGCCGGTCAATGCGGCCTGTCGTTTCGAACAGCCATCGGAAAAACGCGGCCATAGCGACCGATTGCGCGTGCCGGCGGTCGATCCGCACATTCGTCAATGGCACATACGGCGCGCGCACCTGTCCGGCGATCATTACCTCGGGCTCGTTGAACCGGGTGAGATCGTGAGAGCGTCGCATTGCATACGTCACGACGAGAGCAGCCGCGCCAGAACGCCGCCCTGCTCGTCCGGCGCGCTGTAGGTAGTTGGCTGTGCTCGGTGGCATGTTCCGCAGCATGACCGCCTGTAATTCACCCACGTCGACTCCAAGTTCGAACGTGGTTGAGCATGATAAGGCGTTGATCTCGCCGCGAACGAACTGGTGCTGTATAGCCGCCGCCTCGGTGCTAACCCATTGCGCCGTATGTTCTTTGGTCGCCATAGGAACCGCATTCATCGATCGGTACAGAGTTCGATAGTGATCGCGATCCTGTTCGGTTGGCGGCACGAACTGTTCGAGTGAACCTTCGCATCCCAACGCTGGACACACTCCTCGTATGGAGAAAGACGTCACACGTCGACAGATTCTGCACTGATAGACCGGTGCTTCGGGATTCACCCAAGTCAGCCTCAGGCTCTCGTGATCGATTTGATAGACCTGACCTAAGCCGGACTCCGTGGAGCTTTTAAGCCAATCCACCGGAGTCTCCGGCCGCGTCAAGAACTCCCAAATGCCTCTCAGCATCGCCTCCGCATCGATCTCACGACCAAGCGCGCCAAGCACCCGGCGGGTGTAATCGACTCGACGGTTGGTCCCCCGGCCTGGCAACCACGACAGAACTTTTCGGATAGCCTGCGGCCCTGACAAGCGTGCTCGGATGGGCCCTAATCGGGGCGCAAAGATCTCATCATTTGGCGGCACATCCTCCGGCATCGTCACCGCACCCTGCTGACGGAGAGTGCGCATCAGCTCCTGGAGGAAGGCCCATGCTTCGTCTTCTGAAAGCCCCAGCTGCAGAAGCGGACCTGGTGCCCGCCACCGAGGGTCGCGGTAAAGCGCGATGCTAATCAGTCCTAAGCCCTCCAGAGACTGGCGATCATCGGTCGCCAGGACCTCAGCCATCACCCATGGAGCAACAATCCTTGCGGACTGTTGCGCGGTCATCCGGGCCGGGAAGTGTTTGACGGCAGCCGCTTTCGACCGGGTCTTGAACACGATGTCATCGATCGCCGCCGCTTCTTCGTCCGCGTGCGCCGCCAGCATGCCCTGAGATATAAGCCGACGGCGTTGCAACTTCGTGTAAGAGTCTTCGAGATAGGGAGCGAAGTAAGCAGCCGATTGCCGACTATCACTAAATGCCAGCAGTTTTCGTCCCTCACCCGGTGCCAGCGCGACATGTGGATCGGCCGCAACGGGGAGGTTTTGGTAGAGGGCAGTCGTTATGACGGCACCGCTGGCGTCAGATCCGGTCTCGAACATGCGAACAGTCGCCGCCCCTCGCGCCCCGCAGACCAGGCACCCAGCGATCTCCTCACCTCGTTGCTTAAGCTTGCGAACCGAGCGCAAATCTGAGGCGCGGCACGCACCGCATGACTGCTCACCGGGATGCGCGAGAGCACCACAATTCGAGCACAGCTTCGCCTGGTCACCCGAGACGTCGCCGCCGTCGTCGACGACAGCGAGTTCGTCTTCGTCGTCGAGACCGTCGTGGTCACCCAGAACCAGCCAGATACCTTTGCTGCCGGCTTTGCGCGGCCGCAGGCGAATAACGCCACCTTCTGGCGTTGGCGTGCCGTAGACGTGCACAGCACCGCAACGCTTGCAGGAGCCGATCTCGAATACCGGGGCTTCGCAGTCTGGACACACTTCGTGCCGCGCCAAATGAACATGCGGGCCCCGCGGGGCCAAGCATGTAAAGGCGCCCTCCGTCGCTCGCAAGAACAGGTGATAGCGAGCCGACATTGGCGTGGTTCCGTCAGGTTCCCGCAATGAACTCGCGAGATCCACCATGGCGCCTAGGCCAGCTGCCGCGTCAGCAGATTCGTCAAAGGTTGCGGATGCAACAGCAGTGAATGTTTGCGGCCCCTTAGCCAACATCGAGCGCATCACTGTAAGTGACTTCTCGTGTGAAAGAGCTGTAGCTGCAGTCACTTCTGCGCCGCCCACGCCTGACCACCCCGCTTTGGAAGCGGCCTCAAGCACCGCGGAGTCAGGGTCAGCCGCATTTGCGAGCGCTTGATAGTCAGCGGCGGCTAGCGGCCCCCAGTAAGGGCCTGGTGGAGTTTCGACGCGCAACGCCATGACGACGTCCTGCCTCGTCGGGTCGTCTTCGATCCAGTCGAAGGGTTGGCCGAACAAATTGGATGCGAATCTTGTTACGGCCGAGGGATCGCTATCGCCACCGACCGTCGCGGAAGTTGCGATGCACTGGATAGCGTGACGAGGCGCAACCCGGTCGCGAACCCGCCTCAATAGCATCGCGATTTCGGCGCCCTGGGTTCCGTCGTAAACGTGTGCTTCGTCGACCACGATGAAACGCCATTTCGATTCCTCTCCCGTCGCGAACAGTTCCATGTCGAGAGGTCGCAGCAATAGGTACTCGAGCATCGCGTAGTTGGTCAACAGGAGGTGCGGTGGACGCTCCCGCATCTCTTGCCGACTCAAGATTTCATTAGGCAGCATCGCCTCGCCGATGTTCAACTCTACGAACGCTTCTCGGGCTTTGATCGGATCCGATTCAGTCTCCCCGGTGTAGCGCCCGAAAGTTATGTCCGGGTAACCCGCCAGCAGCTGTCGAAGCCTCTTCATCTGATCGTTAGCCAAGGCGTTCATGGGGTATAAGAGCAACGCTCGCACGCCGGGGCCGAGGTCTCCGTGATCGCGCTCACGTATGAGACTGTCAAGGATTGGTATCAAGAACGATTCCGTCTTACCGGAGCCGGTTCCGCTGGCCACGACGATGTTCCGCCCTGCCGCAGCCTTTCTGATCGATTGCTCCTGATGCACATAAAGCGGGCGACCCATGGGCAGCGCTTCGCTCTCCAGATCAGCAAATCTTTGGGAGAGAACGCCTTCCGCCATTAGCTCTCGCAATGACTTACCGGGCGCGTATGGCGGTGTCGCTTCGAGATACGGACCTCTGTCCAGCATGTCGGTGCTGTCAATCGCTTTTCGCAGTGCAGCATCGATTTTGGGATCGCGAACTGACAACAAAGACGAGAGATAGCGGCGGTACGTCGCCTTGATTTCCTTCGACGTTGATACAGCGTCGATGCTTGTTCTCATTCCGATTCCGTTTCTTCTTTATCGGCCCTTCGGCCCACAACGAGCTCAGCAATGATCAGGTCTATGGTCACAAGTTGAGGGACTACCGTGGCGAGGTCTGCCCAATGCCGTTGCTCGCGAATCATCCACCTCGTGGCTTGCTCATGACCCCGTGAGGCATGCCGCGCACCTAATGCCAACGCCATCGAGATCGCTGGAACAACGTGCCATCCGCCTGTACGGTTGTGGTGGCGGCGCGCGTCAAAAGCAGCCTGCGTCGCGGGGTCTCCAATCACGCGAATTAGTCTCTCCCCTTCTCGAAGCAAATAGTGAGCATGGCTCATTAACCACTCAAGGTGTGGGTGTCGGCGATGTGCAACCAGTTCCATTGCAGCGAGGACGCGTGATTCCGCAGAGAGCAATCCTCGAGGTATCAGACCCGCTTCCTTGATGTATTGCTCTCGAAGAGCGGGCTCCCGGAACCTGTCAACCTGAATGAGGCACCGTTGCGCGGTATTTACTGAGCGTCCTCCTCTGGATGGTCGGGTGGGTTG
>NZ_LKTM01000043.1 GCF_001417955.2 Mycobacterium gordonae | reverse complement strand
GACCGCGGTCGTGGTCAGCTGGGACGACACGGCCAGGGGAATCCTGGTGGTCGCCGATGCGGTGAAGCCGACGTCGGCTGAGGCGGTCGCGCGGCTGCGTGCGCTGGGATTGACCCCGATCATGCTCACTGGCGACAATGCTGCCGCGGCCCGTGCGATCGCTGGGCAGGTGGGCATCGACCAGGTCATCGCCGAAGTGCTGCCGCAAGACAAGATGGAGGTTGTGCGACGGTTGCAGGCCGAGGGCAAGGTGGTGGCCATGGTCGGTGACGGTGTCAACGACGCCGCGGCCCTGGCGCAGGCCGATTTGGGGCTTGCGATGGGGACTGGTACCGACGTCGCGATCGAGGCCAGTGATCTGACACTGGTCCGCGGTGACCTGCGCGCGGTGCCCGCCGCCATTGAGCTCTCGCGTAAGACGTTGGCGACGATCAAGGGCAACCTGTTCTGGGCATTCGCCTACAACATTGCCGCACTGCCGCTGGCAGCCGCTGGCCTGCTGAACCCCATGTTGGCTGGTGCGGCTATGGCGTTCTCGTCGGTATTCGTGGTCACCAACAGCCTCCGGCTCCGCACCTTCAAGCCGCGCTCGTAACCAAAGCTGACGCGAGCGGCCGCCCCTGATATGAACGCACGGTATCTCGGATCGCTCCGGTGTCCCCGCTGTGGCGAACAAGCACCGGAAGATCGAGCCTCCTTTGGATGCCCGCGCTGCGCCCGCGACGGTATCGGGGTGAATCTGACCCCCGTCTACGCAATCAACGCGGGTCCGCCGCCATGGAAGGCATCCCAGTCAGGAATCTTCGGATACCGCGAGTTGCTGCCGCTGGCGCCAGAGGACACTCCGGTGACCTTGGGCGAAGGCCAGACGCCCATCATTCCGTTGAATCGGCTGGCACCCCGACTTGGACTGCACAGGCTCGTACTCAAAGACGAAGCCCGCAATCCGACGTGGTCGTTCAAGGACAGGCTGGCCGCGGCGGCCGTCACCAAGGCGGCGGCGTCGGGAGCATCGACTGTCATCGTCTCATCGACGGGAAACCACGGCGCCGCAGTGGCCGCCTACGCAGCCGCGGCAGGGCTTCGGTGCGTGGTCCTCACATTGTCATCGATACCGCGCGAGATGAGCATTCTCATTCGAGCCTATGGCGCCTGCCTCGTCGCATACGAGAAAGGCCCGGACCGGTGGTCGGTACTGCGTCAAGCGGTCGAGGCGTTCGGTTGGACCCCGATATCCGGGGCAGTGACCCCGCCGATCGGTTCCAACCCGTTCGGGGTCGAGGGATACAAGACGATCGCCTACGAACTGTGGGGACAACTCGGGGAAGCGCCCGACGTGGTCGTCGTCCCGACCGCCTACGGGGACGCGTTATCCGGAATTCGCCGGGGTTTTGACGACCTGATCCGTCTCGGCCTGACCACCCGCCTGCCCAGGTTGGTCGCGGTTGATCCGTTCGGCGCCTACGCGCAGGGGCTCCACGCCCCACCGGGGCATCAGCCGACGGTGCCCACTGGGCCGTCCCGCGCGTTCTCGGTCGCTGCGCGGGTGGCCACCTATCAAGGCTTGGAGGCGGTCCGGGCCACCCAGGGGACCGCCGTGGCAGAACCGAGCGATGACGCTATTGTCCGTATGCAGCTCGAGTTGGCGTCCACGGAGGGCATCTACGCAGAAGGCGCCTCCGTGTTAGCGGTACTTGCCGCTCAACAGCTCGCTTCCCGACGTTGGATCGATGCTGACGAGAGCGTCGTCTTGCTGTCGACGTCGACCGGATTGAAAGATCCCGGCTCCACGGCCGGCCACCTGCCCGAACTACCGGTCCTTGCACCGACCTTGACAGCCCTTGAGGCGGCGCTACCGGCCGGCATGTGCCGGTGACGCGCCCATCCATGCGGCCGCGTCGGCGCCGTGACGGGGCCTCCGGTCCGGATATAACACGATTGTCACGGCCGGTCAGACCCCTTGTTGGGGTCGCGCGACGATTGGCGGGCCACTTTGCGGGTGGCGCCTGGGTATGAAGCCCAAAGATGGCGATTGCTGCGGTGCCGTTGCAACACAACGAGCTTGGCGCGGGGTGACGAGGTTGGCGCTGCTGACGCTGCGGCACAACGGGCACCGTCCACAACTGATCCCTGGTACTCCGGGGCTCATCAAAACCCCGTCTGGGGTCCGAACGGGGACTGCAATTGGCGCCACGACTCTTTCAATCCCCGTTGCCAGACATGGTGTATCGGGTCCGGCGGCGGAGGACACGGCGGTGGTGGCGGGAGACGCTGGGACGGCGGTGACGGATCGATTCTCATCTCCGCTCCCGAAGGACCCACCACCGGTGCGATTCGGCGAGCAAAATAACCTGTGCCGCAACCAAGTTCGAGTACCCTTTGGATCCGACCGCGCGCCGGACGCTGCGACGAGGCAGTCCCAAATAGGGGCTCGCTGGCCGAAATACCGGGGCTCGGAAAACATCTCGTAGGCCCTTGGCGAAACACCATCGGAACGCGGACCGCTCCGACGCGCAGTTTCGGTACCTGATTGCATTCAGACCTCCTTCGCCGCGGGGGCCGCCTGCAGCGCCTGCTACCGTCTACCCGTATTAGGTATATGGAATCGAGTCCGCTGTTGATTATCGAAAGGAAGTCATCCTGATGGTGCAACGATCGTTGACCGCCTCTGCAGCTGCTGTCATGGCGCTACTGACCTTGACCGCATGCGGCAGCTCCGGCAACCAGGCCCATTCCAGTGCCACGACGGCCGGATCGTCGAGTGTGTCGGGTTCGCCGGCGGGTTCGCAGGCGCATAACGATCAAGACGTCATGTTCGCCCAGCACATGATTCCCCACCATCAGCAAGCCATCCAGATGAGCGACATCATTCTTGGAAAGCAGGGCATCGATCCTCGGGTGATTGACCTGGCCAACCAGATCAAGGCGGCGCAGGGACCGGAAATTCAACAGCTGCAGACGTGGCTCAACCAGTGGGGACAGCCGGCGACCCCGGGTGGCATGTCGCCCTCGTCGACGATGCCCGGCATGCCCGGGATGCCGAGTCAAAGCGGGATGCCCGGCATGCCGAGCCACAGCGGCATGCCCGGGATGGGCGGAATGGACGGAATGATGTCCGAGCAAGACATGCAGGCTCTGCGAGACGCGCAAGGTGTCGACGCCAGCAAGTTGTTCCTTAACCAAATGATTCAGCATCATCAGGGCGCAATCAGCATGGCTCAGCACGAAATCCAGTCCGGTCAGTATTCTGCTGCTACTGCGATGGCGCAGTCGATCGTCAACGCCCAGCAGAAGGAGATCACGACAATGCAGACGATTCTGGGCTCGCTGTAGCGAGCGTTGTTGTGATTGCGGCGTTCACCTCGTGGTGCCGGCTCAGGGATTCGGCAAGGGTCGTTTCCATCGGATCACTTCGCACCGGACCGGCGAACGTCCGTTAGGCGATCTTGCAGCGGATAGCAGGAACTCCGGCTAACCCGTTGCCAGCTGCACCACTCTGCCGTTGCCGTTGTCGGCGACGAACACCTTCTTGTGGGAGGCGTCGACCGCCACGCCCACGGGATGGCCGCCGGTGAACGGCAGTGTCGTCGGGGCGCTCGATCCGGTATCCAGCTTGACGACCTTGCCCGTCTCGTGGTCGGTGACGTAGACGGCGCCGGCGGTGTCTACCGCGATACCCGAGGGCACGGCAAGTCCGGTGAAGGGCAATTCCGTCGGAGTGCTCGACCCGGAGTTGAGCTTCAGCACTCTGTCATTGTCCGAGTCGGTGACATAAACGGTGCCCGAGGGGTCTACGGCAACACCATCTGGATGGTTTAGGCCGGTGAACGGCAGGTCAGCCTGAGTGTTGGATTTGGCGTCCAGTTTCACCACCCGGTTGTTGCCGCGGTCTGCGACATAGATGTTGCCGGCGGCATCGACCCCCACGCCCTGCGGGTATGTGAGGCCGGTAAACGGCAGCACCGTCTGGGTATTGGATCCGGCCGCCAGCTTGACCACCCTGTTGTTGAAGTCGGCGACGTACACGGTGCCGTTGGCGTCTACCGCCAGCCCCTGCGGTTGGTAGAGGCCGGTGAATGGCAGCACGGTCGGGGTGGACGATCCGTCAGCCAATTTCACCACCCGCCCGTACATGCCTTGGCTGGTGACATACACGCTGCCGGTATTGTCCAGCGCCACCCCGCCTGGCGAGAGAGAAAAGCCGATCCCGGTGAACGGCAACACTGTCTGTCCGGGCGCCGATGCCGCTGGTTGCGGTTTCGGCCTGAGCAGATGTCCGGCGATGATGACGGCGACAAGCACCACTAGTGCGGCGGCGCCGATCAGGACCCGCATGCGTCTGCGTCGAGGCTTCGCCCGTGCCCCGGATGTCAAGGCCGGCTCCGGTGGGCCCGTAGGGCTGAGTAAGGGTGGGACATTGGGTTGGCCGCGCCAGCTGGCGGTGTCGGCCGGTGGCGGTGTCCACCCGCTCTGGGTAGCGGGCGAACTTGACATTGCTGACCACGGCCTGGCCTGGGTGACGGAGTCGGCGGTGGCTGGGCCGGTACCGCTCGACAGGATATTTCGCTCGCCGCGCTGCGCAATCGCGGCCGCCTGGTTCTGCTCGCCTGTGGTCAGTGCGTCGTGGGCAGCGGCGGCCAGTTCACCGGCGCTGCGAAAACGTTCCGCGGGGTTTTTGGCCATTCCTCTGGCGATCACGTGGTCGAGACCCGCCGGAACTAGGCCCGGCCGCAGTTGGCTGGGCCGCGGGGCGGGCTCCATCAGATGCGCGCTGATCACCCTCTCGATGCTGCTGCCGGGGTAAGGAGGTGACCCGGTCAAGCACTCGGCCAACACACAAGCCAGCGAATAGATGTCGGCCCGGAAGTCAACCTTGTCGCCGGCGAATCGCTCCGGAGCCATGTAGTTGTAGGTTCCCAGCGCCATCCCGGTGTGGGTCAGCCCCGGATCGGTTGCGGCACGGGCGATGCCGAAGTCGACCAAATAGGCGAAGTCGTCGACGCCGATGATGATGTTCTCCGGTTTGACGTCGCGGTGCGTGACCCTGCTGGCGTGTGCGGCGTCCAGCGCGGCGGCGACCTGTCGCACGATGGCCACCGCTCGGGCCGGTGTCAGCGGACCGTAGGCCGTCAACATGCGGCGCAAAGAGATACCGTCTATCAGCCGCATGTCCAGGTACAGGTGCCCGTCGATCTCGCCGTAATCGTGGATCGGCACCACATGCGGTTCGGTCAGCCGTCCTGCGGCGTCCGCCTCGCGCTGCATCCGCTCGCGAAACACCGGGTCGGCGGAGAATTGCTCTGAGATCAACTTCAGCGCCACCACCCGGTGTTTGCGGGTGTCCTCGGCCTCATAGACCTCGCCCATTCCGCCGCGGCCGAGTAGCCGTATCAGCCGATACGGCCCGACAAGCGAGCCTGTCCTCGGCCCGGGCTCACTGACGCCTGCCATCAAACTCCTTCATGTGATCAAGAGATAGCGTTCACCGCTGTTGCCAGCCGCGCCTGGAGCCCGCTCGGCGGTGTGATGGATCCATACTGCGCCAAGCCCTCTTGCCCCGGACCTATAATCGCCTGCATAAACGCCCTGACGGCTCTGCCCGTGGCGGACTCCGGATACTTCGAACAGACGATTTCATACGTTGGCTCTACGATCGGGTACGCCCCGGGCTGCGTCGGCTTGGCGAACGATGACGTATCCAACACCAAATCATTGCCCTGACCCACAACTCTGGCTCCCGCGATCGTCTTGGCGACTGTCTCGGGTGTGATAGACACGGGATCCGAACCTGCTGAGGTGATGATCTGGGCGATGTTCAGTTGTTTGCCCAGCGCGAATGACCAGGCAGTATAGGTGATCGATCCGTCGGTGGTCTGCAGGGCCGCCGTCACCCCATTGTCCCCGTCGGCGCCGGTACCGACGCCCGTTTCAAACGTCGCGCCGTCGCCTCTGCCCCAGGCGCCGTTGGAGGCGGCATTGAGGTATTGCTGGAAGTTGGCCGAGTTGCCGGACTCGTCACTGCGGAAGATGACCCGGATGGGCGACGAGGGCAGGCTGGTGCCTGCATTGAGCGCCCTGATCGCCGGGTCATCCCACCTGTTGATGGTGCCGTTGAAGATCTTCGCCATCGTAGGCGCGTCCAGCTTCAGCGAACTCACGCCGCCGACGTGGTAAGTGACCGCGATCGGTTGAAACAGTGCCGGCAGCTGCCAGGCGGGGGACCCGCACCGCGCCGCCGCTTTGTTGGTTTCACCTTTGGCCGGGTCCAATGGTATGCCGGACCCGGCCAGATCCGTTTCGCCCTTGATGAAACGCTCGACGCCGGCGCCAGAGCCGTTCGCCTCGTAGTCCAGCGTGTAACCAGGGCACGCGTGGGCGTAGGCATTGACAAATTGTTGTATCGCGTTTGCTTGTGCGGTCGCGCCGCTGGCGTTGAGTTCCGCCTTCCCACCACAGTCGACTTTCGCCGATGGCCCTGACGAGGGAGCGGAGGTATTGGTGTTGCTGCCGCATCCCGACAACACCAGTGCACCAACCACCAGCAGGCCGATGGCGTCGGTTCGGGGGAATCTCACAGAACTCCTATGGACGGATGAAGGGATCAAGACATCTACTTTGCCACCGTTTGCGAGCAACGCGGGCTTAGTCAACTTGAAGCGGCGGCGGCGGGCACCTACAACCTGGTCGTTCGAGAGCCGGCGTCGTCCCGGCCGGTGCTTCCCACGCTCTCGATGCCGGCCCCGCTACCGGGATGATGATCTATCTCGAGCCCACCAGCGCTTCCGGTCGCCGGCTGGCTACGCTGTTGGCTCCCGGTGCCCGTGAGGATGCGCGATCATGGTTGGCGGCCGCCAGGCGCGTCGCCAATCCGATTGAGCAACAGAACCTTTCCCTAGCGGCCAGCACGGTACTGGGTCAACTATGCGGTATCGGTTCGGTATCGTCGCATGCCGGCGCACCGCACTCCTGCCTTCGCGCGGCGATTGATCTTCTGCCCGACCTGCTGTGCGGGCCGTTACGACTCACCGAGGTGGCGCGTGCGGTGAACATATCGGCTGACCGGCTTGGCCGTCTGTTCGCCCGCGACGTCGGCCTGTCATTTCCCGCCTATGTGCGATGGGCGCGGCCCATCCGGACGATGGAGGTGGCCCGCAGCGGGGGCACCCTGAGCACCGCGGCCCACGCCGCCGGATTCACTGACAGCTCACACGCCAACCGAGTCTTTCACGAGATGTTCGGCATCGCCCCGTCCGCCGCGTATAACAGCGTGCGCCTGCAGTGATTGAGACGCGCTCGGATATGTACGCGGCCCAAACTGACGACCCCGCGCCGATGACCCGCCCGCTGTCGCCGACTCAGCAGGACCTGAATCGACAGGCGATGGGCCCACCTGCGTCTGATGTTTCACAGATCAGTGAACGATGGTGGTCGTTGTCGGTGAGCAACCGCTGCGGGAGATCTCATCCGCTGTCGGCGTCGCTGGCGCCGGCGGCGAGTCCCCCGTCATTGAATCACCCGGTGCTGATGTCCGAATCAGTCTGATCCGCACCCGGTGGGTCTCGCGAGTCACCGACGCGGGTGTCGTTATGCCGCAACGCATTCGCCGAAGTCGCAGGAGCACTTGCGTGGTCGGCGAGAATCGGCGCACATCACGCTCGCTGGCGTTGCGGGTGGGCCGGACCAACCGGATCATCGACAGCAGCTGCGCCAGATTAGACTGGGCGCAAGCGGTTTCTCGCTCAGCGCGGGTGCCCCGCAGCGACAAGCGGCGACGTGCCCCTGAACGAGAGTGGGAAATAGGTTGCCGACGCAAACCACCACGCCGGTCTCCCTTGGCGACCGGGTCATTCGTACGCGTGTCCTTGGTCGGGGGCCCACGGTGGTCCTTGAAGCCGGCGGGGCAGGTGAAGCAACGACGGACGCGTTCGGGGGTTCGTTGGAACTGTGGGTTGCCTCCTTTGCCACCGTCTTGACCTACGACCGCGCTGGTAGTGGCGGCTCGGAAGGTCCGCCCCGACGCAGCGTTGCTGAAATGGCTGATGATCTCCATGGCGTAATCCAGCAATCACATTGCGCCACACCGGCGGTCGTGGTGGGGTGGTCGTCGGGCGGTTTGGTTGCTCAGATGTTCGCCTTACGCTATCCAGACGAAGTGGCCGGGTTGGTCTTGCTCGATCCCTCTGCGCCGGTCACTGAATCACGACTGATCGAGTTGCTGGGGATGGCCATGGCGGCCGGAGGGCTTTTCATCGTGGGGACTGCCCAGCTGCTGAGGCTTCCCCGCACAAGCATGGGCCGACGTGTGGTGCGACATATGGCTCCCAACGATGTCACGAAGTCGAACTTGCGCTGGTTTTACCGCTATCTCGACAATCATCCTTGGGCGGGATTGCAGACGGCACGGCTTGTGCCGCGTCATGCTGGTTATCTGCGGGAAATGAAGCGAGCACTCGAACGTGTGCCGTTGCCGGACGTGCCGACGCGGATAATTGTGCCGCGGTCGCCGACCCGTCGGCGCGCTGCATACGCGAAAATGGACGCCGCCAATCGTGCTCTGGTCAAACGGTTTCCTCGAGGCGAACTAATATTCGCCGACGGCACAAGCCACTCGTGGCTGCCAGTCGAACGCCCCGATGTCATTGTTAAGGCGATCCGTGACGTGTTGCGAGCCGGTTCACTTTAGGGTCTGCCCGCGGGAAGCCGCGTCCCGCTTCTGCTGACCGGGTTGTCGAGGTGCGGCAGCCGTGGATGCTGGACAATCAGACTTCACCGGTAGCAGCTGACCACAGCGATGAGCGACAACATGTTCCGCACCGTCGAAGTGTGGCTGAGAAGCCGAGCTCAGGTCGACGAGAATCTGCACATGAACTGCCTCATGCTTGGCGAAGTGCGCGACGTCGAGCGGCTGACCAACGCCAACTGGGGGCGGCTCGTCTTGTTGCGTCGTGTCGCCACCCACTCCGTCCAAATCGCTGCAAGTTACCGGGGTGCTGGCTGAAACCGTTCCTTAGCATGCGCGACCAGTTATCGGTCCGCTCGGTAAGCCCACCCAGCTACGACCAGAAGTCATTCATCGGCGTCGCGTACTTGTCATTCATCGTGAGGAAGTTCAGCGGAACTCCTGGCGCCGGCCCCAACGCGTACTCGATCGTCGACATCAGGCTGTACTGGTTGTAATCCGTGTAGGTGGTGAACTGACCGGACAGCATTGGATGCACTGGCGCGTTGACGGCGCCCTGGTTGGGGATGACGATCGTCGGGACGTGGTTGCCCTCGTTGCCGATGCCCAGTCCGAGATTGTTGAAGTCCTCGTCCCAGGTGATGATGATCGCGTCCCGTTGGCCCGGGGTGTTCCATGCCGTGGAGTTCTGGATGAGGGAGACCTGTTGTTGGAGGAACTGGTCGCCTGCGGCGACGTTGTACTGGTGATTGGTGAGTTGGCTGCCGACGAAGTTTAGGACGCTGATCGGCGAATCGACCGGCCCTTCCATGTCATTGGCGTTGTTGGCGACGATCCAGCTGAACCGCGGGGTGGTACCCGCGTTCCCGAGATCGGTGCTCAATTTCGTCAGGGGGAGTAGGTGCGTCTGCTGGTAGGCGACGGTGTTGTTGTAAACGTAGGTGTATTGAGCCGCAGGTATCTGGAAGTTGCTGTAATCACCCGAGGACACCAGGTCACCCGCGTAGGGCATGCTCTGCGCGTAGTTGGCCCACGAAACACCGGCGGCGTCCATCTCCTGCATGAGGTTGGGTGCGTTGATGGAGGGTGGGTTGGGGTTGTAGGTGATGCCGAAGTCCGAGCCGCCCAGGATCCGGAAATAGGTGGGGGCGCTGGGGTGGCTGTTGGCGTAGAAGCTACCCGCCGACCCGTAAGTGTTCAGCAGGCTGTTGATGTACGGCGCGTTGACACTGCCGACGATGTCGGTGAACCCTTTGTTTTCCATGTAGATCAGGAACACGTGATCGAGTTGGCCGACGTTGGAGGCCGGTACGGTCAGCGCGGCCGGGGTCAGGCCGGGAGCGCCGACGGTGAACGACAGGTTGTCGGCGTAGGCATTGTTGTAGTGGTTCGTGATGGGGTTGTGGTCGTTGAACGTGGCGCTGACTACCGCGGAGGTGGTGCCCGCCGGGACCGTCCCCGAGACGGATCGAGGCTGGAATCCGGTGAATCCCAGGCGATCGATGGCGCTGACCGTGGTGGTCGAGCCGGTGCCCAGGACTGCGCCACTCGAGTTGAGGAAGGTGACCTGCAGGGCGGTCGAGGATGGGTCGATGAGGGCACCGCCGAGCAGCCCGCTGAGTGTGTAGGGCACCGTGCCGGTGTTGATCCTGGCAGCCGCAGCGGTGAGGTCGACGGTTTGTCTGATGCTGGTGGTGGCCACGGGTCCGCCGCCGGCGAAGTTGGCGCCCGCCCCCGGAGGCGAGGTTTGCGGGTAGCCCAGGAAGCTTGGCAGGTCCGGGAACGGGGCGGAAACTCCCAATACGTAGAGCGGCCGCAGCGTGCCGTATTCGATGATGGTGGCAGTGCCGTTCATCGACCAGCCTGGGTAGGTCACCGAGCTGGTACCCGACGGTGACGGGGTGGCGATCTCGAAGCTGCCGTTGACCAACAGGTTCGGGCTCATCGGCAACCCGGGAATCCCGGTGAGGCCCAGCAGTATTCCGCCGGAACCGATGGTGCCGGGGCCGCCCAGCAGAGCGAGCGTCGTCGCGTTGCCGGCGTTGCCGCCGTTGCCGCCGTCGCCGATCAGCCGGGCGCTGGCACCGATGCCGCCGTTTCCGCTGCCCAAATTCGGGGCACCTTCGGCGCCGGTCCCACCGGGACCGCCGTCACCCACAAGCGCTCCGCCGACTCCGCCGTGGCCGCCGGTACCGCCGATGCCGGAGGCGGAGAAGCCGCCGGTCCCACCGGCACCGCCGGTCCCCAGCAGGCCCGCCGTGCCGCCGAAGCCGCCCTGCCCGCCGGGAATCTGCGTGAGGATGGACGCTCCCACCGCGCCGCCCGCACCGCCGGAACCGCCGGAACCGAGCAGGCCGCCGTTGCCTCCGCCTCCACCTTGACCCCCACCGCCGCTAGTGGCCACGGGTGCCAGCACCGACCCACCGGCCCCGCCGGAGCCGCCGGCACCGGCGGGGCCGGTGGGTCGGTGCTGGCACCCGTGGCCACTA
>NZ_LKTM01000042.1 GCF_001417955.2 Mycobacterium gordonae | reverse complement strand
CCGCCGAGCGCTCCGGCGCCACCGGCCCCGCCATTGCCAACCAGGCGGGATGGCCCACCCGCCCCGCCGTTTCCGCCATTCCCGCCCGACACGTTGGTTTCGCCGGAGCCGTCTTCGGTCAACGAGGTACCGCCCGCGCCACCGGCGCCGCCGGCACCACCGTTGCCGTAGAACCATCCGCTGGCGCCGCCGTTTCCGCCGGCGCCGCCGTTGGCGCCGATTCCGTTGTTGTCATTCGGATCGGCAACCGCGCGGCCGCCCGCACCGCCCTGCCCGCCGGCTCCACCGTCGCCGACCAACAACCCGCCGCCGCCACCATTACCGCCAGCGCCGCCAATGCCGCCGATCAAGTCGCCGGCGTTCCCGCCGTTGCCACCGGCGCCGCCGGCCGCACCCGCGGCGAACAGCCCACCATCGCCACCGACTCCGCCTCCGCCGCCCGCACCGCCGGAGAGCCCCACCGATACGTTTCCTGCGCTGTCGATGTAGCGGCCGATACCGCCGTCCCCTCCGTGTCCGCCATGTCCGGCAGCCCCGGAGAGCCACCCGGCCCGCCCTCCGCTGCCGCCGGACCCGCCGGCGCCGCCCGTGCCGACACCGGGAGCAGTGGGATCGTCGACGAAGTTCGGACTGAATAGACCGGCGCGACCGCCGGTGCCGCCCGCGCCACCCCCACCCCCGTTGCCGATGAGGCCGGAGTCGCCGCCGGCTCCGCCGGCGCCGCCGAGTCCACCGGAAAAGCCGACAGGCGCGCCGGCACGGAAGGCAGCCGCGTCCGCTCCGGCGCCGCCGTTGCCGCCGGCACCACCATCGCCCCACACCCAGCCACCGCGGCCGCCACCGCCGCCGGCACCGCCCGCGCCGCCGTCGGCTATTCCGACCAGGCCCCCGGCGCCGCCGTCACCCCCAACGCCGCCGGCACCGAAAAACCCTGCCGCGCCACCAGTTCCGCCGGCGCCTCCGGCGCCACCGCGCACTCCGATAGCGGCCACATTTCCGTCACCACCGATGCCGCCCTGTCCGCCAGCACCTGCGTTGCCGAACAGCAAACCGCCGGCCCCGCCGTTGCCGCCATTACCCCCGCTGCCGCCATTGGCGCCGAATCCCTGATTAGGAAGATCGATGCCGCCTGCGGTTCCACCGGTACCGCCAGCCCCTCCGAGTCCTCCCGCTCCCCACAACCCGGCGGCACCCCCGGCGCCGCCGATGCCTCCGTTGAAGCCATTCGCCCCCGGTGCACCTGGCAACGCCGCTCCACCATTTCCGCCCGCCCCACCATTGCCGTACAACCAGCCACCGTGGCCTCCGGCGCCGCCGGCCGCATTCGGCCCTCCTGCACCGCCGGCGCCACCATTGCCGACCAGCCCCGCCGCACCGCCGGCACCACCCGCCGCGTTGGCCGTGCTCTGCGAAAATCCTCTGCCGCCGTTGCCATACAGCAATCCGGCGGCGCCGCCGTCGGGATTCGTGGCCGTGCCGTCAGCGCCGTTACCGATCAACGGCCGCCCGAGCAGGGCCCGTGTGGGTGCATTGACGACGCCGAGAATGTTTTGTTGCAAACCCTGCAGGGTGACGTTGGCTGCCTCGGCCGACGCATAACCATTGGCGGCCGCACTCATCGCCTGCACGAACTGCTGGTGGAAGATTGCGGCCTGATTGCTCAGCACCTGATACTGCTGGGCGTGCCCGGAGAAGAGCGCGGCCACGGCGGCTGATACTTCGTCGGCACCCGCGGCGAACACGGCCGTGGTGGGAAGCGCGGCGGCCAGGTTTGCCGAGTTGAGAATTGCCGCCGTCGCCGCGAGATCCGCCGCGGCGGTGGTCATGATCTCCGGAGCCGCATAAAGATACGACACGGTCGCTCCTCTTCAACGATGCTCAGAGTCGGACAGGCCGATTCAAGCAGATGGCCACCCGTCACCGAAAGGGTGAAAAGTGTTACTAGAACGGCGTTCTGGGCCCCGTCATCAGGGCGTCAAGCCGGGAAGTCCGTCGGCGCCGTTCTGCAGCTTGCCGACGCCACCGATGCCACCCGCTCCCCCGGCACCGCCAGGGCCCGGCAACCGGGCAGGCGCGCCGCTGCCGCCGTTGCCCCCGTTGCCCCCCTGCGCGGCGAACAGCGTGGTGTTGGACGGACTGGTATAGATCGCGGCACCTCCCGCGCCGCCCTGGCCGCCGGCACCGGGAGCACCCCACACCCAACCACCGGCGCCACCGCTGCCGCCGTTACCGCCCGTTCCACCAACTCCGCCCGACACGCTGAAGTCGAAGATCGAGTTGGGAGGGATCAGCACCGAGCCGCCGACGGCGAGGCCAGGCCACCCGGGGAAGCCGCCCGCCCCGCCGGCGCCGCCGACGCCACCCGCACCGAACAATCCCGCCGCACCTCCGGCACCGCCGTCGCCCCCGATGCCGGCAGGCCCGTTGGACACACTGATGCTGTTGATGCTGTCGAGGAATCCACTGCCCCCGTTGCCACCGTTGCCACCGGCGCCGGCATTGCCGAACACCAGTCCGCCGCGGCCGCCGCTGCCGCCGTTACCGCCCATGCCGGCGGCGGGACTTCCGACGGGGCTGACCCCGCTGTTGCCTCCCACGCCGCCGGTACCGCCCGCCCCTCCGGATCCGAACAGGCCCGCGGCACCACCGGCGCCGCCCGCTCCGCCGTTGCCGGCCTGCGCGGCAGTTGTGGCCGTGGCGCCCGCGCCGCCGGCACCGCCCATTCCACCGTTGCCGTACAACCAGCCGCCCGGCCCACCCGCGCCGCCGGCCGCACCCGTCCCCCCGGCGCCGCCGGCGCCGCCGTTGCCGACCAGGCCCGCAGCGCCGCCGCTACCGCCGGCGGCGCCGACTGCGGACTGCGAATAACCTTTCCCGCCATTGCCGTACAACATTCCGCCCGCGCCACCGTTCGGACTGGCGGCCGTGCCGTCGACGCCGTCACCGATCAGCGGCCGCCCGAACAGGGCTCGGGCGGGTGCATTGATAGCGCCGAGAATGCCCTCCTGCAGCGTCTGCAGTGACGCCGCCTCGGCGGACGCGTAGCTTCCCGCGGCCCCGGTCAGCCCGCGTACGAACTGCTCGTGGAACACCGCGAATTGGCTGCTGAACGCCTGATACTGCTGTGCGTGGCCGCTGAACAGCGACGCGACGGCTGCCGAGACCTGGTCAGCCGCGGCCGCGGCGACGCCCGTGGTGTTGGCCGCGGCCTGCAGGTTGGCGGCGTTGAGGACCGAACCCACATCAGCGATGTCGCTCGCCGCTGCCGCGAGCATCTCCGGAGCTGCTATCAGATCCGACAAGGCACCCCCCTGTCACTCGGTTTCTCGGTAGATCGCGGATTTTGACGCGCGCGTTACCGCGCCTGCCGGTTACGCGTCGGGGCCGACAGGCCCGTCCGGTCCGCGTCCCCCGAACAGAGTTCCGCCCCAGCCGCCCTGGCCGCCGGCGCCTCCCGGCCCGCTGCCGAGAGTGCCGGGTAATCCGCTGGTCCCGCCGGCCCCACCCGCGCCGCCGAGGCCGAGCAGTCCAGCGGCACCGCCTATGCCGCCCACTCCGCCGACCCCCCCGGTGGACCCCTGCAGGGTGACTGTCGTGCGGATGTACGTGGCTGGTCCGCCACCGCCGCCTGCACCACCTGCCCCACCGTGGCCGTACAACCAGCCGCCGCCACCGCCGGCCCCACCGTTGCCGCCGGCCCCGGCGTTGCCTTGGTAGGTGACCGATATGGGCATGGGCCCGTTGACGATCGAGATCGCGGGAGTGCCCGGCGGCGAAATGATGTTGTCTGGGCCGGGGAATCCCCCGGCGCCGCCGGCACCTCCGGCTCCGCCGCCACCGAACAGTCCCGCAGCGCCACCGGCGCCTCCCTGCCCGCCCACCCCTGCGGTGGCCGTCGCCACGCTGATGGTGGTGCCGTCGTCCAGGAAGGGGCTGCCGGCGTTTCCGCCCAAGCCGCCTGCTCCGCCGTTTCCGTAGAGCCAGCCGCCGTGTCCGCCCGACCCCCCGTTGCCACCACTCCCGGCCGCAAGCGGGCCGGCGATATTGACGCCCGTGCTGCCGCCTAGTCCGCCGGCACCGCCGGCGCCGCCCGCTCCGAGCAACCCGGCCGCGCCCCCGGCCCCTCCGGCACCGCCACTGCCGGGCGCAGCGGTCCCGGTCCCGACGGCGCCCGCGCCACCTTGCCCGCCGGCGCCGCCGTTGCCGTACAGCCACCCACCGTTTCCGCCGGCGCCGCCGGCCGCGTTGCTGCCGCCCGACCCGCCTCTACCACCGTTGCCAATCAATCCGGCCGGACCACCCGCCCCGCCCGCTACGTCGGTGGCGGTCTGCGAATAGCCGTTGCCGCCGTTGCCGTACAACAACCCACCGGGACCGCCGTTCGGGCTGGCTGCCGTCCCGGCGGCGCCGTCACCGATCAGAGGCCGGCCGAACAGCGCCTGGCTCGGCTGGTTGATCAAGTCGAGCAGCGGCTGCAGCGGTCCGGCGTTGGCCACCTCGGCGGCGGCGTAGGAGGCGGCACCCGAGCCCAGCAACTGCACGAACCGCTCGTGGAAGGCGCTGGCCTCAAGACTCAGCGACTGGTAGCGCCGGGCCTGTCCGGCAAACAGGGCCGCCACCGCGGCCGAGACCTCGTCGGCACCGGCGGGCAAGACCGCGGTGGTCGAAAACAACGCGGCGGTGTTGGCCGCCGTCAGCGCCGAGCCGACACTTTGGAGGCCCGTCACCGCCGAAGTCAGGAGCTCCGGCACCACCGCCACATACGACATGGGCGCACGATAACTGTGTCAACCGGCGCCGGTCAGGAAATTGCGGCGAGTTCTAACGGTTCGCAGAGACGAACAGGGTGGGCGGCATGGCAACCTCGGCGCCGTCGGCGACATTGCGACCGTAACGGGCCATCAATCCGGGGAAGTCCACCGCCGAGGCCTCCCAGCCCCGTTCGCGCAACCACTCGGGTAGTGCGGTGCGCTCCTCGGCGTACCAGAGGTCTTCAACCGCCGGCATGTCGGCGTCGGTGACCTGAGCCGCCACCGCCCTCATGCGCTGCATCTCTTCCCGCTGACGCTGTACCAGATCGGGGTCGACGAAACCTTCGCCCGGAACGTTGGACGCCAGCCAGCTGCCGGGCGCGCTGAGCGCATCGATCCGCTCGAACAGCAGATCCTGCGCCTGGGCGGGCAGGTAACGCACCAAGCCCTCCGCGGACCAGGCCGACGGCAGGCCGGGGTCAAATCCCGCGTCCATTAGAGCTTTCGGCCATTCCTGTCGTAGATCGATCGGGACATTGACCAGTTGGGCCGTCGGCGTGGCGCCGTGCCGCTCCAAGGTGGCGGTCTTGAACTCCAGCACCTTCGGCTGGTCCAGCTCGTAGACCACAGTCCCGTCCGGCCACGGCAACCGCCAGGCGCGGGCGTCCAGACCGGCGGCGAGGATCACCACCTGCCGCACGCCGGAGTCGGCGGCCCGCAGGAAGAACTCGTCGAAGAACGCCGTCCTGGTGGCCATGAAATCGACCAGCATCTGCGCCCGCGCCTGCACCTGCGGGTCGATCTCGGATGCCTGAGCCAGCAGCTTGGGATCGGCGTACAGGCTCCACATGCCGTCACCGACCGCGTCCAGGAAAACCCGGGCGAACGGGTCCCGGATCAGCGGATTCTCACTCTCGGTCTCGGCGGCCCGGGCGGCGGCCACGCCGAGCGCGGTCGATCCCACGCTCTGGGTGATCTCCCACGAATCGTTGTCAGTGCGCGGCATGCCGGCCCCCTCGCCAGAAGTAGTGAGTTTCGCAAACTATTCTTCCCGCCGCGGGCGCCGCGCGCCGCTCCCCTACCCTTTTTCCCAGACGGTCTACAGGTTGCAAGGGAGCACCATGACACGCACGCCGCAGGAAGTGTTCGCACACCACGGAAAGGCACTCGTCACCGGTGACCTCGACGAGATCGTCGCCGACTACTCCGACGACTCGGTGGTGATCACCTCCGCCGGCGTTGCCCGAGGCCGTGACGAGATCCGTCAGGTCTTCGTCACGCTGCTCGACGATCTGCCCGGGGCGGACTGGGATTTGAAGACCCAGGTCTTCGCCGGGGACGTGCTCTTCCTCGAGTGGGCGGCGGTGGCCGCGGGCACCCGGGCCGACGACGGCGTCGACACTTTCGTCTTCCGCGACGGCATGATCTGGGCGCAGACCGTCCGCTACACCCTGCAAGGCACCGCATGACCGGCGTGGATCTGGACGCCGTCGCTCGGTGGATGACGGAGCAGGGTCTGGGCGAGGGACCCCTGCAGGACGTCACCGCGGTGACGGGCGGCACCCAGAACGTCATGCTGCGCTTCACCCGATCCGGCCGGCCCTACGTGCTGCGACGGGGTCCACGGCACCTGCGCCCCCGCACCAACAGCGTGATTCTGCGGGAAACACGCGTGCTGGCCGCGCTGGCCGGCTCCGATGTGCCGCATCCCCGGTTGATCGCCACGTGCGACGACACCGCCGTGTTGGGTGACGCGGTCTTCTACCTGATGGAGCCGATCGACGGGTTCAACGCCGGGGAAGGATTGCCGGAACTGCACAGCGGCGATCCCCAGGTGCGGCACGGCATGGGGTTGTCGATGGCCGACGCGCTGGCCAAGCTCGGCGCCGTCGACCACGTCGGGGTCGGGCTGGCGGACTTCGGCAAGCCGGAGGGCTTCCTGGAACGCCAAGTGGCACGCTGGCTTTCGGAGCTGGAGTCCTACCAGGAGTACGACGGCTATCCCGGTCCCGACATCCCCGGCATCGCCGAGGTGTCCGGCTGGCTGGAGCGCCACCGGCCGACCCAGTGGACGCCGGGCATCATGCACGGCGACTACCACGCGGCCAACGTGATGTTCTCCCGCACCGGCCCCGACGTGGTGGCGATCGTGGATTGGGAGATGTGCACCATCGGCGACCCGCTGCTGGACCTGGGCTGGCTGCTGGCGACCTGGCGCCAGGATGACGGGTCGAGCGTGTTCAGCCACGCCTTGGGCGGCACCGATGGCCTGGCCAGCACCGACGAGCTGCTGGAGCGTTATGCCGCGAACACGGCGCGCGATCTGTCGCGCATCACCTGGTACACCGTGCTGGCCTGCTTCAAGCTGGGCATCGTCATCGAAGGCACGCTGGCCCGCGCCTGTGCGGGCAAGGCCGAGAAGGCGGTCGGCGACGCGCTGCACGCGGCGACCGTGCACTTGTTCGAGCGGGCGCTGACGCTGATCGATACGCAGGACTAGCGGGCGAGGGTCTCCTGCCGCCGGGCGCCTAGGTCGCGCTCGGTGCCCTTGCCGCCGGGCCCGCCCTGGCCGAACGACCTGCCGCTGCGTGAGCGACCCGCGGCGATGGCGCCCGATGCGCCGGACGAGCCGGCTCGTCTGCCGGCCATCGGCGCGGTGCCGGCCAGGGGCCCCGTCGCGACCGGCCGGACAGTGCCCGCGCCGGCACCGGCACCCCGGCCCGGCGCGACGCTGCCACGGTTGCCGGACAGCAATCCAATGGACCTGCCGCCCCGCGCCGACGCCGACCCGATCCCGGCACCGCCGGCGGGTCCGATCAGGGACTGCACCGGCGTGGTCGTGCTGGGCGCCGACTGGTTGACGGGCTGCAGTGGCTTGGCGTTCGCCCCCTCAGCGGAGGCGTACGCGTTCGACGAGGCGTTCATCGCCTGGACGAACTGGTCATGCAGCTTGGCCGCCTGCACCCCCATCGCCTGATACTGCTGGGCGTGCGCGCCGAAGACGCTGGCCATGGCCGCCGACACCTCGTCGGCCCCGGCCGCCATCACACTCGTAGTGGGTATCGCCGCCGCGGCGTTGGCCGCGTCGAGTGTCGAGCCGAGGCCGGCCAAACTCGACGCAGCCTCCGCCAACAGTTGGGGCTGTGTAAACAAGAATGACACGACGGCATCCCCCGGACTTTTCGACGTCTGGAATGCCGAGAATGCTATTGAAAATGCGCAGGTAGACCAAGCGTTGAGATCTGCTGGGCGCCGGATCGTTATTAGACCGTTATATCGGGCGGCGGCCCTGTAAAAAGCTTGGACAGGCGACGGCACGAGGCGTGAAGCGCGCCCGAAGGGATTCGAACCCCTAACCTTCTGATCCGTAGTCAGATGCTCTATCCGTTGAGCTACGGGCGCCAGTGTTCAGTTGTGGTCTAGCAGGTGTTGCGTGGCGGAGGCGAGAGGATTTGAACCTCCGGTTCCCTTTGAGGGGAACAACTCATTAGCAGTGAGCCCCATTCGGCCGCTCTGGCACGCCTCCATGGCCTTCCAAAGGGTACCCGACCCCGGATACCGAAGCCGCCGGAGGCATAGCGTACACAGCCGCGACATATGCTGTCGAAGTGACCGCCCGCCTGCGGCCCGCGCTGGCCGGGCTGCCTGTTTACGTTCCCGGCAAGACCGTGCCCGGTGCTATCAAGCTCGCCAGCAACGAGACGGTGTTCGGCCCGCTGCCCAGCGTCCGCGCCGCGATCCAGAACGCGACCGACCTGATCAACCGCTACCCCGACAACGGCTGCGTGCAGCTCAAGGCCGCTCTGGCCGAACATCTCGGTGGCTTCATGCCGGCACACGTGGCCGTCGGCTGCGGCTCGGTCAGCCTGTGCCAGCAACTGGTGCAGATCACCGCGACCACGGGCGACGAGGTGGTGTTCGGCTGGCGCAGCTTCGAGCTCTACCCGCCGCAGGTGCAGGTCGCCGGCGCCACCCCGGTGCAGATACCGCTGCGCGACCACACCTTCGACCTGGACGCGATGCTGGCCGCCGTCACCGACCGCACCCGGCTGATCTTCGTCTGCAACCCCAACAACCCGACGTCCACGGTCGTCGAACCCGATGCGCTGACCCGCTTCGTCGAAGCCGTCCCGTCGGACATCCTGATCGTCATCGACGAGGCTTACGTCGAGTACATCCGCGACGGCATGGCGCCCGACAGCCTGGGCCTGGTCCGCGCCCACGACAACGTCGTCGTCCTGCGCACCTTCTCCAAGGCGTATGGCCTGGCGGGCCTGCGCATCGGCTACGCCGTCGGGCACCCTGATGTGATCACCGCGCTGGACAAGGTCTACGTCCCATTCACCGCGACCAGCGTTTCGCAGGCTGCCGCGATCGCGTCGCTGCAGGCCGCCGACGAACTGCTCGAACGCACCGACGCGGTGGTCGCCGAGCGGCGACGGGTCAGCGCGGCGCTGCGCGAGGCGGGCTTCGAACTGCCGGCGTCCCAGGCCAACTTCGTCTGGCTGCCGCTGGGCCCTCGCACGTGCGACTTCGTCGAGCGGGCCGCCGAGGCGCTGATCGTCGTCCGCCAGTACGGCTCCGACGGCGTCCGCGTCACCATCGGCGCGCCGGAAGAGAACGATGCCCTGCTGCGGTTCGCCCGCAACTGGATCTGACGGGCCCCGCAGCCCACGCGACTGTGAAGCTGGCCGCACGTTCGGCGTCGAAGGTGAAGCTGGCCGCACATTCGGCGCAAGAGGGGGCCGCGTTAGCCGGGATTGCGGCCGGTGAACGCGATCAGCCGGGTCAGCGGGTCGGCGTCATCGGCCACCTCGACCGGGTCGTCGAATCCGGCCGCGCCGCGTTGTTCCGGCCTGATCACCTGGTGTGCCAACCCCAGCACGTAGTCGGCCAGCGAATCCGGGGCATCCACCTGATGCCCGACGGCGCGCGCGTAATCCCAGGCATGCACCAGGAACTCGAGAGAGAAGACGGCGACGGCCACCCGCGCGGGCATCGACCCGCCCCCGAATGCGACCTCGCCGTCCAGGCCGTGCTTGTGCCAGGCGTCCAGGGCCGGACGTGCGGTGCTGACCACCAGCTGCTCCACCGACTCGGTGTCCTGCGGTACCTCGAACCGCGCGCCGACCATGCCGCCCAGGCTGGTGATCGATCGGATCAGATGCGCGGTGAGGTCCTTGACGTTGTATTCCGAACACGGCGTCTGCTTGGTCTTGTCGGAGCCGGCCACGGTGTGCAGCACCTGCTGCAGCACCCCCAGCGTCAACTCGGCGCTGCGTAGCTCGTCGGTGGGTGGCGATTCGGGGCCGGGTACCAAGTCGTCGGGCATAGCAGCCACGCTACGGTCTCGACATGGGCGCAACATACGAATCGGTCACCGTCGAGATCAAGGACCAGGTAGCGCGGGTGACGCTGATCGGTCCGGGCAAGGGCAACGCGATGGGGCCCGCCTTCTGGTCGGAGATGCCAGACGTGTTCGCGACACTGGACGCCGATCCCGACGTCCGCGCCATCGTCATCACCGGGTCGGGCCGGAACTTCAGCTACGGCCTGGACGTGCCGGCCATGGGCGGCTCATTCACCCCACTGCTGTCCGGTGAAGCCCTGGCCGGGCCACGTGCGGTCTTCCATCGCGAGGTCAAGCGCATGCAGGGCGCCATCACCGCGATCGCCGACTGCCGTACTCCCACGATCGCCTCGGTGCACGGCTGGTGCATCGGCGGCGGCGTCGATCTCATCTCGGCGGTCGACATCCGCTACGCCAGCTCAGACGCCAAGTTCTCGGTGCGCGAAGTCAAGCTGGCCATCGTCGCCGACGTCGGCAGCCTGGCCCGCCTGCCGCTGATCCTCAACGACGGACACCTGCGCGAGCTCGCGCTGACCGGCAAGGACATCGACGCGGCCCGCGCCGAGAAGATCGGCTTGGTCAACGACGTCTACGACGACGCCGAGGCCACGCTCGCGGCGGCCCACGCCACCGCCGCCGAGATCGCCGCCAACCCCCCGCTGACCGTGCACGGCATCAAGGACGTGCTCGACCAGCAGCGCATCTCGGCGGTGTCGGAGAGCCTGCGCTATGTGGCCGCCTGGAACGCGGCGTTCCTGCCGTCCAAGGACCTGACCGAGGGCATTTCGGCGACGTTCGCCAAGCGTCCGCCGCAGTTCACCGGCGAGTAACGACCCAGAGGGCACCCGCCAACCAGGCCGTCGCGATCACCAAGCCGGCGAACTCCAGCCATCCCACCGTCGCGCCGTCGCGATGACCGGTGTCGACCAGATGGCTGAGCGCATGCAACGCCCAGTGCGCGGTGGCGAACGCCAGCGCCGGCACCCGCCAGGACGGCCAGCGCAGCGCCGCCAGCAGCAACAGCCCCAGCGGCAGCTCGAAGGATGCGTTGTCGAAGATGTAGTGGTCGTTGCGGACGCCGAAGGCGCCGAGGCTGTCGAAGAAGGCGCCCGGCGCCACGATCATGAATAAGCCGAGACCCACCGAATAGAACCCGAAGACGAGCAGGATCACCTCGACATAGCGCGAGCGGGCGGTCATGCTCTCAAAGCTGATATGTAGGCATCTGTTGTCAAGAGGCAGGTGAAAGCCGCCCCGGTTTGGTGCCGGGGCGGCTTTCGTTT
>NZ_LKTM01000041.1 GCF_001417955.2 Mycobacterium gordonae | reverse complement strand
CCTGAGCCACCACCTCCTCGCCGAGGTGGTCCCGAATCAAGCCGTCACAGTGGTCCTGAGTCAGGTTGACATAGAGAGCTGGTCATGATAACCGGGATCGGCCGCCTCCTAGCGGATGTTCGGTGGTGCGGACCCTCGGCTTTATGGAGTGGACGTGAGCACTAACTCCATGCCGATGTACGACAATCTGGCAGACCACATCAGATGGCTGCTGCTAGAGGGTGCCACCTACCAAGAGACGCCGGACTTAGGTGCGGAAGTACTTGATCTCGTCGACAGCTTCGCAGCACGGTTCCTCGCCCTTCCCAACGACTACGCACGTCACTCGCTTGTGCTGTGGTGCACGCACTGCTGGTTGATGGACTGCTGGGAGCACACGCCGCGCCTACTGTTCACCTCGCCAGAAGCAGGCTGTGGCAAGACCCGTGCCCTAATGGTTACCAGCCAGCTGGTGCCCCGGCCAGACCACGTCGCCGATCTGACACCGGCTGCTCTATATCACTCGATAGACCAAGCGCTTGAGCTTGAGGGTGGTCGGCCGACGGTCCTGTTCGACGAGTTCGACACCGTCTTCGGCAGCGCCGAAACCGGCAGAATCCGTAACGAAGAGATGCGCCGACTGATCAACGCCGGCCACGACCGTAACGAGAAGCTTGCTCGCAAAGTGGGCAAGAAGGTCAAAGAATTCCGGTTGTACACCCCGATGGCGCTGGCCGGGAAGATGTCGATTGACGACGTACCGGCCACTATCCGCACTCGTTCCATCACTATCCCGATGCAGCGCCGCAGTCCGGAGGAAAAGGTCGAGCGGTGGAACCGGCACCAGCATGAGGCCGAGGCCCAGGCGATCCGCTGGTTACTGCAGTGCTGGGCCGAACTCGTCCACAGCTACGCGCTGGACTGCATGGGACTAAATCAGCCCGTGTTGCCCGAGGGGATTGAGGACCGTGACGCCGACGTGTGGCACCCGTTGCTGGCGGTCGCTGAACTAGCGGGCGGGCACTGGCCGGAACGGGCGCGTGTAGCTGCTGTAGCTGCTGTAGCTGCTGACGGAGTAAAGAACACACCCAGCCCCGGCATCGATCTGCTGGCCGACATCAAGGCTGTCTTCGATGACTTGGCGACAGAAGTGGTGTTCACCACTACCCTGCTGGCCGAGTTATCCAGCAGGGACCAGCGTTGGCGCAGGCTCGACGGCAAGAGACTGGCCCGCATATTGCACAGCTACGGCATTCACCAGATCAACAAAGACCAGCGCATCGGCGCCAAGGTCACCAAAGGTTACCGGCGTGAGTACTTTGATGACGCCTGGTCACGCTACCCCGTAAGTGCAACTGCATCAGCTATGCCCACTGCAGACGAGGGATACCACGATGAGTGATCTGCCGACCGACATCGAAGTCGGTGACGCCCACGCACTGCGCACCTTCGCCGTAAAGGACGGCAGGTTGACGTCCATTGCCCAATGTGGATCGCACTGGAAGGAAGGGAAATGCGAGGCGATCTGCCTGTGCAGCCCCGACGACCCCGACCACGAGGTCCCCTCCACCGACTGCACGTGCGGCGTCTACGCCTTCTGGACCGTCGAGGAGCTCCTCAACCAGTACCGGGACTTCGCACGCCGCATCGTCGCGGTCGTTCGGATGGACGGCCTGACCATCGAAGGTGAGAACGGGGTTAAGGCCAACGCGGCGCAGATCGTGGCGTGGTGGTGTGCAGAGGACGAACCCGAATTGGTAGCGGCGTGCGTGGCCAGCGCCCCGGGAACTCGCCGGTACTTCGACAGAGAAGTGATGATCCAGCTACACCTGGCACTAAACAAACAACAACCGCTAGAGGGGATGCGGGATGGGTGACATCGGGCAACCGCGCCGGCGCGTCATCAGGGTGCCGACAACGCCAATACGCAAGCCGACACAGGAGCCGAGTCCCCCAATCAAGCCCGCGCCACCGGCACGGGAACCGACCCGCACAAGTTCGCGTTAGGAAACAGCTGGTTAGCGGCCGCAGGCTGGTGACATATCGCCAGTTGAAGGTCCATTTTAGAAGGCGAACGCTGCTTGAGTGCTCAACATAAGGAACGTGCGGCGTTTGAACAGCCGTCCGGGCTCGTACACACTTCTGCGTGGTCGCACCACATCTGCCGAGTGCCGAGACGACGGTTATGCCCGGACAGGACAGGTGGATTATGAGGTCGGAGTGCGTGTCGCTGAAGCTAAGGTATCGCCGATCCGGACCGCCTGGCACGAAGCAGTCATGTGGTTGTGTTGACCGTTCGGCGCGGCCTGCCGGGTAGGCCGCGGCCCGCTGAAAGAATGTCGAGGGCTCCGAAATGAAGGAGTTCAACCGACCGAAGGAAGCACGCACCCGGTGACAATCACCCAGCAAGAACTTGAGACGCGGCTGTGGGACGCGGCCAACGCACTGCGCGGACCGGTCGACCCCGCCGACTTCAAGACCTACGTCTTTCCGATGCTGTTCTGGAAGTGGATTTCCGACACCTGGGCCTACGAGCGCAATAAAGCCCTCGACGATTACGGCGACGACCTCGACGACGAGATCGAGGCCGACTTCCACAGATTCGAGATGCCGGCGGGCACGCTGTGGTCCGAGGTCACGACCAAGGTCAAGAACCTCGGTGCCGAGATTGCGCGAACGTTCCAGCAGATTGAGAAGGCTAACCCGCGCTCGCTGGCTGGCGTCTTCGGCGATGCGTCGTGGGGAAACCAAGAGCGCATTCCCCAGTCGGCGCTGCTGGGCCTCATCAAGGCCTTCAACCAGATCCGACTCGACCCGTCCACCGTCTCCCACGACCTACTCGGCGCCGGGTACGAGTACCTGCTGAAGAACTTCGCCGACGAGTCCGGCAAGAAGGCAGGCGAATTCTTCACACCGCGCGAGGTCGTGCACCTACTTGTCGGGATCCTGGAACCGCAGCCCGGCGAGACGGTCTACGACCCGGCGTGCGGATCGGGTGGCATGCTCGTAGCCACTATCAACCAACTTCGCGACTCCGGCATGGACCACCGCACGCTGCGCCTGTACGGCCAGGAGATTAACCTCACCACCTCCTCGATCGCTCGGATGAACCTCTTCCTGCACGAGATCGAGGACTTCGACATCAAGCGCGGCGACACGCTCCGCGCACCTGCGTTCAAGGACACCAGCGGCGCGGTCCGCACCTTCGATGCGGTGATCGCGAATCCGCCGTTCTCGCTGACGAACTGGGGTGCGGACCGGTGGCCGGCGGACCCGCGAGCGTTCTGCGGCGTTCCGCCGGCGCAAAACGGCGACTACGCCTTCATCCAGCACATGGTGTCGTCGATGAACGCTGGAACCGGCAGGGTCGGGGTAGTGATGTCCCATGGTTCTCTCTTCCGGGGCGGGGCAGAGGGACGCATCCGGCAGTGCCTAGTAGAGAAGGACCTCCTCGAGGCCGTCGTCGGGCTTCCGCCAAACCTCTTCTATTCGACGACGATCCCAGCCTGCCTGCTGATCTTCCGCGACCAGAAGCAGACCGCACGCAAGAACCACGTCCTGTTCGTCGACGGGTCGGCCAGGTTCGTGAAGGGCACGAACCAGAACCAGATGAGTGAGGACGACGTGAAGGTCCTCATCCAGGGGTACAGGACTGGCGAGGACCCGGACGGCGAAGCCGGCACAAATGTGCGTCTGGTGCCGCTCGACGAGATCAAGGAGAACAAGTTCGACCTGAACATCGGAAGGTACATCAGGATCGCTGCCAAGGAAGCAGCCGATCTCGGGACGGTGCTGGTCGAGTACGCAGATTCGAGGCAGCGCCGCATCGAGGCCGAAGATGCCATGTTTAGGCGTCTCGCGGAGGCCGGGATCGACCTGAGCATGTTCGAGGTGCCAGATGGGTGAGTGGGAACAGAAACGGCTGAGCGAAGTAACCACGCAAGTGCAGGATGCGGTGAAGGTTGTCGACGGCGAGTCGTACCCGTTGCTGGGCGTGAGGTGGTACGCGGAAGGGCCATTTCTGCGCGAGATAGTCACTTCTGAGACCTCGAAGGCGACCCGCTTCTTCCGCGTACGTAGCGGACAGTTCATCTACAACCGACTGTTCGCATGGAAGGGCTCCTTCGGGCTGGTAGGTTCCGACCTCGAAGGATCGTGCGTGTCCAACGAGTTCCCACTGTTTGAATGCGACCGTTCTCGCCTGCTTCCCGAGTTTCTGAACCTTCACTTCCGACAGCCGAAGGTCTGGGAGGACATCGAGCGCGTCAGCACAGGGACAACGGCCAGCCGCAACCGCTGGAAAGAGTCGCAGTTCAACGACCACCTGATCGCGCTCCCTCTGGTTGCTGAGCAGCGCCGCATCGTTGACGTCATGGAAGCGGTGGACGCGCAGATTGACGCGTTGGCCGCTGAGATTAAAGCCGCGCGAGCACTGCTACGAGCCCGTCGCTCTGAACTCCTTGTCCATGACTCAGCAACTATTCCAGTAAAGAGGGCATTCTCAGTTCTGATGGGCCGGCAACGTGCCCCGCAGCATGCAATCGGTCCCTACATGACCAATTATTTGCGCTCGGCAAATATCGGCGATGGCGTACTCGATCTCGCTGATGTCAAGCAGATGAACTTCAATCCAGCTGAGCGGGCGAAATTCGGTCTTCGAGAGGGCGACGTCCTCGTATCCGAGGGCAGCGCCAGTGCGGCGGCTGTGGGGTTGAGCGCAGTCTGGCATGGAGAGATCGAAGACCCCGTCTGCTTTCAGAAGACACTTCTGAGGTTCCGCGCGATTGACGGTGTCACGACAGCAGCCTTCACCAATCATTGGTGTCAATGGGCATTCGAGTCTGGCACCTTCTTGGAGATATCGAGCGGTACAAACATCAAGCACATCACCGCCGTCCGCGTCCTCGAAGTCCCGGTCGCTCTGCCTGGGATCGAAGTGCAGAGCACAATTGCCAACGAACTGGACACGTTAGAGACGCAGCACGCCGCTATCGGTGCCGAAATCGCCCACCTCCGCTCGTTGCGCTCCGTCCTTCTGGCTTCACTGCTCAGCGGCAAGATCGAGATCCCCGAATCCTACGACGCGTTGCTGGAGAAGGTGTCCTGACGTGGGCTGGACAGAGACGAGCACGATCCAGCGGTCGCTGCTGGAATGGGCGGAGGAAGCCGGGTGGGAGCGACTCCACGGCGACGAGCTCCCACGCGACGAGCACGACGTCGTTGTCGAGGGCTGGGCCCGGGAGGCGCTGCTCGCTCTGAATCCGGAGCTCGTCGACGATCCTGAATCGGCCGATCTTGTGATGCACGAGATCAACCAGGCGATCCTGGATGCGCACAACGGGCTTGTGGCCGCCAACGAGCTGCTCACGGTGATGCTCCGCGGCGACCACTCATTCCCGACCATGACCGGCAAGCATGTACCGCGCAGAATCATCAACTTCGAGCACCTGGAGAACAACCGGTTCATCGTCGCCGACGAGGTCACCATCGCCGGAGCGGTGAAGACCAGGCGGTTCGATGTCGTTTACTACGTCAACGGGTTTCCGCTCGTCGTCGCCGAGACAAAGACTCCGGTAAAGCACGCCGTCTCGTGGGTGAACGCGGCGAAGGACCTCCACGACGTCTACGAGGAGGAGTACCCGAACTTCTTCGCCACCAACGTTTTCAACGTCGCCACCGAGGGCCTTGAATTCCGGATGGCACCGATCCGCGCAGTCCCAGACCCCGACTCCGAGATCTGGGCTCCGTGGGGCTCGACCGAGGACGACCCGAAGGTGATCACTGGCCCAGCCCGCGTCGAGCGCGCCGCGCGGCTACTGCTACGGCCGGAGACGATCCTGCCGATCCTTAAAGACTTGGTCATGTTTCGGCACGCAAGGGACGCATCTGAGATCGACATCAAGCTCCTGCCGCGCTACCCGCAGTTCGAGGCGGCGCTGGCGATTCACGACAAGGTACTCGCGGACCGGCCCGGCGGGCTGATCTGGCACCACCAGGGCTCGGGCAAGACCGAGCTGATGGCCTTCGCCGCAGCCCGCCTGCTAAGGGACGACGCGGTCGTCGACAAGTTCGGCGGCGCGCCCACGGTGATAGTCATCGCGGACCGCAAGGACCTGGTGCGACAGACCGCGGAAATGTTTGAGACTGCCGGGATGCCGCGCATGAGCGTGCCTAAGAATCGGCGCGAGCTGGTCGCTCTGCTTCGGAGCAATGAACCGGGGGTCGTCATCACTACGGTGCACAAGTTCGCTGAAGCAGGGCACTTGAACGACCGCTCTAACATCATCGTCCTCGTCGATGAGGCACATCGCTCTCAGGAAGGGAAGTTCGGCAAGGCGTGGCGGGACGCGGTCCCGAACGCGAAGTTCTTCGGCGCGACCGGAACCGCGATCCAGGACAAGGAGCGCTCGACCTTCAAGTTGTTCGGCGATCGGTCGGATCCAGACTTCGTCATGTCTCGCTACACCCCGGAGCAGTCGATTGCCGACGGGTTCACCAAGCCCGTCGTCGTCGAGGGAAGGTCGGTCGGCTTCAGCCTCGATAAGGAAGCATTAGACGAGGCGTTTGACGAACTGACAGCGGAGGAGAACCTCGACGAGGACGAGAAGGTGTACCTCTCTGGAAAGGCCTCGCACGTTCAGACGATCCTGTCCAATCCGGACCGCGTCGCCGCGGTGTGCGCCGATATCGTCGACCACTTCATGACGTTCGTCGCTCCGCTCGGGCAGAAGGCGCAGGTCGTGGCCTACAACCAGCGGCTGGTCATCGCGTACGCACGGGCCATCGAGGCTGAGCTCGCGCGCCGCGGAGCGATGATGCCCGACGGCCGGCTGCGCGAGGTCGGCGTGGTGATGCACGTCGCCGAGAGCAAGGACACGCCAAACGAGTTCAAGAAGTACCTGCTCACCGCGGAGCAGGAAGAAGCTCTCAAGCGCCGGTTCAAAAAAGTCGACGACCCGATGTCGATCGTCGTGGTCACGGCGAAGTGGATGACAGGGTTTAACGCGCCCATCGAGGGCGTGCTGTACCTCGACAAGCCCGCCAAGGACGCGAACCTTTTCCAGACGATTACGCGGCCGAACCGACCGTGGAAGAACCCAGTCACGGGTCAGCGGAAGGACTATGGGCGCGTGGTCGACTACATCGGCCTCGCAAAGGCCATCGGCAACGCGGTCGCCGGCGCAAAGATGAACGGAGACGGGGACGACGACCCGGACGTTGTCGACGCCTCCAAGCTTGCAGGCAAGTTCGTCACCGACCTCACCAAGCTCCTCCACCTCTTCGCCGGCGTCGACACCGCCGACGCATCCTTCGAGTCCCTCGCCGAAGCGCACGAGCGGATCCCCGAAGACAGCTCGCAGCGCACGGAGTTCGTCGAGGGCTACGTGGCGCTGCAGACCGTGTGGGAGTTTCTCGACCCCCACCCGATGCTGCTGCCCTTCAAGCAGCAGTACCACTGGCTCGCGAAGGTGTACGAGTCCATCCGCCCGAAGGACGTCTCCAAGACTTTCCTGTGGGCCCGCCTCGGCGCGAAGACCACGGAACTCATCCACAGTCACATGAATGAGGTCGCCGTGAAGTCGATGGCATCACGCACGGTCACCCTCGACGCCGCAGGCCTGGCGCTGCTGCGGAGGATCGCGGCCCAGTTGAAGCTCCCGGACGATTCGCCAGTCAGAGGGGAGAGCGACGTCTATCGGGACGTGCTGGACTCGATCGAAGCGCGGCTCAAGCGCCGGCTGTCGGAGGGCGACAGCCCTGTCTACAAGTCGCTGGCCGAACGAATTGAGAAGCTCCGGGCCAAGGCGATCGAGAACATCGAGGACTCGCTCGCGTTCTTGGAGGAGGCGCTCAAAGTTGCCCAGGACGTCGTCGCGGCCGACCGCGCAGCCGAGCACGGCGACAAGGAGACATTGGACCGCCTCGCCGATCCGAAGAGGGGCGTTCTTACGCAGATCGTTGAGG
Organism: Mycobacterium gordonae; assembly: GCF_001417955.2. Lineage (GTDB taxonomy): Bacteria > Actinomycetota > Actinomycetes > Mycobacteriales > Mycobacteriaceae > Mycobacterium > Mycobacterium gordonae_B. Next base: position 3,521 of record NZ_LKTM01000041.1, on the reverse strand, counting down.
AGAACACGCCGGAAGGGCTGCATAAGATCGTCCCGGAGATCGTGGAACGCATCGACGCGATCGCCGTTGAAGTCGCCTACACAGGTTGGACTTCGAGCGACTCTGGTGACAAGTCCGTCCGTCGGGAGCTACGCGCTGTGCTCAAGAATTACTCCCTGCCGATCAAGGGCGAATTATTCGACCGGGTCTATCAATATGTGCGCGAGAACTACTAGCGCGCGCCAGCGAGGTGCGCCGGTCGGAATGTCTAGGGAAGGCTCGTCGGATTGATACCGGCCGCCGTACACATGCGTTCGAAGTGCGTCAGGTCGGACTCTCGCAAGAACTGCATGCACCGACGGATCTGTCCGTGCACTGCTCGTGCGTCGAGTACGTCAACGCTTTCGCTGCCCTCACCATGAGAGTGCTTATTGCAGAAGGTGAACACATCGCGGAAGGGCTCACCTGGCTGCGCCTGCACCAGAACTTCGAGCTGCTGCGCAAAGTCCGTGCGGTGCGGCGCTTTGTAGCTGGCGAAGATCTCAAGGACCCGTCGCGCCGCGTTGGGCAGCAGGAACAGGCGGTCGTGGTCCTCGGAATCGAGAACCCCGGCCATGACCATCGAGAAGAGGTAGTTGTACTCAGAGGTGTTTTTCAACAGAACTTGGGGCAGCGCTCCCACCTTCGACGTTCGCTCGCCGTCCGTTGCGGACGCGTAGACCTCCAGGAAGGAAACCCTGGGAAACAGGAGTTCACCGGGGTCTCGATCCCGGATCAACTTCATCGACTTCCCCCACATCCCCTTGTAGGACAGGAGTAATAACCGAAGCAGGCCGAAGTCGTGGGTGAGGACGATGTATTGGCCGAACTTCTCGAGAGTGTCGAATAGCCACTGATGCGTAGCGAACAGGGCCTCGCGGTCCAGGGAACTTGACGGGTCGTCGATCACGACTATGCGATGGGACTTATCGGCGCCGGGGGTCTGTTGGTCTTCCAAGTTTCGGAGAAAGTAGAGCAGCGATAGGGTTGTCCGCTCGCCGTCGCTGAGGTCGGTACCCGGCTGATCGCCACGTCGACACGCGTACGACTTGCCGTCTTCGGTGACGGCCACGCTGATGTGGTCCTTGCCGTAAACACGGGCGAGGTCGCGGGTGAGTGTGTCAGCCATGTCTTTTGTGGTGAACTTGGCCTGACGCACCTCGTCGAGCTTCTTCTCGGCGAGTCGGGCGGCCTTGGCGCTCGCAGACGCCTTTGCGGCGTACGCGAACACCTGCCCATCGAGGTCGCGGAACGCTTCGGCCTGTGAACCGACGATGTGGTCGAGAACGGTCTTCTTGCGATCCGCACTGAGTTCAGCGTGGTCGTGCACCTGTTGGTTGTGCTCGGCGATCGCCTGCGTCAGAACGGTGGTCAAAGGTGGTGAACCGAGCACGGCCCATTCGGGCGCCTCATGCGTACCGCTCGGGTCCGCGATCTTCAGTTCGAGGGACGCTTCGACACGTTCGCACGCGGTCACTCGTTCGGTGACTTCAGCGGACAGCCTTTCGACCGCCAACCCGTACGCTGCCTGGAGGTCGCTCGCCAATTCCGTTGAGTCGGGGATTGAGATAATCCACGTCGCGAGCGCGGTCTTCTCCCGCGTGACGGCATCCTTGAGCTGCGTGGCCCTGCCTCTGATGTCGAGCCAGCTCTCGTCGAAGTGGCGTGCCAGTTGCGTGCGGCGTTCCGGGGTGATCGCTCCGGCGCAGAATTGGCACTCATCGCTATCGGCATGGAGCTGCAGTCCCTGCTCGACCCATGCTTGTGCGGTAGAGCTGTTCGCTAGCGCCGCGATCGCTACCCGGGTAGGGGTTTCGGACAGGACGCCGGCCAGAACCGCCAGGTCTGATGCAACCGCCGAGGGCGGCGCGGACACCTCCGCCACTGCGGACGGAGCACCTTCCCCGAGACGCTGCAGGGCTTCGGTGTGGCTGCTCGCGTCGGGGAAGTCTCCCTTGTAGGCCCGAAGGTTCTCTTCGATCTTTGGGATCGAGTAGCGACTTCGGGTGAAGTGCTGGTAATCGAAGGTCTGCAGTTCGGAGATAATCCGCTCCTGCACCTCCTTCGCGAGCGCTGCGCGCTTCTTCTCGGCGGTGCCCCGACTCTTCTCTGCCTCGTGTGCCTCGGACTGTAGGCGATCGACTTCTCCGATGAGTCGCTCCTCCTCGCCCTTGGCGTCGATCGCCTCCTTCCCGAGTGTGACGATCGCGGCGGCGCTGGCCCCGTCGAGGAACGCTGACAGATTCTCGTCGATCCATCTGCGGGTGTAGACAGCCATATGAGGGGACGGGCTGGTACCGGCCGCACGAACTGTTGTCTTATGCCCCTTTTCGTCCTCCCAGATGACACCGGTCGCGGACCTTGATTCAGCCAGGCTCAGAAGGAGTTCCGCGACCGTCGACTTGCCGCTCCCGTTGTGTCCGTAAACGATCGTTCGCTTCCCGAGGGGGAAATCGCTTGACCAAAATCCGGTGTTGAGGGAGCGCCACGGGGTCTTGACGTCGAGTCGACGGAGCATCGTCGAATCTTAGTTCGGGGGCACGACAGTCGACCGCGGCGTCAGTCCCCGCGCGCCGCGCGGAACCCGACAGGAACGTCGCACCTTGCCGACTGGCCTCGACACACTCCATGCGCCGTCGCTCTGGCAGCCGGCCGGGTCGTTGTGGACGCGATTTTACGATCAGCCGACCCTCGCCATTGATGATGGCAACATCGTGATGGGTATCGGCCCTGTCGTTGCCGCAAGACATTGACACGCTTAATGTCCTCCAGCGTTGTCGTGGAAAGGTTTCGGGTTCTGGCCCGTGCAGAGATGTGGGGCGCTCTCCTTATGAGCCACGATGGGCTTGCCTCGGATGAGCTATTTGCGATCCCAGCGACCCGCACGGCGTCGGTCCATGTTGAGGACTCCACGGCTCGGCAACGCAGCCCAGCAGAGTAACCGCTGCCGAGCCGGCAGTGCCACAAAGGACCGGCCAACTTCAAGAACGCCCGGACCGAGTCGGCTGGCCGGGCCCCCTGCGAACAGCGGGGCAACTGTCAAAGCTAACGACCAGCGCAAGGCGTACACCTGTTGACCGGCACCGGGCTGAGGGCCAGGGGGTGGGGGTCCGGCATTGACGGTGGTGATCGTGCCGTCGGCGGTCAGCTGGCCTGGTAGACAAAACCGCCCATGCTAATGGGTCTGCGACGCTACATACCCGTCGTCTATAGGGCGTTCTCCTCTGTATCGCATCGAGATTCCGCATCAACGCCATCTGTGGTCATCTCGTGACGAGAAAAATGCCGCAGCCCTGACCTCGCCCGTGAGGCTCTATCGCGGTTAGCCTGTAACTGCTCTCACTAGTTGTCCCGCCCATCACGCGGTTGACCAACCTCCCTGGGCAGTACAACTAGTCAACGTAGTCGCTTCGCAGAGCAAGGCGGCCCCTCTCTGCCAACCTGGGTTGAGGCACCCGCCCCCTGACAATTAGTGACCCGAGGGCGGGGATGGAGAGACTCCC
>NZ_LKTM01000040.1 GCF_001417955.2 Mycobacterium gordonae | reverse complement strand
TGTTCACCCGCCATCGGCAACCCACGTCCGATTGCAGCCCGAGGCCTTCGGCCTCAAGTCGCCTCCATACCGTCTAGACCTACACATCACGACCCCACTGGCGCCCAAAATTCGGTCTTGACAATGCGCCTGCCTGCCGGTGTCAACGAACTTTTGCCCACATCGCCGTCGTGGATAAAGTTGCTACCTTCCGGCCACGACTGCGCCTACGCCTTATCCGTCTCAATCAGCGCACGCAATTCTTCGGCGATCTCTTCGACGAGTAGTCGCCCTGGCCCTTCGTAGAGGTTTTGCGAGCCGGGTCCGGACCGCTGCCAGGAACCCCGCTTCGGCGGGTACCTTTCCCCAAACAGGACGATTACTTCTTCGGGCGGCTTGTTGATCAACTCGGCTTGACGAGAATGCCAGATCAGTCCCTGAAGCGGCGGATCATGTTTCTGTGCAAGAGCTGCGATCGCCAGGCGCCGGGTGCATGCATAGTGCTCGGCCGGACTCGAGATCACTTGGCTGCGCTTGAGGTTTAGCCGCGTCAGCTCCGGATCGCGAAGGTCGCCCAGCGCAGCATCGACCGGCAACTCGATGTGCGCCAACAGCTTCTCGTGCAGATGGGCGTCGTAGGCGATCATGCTGCCCAACTGGTGGACATCGTGAAAGACCGACTCGAGCAGGACCCCGGTAGGCGATTCACCCACATACATGTTCGACAACCGCTTTCCGGTGATGGGGTCGTCGATCGGGGCAAAGCGGGTGTCGCCCCAGCCTGCATTGAATTCGTCATATCCCCACTTACCGTCGTACACGCGGTAGAGCATGCGGCCTTTTTCGAGGGGCACTGCATTCAATGTGGGCAACGTCGCGACTACACCACAGCCCGCCGGGTGGGGGCACACCAGATCCTGGGGCGGAGGCGTAGCGGTCACGTCGAGCCGGTGTTCTAGGCGGCCGCACCCGCGGCGAAGCGCTGGGCTGCGCGCAGCGCACGCGCTGGATCAGTCGTTGCGGTGCGCTCTGGTACCTCGCCGGAGAGAAAACTCGTCGGGCTGGTAAGCCACGTCCACAAGGACCAGTCCCGCACTCCCCCATTGGCAAGTGCTGCCAGGATCGGCGCCAACTCGGCGCGCAGCTTGCCGTGCTCATCGAATTGAAACGCCGGTATCAAGGTCCTGCCGCCATGGTCAACGGTGAATAGTTGATGCGCTTGTCGACGTCGCGCCACCCACGTTCTGGTGTTGGACTCCGACGAATTGCGCTGCTCACTCAGCGATTTGTAGGTGTGGAAAGGCGTCGCGAGCAGCGCGTTGCGGTGGGCGGCCAAACGCTTCGACTGCGACAGGGTCGCGGCGGGCGTCAGACTAACGCCATGGCCCATCAGCACGCGAAGCAGCTCTTCGCGCGACGCTTCCACATGCTCGGCTTGCAGCGTGCGAATAGCCTTGAACACCTCAATGAACTCGCGGATGTGTGCACCGCCCTGCGGGTCATGCACGAGCGCGTTGCGTAGTTGTAGCAGGGCGAATGCCTCGTGTGGGCCCTCGGTTCCTCCGAAGAAATTGAGGAGCTGAAGCGCCTCGGTGAGCTCCCCTCGGGTAACGCCACGGACCTCCAGTCCATCGTCCACCTCGGCGATAACATAGTCCGACATCATGTAGCAATCGTAGCACTTGCTGCGATCGGCGTCAGTTCGCTACAAACCCAAATCGACGCACACGGCACGGCGGACGCCCACGGTTGGGACGGTGTTCCATCGCGGGTGATCGTGCCGACCGCTGAGCCTCAGGCGTCGATCTTTGCGTGGACAAGCGACACCGTCATTGGCGTCAGAGCGCTAAGCCTGATTCATCTGTTGAATCAATCGCTTTCACTCGCTCCAATCGACTGCGGTGAAAAGCCCTTCATGAGTACGAATTGCGCAAGTTATCGCCAGTGTAGACAATTGCGAAATGCACTGCGGCGAAACATGTTAGAGAATATCGCGACCTTGATCGGATCGGCGGTATCAACATCGGTCGAATTCTCTGGCATTTTGCTAGTTGGGCCGCGGTTGCCGGATGCATCCAAGAGATCGAGGTCCTGCAAGTTGGCGCTCTCGAGTAGTCGAACCATGACCTTGCGACGGTGAACCGCCGGTTGGGCAGTACGACGCGGCCTATGGGTGGAGGTCTGAGTCGACCTTCGTCGGCGCCACTTCCGGGCTCTTGGCCCCTGGCTTGAGCATACGGGCTGATCAAGTTTTCGGCGATTGACTCGGGCTGTGAAATAATCTGCGCTGCAACAGGATAGGGAATAAGGGCTCGTTCTACGTTCTACTGATAACCCGCCGTATTCGCATCCGCTATATTCCTCACTCGACGGAAGTTGTGGGGCAGACGTGACGGCCACGATCATTCCTCGTCGTCATTGACGCCTCCGGCCACCCGCGCCCTCAGGTGGTCGATGTAGTCGGAACGGATCACTCGGTTACACCGGGGGCGTTTGCCGCCGTTGACGTCCTCGACGTACTTGGCCAGCAATGCCGGGTTCTTCCCGGACCAACCGTGGGCAAGCGCCCATCCCTGCGCATCGCGTCGCCGTCCATTGGGATGCCGGCATCGTGGAGTTCGAGGAGCACACTCACGACGTCGTCCTTCTCGTAGCCAGCCGCGATTGTGTTGTTGTGGTTGACCGTTAACGTGAGACTGTTCATCGCCTCGATCACCACGGGGTCTAGCTTCGGCGTGAGGTCCTCCCACTCCGAACCGTTGCCGAGGATATCCGGTCGCATCTGCGTTACCCACGGCCGAATCCGGTTGGCGTTCCAAGTGATCACACACAACCCCCGGATCATGTGATTGCTGAATCGGACCAGTTCGCCGATGTCGTCCATGCCTGGCCAGGCCATCAGCACCGGGCCGTGGCCACGCACGTATGCGCCTCCTCTGCCGGTCACGTGCTCGACGTCGGAGTGGCGGATGACCAGTCGGTTCAACATGTCGCAGTTGCGCAGGTTGGACTTCAGCTTGGTCCAGACAGTGAGGGTGTCGCCCTTCTCCATGTGAGACGTGCACCAGCGGATGGCTTCAGCCACACCGCCGTCGTCATAGCTTGCCACGGCGGTGGGGTAATTCACCTCATCATCGAACATCGACGGCTCCTGCTTCATCCCGGCAGTCACTACCGTAGCCACCAGCGCCGACAAAGTTTTGGCGAAAGCGCCTGTGACCCAACTCGTGTCATTGTGGTGGGTTCGGCCTGACGAAGGGCGATCTGCGGGCGATCCGGCCCCAGCGACACCAACGCGGCAGCAATAGCAAATCCAGCCGCAGCCGGGCACTGTCGGGTTGGGCAGCATATGGCACCAGACTTGCCCGAGCACGTTTGAAATCGTGCGCCGCACACGTCTCACAAGGGTCCGAAGCACCACCACGGCGAACGGCGTCGGCCACGCTGAGGAAAAGCGCCCGACGTGCGTGGGCTCTGACCGGGCTGAAGTGCCCGCATCGAATATGGTCGCCACTCACCTAGCCGCCTTGGCCGACCGGCTTTTCCGCGGAACCACCCCGGGCCGCGCTGGGCCGCCCAACTCTCGAAACGACGGCGGAGACGAAAGAACCGGTACCAGTGCCACTCTTCGTACTCCGCGGTCTCCAGATCCGTGCCGTGCAGATTTCGGCGGAGGTCAAGTGTCCAAGGACGTGGTGTACGTCGTCGTGTGATTCTTCGGGGTGATGGTTCAGGCGGTCAGTGCCGCCGGGGGAAAACCCCTTTTCGGTGCGTTTGCTAGCGTCGTCCTGACCGACAGTGACCGAGGCATGGTCAGTGTGGATGAGCGCCAACGCCCGGCCCTTCATGGTGGCTCTGCGCTGGGTGGCGGTGCTGTCCTTAAGCCTTTGCGGGCCTCGGCCACGCTCGGATAGATCGCGATGACGGTGTGAAGGCCGGTCAGCCGCAGCGGTCTAGCTGTGGCCGGGCCGTCAGCGACCACTGCATAAGCCGTAGTGTCGGTGGCGTGGTGAGCCTGGACAAGCACGTCGATGCCCACCGCACTCATGAATTCGACGTGGGACAAATCGATGATGAGCGCGGCGGGCCGTTGTTTGAGAACCTCGTTGACGCGGTGAGCAAAGTGTGGCGTGGTCGCGAGGTCAATAACTCCCGATGCCGACAGCACGAGAACTGCTCCGTCATATGATTCTAAAAGACGAAGTCCGTGAGAGGAATTCACCGTATCCTGTGACCCCGCTGGCTGGTATCGGCGTGCCTTAAGGCTGCTGGCTGCCGCCGGAACTCGTCAGTGTCGTTGAGCGTTCGATGTGCGTCTGCGCGAAATCTGATGTGGATGACGCCTCTTGCTCGGCGCGCGATGATAGCGGAAGGGTGTCCCCCAATTGGCGCGTAGCAGCGATCAGCGCGGAGGCCCGTCCAGTTAGGTGTGCCCGGCCGGTACATCGGGCATCGGCCGACGGTCGCGTATACCCCATACCCCCGGACGGTACCATATGTGGCCAATCTCGCCCCACAACCGACATGGGTTGCTCTGCGGTGACGGCTTGACCCGAGGCCACCGAGCAGGCGGTCAGTCAAAATGCGGGCAGTTACTGCGAGGAAAGTGCGCCAAGCGGTGAACCGCGAGCCTTCAACTTTGGACCAACACAGGGGTCGGGTGGCCTGCCGGCGCCGAAGGTCCCCCGGGCACAGCGTGCCATGCACCAGAAAGGTGTTCGACGGCCTTTCGTAACCTTCCCGCTCCTTGTCACACGCGCCACCTGGCCGTACCCTCAGGGGGTATGGGGTACTTGTCGGCACGGACGAAAGCGATGTTCCATGGCCGCCTGTCGTCAGCACGGCACAGGGCGCGCTGCTACCCTCCAATTATTGCGCAAAGTCGCCGTCATCGTGCTGCCCAACCAGAAACTCACTGCTGTGCTGATCGCCGATAACCCAGGATCCTCGGTCATCACGGCTAGCACCTGGAAGCCGGGATGATGACCATTCTGAACTACACCGCTTATCGACCTGACACAGCCGGAAGGCAGATGACGCTGCAAGTGCCCCCTAGGACAGTTAATGGCCGGTGCACGAGTTCTAAACATTGGGTGTGCCGGGCATACCGTTGTTGGCAAATCCGATCAAGAAAATGGTGCGTCTAAATATGCTTGCCCTCTTGCACTATTACGATAATCCACGTGGGACAGCGCCAGCATTGAGAGGCTCGCTTAAATTCACCGTCCCCTCAATTAAAGTTTTGGCACTCCGACAAGATGTGCTCATCCGGTGATCCGCGGCAGACGCACGTTCGTCAGAAGTCCCGCAGTGGCCAAGTGGGGGTCACACTGATGACCAGCAGGGACATGAACCTCGCCATTGATAGCGGTAAGACAAGAGAACGGAAACACGCATGAGAATGTGGCCTCCGCCCGCAGCGATTGCGGTGTTGTTCGGAGTGGGGCTTGGCGCGGCCGCACCGCAGGCCAAGGCGGAACCTCCGGCGATGGACGGTGTCTATCTCTACGCCGACGACGACGGCGGTACGGGGACGTGGACTGTCAGTACGACATGCAATCCGGACTGCATCGCGCACGTGACGACTGCGCTGGGGTCGAGTTTCGACGCTCCACTAAAAGATGGCCAATACGTCAATTCGCGGACTATCCCCGATGGTCTGAAGTGTCCGTTATATGTGATGGGCGACTTTTTATTCGATGGCGGATACCATCCGGTGAGCGTAGTCCAGTGGTGGGACCCTGTTACGCTCAACGGGGAAGTGCACTTCACGCCCTACACTAAGGTGGACATCCCACACGTCCCACCGAACTGCTACATCGTTGACCACCATCAATTATTTTCCCTGACCAAAGTCGGCTGATATAGATCGGCTTGGTCCTTCTCAAAATGCCTCCGGAGGTGTCAGGAAGGGATCTGTAACTGATTCCTTCCGGGGTCCGCGTGTTGACGCACGTTGACCTCGTGACACGCCCCGGAGGTGTTGTTGTGTCTGTGCATGCAGCTCCAGTCACGTCGTCCACGATCGTCGTGGCCGTTGATGTCGGCAAGACTTCGGCATTGTTTTCGATGACCGACGCGACGCGTCATCGGCTGGTCGGTCCGTCGAGTTCGCGATGACCGGGTTGGGTCTGACCGCAGCGGCGGCGCGGGCCACGGCTGTGGTGCCGCCGGCAGGTCGGGTGAAGGTTGGCGTGGAAGCCGCCGGCCACTACCACCGCCCGGTGCTCGACCATCGGTGGCCGGACGGCTGGGAAGTGTTGGAGCTCAATCCCGCTCAGGTCGCCGAGCAGCGTCGCGTGCAGGGCCGACGGCGGGTCAAGGCTGACGTGATCGACTTGGAGGCGATCACCGAGCTGGTGCTGGCCGGATACGGACACCCGGTGACCGATCGCGATGTCGTGTGATCGGTGAGCTGAACGCCTGGGCCCAACACCGGAGTCGCAGCTTGGCAGGACACACTTTCAACCATCGGCTTATACCCTTGGTCTTTGCCCGACGCAGGCCAGGCAGACGGGTCTCTCCCTTCCAACCAGACTGTGTGCACCTGCCGCTCTGGCCGGGATTGTGCCGACGATGTTGTGTTGACAGCGCAAACTGGCTGCGTCACCGCGTCCGATAACGGCTTGCGAATGTGGTCGTCGTCAGTGTGCTATTGCCAGATCAGCGGGGTTGGGCGGCATGGATTACGGCGTCGACGATACGACGGATGCGCGCGGCGGCCTGATCGGGGTCGGGCCGGCCGGCGTCAAGCCAGGCGATCACGGCGTCCATTGTGACGGTAGGTAATAGGTGCGCTGCCCAGCTCCGCCACCGCTCGTCGGCAATGCCCGCAAGGTAGCGGCGCGTGATCTCAGTCCCGTTGTCCAGAGCTCGTTCTATTACGTCACAGAATTCGGGTTCGCGGGCAGCATAGCGAAACAGCAGTCGGAAGGCCTCCGGATCAGCAGCGGCTGCACGTACTAGCGCGGGGATGCTGCCATCATCGAATTCGTCCGCCCCGGTGGCCTCGCGGAGCCGGCGGTAACCGTAGTCGAGCACTTCACGATAGAGGTCAGCCTTCGAGGCGAAGTGCCGATACAGGATCACCGGGGTGACACCGGCTTCTGCGGCAACGGCATCAAGTCCGGTGTCAGCAAAGCCTGCCCGGGCAAAGGCGCGGGTTGCGGCGTCGAGGATCTGTTCGCGGCGCCGCTCGCGCGGCAGCCGTCGAGTCGGCTCGGCTCGGCTGACACTCACCACAACCCCCTCTTGTTTACGGGTTACTTTACAACTAGCCTTGTCTAAGGCATCTTATACAAGAGTTTCTTTCCTTAGAGGATGCCCGTGACCACACCAATTCAGCTGCCATTGACGCGGGCGCATCCGCTCCAAGCCTCGCCTGAACTGCGCGCGTTGCAGTCGCAGGCCACGATTCACCCGGTCCGCACGCCCGTGGGCGATGATGCGTGGCTGGTCACTGGCTATGCAGCGGTACGGCGTTTGCTTGACGACCACCGACTGGGTCGCGGGCATCCTGAGCCCAACACCGCCGCGCGCATCGGGGAATCGGCATTGTTCGGCGGCCCGTTAGGCAACTTCAACACCGAGGAGGCCGACCACGCCCGGATGCGTGGCCTACTGCAGCCGCACTTCTCGCCCAAGCATTTGCGGACCCTGCAACCGAGGGTCGAAGCGCTTACCAGCGGACTGCTGAACGAACTCGCGGAAGAGGGTCCGCCGGCCGACCTGTACGCGAAATTGGCTGTGCCGCTGCCGATTCTGGTCATTTGCGAGCTCCTTGGTGTGCCGTACTCCGATCGTGACCAGTTTCGTGGGTGGACTCAGGACGCGGCCAATGTGCGCGATCACTCCCGCTCCGAGCATGGCCTGGCCGAATTGTTCAGCTATAGCATGAAATTGGTCGAGCACAAACGCGCCCACCCCGGCGACGACATCATATCCCGTTTGTGTGCAACTGACGGCGTCTCCGACGAGGAGGCCGCCACGTTGTCGATGTTCCTGCTATTCGCCGGGCACGAGACCACGGTAGTCGCCATCGGATACGGGGCATTGCTGCTGCTGACCAATCCCAATCAACGGCAGGCGATGCTGGCTGACCCTACGGTTATTCCGATCGCAGTCGAAGAGCTATTGCGGGCAGCCGCCTTCGGCGGCGGCGTCGTCGGCATTCCGCGGTATGCGCGCACCGACTTCGACATCAATGGTGTTGCAATCCATTCCGGAGACTTGGTCCTGCTTGACATCGAATCGGCTAACCACGACCCGACGGTGTTCGCCGAGCCGGACCGTCTGGGTATCTCCCGGCGGGACGCCACCCACCTCACCTTCGGATACGGCGCGCGGTACTGCATCGGGGCGCCGTTAGCACGTATGGAGCTAAAGACGGTTTTCACCCAGCTCTTTCCGCAGTTTCCTGCCATGCACCTGACGGTGGATCCCGCGATGCTTACCGCGCGTAGCGACGTGCTCGCCGGCGGGCTTGTCGACCTACCGGTCTCGTGGTGAACCAACCCGTCCTAACTCCCCTGCTCAATCTCGGCCAGCTTCTTCGAAGATGCCGTTATGGCGAATGGCGACACTGCGCTCATCGACCGTGGTCACCGGACGCTCCCAGGGTTCAGCCGTAGGCACCCGAGCCCGCCCAACAACCGCGCAGGACTGCTCGGTCAGGAGGCCACCTGCCGAGGTGGCTTGGGTCATCGCACTCTTCTTCGAGGCGACGCTTCCGTGGCGGGGCACTGCGGCGGCGGCTTCAGGCCTGGATTTGCGGCTACGGGCGCCGAGTCCCCAACGGAGATTGAGGAAAAGCTCCCCCACGGCGACGTTGCGGCGCCAGCGAGTTCGGTTCCGTGGAGATTATCAATGGAGGCGAGGCGCACTTCGTGCCTCGAGTTAAAGTTCGCAGATGAATCGGGTAGTGGTATCACGCTACGGAGGGCCAGAGGTCCTCAGCGTCATCGAGGAGGACGAACACGTCCTGGGTCCCGACCAAGTTTGCGGGCTGCCACTATCTGCAGCCGACGTGGTTCGACGTGACACCAAGTGAGTGGCCTCGTGTTGTCCGCGGGCGTGTCCTTCACGGACACGCTGCTTCGAGCCGGAACCTATCCAGGTCGTCCCAAGCCGCCCTTTACCCCTGGGTATGAGTTCGTTGGTGTTGTGGAGCAGGTCGGTTCGCGATGCTCGACGCTGGTGCCCGGGGTGACCGTGTCGCCGCGCGAGTGGTTTGGGGTGGCTACGCCGAGTGGTCTGTGTCGCAGAGTCCTTGGCGGTGAAGGTGCCAGACGATGTGGATCCGGCCGTGCTTGTCAGCGTGATTTTCCCATACATGACCGCCTACCAGCCCATCCATCGCGCGGCGAAAGCGCGGCCTGTGGCAACGAATTCCTCAATGTCAGGCTTGAAAGTTACGGGTTGTTCGGATTACCTACTGGTGAGCGGTGACCAGTCAGGCGTCGGCGGGCTCATCGACGCCTCCCTGCTGGTGTCGGCCGACGAGGTTGCAGCCTCGCACTGTTCGCGGGATGCGTTGGCCGTCGTCAACACCGGAGATCAAGGACCGGTAGAACAGCAGATCCAACCCCGATACGTGAGTCGAGCGGTCAGCAACACGGTCGCATCTACGTCTGCGACCGAATCCGGCACATCATGAATCGCCCTTGATAATGAGCCCCGTGCTGACGTCACGGCAATTGTCGACGGATGCTGAACAATCCGGACAGGCCGGTGCCCACATTGAAAAAGCCCGAGCCTAATCCGCTGGTGGTGGCGGAGCTGAGGGGGCCTGGTATGCCGGTGTTCCCGAAGCCGGACAGGCGGCCGTTGGCCAACGGGTGGCCGCTGGCGGTGTTGCCGAAGCCGGAAATGTTCGCTGCGTTGCTGCCGACGGCGGCGTTACCGAACCCGGAAATGGAGCTTCCCGCGTTGCCGAAGCCGGAATTGACCAGGCCGGTGTTGGTGGTTGCGCCGAAGCCGGTGTTGACGTTGCCCGAATGCCACGAACCGGTGTTGACGTTCCCCGAATTCCCGCTGCCGGTGTTGGTGTCACCGGAATTCCAGAAGCCGGTGTTGTATGAGCCTGCGTTGCCGAAGCCGGTGTTCTCGCTGCCCGAGTTGCCGAAGCCGGTGTTCAATATTCCCGCGTTGCCGATGCCGGTGTTCAGCAAACCGGCGTTTCCGATGCCGATGTTGCCGTAGCCCGAGTTGCCGAAACCGATGCTGTTCAGCTGGCCTGGCTGCAGGGGGTTGATGCCGGTGTTGAAAATGCCGACGTTGTGATCACCCGAATTGAAGAAGCCGATGTTATTGGTGCCGGAGTTGCCGATGCCGATGTTGCCGGAGCCCGAATTCAGCAGACCGGCCAGGTTGATGCCCACCTGATTGTTGCCGGTGAGGCCGATGCCGATGTTGTTGTTGCCGGTGTTGCCGAAACCGAAATTGTTGTTACCGGTATTGCCACCGCCGATGTTCGCATTGCCGACGTTCCCGCCGCCGGTATTGGCTTCGCCGTTGTTTCCGAAGCCGATGTTGTTGTTGCCGCGGTTGCCCATGCCGATGTTGTGGCCCGGGTCCGCGCTGGTGGCGATTCTGCCGATGTTTCCTAGGCCGATGTTGCCGTTGCGAAAGTTCCCAATGCCGACGTTGCCGTTGCCCAGGTTGCCGTTGCCGATGTTGTCGTTGCCGATATTGCCGCCGCCCAGATTGGAACTGCCTCGGTTCCCTTCCCCGACGTTGCCGCTGCCCGTGTTGCCGCTGCCGACGTTGGCGTTGCCCTTATTGCCCACGCCCAGGCTGGGCAGGCCCTGCAGCAGCTGCTGCAGATTGCTGGGCAGCGAGACCAGCTGGGCCGCCGCCGCCGAGGCCCCCGAATGGTATCCGAGCATGGCGGCCACGTCTTGGGTCCACATCTGCTCATAGATGCCTTCCGCCGCCGCGATCGCGGGCGCGTTCTGGCCGAACAGGTTCGTCATCACCAACTGCACGAACGCGTTTCGGTTGGCCGCCACCGCCGCCGGAGGAATGGTCGCCGCGCGGGCCGCCTCGAACGCCGAAGCGACAGACTTGGCTTGTCCGGCCGCCGCGGCCGCCTGAGCCGTGGCTGCGCTCAAGAACCGCTGATAGGGTGCCGCGGCGGCCGCCATCGCCGCCGCCGCCGACCCCTGCCACGCCTGGCCCGTCAACCCCGCGGTCACCGCGGTAAACGCGTGGGCGGCCGACTCCAACTCCGCGGACAGCCCCTCCCAGGCCACCGCGGCCTGCAGCATCGGCGCGGAACCGGCACCGGCAAACATCCGCCACGAATTGATCTCCGGCGGCAACACAGCAAAATTGGTCATGGTGATCTCCAAGGAAAAGTGAACCGAATTGGATGACAGCGGCCAGGGCTAACCCGGACGGCCATTGGCACCGTCGGCACCCTTCAAGCCAGGGTTACCCGGATTGCCCGACGGAGCCTGGAACGGGGGGGCGAAGCCATAGCCGGGTCCGCCCGCGCCGCCAGGGCCGCCGGCCCCGCCGGTGCCGCCCAGGCCGCCGG
>NZ_LKTM01000039.1 GCF_001417955.2 Mycobacterium gordonae | reverse complement strand
GTGTTGATCCGTATCTCGCCCTGCATCAGGCCGGTTTGCTATGAACCACTGGACTCAACTCACCCTGGCACGCAGGGGTCGGGCGACGATGTTCACCTATCTCGACGATGCGCGCGCCGCCCTAGCAGGCGTCGCCGATGAGGTGTTCACTGTTCGAGCGGATGGTTAACCTGAATCGCATTTCTGCTGTGCTGCTGGACATTTCAGTGTTCAGGCCAGCACGCTAGCTAGAAGTGCGTTGTCATCGTCACTCACGCTGCGCGACCACCCAGGGGATTGCTCGGAGGGCGCCAAACGCGAAGATGGACCAGAGGCACAGGATTCCGACCCATAGCGCCATCTCGTCGTCGCGCAGCCACGCCGCACTGTGAAGGGCGCCTTCGACGAGGGCGCCGATACCAACGAACGCGAACAGGGTGGCGCTGAGCCCAACGACCGCGCCCAGCCCCAGGGTGCTGCGGGATGGCCATCGGCGCTTCACGTATGTCTCAACAGTCAACGTCGCGAAGAGAAGCGATCCGGCCGACGCGGTAACCCAGAAACCAAGCATGGCGCTGATGCTAGGGCGCGTTTGCGACACCGTGGTCAATCTCTTGGTCAGCACGCCAGAGCGCGTCACCACACGACCCACCGTCTTCCGTAGCGCGGTAGCGGGTGCGCGGCGAAAATTGTTGCTCAGCAACCTATTGAGGTGCCCTTACGATTTTCCGGTGGGGGTTTCAGCGAGCAGTCTTGCCTTGCTCGATGCGCGCGCCGATGATGTCGGATCGCGTATTCACTGGGAGATGCATGTACGTGCAGGTTGCCGAACCGATCCTCGATACCCACCGAATGCCCCGTCAGGTCATACAGCGCATCCGCAATACCCTGCTCGCCCATACCCGCGGCCACCGCTGTGCTCAATGCTTCGTGCATGTTCGTCTGCTGCTGCAGCCGCGACACCGTTGTGACAAGTTCGCGATTCGCTACCTCCAGATCGGCGTTCGCCCTTTCCAGCTTCGCCGCGCTACTGGAGTCGCGGTCATGCAGTGCGGCATGTGCCAGGGCGGCGCCGGTCTGCTGGGCCAGGATGGTCAACAGCTGGATCTGATCTTTCGACGGTGCAGTATCGGCGCTGACCACCAGACACCCGTTGATGGCGCGTCGGTGGCTCAGCGGGAACGCCCACCCCCACCGGCCGTCTTTTACGTCGACCAGCCCGTCCCAGCCGGACTCGCGGTGCCGTGCGATGTCGGGGTGTGCCGGCTGGGATGGTGGAAAGCGAACGAACTCGCCGTCAACCGACCGGTAACTGGCCTCGACTTTGTAGGGCCCGAGACTGCCAACGGCGGCGGTCGCGACGCGGAAGATCTCGCCGACGTCGGAGTCACTGAAAGTGACACGCGACAGCGCGGCCAAACCCCTTGACGAAGCCTGTTCGGCCTGGCGGGTGCCCTTTGCCGCGCTGTGCGATTCATCGTTCATGTTAGGAGTGGCCAGGCTCGGCTGCCTCCTCTCAAGGCACCTGGAGTGTCCGCTGAGGCGTCACTACGAACGACAGACCCGAAGTTGGGGTTCCGAACCGCCTTTCCGGGTCTGAAAATGCCCACCCGGCGTCCGCTAATCAGACCCTACTCCAGTGTGGTGCTGACAGGACGAATCAGAGTCCAGATTTTCGGCTCACCGGGCGCACGCGACAGCCGCTACGGGTTGCCAGGCTCGATTGTTGGGAGCGAAATACGACGCGCGTTACGGCGCGTGCGCTGCTTTCCGCTGTTGTCGGGGCTTCCGTGTAACGACCTTCGTAACTTAGGATAAAGGCTGGCTTTAATGCGTATGGCCTACAGGCAAGGGGGAGTGATGGCTGAGCATTCGACGGTTGCAACGTCGGCGGTGCGGCCCAATGAGCCCGCCCGCCAGGTGATCGCCACCTTCGACAATTACCCCGACGCCGAACGCGCGGTCGACTACCTGTCCGATCAGCGTTTCGAGGTAAACCGGGTGGCCATCGTGGGCCGGGAACTGCAATATGTCGAGCAAGTCCTGGGCCGAGCGAGCTACGGCGGGGCCGCGCTGCGCGGTGCCGGCTCGGCCGCCCTGTTCGGCGCACTGATCGGCTGGATCTTCGGGCTGTTCAACTGGGTCGAGCCCTTGGTCTCGGCCGTGGTACTGGCCGCCTACGGATTGGTTCTCGGCGCCATTGTCGGTGCCCTGGTCGGCCTGCTGATCCACGCCCTGCAACGCGGCAGCCGCGACTTCCTCTCCGTCAGCGGACTGCGGCCCAAGTACTACGACGTCGTCGCCGACGTCGACGTGGCCGACCGTGCACTCCAACTGCTCACCAGCAACAACCGAGAGGAATAGACCATGGCCACAGCGGTAGGCATCGACCTGGGGACAACCAACTCGGTCATCGCCGCCTGGCAGGGTGGGGAACCTGTCGTGATCCCCAACGCCGAAGGTGCGCGCACCACGCCGTCAGTGGTGGCGTTCACGGAGAGCGGTGAGCGACTGGTCGGACAGCTGGCAAGACGCCAGTCGATCATGAACCCGAAGGGCACCATCTATTCGGCCAAGCGATTCATCGGCCGCCGCTTCGACGAGATATCGGAGGAAGCCAAGGCGGTCAGCTTCGACGTCGTCGAGGGCGAGGGCGGCTCGGCCCGGTTCGACGTGCGCGGCAAGAAGTACTCGCCCGAAGAGATCAGCGCGCAGGTGCTGCGCAAACTCGTCGACGACGCAAGCAAATTCCTCGGCGAACGGGTGAAGGAAGCGGTGATCACCGTTCCGGCGTACTTCAACGACGCCCAGCGCAACGCCACCAAGGATGCCGGCCGGATCGCCGGGCTGGACGTGCTGCGCATCATCAACGAGCCCACAGCCGCGGCATTGGCCTACGGGCTGGACAAAAAGGGCCACGAAACCGTGCTGGTCTTCGACCTCGGCGGCGGCACGTTCGATGTCAGCCTTCTCGACGTCGGGGATGGGGTGGTCGAGGTCCGCTCCACAGCCGGTGATTCGCACCTGGGTGGCGACGACTTCGACCGCCGGCTCGTCGACTATCTGGCCGACGAGTTCCAGCGCGAGAACAACATCGATCTGCGGAAAGATCCGCAGGCGCTGCAGCGGCTGTTCGAGGCGGCCGAGAAGGCGAAGGTGGAATTGTCGTCGGTGACACAGACGCAGGTCAACCTTCCGTTCGTCACCGCCGACGCCAACGGCCCCAAACACCTCACCATGACCATCAACCGGTCGAAGTTCGAGGAACTCACACACGACCTGGTCGAGCGCACGATGGGTCCGGTCAAGCAGGCGATGGCCGACGCCAAGGTCACGGCCAACGACATCGACGAGGTCATTCTGGTCGGTGGGTCGACTCGCATTCCCGCAGTGCAGGCTTTGGTACGCCGGCTCACGGGCGGCAAGGACCCGAACATGACCGTCAACCCGGACGAGGTGGTCGCGATGGGCGCCGCCATCCAGGCGGGCGTGCTCAAGGGCGAGGTCTCCGACGTTCTGCTACTGGATGTCACCCCGTTGTCGCTGGGTGTGGAAACCGCCGGCGGCGTGATGACCAAGATCATCGAACGCAACACCACCATCCCGGCCCGACGCAGCGAGGTGTTCACGACGGCGGCAGACAACCAGCCGGCTGTGGATATCGTTGTGCTGCAGGGCGAACGCGAGATGGCGAAAGACAATCGCGTACTCGGACGATTCAAGCTGGAGAACATCCGCCCGGCCCCGCGCGGTGAGCCGCAGATCGAGGTCACCTTCGACATCGACGCCAACGGCATCCTGCATGTCACCGCACGCGACAAGGACACCGCCGCCGAGCAGAGCATCACCATCAGCGAGCAGTCCAACCTCGACCAGAGCGAAGTCGAGCGGATGCTCGCCGAGGCCGAGGCGCACCGCCGCGAGGACGAAGAGCTGCGTAAGCAGGTTGATGCGCGTAACGCGCTCGACTCCGCGGCCTACCAGGTCGAGCGCCGTCTTGCCGAGCTAGGCGACTCCGCGGCGCCACACGACCGTGCCCGCGCCGAGATGTTGGTCGCCGACGCGCGCCAGGCCGTTAAGGAAGACGCACCGATGGACCGGGTGCAGTCCCTGACGTCCGAACTGCAGCAGGTGCTTTACGGGCTGCAGCCCACGCCCGGTGGCGGCAACGGGCGACCGACAGGGGACGACCAAGGCGCGCCGGTTGGCGATGACGACGTGGTCGACGCCGAGTTCGACCGGGGCTGAGCCGCAATGGTCAGCCCCGCAGAGCATTCCCGCACCGATGAGGACGGTGACCGGTCGGACAAGAGCTCCCCAGAACATGTTCCCCCTCAACCTGATTCAGACGAGCGAGCCAAGCTCGAGGACCGTTGGCGGCGGGCTGTCGCTGATCTGGACAATGTGCGCAAGCGGTATGCCCGCGAACTGGACCGCGAACGAACAACGGAACGATCCAGGGTGGCCGGCGCGTGGCTGCCCATCGTGGACAACCTGGAGCGGGCGCTCAGTCATGCCGGTGACCAGTCCGACGCGGTCGTCGAGGGTGTGCGCAGCATTCTCGAACAAGCGTTGCAGGTTCTCGAGCGGCTCGGCTATCCGCGCGATGCGGAGGCAGGGGTGCCCTTTGACCCGGAGCGTCACGAGGTGGTCGGTGTGGTGGACCACCCGGACAGCGCGCCCGGGACGGTAGTCGAAGTAGTTCGACCGGGCTACGGCGAAGGATCGAGGCAATTGCGGCCGGCGGCCGTGGTGGTCAGCCAACGCAAGGAGTGATGTCGGGTGGCCCGCGACTACTACGAAGTGCTCGGGGTGTCGCGGGACGCGACCGCCGATCAGATCCAGCAGGCATTCCGCACACTGGCCCGCAAGTACCACCCGGACGTCAACAAGGATCCAACGGCCGAAGACCGATTCAAGGACATCAACGAGGCCTATCACGTCCTATCGGACCCCGATACCCGTAAGCGCTACGACCGATTCGGCGAAGACTTCCGCAAGGTCCCCGAAGACTGGGAAGACCAGGTGGGCGCAGGTGCGGGTGGCTTCCGCGGCGGACGGGCCGGCGGAGGCCGAGTGCGCTACGGCGGAGGCTTCGGTGGCGCCGGAGGCATCAACATCGACGATCTCTTCGGCGATATCTTCAGCGGTAGCGGAGGATTCGGGCCGATTCCGGGCGCGGACCAGGAAGCAACGCTGGAGCTGACCGTCGAGGAGGCCTACCGGGGGGGCAAACGGAAGATCTCACTCGATGCCCGTGAATACGAGGTGAACATCCCCGCCGGCGTCACGGACGGACAACGGATCCGACTGGCGGGCGAGGGCGGCCGAGGCAGCGGCGACGGTCCCGCCGGAGATCTGTACCTGCGGGTACGCATCAAGCCGGATTCTCGATTTCGTCTCAACGGCCGAGACATCTCGGTGGATCTGCTGGTGTCGCCGTGGGAGGCGGCGCTGGGGACCACCGTCGCTATCCGAACTCCCGGCGGCGAAGCCAAAGTCAAAGTGCCACCGGGATCGTCGACCGGTCGCCGGCTGCGGCTGCGCGGCGAAGGCATGCCCAACCCGCGCGGTGCCGCCGGCGACCTCTACGCAGAAATCAAGGTGATGGTGCCACCGAAACCCACTGCGCGGGAACGTGAACTGTTCGAGCAACTGGCGGCGGAGTCCACCTTCGACCCCAGGAGGGGACGATGACCGCACCACGCTATGTCCTGGCGCGGCGGCCCGGAATGCACCTCGACGTCTTCGCAACACGCTGCGGGTTGCATCCCGACATGGTGCGCCGACTGGTGGCGCTCGGCCTCGTCGCTTGCCAGCAGGATGCCCACGGCAATCTCTGGTTCGAACCGTCTGCGTTGGTTACGGTCGCCCGCATCCAGCGGTTGAGGACCGGTCTGGGACTGAACTACGCCGCGATAGGGCTGGTGCTCGACCTGCTGGACCGCATCGAAGAACTCGAATCCGCTTCTCGCCGAAGGAGGACATCACCGTGGACATCAACAAGCTGACGCAGAAGTCGCAGGAGGCGTTGGCCGAAGCGCAGAGCATCGCGACCCGGATGGGTCACACCGAGGTCGACGGCGAACATCTGCTGATGGCGCTGATCGACCAGCCCGAAGGTCTCGTCCCGCGGCTACTGGACCAGACGGGCGCCGACACCGCGGCCGTGCGCGCGGACCTGGAACGCGAGCTGAACCGGCGCCCGAAGGTGAGCGGCCCCGGCGCCGCGCCGGGCCAGGTCTCCGTCACCAGGCGCCTGGCGAACCTGCTGGAGGCCGCCGAGCGGGAAGCCAAGCGCCTCAAGGACGAATACGTGTCGGTGGAGCACCTCGTGATCGCCCTCGCCGACGAGGGCTCGGCGAGTGCCGCCGGACGGATTCTGGCCTCCCACGGCGTTACCCGGGAATCGTTCCTCGGCGCGCTGACCAAGATCCGGGGCAACCAGCGGGTCACCTCAGCCTCACCGGAGGGTGCCTACGAGGCCCTGGAGAAGTACGGCCGCGACCTGGTCGCCGAAGGCCGCGCAGGCAAGCTGGACCCGGTGATCGGCCGAGACGCCGAGATCCGCAGGGTGATCCAGATCCTCAGCCGCAAGACCAAGAACAATCCGGTGCTCATCGGCGACCCCGGAGTCGGCAAGACCGCGATCGTGGAGGGCCTGGCACAGCGCATCGTGCGCGGCGATGTCCCGGAAGGCCTGCGGGACAAGACCATTTTCTCCCTCGACATGGGCTCGCTGGTGGCAGGTGCGAAGTATCGGGGCGAGTTCGAGGAACGGCTGCAGGCGGTGCTATCAGAAGTGAAGGCAGGAGAGGGCCGAATTCTCCTGTTCGTCGACGAGTTGCACACCGTGGTCGGCGCCGGGGCAGCAGAAGGTTCCCTGGACGCCGGCAACATGCTCAAGCCCATGCTCGCCCGCGGTGAGCTGCACATGATCGGTGCCACCACACTCGACGAATACCGTAAGCACATTGAAAAGGACGCCGCGTTGGAGCGCCGGTTCCAGACCGTGCTGGTCGACGAACCGGACGTCGAGGACACCATCTCGATCCTGCGCGGGCTGCGCGAACGCCTCGAGGTGTTCCACGGCGTGAAGATCCAGGATGCCGCCCTGGTGGCGGCCGCCACGTTGTCGCATCGCTACATCACCGACCGCTTCCTGCCCGACAAGGCGATCGACCTGGTGGACGAGGCGTGTGCGCGACTGCGCACCGAAATCGACTCCATGCCAGCGGAGTTGGACGAGATCACCCGTCGGGTCACCCGGCTCGAGATCGAGGAGGCGGCGCTGGCCAAGGAGACCGACGCGGCCAGCAAGTCCCGTCTGGAGGAACTTCGCAAAGAATTGGCCGACCTGCGAGCCGAGGCCGACGCCCGGCACGCGCAATGGGATGCCGAACGGCAGGCGATCAGGCGGGTCCAGGAACTTCGCGGACAACTCGAGCAGCTGCGGCACGAGGCCGAAGAAGCCGAACGCAAGTACGACCTCAACCGGGCGGCCGAATTACGGTACGGCCAGATCACCGAACTGGAACGCAAACTGCAAGCGGCCGAGGAACAGCTGACGTCCAAGCAGGGCGACAAGCCGCTGCTGCGCGAGGTCGTCACCGAGGACGAGATCGCCGAAATCGTGGCCGCATGGACCGGCATACCGGTCGCACGGCTACAGGAGGGCGAACGGGAAAAGCTGCTGCGGCTCGACGAAATACTGCACGAGCGGGTGATCGGCCAGGACGAGGCGGTCCAGCTGGTCGCCGATGCGGTCATTCGGGCCCGCTCCGGAATCCGGGATCCGCGCCGCCCGATCGGCTCGTTCATCTTCCTCGGACCCACCGGGGTCGGAAAGACCGAACTCGCGAAGACGCTGGCCGCCGCGTTGTTCGACAGCGAGGACAACATGGTCCGACTCGACATGAGCGAGTACCAGGAGCGGCACACGGTGAGCCGGCTGGTCGGTGCGCCACCGGGATACGTCGGCTACGAGGAGGGCGGCCAGCTCACCGAAGCGGTGCGCCGCAAGCCCTACTCGGTGGTGCTGCTCGACGAGATCGAAAAGGCGCACACCGATGTGTTCAACACCCTTCTCCAGGTGCTCGACGACGGCCGGCTCACCGATGCACAGGGACGTCAGGTCGACTTCCGCAACACCGTGGTCATCATGACCTCCAACATCGGATCGCACCACCTGCTCGACGGCGTCACCGCGGACGGCGAGATCAAGCCCGACGCGCGCGACCGGGTGATGGCCGAGCTGCGCGGACACTTCCGGCCCGAGTTCCTCAACCGCGTCGACGACATCGTGTTGTTCACCCCGCTGTCGATGCCGCAGCTCGAACGGATCGTCGAGTTGCAACTGGCCGAGCTGCGGGACCGATTGGCGGAAAGGCAAATCGAGCTCGACATCACCCCGGACGCTCGCCGGATGATCGCCGAACACGGCTACGATCCGGTGTATGGGGCCCGGCCGCTGCGCCGCTACATCGCCCACGAGGTGGAAACCAAGATCGGCCGGGCGTTGCTACGCGGCGACATCACGGGCGGTGGCAAGATCCGCATCACCGTGGAGAATGGCGAACTCGCCGTGGGCTATTCGGAACCGGCCCTGGCGGCCTGACCGAGAAGGCGCCATGAAATCAAACATCCTGACATGCCCGCACTGCGGAAAACGCAACCGGGTACCCGCGGCGGCCGCGGGGAAGCCCCGGTGCGCCAACTGTCACCAGTGGCTGCCGTGGATCGCCGCGGCCGGCGATGGGGACTTCGCTGACGTTGCCGAAAAGTCCTCGGTTCCAGTGCTTGTCGACCTGTGGGCGACGTGGTGCGGACCGTGCCGCATGGTGAGCCCGGCGCTGGAGCAGCTCGCCACCGAACGGGCCGGACAACTCAAACTTGTGAAGGTCGACGTGGACAAGGCACCGGCGATTTCGCAGCGGTTCGCGGTGCAGGCGGTGCCGACCCTGCTGCTCCTTGACCACGGGCAGGTACTGGCGCGGCAGTCGGGTGCCGCTCCCGTTGCGGCGCTGCGCAATTGGCTGGATCAGGCGCTATCGTCCGGCAGCGCGAAGGAGGCACGGTCATGACATCCGTGGATATCGATCCCCATGTGGCGGCGATCCGCCAGGTGCGCCCGCGTACGAACGGCTGTGAGGAATGTTTGCGGCTCGGCACACCGTGGGTGCACCTGCGGTTGTGCCTGACGTGCGGGCACGTTGGCTGCTGCGATTCTTCGCCGATGCGGCATGCCCGGGCGCATGCTCACACGATCGGGCACCCGATCGTGCAGTCCATGGAGCCGGGGCCGACGTGGCGTTGGTGCTACGTCCATGAGAACTATGTCTGAGGTCCCCGCCACGGACCAGCGCGCATCGATTCCGTTGGCCGAATCCCCCGACATATACGGCGCGTACCCGCGACTGTCCGATGATCAGATTGCCGCGCTCGAGGCGGGCGGCGCGCGGCGAGCAGTCGGCGCGGGGGAGATGCTGGTCCGCGAGGGTGAGCGCTCGGACTATTTTTTCGTCATTCTGTCCGGCAAGATCGCCGTCAGCACTTTGGACGATGCGGGCAATCGGCATGTGATCCGGGTGCACGGCCCCGGGCGGTTTCTCGGGGAGCTGGGCGACCTCGAAGCCCAGGCCGCGTTCTACACCGCCGAGGTGGTGGAACCCGGCGAAGTGCTCGTGGTCCCGACCGAGCGGGTGCGGGCCCTGGTCGCGCACGATCCGGTGCTCAGTGACCTCATCCTGCGCGCGTATTTGGTGCGCCGCTCGTTGCTCATTCACGAGGGATCCGGATTCCGGATCATCGGCTCCTGCTATTCGCCGGACACCGCTCGGTTGCGCGAGTTCGCCGCGCGAAATCGATTGCCGCACCGCTGGCTTGACTTGGAACGTGACCAGCATGCCGAACGGCTGCTGCAGCGGTTCGGAGTATCGGCCCAGGACACCCCGGTGGTGATCTGGGGCGGTGAGGTGCTGCGCAACCCGACCAACACCGAGCTGGCCCGCCGGGTTGGGCTGCCGGTACCCGACACGGTGCCCGACGAATCCGACGTCGTCGTGGTGGGCGCCGGTCCGGCGGGGCTGGGCGCTGCGGTGTATGCCGCGTCGGACGGCCTGACCACCGCGGCGATGGAGCGGATCGCGACCGGCGGGCAGGCCGGGACGTCGTCGAAGATCGAGAACTATCTGGGATTCCCCGGCGGAATCTCTGGAGCCGACCTTGCCGAACGGGCAGTTCTGCAGGCCGGCAAGTTCGGAGCGCGGATCATCGTCTCCGCGGAGATCACCCGGCTGGAATCCGGCGGCGGCCAGCACCGGGTAACGCTCGCGGACGGTGGGTCGGTGGTGGCCAGGGCCGTGGTGCTGGCCACGGGAGCCAGGTATCGCAGGCTCGCCGTCCCGGGAATCGAATCGTTCGAGGGCAACGGCGTGTACTACGCCGCCACCTTTCAAGAGGCGTTGGTGTGCGGCACGGGGCCGGTCGTCATCGTCGGGGGTGGTAACTCCGCGGGCCAGGCGGCGATCTTCCTCGCCGCGCGGGTTTCCCGGGTGTATGTGGTGATCCGCGGCAACGACCTGAACAAGACCATGTCCCGGTATCTCGTCGACCAGATCAACCGTCACCCCCGCGTGACTGTTCGGTCGTGCACCGAGATCCGGGAGGTGCACGGAAACGGTGCACTCAGCGTGGTGGTGACCGAGGACAAACGAACAGGCGAGCGGCACTCGATCCAGACCCGCGCCCTGTTCGTCTTCATCGGCGCGGATCCCAATACCGCATGGCTCGCCGGCGCCATCGAACTCGACGACCGCGGCTTCGTGCCGACCGGCCCGGCCGCGTTGTATTCGGAGGCCGACGGTGCCCGGCGCAGCACCCAGCGCCAGCCGATGATGCTGGAGACCAGCCAACCCGGTGTGTTCGCGGCGGGCGACGTGCGTAGCGGCTCGGTCAAACGGGTGGCCTCCGCGGTCGGCGAGGGATCGATGGCGATCCGCCAAATCCACGATTACTTCGGGACGTAGTCGGCAGCGCGGACCACGGCTGGCCGCACCGACATGAACACGAACGGGAGAGCAATCATGACCAACGCCGAGGATGTCTCGCCCACCGAGGACAAGCCCGAAGCCGATGTGGCAGAACAGCAGATCCCCGTCGACCCCACCGTCGATGAGGCAGGGCTGGATCCCACTGATATCGCCAACCGCAGCGATGCAGAGGCCAACCTCGCCGACCTGATCGACCAAGCCATCAGCGTCCCCCTCTCCGACGATGACCAACCGTTGCAGTATTGATCCCGACCCAGGGCGAGGCCCACCAAACCCAAATGGCCGACCAAGCCTGGGCGTGTCATCACCAGCCAGTCACGGCAACGCGGTAGCGCACACGCATACAGATGGCTGGCACACCTCTTCCACCATCGACGATCACGTCTCGCCGTTGCGGAAGGCTATGCCGTCCGATAGGTTCCCTGCCGTTGACTGGCCGGCTACACGCTGCTGCGGTCGCGGACAGGCGAGCGCAGCCTGGTTCGACGCTCATACTGACAGGACGAATCGGTGTGGCGGAACTTGTCAAGGCGGATGAGTCCATCGGGTGTTAAGCGGCGGTCGTGTCGGCCTCCTGGGCTGGTGGGTTGATC
>NZ_LKTM01000038.1 GCF_001417955.2 Mycobacterium gordonae | reverse complement strand
TGTTCACCCGCCATCGGCAACCCACGTCCGATTGCAGCCCGAGGCCTTCGGCCTCAAGTCGCCTCCATACCGTCTAGGCTGGCGCAGATGAGTTCGACACCCTATGGCCGGATCCGTGTGCCGGCCGACCTGGACGCCGTGACCGCGATCAGCGAAGAAGACCGTTCGGAGATCGACAGCGCCGCCGTCGAAAGGATCTGGCAGGCCGCCCGGCACTGGTATCAGGCCGGCATGCACCCGGCTATCCAGCTCTGCATCCGGCGCAACGGGAAGGTGGTGCTCAACCGCGCGATCGGCCACGGCTGGGGCAACGCGCCCACTGACGAACCCGGCGCCGAGAAGATTCCCGTCACCACCGACACCCCGTTCTGCGTGTACTCGGCGGCCAAGGGCATCACCGCGACCGTGGTGCACATGCTGGTCGAGCAGGGCGTCTTCGCACTCGATGACCGCGTCTGCCAGTACATCCCCAGCTACACCAGCCACGGCAAGGACAAGACGACGATCCGGCACGTGCTCACCCACAGCGCGGGAGTCCCGTTCCCCACCGGTCCCAAGCCGGACCTGCGCCGCGCCGACGACCACGAATACGCACAGGAGCAGCTCGGCAAGCTGAGGCCGCTCTACCCGCCGGGCCGGATGCACATGTATCACGCGCTGACCTGGGGCCCGCTGATGCGCGAAATCGTCTACGCGGCCGCCGGCAAAGACATCCGCGACATCCTCGCCGCGGAGATCCTGGATCCGTTGCACTTCCGGTGGACCAATTTCGGCGTCGCGCCGCAGGACATCCCACTGGTTGCGCCCAGCCACCCCACCGGCAAACCGCTTCCGCCGGCCATTGCGGCGATCTTCCGCAAGGCGATCGGCGGCACCGTGCACGAGATCATCCCGTATACGAACACCCCGGCCTTTCTGTCCACCGTGGTGCCGTCGTCCAACACCATCTCCACCGCGCACGAGCTGTCCCGGTTCGCCGAGATCTGGCGCCGGGGCGGCGAACTCGACGGTGTTCGCATCATGAGCCCGGAACGGATGTACGGCGCCGTCCAGGAATCCCGGCGGTTGCGGCCCGATGTCGCGGTGGGACTGATGCCGGCCCGCTGGGGCACCGGTTACATGCTGGGCACCGAGCGGTTCGGGCCGTTCGGCCGCAACGCACCGCAGGCGTTCGGCAACCTCGGCCTGGCCAACATCGCGATCTGGGCCGACCCGGCGCGCGGCATGTCCGCCGGGTTGATCAGCAGCGGGAAACCCGGCAAGGATCCCGAGCTCAAGCGCTATAAAGCCCTGATGGACACGATCGCCGCGTCGATTCCACGCGTCTGAACGTTTGTCCCAGGCCTGCGCGGGCAACCACCGCGGATGGACTCCGAACGCTTCCGCCAGCTCCTGGACACGCGCGGCCCATTCGTGTCGATGTACTTCGAAGACACGCACAACACTCCCGACGCCGACGAACAGCTCGAGCTCAAGTGGCGCGCGCTGCGTGACCAACTGGAAAGACAGGGCGTCACCGACGAACTGACCGCCGAAATCGAGCGCGCGGTGATGGACCTGCGGCCACCCGTCGGCTGGAGCGGCCGTGGAGTGGTCGCCGGCGCCGACGGCGTCGTCGTCAACGAGCACCTGCTGCGTCCGACCGCGACGACGGTGGTCCGTGTCTCGGAGCTGCCCTACATCGTCCCGATCGTCGAGCACGGCTTCGTCACCCCCACCTACCTGCTGATCGAGGTAGATCATGCGGGCGCCGACATCACCATCCACATCGACGGCGTCTTGGAGACAGAGACCGTCGACGGTGGCGGCTATCCGGTGCACAAGGCGTCCGGTGCCGAAACCGCCGGATACGGCGACCCGCAGCAACGCACGGACGAAGCCGCCCGCAAGAACATCCGCGCGGTGGCCGACCGTATCGCCGAGCTGGTGGACGGGACGGCGGCCGATGCGGTGTTCGTGGTCGGCGAAGTGCGTTCTCGCTCCGATCTGGTCAAGGCTCTCGCCGACCGGGTCCGGGACCGCACGGTGCCCCTGGAAGTCGGGGCACGAAACAGCGGACACGACGTCACCGAGGTGCAGAGCCACATCGACGCCTGGTTCGCTAACCGGCGAATCCGTGAAATCGATGATGCCGCACAGCGTTTCGATGCCGAAATGGGCCGGAATTCGGGGCGCGCCGCCGAGGGCCTGGACGCCGTGTGCTCAGCGCTGCGCCAGGGTGCCGTGGAAACGCTGATCGTCGGCGAGATCGGGGACGCCACGGTGGTCGCCGACGAAGGACTCACCACCGTCGCGCCGAACCACCAGGTGCTCTCCGAGCAGGGCGCCGCGCCCGCCAAGACGTTGCGCGCCGATGAGGCGCTGCCGATGTTCGCGGTGTCGGTCGGGGCCTCGCTGGTGCGCACCGACGAGCGCATCGATCCGGCCGACGGCATCGCCGCGGTGCTGCGGTACGCGCCGACGCTGCACTGAGGGTTTCGGGGTTTCAGTCTGCGCTCAGGGCGGCCGGTACTCGCAAGAATTCGCCCCACGCGCAGAGCCAACGCCCACACGTGAGCGGTGGCGGAGGGATTTGAACCCCCGGACGGTTTTAGCCGTCTCTCGCTTTCAAGGCGAGTGCATTAGGCCGCTCTGCCACGCCACCGCAGATAAGGGTAGCGGTGCTTGTAGCGTGGCCAGCATGCGCGCCATCGTCGCCGAAACCGCCGAGCGGTTGGTCTGGCAAGACGTCCCCGATGCATCCGCCGGACCCGGTGAAGTACTGATCAAGGTGGCAGCGGCCGGCGTCAATCGCGCCGACGTGCTGCAGGCCGCCGGCAAGTACCCGCCGCCCCCGGGCGCCAGCGAGATCATCGGCATGGAGGTCAGCGGGACCATCGCCGACGTCGGTGCCGATGTCACCAAATGGACTGTCGGGCAAGAGGTTTGCGCCCTGTTGGCCGGTGGCGGCTACGCGGAGTACGTCGCCGTTCCGGCCGGACAGGTGCTGCCGGTGCCGGCACCCCTGGACGTTGTCGATGCCGCCGGCGTCCCCGAAGTGGCGTGCACGGTCTGGTCGAACCTGGTGATGACCGCCCATCTGGGCCCCGGCCAGCTGGTGCTGCTGCACGGCGGGGCCAGCGGTATCGGCAGTCACGCGATTCAGGTGGCACGCGCGCTCGGCGCCCGGGTGGCGGTCACCGCCGGCTCTGCGGAGAAGCTCGAACTGTGCCGGGAGCTGGGCGCCCAGATCGCCATCTCCTACCGCGACGAGGACTTCGTCGCGCGGCTGAGGCAGGAGACCGACGGCAGAGGCGCCGACGTGATCCTCGACATCATGGGAGCGGCCTACCTGGACCGCAACGTCGACGCGCTGGCCACCGATGGGCAGCTGGTGATCATCGGCATGCAGGGCGGGGTGAAAGCCGAACTCAACATCGGCAAACTCATGGCAAAACGGGCCCGCGTCATCGGCACCACGCTGCGCGCCCGCCCGGTCAGCGGGCCGAACAGCAAGAGCGCCATCGTCGACGCGGTGACGACCTCGGTGTGGCCGATGTTCGCCAGTCAGCGGGTGCGGCCGATCATCGGCAAGCGCCTGCCGATCCAGGACGCGGCCGAAGCGCACCGGCTGCTGCAGTCCGGCGAGACGTTCGGGAAGATCCTGCTGACGGTCTAGCCCAATGAAGCCAGCGCGCGCACCAGCTGGTCCACCTCGGCCATCGTGGAGTAGTGCGCCAGGCCGACGGTCACCGCGCCGCCGATGTCGTTGACCCCCAAAACATCCAGCACGCGGGAGTTCGCATTGGCGATCGCCAGAATCCCGTTGTCGGCCAACCGTTGCACCACCCGGTCGGCGGGCACTTCGTTGACGGCGAAGCTGATCACCGGTATCCGCGATTCGGGGCGACCCAGCAGGATAACCAGCGGTAGCGACCGTAGCGACGCCATCAGGTAGTCGTAGATCCGGCTCAGGTACGACGACGCGGACTGCATCGAGACCGACAACCGCTCCCGCCTGCTACCCCGGGCCGACTCGTCCAAGGCGGCGAGGTATTCGATGCTGGCGACGACGCCGGCCAGCAAGCCGAACTGGTGCCCGCCCACTTCCAGGCGCTCGGGCCCGGTGGCGTACGGGTTGGTGGAAACCGAACTGAACGTGTTGATCAGTGCCGGCTCGCGGAACACCATCGCCCCGATCGGCGGTCCGCCCCAGTTCACGGCGTTCACCGCCACCACGTCGGCTTCGGTCTCCTTGATGTCGATCAGTCGATAGGGCGCCGCGGCTGAGTGGTCGACAACCACCAGGGCACCCACGTCGTGGGCCAGCTTTGTCGCTGCCCGCAGGTCGGTGACGGCGCCCAGCGTCCCCGACGCCGAGGTGACGGCGACCAGCCGGGTGGATTTGTTGATCAGGCTCTCCCACTGCCACGTCGGCAGCTCTCCGGTCTCGATATCGACCTCGGCCCACTTGACCTTGGCGCCGTAGCGGTGGGAGGCGCGCAGCCACGGCGCGATGTTGGCCTCGTCGTCCAGACGGCTGACGACCACCTCGTACCCGAGGCCGGCACGGGCGGACGACGCCTCGGCCAGCGAGGCCAGCAGCACGGCACGATCGGCACCCAGCACGACACCGCTGGGATCGGCGTTGACCAGATCGGCCACCGCCTCGCGGACCGCGTCCAGCACCGCCGCGCTGCGCCGCGCCGACGGGTGCGCGCCCGCGGTACTGGCGCCCGACCGGCGAAAGGCCGTGGACACCGTGGTTGCCACGGAATCGGGAATGAGCATGCCTGTCGGCGCATCGAAGTGCACCCATCCGTCACCGAGCGACGGGTGCAGTCCGCGCACCCGGGCGACGTCGTAGGCCATGCCAGCCACCTTAGAGCTAACGCAATTTCGACAAATGGGTGTCGGTAGCGGATGCGCCATAGACGTTCCTGCCGTTACCGGCCTCCCGAGTCAACTCACCCGGGCAGCCATACTAGTCGAGTGAGCTTGTGCTTCGGAACGCTGATCGCATTGGTACTGCTGATCGCGCCGGGCGCCATCGTCGCACGTATCGCGCAGTTGAATTGGCCGATCGCCATCGCGGCCGGACCAGCGCTGACGTACGGCGTAGTGGCGCTGGCGATCATCCCTTACGGCGCGCTCGGCATGCCATGGAACGGGTGGACCGCCCTGGCGGCGCTGGTGGTCGTCTGTGTGCTGGCGACGGTGCTGCAGCTGCTGCTCGCCCGTTTCCGGGATAAACAGGCCGAGGCGCGCGCAATCAACCCCGGCCCGGCGATCGTCGTCGCGGCCGGTGTGCTGCTGGGGGTCGTGCTGATCGCCTGGGCGGCGTTCAGCGGCATCCCACACTGGCAGTCGATCCCGAGCACCTGGGACGCGGTGTGGCACGGCAACGAGGTGCGCTGGATTCTCGACGTCGGCCAGGCGTCGTCCACCCACATGGGCGAACTGCGCAACGTCGAGACCCACGCGCTGCTCTACTACCCATCGGTCTTTCACGCGCTGACGGCCGTGTTCTGCCAGCTGACCGGCGCGGCGGCTGCCACCGGCTACACGCTGAACTCGCTGGCGGTGGCGATCTGGCTGTTTCCCGTCAGCGCGGCGGTCCTCACCTGGCGCGCCCTGCGGACCCACACCACCGAGTGGCGCACCGCGATCACGGCTGCCACCGCGGCGGCACTTTCGGCCTCCTTCACCGCGGTGCCCTACGTCGAGTTCGACACGGCCGCGATGCCGAATCTGGCGGCCTACGGGGTCGCGATTCCGGCGATGGCCTTGATCACCTCGACGCTGCAACACCGCGACCGCATCCCGGTGGCCATCCTGGCGCTCGTCGGCGTCTTTTCGGTGCACATCACCGGCGGCATCATCACGGTCATTCTGGTGTTCGCCTGGTGGCTGTTCGAAGCGCTCTGGCGCCCGGTGCGGGGCCGCATCCGCGACCTGGCCGTGCTGGCCGGCGTCGGAGTGGGCGCCGGGCTGATCATGCTGCCTCAGTTCCTGAGCGTCACCAAGCAGGAAGACATCATCGCCGGCCACTCATTCCTGACCTACCTCAGCAAGCGACACGGCTTGTTCGACGCCGTGTTCATGCACTCACGACACCTCAACGACTTCCCCTACCAGTGGGGGCTGAGCGTGCTGTGCGCCGTCGGCGGGTTCATCATGCTGGCCAAGAAAATCTGGTGGCCGCTGGCCGTGTGGCTGTTGTTCATCGTGATCAACGTCGACGCGGGCACCCCCTTATGGGGTCCGCTCGGCCGGGTGGCCGGGGCAGTCGGCGAGTTCTTCTACAAGGACCCGCGCCGCATCGCCGCGGCCACGACCCCGCTGTTCAACCTGATGGCGGCCATAGCGCTGGTCACGATCGTCGCCGGGGCGGTCGCCCTGGCCAAACGGTTCGTGCAACCGAGAAAGCCGCTGCCGTCGCGGTTCTGGGCGACGGCGACCGCGGCGCTGCTGATCGGCATCAGCGTGGCCAGTGCCTGGCACTACTTCCCGCGGCACCGGTTCCTGTTCGGCGACAAGTACGACTCGATCATCGTCGACCAGCGCGACCTCGACGCCATGGCGTACCTCGCGAAGCTGCCGGGCGCCCACGACACGATGATCGGCAACTCCAACGTCGACGGCACCTCCTGGATGTACGCGGTGGCCGGTCTGCATCCGCTGTGGACCCACTACGACTACCCGGTGCAGATGGGGCCGGGTTACCACCGCTACATCTTCTGGGCCTTCGCCAAGAAGGGTGACTCCGATCCCCGGGTGGTGGAGGCGATCAAGGCCCTCAACATCCGTTATGTCCTAGCCAGCGGCCCGACGATCCGAGGGTTCAAAGTTCCCGAAGGACTATATTTTCTGGACAAGTCGCCGTACTGGAACCTGATCTACGACAACGGCGGCGCCCAGATCTACGAATGGCACGGCGACACCCCGGTGCACCCCTAGACCACAAACAAGGACGGTGATTGCGTTGGCTAACGGCAACGACGACCAC
This sequence comes from Mycobacterium gordonae, assembly GCF_001417955.2. Taxonomy (GTDB): domain Bacteria; phylum Actinomycetota; class Actinomycetes; order Mycobacteriales; family Mycobacteriaceae; genus Mycobacterium; species Mycobacterium gordonae_B. Next base: position 4,708 of record NZ_LKTM01000038.1, on the reverse strand, counting down.
GCCGACGACAGCGACGGCATCGAGGTAATCGGCGGAGTCGACCCGCGACTGATGGCGCTGCGCGAAGAGGACGACTCCGAGGAACGCTCGCTTACCGACCTGGTCGAGCAGCCCGCGAAGGTGATGCGGATCGGCACCATGATCAAGCAGCTGCTCGAAGAGGTGCGCGCGGCTCCGCTGGACGAGGCCAGCCGCACCCGGCTGCGGGACATCCACGCCACCAGCATCCGCGAACTCGAGGACGGCCTGGCACCGGAACTGCGCGAGGAACTCGAACGACTCACCCTGCCCTTCAACGAGGACAGCGCGCCCTCGGACGCCGAGTTGCGGATCGCACAGGCACAGTTGGTCGGCTGGCTGGAGGGGCTGTTCCACGGCATCCAGACCGCGCTGTTCGCCCAGCAGATGGCCGCCCGGGCGCAGCTCGAGCAGATGCGGCAGGGCGCACTGCCGCCCGGGATCGGCAAGCCGGGCCCGCACGGGCACGGCACCGGACAGTACCTGTAAACCGTGTCGAGCGGTCCCCACATCGAGACCCGCGACGCGTGGGTCGAGTTCCCCATCTTCGACGCCAAGTCGCGTTCCCTGAAGAAGGCCTTCCTGGGCAAGGCCGGCGGCGCGATCGGCCGCAACGCCTCCAACGTGGTGGTCATCGAGGCGTTGCGGGACATCACCATGTCACTGGAGCTCGGCGACCGCGTCGGGTTGGTGGGCCACAACGGCGCCGGCAAATCCACTCTGCTGCGCCTGCTTTCGGGCATCTACGAACCGACGCGCGGCTGGGCGAAGGTGACCGGGCGGGTGGCGCCGGTGTTCGACCTGGGTGTCGGCATGGATCCCGAGATCTCGGGCTACGAGAACATCATCATCCGGGGCCTGTTTCTGGGACAGACCCGCAAGCAGATGCTCGCCAAGGTGGACGAGATCGCGGAGTTCACCGAATTGGGCGACTACCTGTCGATGCCGCTGCGCACCTACTCGACCGGCATGCGGGTGCGACTGGCGATGGGCGTCGTCACCAGCATCGACCCGGAGATCCTGCTGCTCGACGAGGGCATCGGCGCGGTGGACGCCGAGTTCCTCAAGAAGGCGCAGTCACGCCTGCAGAGCCTGGTGGAACGCTCCGGAATCCTGGTATTCGCAAGCCATTCCAACGAATTCCTGGCCCGGCTGTGCAAGACCGCGATGTGGATCGACCACGGCGTGATCCGGCAGAGCGGCGGCATCGAGGACGTGGTGCGCGCCTACGAGGGCGACGACGCGGCACGGCATGTGCGCGAAGTCCTCGCCGAGACCGCGCGTGAGTGACCGGGTCTTCGCCGTCGTGGTCACCCACCGGCGCCCCGAGGAACTCACCCGCTCACTGGAGATGTTGTCCACCCAGACCCGGCCACCGGACCGGATCATCGTCATCGACAACGACGCCTCCGGTGACAGCCGGGTACACGATATCGTTGCCGCACAACAGGTCCCGTCGATCTATCTCAACTCCCGGCGAAACCTGGGCGGCGCGGGCGGTTTCGCGCTCGGCATGCTGCTGGCGCTGGCACACGGGGCGGACTGGATTTGGCTCGCCGACGACGACGGCCGCGCCGCGGACACCACGGTGCTGGCCACCCTGCTGGCGTGCGCCGGAACGCACGGGCTGGCCGAGGTGTCCCCGATGGTCTGCAACATCGACGACCCGGAGGCGCTGGCTTTTCCGTTGCGCCGTGGACTGGTCTGGCGGCGTCGGGTGAGCGAACTGCGTACCGAGGCAGGCCAGGACCTGCTGCCCGGCATCGCGTCTCTGTTCAATGGCGCGCTGTTCCGCGCCTCGACGCTGGACGCCATCGGGGTACCGGACCTGCGGTTGTTCATCCGCGGCGACGAGGTGGAGATGCACCGCAGACTCGTGCGATCCGGCCTTCCGTTCGGAACCTGCCTGGACGCGGTGTACCTGCACCCGTGCGGCTCGGATGAGTTCAAGCCGATCCTGCGCGGCCGCATGCACACCCAGTACCCCGATGACACCAACAAGCGGTTCTTCACCTACCGCAACCGCGGTTACGTGCTGTCCCAGCCGGGGCTGCGCAAGCTGCTGTTCCAGGAATGGGTGCGGTTCGGCTGGTTCTTCCTGGTGACGCGCCGCGACCCCAAGGGGCTGCAGGAGTGGGTCCGGTTGCGCCGGCTGGGACGCCAGGAGAAGTTCGCACGGCCCGGAGGTTCCTCATGACGTTCATCGACGCCGCTGCGCAATCCAAGACGTTCGCCCGCGCCTGGGGTGATCTCACCGCCGGGTTCCGGCGTCACGAACTGTGGCTGCATCTGGGCTGGCAGGACATCAAACAGCGGTACCGCCGTTCGGTGCTGGGCCCGTTCTGGATCACGATCGCCACCGGCACGACCGCCGTCGCCATGGGTGGGCTGTACTCCAAGCTGTTCCATCTCGACCTGTCCGAGCACCTGCCCTACGTCACGCTCGGGCTGATCGTGTGGAACCTGATCAACGCCGCCATTCTGGAAGGCGCCGACGTCTTCGTGCACAACGAGGGCCTGATCAAGCAACTGCCGACCCCGCTCAGCGTGCACGTCTACCGGCTGGTGTGGCGGCAGATGATCCTGTTCGCCCACAACATCGTGATCTACGTCGTCATCGCGATCATCTACCCCAAGCCGTGGTCGTGGGCGGACCTGTCGGTGCTTCCCGCGCTGGCGCTGATCATGCTCAACTGCATCTGGGTGTCGCTGTGCTTCGGCATCCTGGCCACCCGCTACCGCGACATCGGGCCGCTGCTGAACTCGGTGGTGCAGTTGCTGTTCTTCATGACGCCGATCATCTGGAACGACAACACACTTCGGCAGCAGGGCGCCGGGCGCTGGTCGAAGATCGTCGAACTCAACCCGCTGCTGCACTACCTCGACATCGTGCGGGCGCCGCTGCTGGGCGCGCCCCAGGAGTTGCGGCACTGGGCGGTGGTGGTGGTGCTGACCGTTGTGGGCTGGGTGATGGCGGCGTTCGCGATGCGGCAGTACCGCGCGCGGGTGCCGTACTGGGTCTGAGAACGCGGCCGCTCCTCCAATAGGGGGAGCACATTTCATCCCTCGAATCGTCCCGCCGGCGGAGGGACCTGCGCCGCGATGTGCCCCAAGGTGGGAGTCGGAGCAATCGGCTCGGTTACCGAACTCGCGTCGAGGGGATCGTGCGATGTCGTTTTTGTTGGCTCGCCCCGAAGCACTGGCCGCCGCCGCGGCGGACCTGCTGGATGTCGGGACGTCGGTGGGTGCGGCGAACGCGGCGGCGGCCGCTTCGATTACCGCGGTGCCGGCCGCGGCCGCCGATGAGATCTCGCAGCACATTGCCGCGCTCTTCAGCGCTCACGGTCAGGCATATCAACTGCTCAGCGAACAGGTCTCGGACTTCCACCACCGATTCGCGCAGGTCCTGAGCGCCAATGGACTTTGGTACGCGACCGCCGAGGCCGGGAATGCCTCGCCCCTGCAGTCCTTCGGGCAGGCGGCGCTGGGCGTCGTCAATGCCCCGACGCAGGCCTGGTTGGGACGGCCCCTGATCGGCGACGGCGTCGCCGGCGGGACCGTGAACGGTGTGGGCCAACCAGGCGGAGTCGGGGGCTTGTTGGTCGGCGACGGCGGCGCGGGTGGGGCGAGCACCGCTCCCGGCGCGGCCGGCGGCGCGGGCGGCAGTGCAGGCCTGATCGGTAACGGCGGCGCCGGTGGTCGCGCCGGAGCCGGGGCGGCCGGCGGCGGCGGCGGAACGGGAGGGTTGCTGTACGGCAACGGCGGCGCCGGCGGCACCGGCGGTGCGGCAGTGGCCGGGGTGAACGGGGGAATGCCCGGACGCGGCGGCGACGCGGGCAGCGCGATCTGGTTCGGTAACGGCGGCAGCGGCGGGCTGGGTGGCACGGGACTGCCGGGGGCGGACGGGCTCAATCCGACTCCCACCGGCAAGGCCGCTCCCGACGGGAGCTACGGCGCCAACAACGCTGTCAACAGCAATGGCTATTTCTCGGCGGGAGGCGGCACCGGCGGCGCAGGTGGCACCGGCGGTCCCGGAGAATCCGGCGGTCAGGGTGGAGGCGGAGGTACCGGCGGTGCCACCGTCACTGGCAGCGCGGGCGGAAATCTTCCGATTGCCATCGGGGGCGCCGGCGGGAACGGCGGATTGGCCGGTGCGGGTGGGACCGGGGGTGCCGGCGGAGCCGGGGGTGCTGCAGTGCTCAACGACGGCACCTCCACCGCCGCGTATGCCGGCGCGTTCGGCGGACCAGGCGGACTGGGAGCGCCCGGAGGGGAGTTCGGCGGATCGGGTGGCGCCGGCGGGAACGGTGGCGAAGCGTCGGCTTGGGCCCCGAACTACCGCGCGAACGCTTATGGCGGCTACGGAGGAACCGGCGGAGACGGTGCTTCCGGCGCCAACGGTGGCGCGGGCGGAAGGGGTGGCAGCGGCGGCAGCGGTGGTCATGGCGGTCTGTTCGTCGGCAACGGCGGCAGCGGCGGAAACGGCGGGGGTGGCGGCACAGGCGGTCTCGGCGACCTCGGTGGCGCGGGCGGACGCGGTGGCAACGGCGGCGCCGCCTGGCTCAACAGTGTCCCGAGCGGGATCGAAGGAAACGGTGGGGACGGCGGCGTTGGCGGCGACGGCGGCACTGGTGGAGACGGTGGCGCCGGCGGAAGCGGCGGCCAGGGGGGCGCGGGTGGTCTGCTGTGG
>NZ_LKTM01000037.1 GCF_001417955.2 Mycobacterium gordonae | reverse complement strand
AGCCATTGCTCTCAGGGGTCCTTTCAGGCGCTCGCCAGCTCGGCGGCTTTGTCGGCACCGGCGTCCATGGTCTCGGCGGATTCCTCGTCGGTTTCGGCGGCAACGGTGGAAACGGGGCGCCCGGGACGCCGAACGGAACGGGCGGCCAAGGCGGCGACGGCGGGCAATGATCGGCGTACCCGGCGCGCCGGGCCTCCCCTGACCTGCGCTGGCGCTACAGCGTCTTCAGGATCTCCCGAGCCAGCGCCGCAGTCTCCGACGGCGTCTTGCCCACCTTGACACCGGCGGCTTCCAGTGCGTCCTTCTTGGCGGCCGCGGTGCCCGACGAGCCGGACACGATGGCGCCCGCGTGACCCATCGTCTTGCCCTCCGGCGCAGTGAATCCCGCGACGTAGCCGACGACCGGCTTGGTGACGTTGGCCTTGATGAAGTCGGCCGCGCGCTCCTCGGCGTCACCGCCGATCTCACCGATCATCACGATGAGCTTGGTGTCGGGGTCCTTCTCGAAGGCCTCGATGGCGTCGATGTGGGTGGTGCCGATGATCGGGTCGCCGCCGATGCCGATCGAGGTGGTGAACCCGAAATCGCGCAACTCGTACATCATCTGGTAGGTCAGGGTGCCGGACTTGGACACCAGCCCGACCGGACCGGGGCCGCTGATGTTGGCCGGGGTGATTCCGACCAGCGACTGCCCGGGGCTGATGATGCCCGGGCAGTTCGGCCCGATGATGCGGGTCTTCTGGCCTTTTTGGACGTTGTAGGCCCACGCATAGGCGCTGTCCTGCACCGGGATTCCCTCGGTGATGACCACCAGCAGCGGGATCTCCGAGTCGATCGCCTCGATCATCGCGTCCTTGGCGAACACCGGCGGCACGAAGATGATCGACACGTCGGCGCCGGTCTTCTCGATGGCCTCCACGACGCTGCCGAACACCGGCAACTCGACCGGATTCCCGTCGACGTCCTTGTGCGCGACCGTGGTGCCCGCCTTGCGGGCGTTGACGCCGCCGACGATCTGGGTGCCGGCCGCCAACATCCGCGCGGTGTGCTTGGTCGCCTCCGCACCGGTGATGCCCTGGACGACGACCTTGTTCTCAGAAGTCAGGAAGATAGCCATTGCTCTCAGGGGTCCTTTCAGGCGCTCGCCAGCTCGGCGGCTTTGTCGGCACCGGCGTCCATGGTCTCGGCCTGAATCACCAGCGGGTGGTTGGCCTCGGCCAGGATGCGACGGCCCTCTTCGACGTTGTTGCCGTCCAACCGGACTACCAGGGGCTTGTTGGCCTCGTCGCCCAGGATTTCCAGGGCCTTGACGATCCCGGCCGCCACCGCGTCGCACGACGTGATGCCGCCGAAGACATTGACGAACACGCTCTTGACTTCCGGGTCGCCCAGGATCACGTCCAGGCCGGCCGCCATGATCTCGGCCGACGCGCCGCCGCCGATGTCCAGGAAGTTGGCCGGCTTCACGCCGCCGTGCTTCTCGCCGGCGTAGGCGACGACGTCCAGCGTCGACATGACCAATCCCGCGCCGTTGCCGATGATTCCGACCTCGCCGCTGAGCTTGACGTAGTTGAGGTCGTGTTCCTTGGCTTTGAGCTCGAGCGGGTCGGTGGACGCGCGGTCCTCGAACTCGGCGTGCCCGGGCTGACGGAAGTCGGCGTTGGCGTCCAGGGTGACCTTGCCGTCCAGAGCCAGGATCTTGTCGTCCGGCGTGCGCACCAACGGGTTGACCTCGACCAGAGTGGCGTCCTCGCCGACGAACACGCCCCAGAGCTTCTCGATCGTCACAGCGGCCGCGTCCAGCACGTCGGCCGGCAGGTGGCCCTGTTCGGCGATGGAACGCGCGAAGGCCAGGTCGACGCCCTCGACGGCGTTCACCGGCACCTTCGCCAGCCGGTCGGGCTTGGTCGCGGCGACCTCCTCGATCTCCATGCCACCCTCGACCGAGCACATCGCCAGATAAGTGCGGTTGGCGCGGTCGAGCAGGAACGAGAGGTAGTACTCCTCGGCGATGTCACTGGCCTCGGCGACCAGCAGTTTCTTCACGATGTGGCCCTTGATGTCCAAGCCCAGGATGTTCTTGGCGTGCTCGTAGGCTTCCTCGGCGTCCGCGGCGTACTTCACGCCACCCGCCTTGCCGCGGCCACCGGTCTTGACCTGGGCCTTCACCATCACGGGCGCGCCGATCTCCTCCGCGATGGCCTTCGCGCCTTCAGCGGTGTCGGTGACCCGGCCCTGCGTGCCGGGTACACCGTGCTTGGCGAACAGTTCCTTAGCTTGATACTCGAACAGATCCATGGGGCGTCACTGCCTTTGCTCGGCTTGCTTGCTAGGGCCAACAGGGTGGCGGTGCCGGTACTCGGCAACTCGCACGGAGGAACTGTATCGACCCCGGAAATCAGCCCTGCCGCCGCATCCCACAGCTGTGGCATACGTCACGCCATGGACTGAAACATGAAACGTGACCCAAGTCACAAAAATGGCCGGATTTGATACTGAGGTTGCCAGCCACCTACGTTTGTGGATACCTTCTCAAGGTCCAGATAACGTTATGGTCACGATCCGAGGACATTTCAGCTTGTCCCAGCACCTTTTCGCTCGCTCTGCCGCCGCAGTATCTGCGCGCGCATCCCGGGAACGCTGGCCCCATCACCGCAACGAAGTCACCGAGATCATCCCGTTAGACGGGTTTGATGAACTCGATGACATGGAGCTGGCCGACCTCGACGAGTTGGACTTCGGCGAGTCCGAGTTCGCGTTCGACGACCTGCTGCTGCAGGCCCCGGAGCTCGACGACCTCGACGACACCGACGATCTGACGCCGATGTGGCTGGCGGCCCCGGCCACCGAGGTCCTGCCCCGCGTCTCCGTTGAGACAACGCACGCGATCACCGAGGTCATCAACGTCACGCCCGTCCCGCGTCGCGGCGGCAGCCACCGCAAGCAGCCGACCAGTGCCGCCAAGGGACGTCTGCTGATCGGCGCGATGGCCGCCGGGGCGGCAGCCGCGGCGACCCACACCGCCGTCAGCCAAACCGACAACAACACCAAGATCGAGACGGTGCTCACCGCCAACGCCTCGACGCTCACGGGTGGGTCCGGTAACGCCGGCACCAGCACACCGCGAGGCGTGCAGGTCATCGCCGCCCAGCCGGCCAATGCGGCGCTGCACAACGAAGAACTCGCCCGCGGCGTCGCTTTCGCGCAGGAGCGCGCCCAGCGCGAGGCGCGACTGCAGCAGCCGCTGTACGTCATGCCCACCAAGGGCATCTACACCTCGAACTTCGGCTACCGCTGGGGCGTCCTGCACGCCGGCATCGACCTGGCCAACTCGATCGGGACCCCGATCTACGCGGTTTCCGATGGTGTCGTGATCGACGCGGGCCCCACCGCGGGCTACGGAGCGTGGGTCAAGCTGCTGCACGCCGATGGCACCGTCACGCTGTACGGCCACGTGAACACCACACTGGTCGGCGTCGGCGAACGCGTGATGGCGGGCGACCAGATCGCCACCATGGGCAATCGGGGCAACTCCACCGGCCCGCACCTGCACTTCGAGGTGCTGCTGAACGGCAGTGAGCGGATCGACCCGGTGCCGTGGCTGGCCAAGCGGGGATTGTCCGTCGGCAACTACGCCGGCTGACCGGTGACTGGGCCGAACGATCCCCCTACCAGCGAGAGCCCGCCTGAGCCCACCGAGTCCCGGACCCGCATCATCCGGCGGGCCCCGACCGGCCCGCTGCCCCCGATAGTCGCTCAGCCGACCACCCAAATCCCGCGTGGCACCGGCCTTCCGCCGCTGCCCGCTGTCCTCCGGCACGAGCCGAGTCCCCGGACGGCGATAGCCGCCAGCGCCGTCAGCATCGTCAGCGGATGGGCCACCTCGGTGGTGACCACCGATCTGATCGCCGGCTGGTGGCAGACCGACCGCCTATTCTGCATCGCCGTCGGATTCCTGGCACTGGTCTTCGCGCTCACCACGGTCTCGGGCGTCATCATGCTGCTGTTGCGCCGCCCGTTCGCCCGCTACCTGATCGTGGCCGGGGCAGTTGTTGCGCTGTTGACCTACCTCGGGGTGTTCATCGCGGGGGCGCGGGTGGGATGGATCGTGCATGCGCTGCCGCTGCTGCCGATCGCCAGCTTGGTGCTGGCGCTGCTGCCGGACACCAGGCGCTGGGCGGAATAGACCCCTCTTGCGCCGAAAGTGAACTGAGGGTGGCGTTTTCGCGATTTCGCCGCCCTGAGAGCACGCTCGGCGACGCCGGCTCAGAGCTTGCTGATCGGCGCGTGGTTGTGCATCAGTTTGACCCGCCCGGCACTCCCGAAGTCGATCAGCGACATCGCGGATTCGCCGACGCCGGAGACTTCCTCGACGCGCCCCAGTCCGTATTTGTCGTGCGTCACCCGATCACCCGGCTCCAGCACCACCAGCGGCCGCTTGCTCGCCCCGGAACGCGTGGGTGCCGACCGTGGGGTGCCGAACCGCCCGGCGCCGCTCACCGGCGCACTGAACGACGGCTTGGGCGCGACCCGGCGCCAGTCGATGAGCTGCTGCGGAATTTCGCGCAGGAAGCGCGATTCCGGGTTCAGCATGGGCTGCCCCCAGGATGACCGGACGATGGCCCGGCTTACGTACAACCGTTGTCGGGCCCGGGTGATGCCGACGTAAGCCAGGCGCCGTTCCTCGGACAGCTCCATCGGGTCGTCCAGCGCCCGCATGTGCGGGAACATGCCGTCCTCCCAGCCCGTCACGAACACCACCGGGAACTCCAGCCCCTTGGCGGTGTGCAGGGTCATCAGCGTGACCATTCCGGCGCCGTGCTCGGGTATCTCGTCGGAATCGGCGACCAGCGACACCCGCTCCAGAAAGGCCGCCAGCACACCGGTGTCCGGGACATCCTCGTCCTCCGGCGCGTCTTCGGCCAGGGCGGCCGCGTTCGCCAGATCGGTGCTGAATTCGTGTGCGACGCTGACCAATTCGTTGAGGTTGTCCAGCCGCGCCAATTCCTGCGGATCGGTCGACGACTCCAGCTCGCGGCGGTAGCCGGTGCGTTCCAGCACCGCCTCGACCAGCTCGCCCAGGTCGTCATCGAGATGCCCGCGCAATTCGTCGAGCAGTTCGACGAAGCCGGCAATGCACTTCTCGGCGCGGGTGTTGAGCATCGGCACCTTGCCCTCGGCGGCCGCCTGAAGGGCGTCGGCGAAGCTGGCGCCGGTGTTCTCGGCATACACCGCGACACACGCTTCGGCACGGTCGCCGATACCGCGGCGCGGGGTGTTGAGGATGCGCCGCATGCTGACCGCGTCGCCGGGGTTGTCCAGCACCCGCAGATAGGCCACGATGTCGCGGATCTCCTTGCGCTCGTAAAAGCGCACGCCCCCAACGACTTTGTACGGGATGCCGGCGCGGATGAAGACCTCTTCCAGCGAGCGCGATGAGTTGTTGGTGCGGTAGAAGACGGCGACGTCGTTGTAGGTGATCTCGCCACGGTCGGCCAGCGCGTCGATCTCGTCGGCCACGAACCTGGCCTCGTCGTGCTCGTTGTCGGCGACGTACCCGACGATCAGTTCGCCTTCGCCGGCGTCGGTCCACAACCGCTTTTCGCGACGCCCGGCATTGCGGGCGATCACCGAGTTGGCCGCCGACAGGATGTTCTGCGTCGAGCGGTAATTCTGTTCCAGCAGAATCGTTGTGGCGTCCGGATAGTCGCGCTCGAAGTCTTCGATGTTGCGGATCGTGGCACCGCGGAAGGCGTAGATGGACTGGTCGGCGTCGCCGACCACACACAACTCGGCCGGCGGCACCTCGTCTTCCGCGTCGACAGAGCCGTGCCCGACCAGCTCCCGCACCAGCATGTACTGGGCGTGGTTGGTGTCCTGGTACTCGTCGACCAGCACATGGCGGAACCGGCGCCGGTAGTACTGGGCGATGTCGGGAAAGGTCTGCAGCACCGCGACGGTCTCGCCGATCAGGTCGTCGAAGTCCAGCGCGTTGGCCGCCCGCAGCCGGCGCTGGTATTCGCCGAAGACGGATGCGACGGTGCGGGCCAGGTCGTCGGACTCGTCGGTGAGGTTGGACACCGCCTGATGCGGGTCGATCAGCTCGTTCTTGAGGTTCGAGATGGCGTTGGAAAGCAGTCGCGGAGAGTAGCGCTTGATGTCGAGGCCCATATCGCGGCCGATCATCTGCAACAGCCGCCGCGAATCGTCGGCGTCGTAGATGGAGAAATTGGAGTTGAGCCCCTCGATCAGCGACGCCTGATTGCGCAGGATCCGCACGCAGGACGAGTGGAAGGTGGACACCCACATGTACCGGGCTCGGTCGCCGACCAGACTGACCACCCGTTCGCGCATCTCGGCGGCGGCCTTGTTGGTGAAGGTGATGGCCAGGATCTGACCGACGCCGACGCCGCGTTCGGCGATCAGGTAGGCGATACGGCGGGTCAGCACCGCGGTCTTACCCGAACCTGCGCCGGCGACGATCAGCAGCGGCGAGCCTTCGTGCACCACCGCCTGGCGCTGTTGTGGGTTCAGCCCGTCCAGGAGTTCGTCGACCGCGCTGGGACGGGGGTACTTGGCTTGGGTTACGTGCACACTCATGTCGGTCCAAACTTACCGCCGCCGGCTGACAGTGCGCCGGTGGCCGTGCGGCAGTTCCCGGCGAGGTTTTTGCGCACGTCCACCACTTGGTGGCACACTCGGTGCGTGCTCAACACGCAGCCCCGATTTTTCTACGGGTACCGGCCAGCGGTGCCCGTGGTCTAGCTGCTTTCGCAGAGCCCCGTGGTCCGCTTCCGGATTCGGGGCTCGTTTCTTGTGTGAGGCCGAAACCGGATGAGACCAGAACCACCACCTCACGAGAACGCGGAGATTGCAGAAATGAACACAGAGACGATCGGCACAGATCAGCTCAGCATCGACGAGTTGCGCCAGGAGATCGACCGGCTGGACGCCGAGATCCTGGCCGCGGTCAAACGACGCGCCGAAGTGTCCCAGGCGATCGGCAAAGTCCGGATGGCCTCCGGCGGCACCCGGCTGGTGCACAGCCGCGAGATGAAGGTCATCGAACGCTACAGCGAACTGGGTCCCGAGGGTAAAGACCTGGCGATGCTGCTGTTGCGTCTGGGCCGGGGACGACTCGGCCACTAGGTGCGCGCGGCGCCCCCGCGATCGGTACCTGCCGGAGCGCACCACGACCAACCCCCGTCGCCCGGCACTAGGGTCGAAATATGACCTCCGAATCCATTCCCGACATCACCGGCACTGCGGCGTGGGACGCCCTGCGCAAGCATCACGATCAGATCGGAGCCACCCACCTTCGCGACCTCTTCGCCGACGACCCGAACCGCGGCCGCGACCTCACCCTCACCGTCGGTGACCTCTACATCGACTACAGCAAACATCGCGTCACGCGCGAGACGGTGCGGCTGCTGATCGACCTGGCTCGCGCGGCCAACCTGGAAGAGCGCCGTGACGCCATGTTCGCCGGGGCGCACATCAATACTTCCGAGGACCGCGCGGTGCTGCACACCGCGCTGCGACTGCCCCGCAACGCCGAGCTGACGGTCGACGGTCAGGACGTCGTCAAAGACGTGCACGAAGTACTCGACGCAATGGGCGACTTCACCGACCGGTTGCGCAGCGGCGACTGGAAAGGCGCGACCGGCGAGCGCATCAAAACCGTCGTCAACATTGGGATCGGCGGGTCGGACCTGGGTCCGGTGATGGTCTACCAGGCGTTACGCCACTACGCCGACGCCGGCATCTCCGCGCGCTTCGTCTCCAATGTGGACCCGGCCGACCTGGTCGCCACGCTGGCCGATTTAGAGCCTGCCACAACACTATTCGTTATCGCGTCGAAGACGTTCTCCACGCTGGAAACGCTGACCAATGCGACCGCCGCCCGTCGCTGGCTGACCGACGCACTGGGCGACTCCGCGGTGGCCAAGCACTTCGTCGCCGTCTCCACCAACAAGCGACTGGTCGACGAATTCGGGATCAACACCGACAACATGTTCGGGTTCTGGGACTGGGTTGGCGGGCGCTACTCGGTGGACTCGGCGATCGGGCTCTCGGTGATGGCCGTGATCGGCCGAGAGGCGTTCGCCGACTTTCTTTCCGGCTTCCACATCGTCGACGAGCATTTCCGGACCGCACCGCTAGAGTCGAATGCGCCTGCGCTGCTTGGTCTTATCGGCCTGTGGTACAACAACTTCTTCGACGCGCAATCGCGCGCGGTGTTGCCGTACTCCAACGACCTGGCCCGCTTCGCCGCATATCTGCAACAGCTGACCATGGAATCCAACGGCAAGTCGACCCGGGCCGACGGTACGCCGGTTACCACCGATACTGGTGAAATCTATTGGGGCGAGCCGGGAACGAACGGCCAGCACGCGTTCTACCAGCTCCTGCACCAAGGCACGCGGCTGATACCGGCGGACTTCATCGGCTTCAGCCAACCCCTTGACGACCTGCCGACCGCCGAGGGCACCGGCAGCATGCACGACCTGTTGATGAGCAACTTCTTCGCCCAGACCCAGGTGCTGGCCTTCGGCAAGACCGCCGAGGAGATCGCCGGCGAAGGCACCCCGGACGACGTGGTGCCACACAAGGTGATGCCCGGAAACCGGCCGTCCACTTCAATTTTGGCCACGAGGCTCACGCCGTCGGCGCTGGGCCAACTGATCGCGCTCTACGAGCATCAGGTGTTCACCGAGGGCGTGGTGTGGGGCATCGACTCGTTCGACCAGTGGGGTGTGGAACTCGGCAAGACGCAGGCCAAGGCGCTGCTGCCGGTGATCACCAGTGACGCTTCGCCAGAGAAGCAATCGGACAGCTCGACCGATGCGCTGGTGCGCCACTACCGCGCCGAACGGGGCCGCGCCGGCTGACGTTCCACGGCGAGCAGACGCAAAGTCCCCCGTTTCACCGGCGTGTCGGGGGATTCTGCGTCTGCTCGGCGGGTTCAGGCGAAGCGCTTGGTCAGCGGCGGAGGCAGCACCCGCATCAGCTGAACCAGCGGCGCCCACGGCCACCACGGCACAGCCGCGCGGCCAGGTTCGCGCTCGATGGCGGCGACGAGCTTCCTCACACCAGTTTCGTTGTCCACCATCAACATTGTGGTGCCCGACTTGGCGGTCATCTCCGACTCGATGTAACCGGGCTCCATCACCGACACCTTGATGGGGCCTTTGGCGTATTCGGCGCGCAGCGATTCACCGAGCGAGCTGACGCCGGCTTTGCTCGCGGCGTAGGCGGCCTTGACACCGGGCACGCCCTTATTGCCCAGCACTGAGGAGATGAGCACCAGATGACCGGATCCGCGCTGGTTGAACATTTCCAGCGCAGCTTCGATCTGCACCAGCGCCGCGATGAGATTGGTTTCCAGGGTCGCCTTGTTGGCCCATAACTTGCCGGAGCCGAGCCGCGCCCCCTTGCCGATGCCGGCGTTGACGATGATGCGGTCGATTCCGCCCAATTCGTCGCTCAACTCCCCGAACACTTTCGGCACCTGGTCATGGTCGTTGACGTCGAGCTGAGCCACCGCGATCTTGATCGACGGATACTGTTGCGAGAGTTCTGTTTTCAGCTCCTCCAGGCGGTCGGTGCGGCGGGCGCAGAGCGCCAGGTCACGGCCCTGGGCGGCGAAGGCGCGGGCCATCCCGGCGCCCAGGCCGGAACTTGCTCCGGTGATGAGGATTTTCTGGCGGGTCACCCAGGCAGCATATCTATCACTTCAGCAGCCGCGACATGCGCCGGTCGGCCAGCACCTTACCGCCGGTCTGACACGTCGGGCAGTACTGAAAAGACTTGTCCGCGAACGACACTTCGCGCACGGTGTCCCCGCACACCGGGCACGGCAACCCGGTGCGGGCGTGCACCCGCAGCCCGGAGCGCTTTTCGCCTTTGAGCGTGGCCGCGCCCTGGCCTACCGATCGGCTCACCGCGTCGGTGAGGACGGAGATCATCGCGTCGTGCAGGGTAGAGAGCTGCTCGGCGGACAGTTTCGCGGCGGTGGCGAACGGCGACAGACGCGCGACGTGCAGGATCTCGTCGCTGTAGGCGTTGCCGATGCCGGCGATCACCTTCTGGTCGGTGATGACGGTCTTGATCCGGCCGGTGTTGCCGGCCAGTACGCGGGCGAGATCGTCGGGGCCGAGTTCCAGCGCGTCCGGGCCCAGGGAGGCGATCTGCGGAACTTGCTGTGGGTCGTTGACCAGCCATACCGCCAGCCGTTTCTGGGTGCCGGCCTCGGTGAGGTCGAAGCCCGGCGCCTCGCCGGGTGTGCCCAGGTGCACGCGCAGGGCGATCGGTCCCTTGCCGGGCCGCAGCGGCGCCGCGGCCAACTTGTCCGACCAGCGCAACCAGCCCGCGCGGGACAGGTGGGTGATCAGCCACAGATCGCCGGCCTGCAAGCCCAGATACTTGCCCCACCGGGCGGCGCCGACGACGGTCTGGCCGTGCAGGGCGTTGATCGGCGGGTCGAAGGTCTTGAGCACCGACAGCGCGGCGACGTCGACGCGGCCGACCGTCAGGCCGACGGCGTGCCGGCGCAGGTGGTCGGCCAGCGCTTCGATCTCGGGGAGTTCGGGCACGTGTTCAGTGTGCCGGACGTGGCGTTATAGCGGGGCGCCCGGCGTGCCGGGCGTGCCCGAGATCTGGCCCTTGGTGCCCCCGGAGCCGGGGATGAAGCCGTCGCCGCCGTCCCCGCCGTTGCCGTAGAGGGTGGCGTTGCCGCCCGCGCCGCCGCTGCCGTTGGTACCTGACACGGGAGTCGGGAGGCCGATCCCCAGGCCAGGCGGCGACGACCGCCGACGTCGGAAACACGGCTGCCAGATTGGCTTGGCTGATTGTGGACCCGAGACTGGCCAGATCCGACGCGGACTAAGGAGGCCCGGCCGTTCCGGGCTGGCCGAACAGTTTCCCGCCGGTCCCGCCGGGGCCGCCCGTGCCGGTGCCGATTCCGACGCCGCCGTCACCGCCGTTGCCGATCAGAATGGCGTTGCCACCGGCGCCGCCGTTGCTCGCGTTGCCACCCCCGCCACCGTTGCCGCCTACTCCACCGTTGCCGAAGAAGAGGCCGCCGTTGCCGCCGGCGCCGCCGTTGTTGGTGGTGATGGCCAGGTTTTGCGCATTGTTGCCGCTGCTGGCGCCTGCGCCACCATTGCCGAACAGCTGTGCTGAACCTCCGGCGCCCCCTTCGCCGCCCGGCCCGCCCTTGCCAAAGGCGGCCCCCTGACCACCGACACCGCCGTCGCCGCCGACGCCGCCGCCACCACCTGGGCCGCTCTGACCGACGCCGCCAGCGCCACCGGACCCGCCGTTTCCTCCGAAGCCACCTCCGCCGACGGGAGCGATACCGCCACCGCCACCGACGCCACCGGCGCCGCCGGCACCACCCGCTCCGCTCAGCCAGCCGCCGATTCCGCCAGCACCACCCATGCCGCCGTTTCCACCGCTGCCACCGATATGGGCGGAAAGCGACCCGGCTCCACCGTTTCCGGCGTTACCACCGTGCCCTCCGTTGCCGAGCATTCCAGCGTTGCCGCCGGCGCCGGCCAAGCCGGCGGCACCGCCGTTCACACCGTTGAGGAATACCGGCGAAGGCACAGCTTGGCCGCCGCCGTCGCCACTGTTGCCACCGGCCCCGCCGTCGCCGTAGAAGAATCCGGCGTCGCCGCCTCGGCCACCGGCACCTCCGGTACCGCCGGCGACTGTCGCGCCCGCCG
>NZ_LKTM01000036.1 GCF_001417955.2 Mycobacterium gordonae | reverse complement strand
CCGCCCGCCCCGCCCGCGCCGCCTTGAGCACCACCGCCGCCGCTGCCACCGGATCCGCCCTCGTCAAACAGTGTGCCGGCGCCTCCGGTGCCGCCGTTACCACCGACGTCGACGCCGAATCCGCCGTCGCCGCCGGCGCCAGCCGGAGTGAACAAACCGCCAGCGCCGCCGGTACCGCCACGGCCCCCTTGGCTCCAACCGTAGGAACCGGTTCCGCCGTCACCGGCGGCACCGACCGCACCGGCCGTGCCGCCCACTCCACCATTCCCGCCCACGAAGCCGAGGCCGCCGTTGCCGCCTCTGCCGCCGTGGAAGCCGAGGCTCCCGGCCGCACCGCCGCCTCCGCCGGCGCCGCCGACACCGGTCGCGATGTCGAGGGCGGTCCCGCCGGTCCCGCCGGCACCGCCGTTGCCGGACAGCCACCCGCCCGGGGTGCCATCGCTGCCGGACCCCGCGGCGCCGCTGATGCCGTTGCCGATCAGCGGGCGACCGGTCAGCTGCTGGACCGGCCCGTTGATGGTGTCGAACACGCCCTGCAGCGGGCCGCCGGAACCTGCTTTGCCGATCAGGCCGTCGGTGGCGCCGGTGCCGGGATTACCGGCGAGGCCGCCGGCACCGATCAGCCCGGCTGCGCCACCGTCGCCACCGTCGCCGCCGACCGTGATGCCCTGGCCCCCGGCGCCGCCGCTGCCGGCATCGCCGAAGGACCCGGAGGCACCGCCGTGACCGCCGCTGCCGCCGACTTGGCCGAAGCCGCCGATGCCGCCGGCGCCGCCCACACCGCCGAATAGGCCCCCGCTACCGCCGTTGCCGCCGGCACCGCCGGGGCCGACGGGATTGGCACCGCCCGCGCCGCCGGCTCCGCCCGCGCCGGAGACGATGCCGCCGTTGCCGCCGTGGCCGCCGGCGCCCGATCGCGGGTTGAGGGGGTTCGCGGCCTGCGAGGACCCGCCCGTGCCTCCGGAGCCGCCGGAGCCGAACCACGTGCCACTGCCGCCGTTCCCGCCGGCGCCACCGCTGCCGTTCGCCCCGGCCGCGCCGCCGTTGCCGCCGGCACCCCCGGTGATGCCGAAGAGCCCAGCGGCCCCGCCGTCGCCGCCGGCGCCCCCGGCGTCGTTACCGAAGCCGCCGGTGCCACCGCTGCCGCCCCAGGTCATCAGGCCGCCGTTGCCGCCGGCGCCCCCCGTGCCACCTGTCGCGGTGCCGCTGCCGCCTGCCCCGCCGACGCCGCCGGCGCTGAGTAGGCCGCCAGTCCCGCCGGCGCCGCCGGCCCCGCCGAGGGTGCCCGCGCCGCCGTCACCACCGCTGCCGCCCGCGTGGAAGAGTCCGCCGGCGCCGCCCAGGCCGCCCGTGCCACCGGTGCCGCTCGCCCCGAGGCCGCCACCGCCACCGTCCCCGGCCATCCCGAACATGCCGGCCGCCCCGCCGGTCCCGCCGGTGCCGCCACTGGCGCCGTACCCTCCGTTGCCGCCGGTTCCGCCGTGACCGCCCAACAACCCGGATGCCCCGCCGGCGCCGCCAGCACCGCCATTGACCGCAGCGTTGCGCGCGGATCCGCCGATGCCGCCGCTGCCCCCGCTGCCGAACAACCCGCCCGCGCCGCCGTTACCACCGGCTCCTGCGGCCGACGCCGACGCACCTCCCGCAGTTCCACCGATTCCGCCGGCGCCGCCGGTGCCAAACAGCCACCCGCCGGCTCCACCGGCACCGCCTGCCCCACCGCCCCCGGTGCCGGTGGACTCACCGCCGGCTCCGCCGGCTCCGCCGTTGCCGAACAGTCCGGCCGCTCCTCCGGCGCCACCTGCCTGACCGCTGACACCGGAGGCGCCGGAGCCGCCCGCACCACCGTTTCCCCACAGCCAACCGCCCGGTGCGCCGTTCGCGCCGCTGCCGGGAGCGCCGTTGCCGCCGTTTCCCGTCAACGGTCGCCCGGTAAAGGTCTGTACCTGGGTGTTAACCGCGGTCAGCAGCTGCTGTAGGGGATTGCCGGCTGCCGCCACGTTCACCGCCTCCGCCGCCGAGTAGGCCGCCGCGCCACTGGTGAGGGTCTGCACGAAGCGGCTGTGCAACGCCGATACCTGATTGCTGAGTTCTTGATAGCTCTGGCCGTGCGCGGAGAACAGCTCCGCGATCGCCGCCGAGACGTCATCTTCGGCGGCTGCCATGAGCTGCGTCGTGCCGCCGGCCGCGGCGAGATTGGCCTCCGCCAGGGTCGACCCCAGAATCGCCAGGCGCTCGGCGGACGACCGCAACACCTCTGGCAGTGCAACAACGAATGACACGTGACGGACCCCCCTGGCATGACGCTGCGGAATATAACCCTGCCCCTCCGCTTGGAAGAGCATATTCGCAGCTCTCTTGCGGTTTCCATGCAATCGGTCGACATCTCGTTGACCGACTCGACACCGCGTTGATAGCGTGGCCGACATGACTGAGCACCTTGACGTCGTCATCGTGGGCGCAGGCATCTCGGGGGTCAGCGCGGCCTGGCATCTGCAGGACCGGTGCCCGACGAAGAGCTTCGCCATCCTGGAGAAGCGGGCGGACATGGGCGGCACCTGGGACCTGTTCCGCTACCCGGGCATCCGTTCCGACTCGGACATGTACACGCTGGGTTTCCGCTTCCGGCCCTGGACCGAACGCCAGGCCATCGCCGACGGCAAGCCGATCCTGGACTACGTCAAGAGCACCGCTGCCATGTACGGCATCGACAAGCACATCCGCTTCCAGCAGCGGGTGATCGCCGCTGACTGGTCCACCGCCGACAACCGGTGGACCCTGCAGATCGACAGCAATGGCACGCGAAGCGAACTCACCTGCTCGTTCCTGTTCCTGTGCAGCGGCTACTACAACTACGAAAAGGGTTACGCGCCCACCTTCACCGGCGCCGAGGACTTCACCGGTCCGATCATCCACCCCCAGCACTGGCCCGAGGACCTCGACTACCAGGACAAGAACATCGTGGTGATCGGCAGTGGCGCGACGGCCGTGACTCTGGTTCCGGCACTTGCCAATTCGGGTGCCAAGCACGTCACAATGCTGCAGCGCTCGCCGACCTACATCGTGTCGCAGCCGGAGGCGGACGGCATCGCCGACAAGCTCAACCGCTACCTGCCGGAGAAAGCGGCCTACACCGCGATCCGGTGGAAGAACGTGGTGCGGCAGGCGGCCGTCTACGGTGCCTGCAAGAAGTGGCCCCGGCGGATGCGAAAGACCTTGATGGGCCTCGCCCAGCGCCAATTGCCCGAAGGTTACGACGTGCGAAAGCATTTCGGGCCGCACTACAGCCCGTGGGACCAGCGGTTGTGTCTGGTGCCCAACGGCGACCTGTTCCGCGCCATCCGGCATGGCAAGGCCGACGTGGTGACCGACACCATCGAGCGGTTCACTGCTACCGGACTGCGGCTCAACTCCGGCACCGAGTTGCAGGCCGACATCATCGTCACCGCAACGGGTTTGAACCTGCAACTGTTTGGCGGCGCGACCACCAGCATCGACGGCGAGCCACTGGATCTGACCAAGACGATGGCCTACAAGGGCATGATGCTCTCCGGCATCCCGAACATGGTCTACACCGTCGGCTACACCAACGCGTCGTGGACGCTCAAGGCGGACCTGGTTTCTGAATTCGCTTGCCGCCTGATCAATTACATGGACGACAAGGGTTATGACACCGTGGTGGTCGACGAGCCGGCCCCCGACGTCGAGGACCGTCCTTTCATGGAGTTCACTCCGGGTTACGTGCTGCGCTCGCTGGATGAGTTGCCGAAGCAGGGCTCGCGTACGCCATGGCGGCTGAACCAGAACTATCTGCGTGACATCCACCTGATCCGGCGGGGCAAGATCGCCGACGAAGGTCTGCGGTTTGCCAAAAAGCCCGCACCGGTGACGGTCTGAGCGCGGTTCAATCTCCTGCAGCGACGACGACAACGCCGTCGTCGTCGCTGTAGGCTACTTCGCCCGGCACGAATATCACACCGCCCAAAGCGATTTCGACGTCACGATCCCCGGCGCCGGTCTTGGTGCTCTTGCGGGGGTTGGTGCCCAGGGCCTTGATGCCGATGTCGATGCCGCGCAGGGCGGCGGCGTCGCGTACCGCGCCGTTGACGATCAGGCCGGCCCAGCCGTTGGAGCGGGCCAGTTCGGCGATCAGATCGCCGACCAGTGCGGTGTGAAGTGAGCCGCCGCCGTCGATCACCAGGACCCCGCCGTCACCGGGCTCCGACAGTATCGACTTCAGCAGAGCGTTGTCCTGAAAGCAGCGGACGGTGCTGATCGGTCCGGCGAATTCCGTGCGGGCGCCGAACTGCCGGAATTGCACATCGCAGCTGCGGACGTCGGGTCCGATGTCATCGACGAGGTCAGCCGTCGGGCGGAAGGCCACCGTCATCGATCAGCGGCGGCGCAGTTGCCGGACCAACAGCATGGCCAGCAGGCTCAGTGTGATCGCGACCAACCACGGGCCGGGGGATTGCAGCGGCGACGACTCGGAGGGCTCCAGCGGCAGTGCATTCTCCGCCTTTTCCACGGTCGACTTCGCTTGTGCGGCAGCATCTTTGGCGGCGGCGAGTTGTCCGTTCGTTTCTGCGCGCTGCTGCAGGTCGGCGGGCGCCTCGGCGGGCTGCTCCACCAACTTCGGGGCCGGCTGTGCCTCCTTGGCGGGGACCTTCTTGGCCGGTGCCTTCTTCGCGGGCGCTTTCTTGGCCGGCACTTTGGCCGGCCCACCTCCGGTGGCGGCCTTCTTGGCCGGTGCCTTCTTGGCCGGCGCTTTAGCGGCCGTGGCCTTCTTGGCGGGGGCCTTCTTGGCCGGCGGGCCGGATTGAGGCTCGCTTTCGGGTCGATCCTGCGGGTCTGCCATGCGGCCGCTCCTTTGCAGCTTGGTTCGTTGCTAGTAGGTCGCTCGAGGCTCGGGTCCCATCATGCCAGGACACGCGGGGGCTACGGCCTGCGCCGTACGGACCAGAACGCGACGACCGCGACCGCGGCGATGGCTCCCACCGCGAAGGGCCAGGCGGGTAGCTCGCCGTCCGGATCACGGCCCGCACCGGCGTCCGCTGAGGCCGTGCCTGCGGTCAGGACGGCGATGATCGCCATGCCCGCCCACAGCGACGCCACCGGCAGCATCCGATTCACCATCGTCACAGGCCGAGGCGGGCCAGCAGGTCGCCTTCGATCCCGTCGAGCTGCGTCGAGATGGCGGCGTGCGCGGCCCGCCGCCGTTGGGTCGGCATGTTCTCCGCGGCGGTGATCGCGGCGGACAGGTCGGCGAGACGCTCACTGATGGCCGCGACGAACTGCTTGGTTTCCGGATCCTTAGGCTTCTTCTCTTGCACCGCCCGCAGCGACTGCTCGGCCCCGGCGACCCGGGCCGACAACCGCGCGCCGTGCCCGGAGAACTGGCCGATCTGAGCCAGCGGGATGCCGAGTTGATCGGCCCGGCGCTGGTCGATCATCCCGCGGGCGGCGATGGCAGCCCGGTAGATCAGTGGCGCCAGCACCGGTGCCAGCAGGCGGGACACCGTCAGGGTCCGGCGGATTCGGGTCGGCGAAAGGAGCCGGCCTTCGCGTGCCGCTTTGAGCTCGGTCTCGGCAACCTTCAGCGCCACCCGATCGCTGTCCTTCTGCGCCTTGAGCTGGGCGGCGAGCGCCTTGTCGGCCGCCTTCTGAGCAGACTTGATGCGCCGCCGCTCGTTCTTCGCCGACAGGCGGGCCTCCAGCTTCGCGCGGGCCTTGATCGCGCGGGCTTCGGCGCGACGGGTCGCACGGCTCTTTCGCTTGCGGAACAGGCCCATTCCCGGCCGCCCTCCCGGTATCTCGTGATGTGACGCGATGCGTGTGCGAGCGCTGGGCCAACCCTAATCCGAGCAGGCCGAGTCCAGGTCGCCAGGTCAGGTCTGGACCCACCGGCCAACCGGTCTCAGGCGTCGAGGCCTTCGGCGCGGCGCAAATCGTCGATCCGGTCCAGCACCTTCTGCTGGGCTTCCGGGGACAGTCCGTGTGCCTTCGCGGCGATACGGCGCACGCCGTCGTCGCGCACGGTCGCGTAGAACTGCAACTCCTTGTCGAGCTTCTCGTAATACTCGTCGTCGGTGAAGTACGAGGACTTGATCCGGAAGAAGTTGGCGAGGGCGGCCATGGTTGCTGACGACGGGTTCGTGCGGTTGCCGGAACGTAGCTGCGACAAATAGGGAGCCGACATCGTGACGCCCTCCGCCTTGAGCGCGGCGATCACCTCCGCCGAGGTGTGCGGGCCCCTACCCGGTGGATAAACCGTGTCAAACAGGCGGTTCAGGCGGGCAGCGAACGTCGTGCTCATCGATATGACCTCCACCGGGGCTATAAGAGCAAACGGTATCAATAGGTATTTGCTGATCATGGTAGCGACTGATCTTGTCCGCCACCAAGTGCAAACCTGATCGTAGCCGGTTCCTACATGTGGGGCGACCGGGCTCGGCACCCCCGATGAGCATTAGAACGAATTGACCGAGTGTCCACGAATTGACCGGATTTCACAGGTTATCCGCAGAATACACGGTTCCGGGCGGTGCCCTGAGTGGCCGTCGGCGCCGCTGACGGCCATCGCCGGCGCCTTTCGCGAGCCGCGGACGGAGGGCTCTGGGCAACGAGCGGCCGGCGGAAAAGCGACCGCTGGTCACTTTGCTGCTCGGTGCCTGTGCACCCTACGCCGACGCACCGTCGTCGCGGCACGTGGCCAGGATGAGCGGTTGGGCGGGGGCTGCCGAACCGCCCGCCGCCCGAGTCGCACGCCAGGCACGGCTCGGGTGGTCTGCGGTGTCGAGGCGGCGCGTCCGACGTCCGGGCGAGCCGGCCGCGCGGCTGGTTTGAGAGTTTGCGCCGCGGCCACCGGCGCCGTCACCGTGAACACGCAGAGGCGGCGCTCAGAAGTGGTCCCGCAGCAGGGTGGCGACCCCCGGATACCCGACGCGCACCGGCCCTAGGCGGCGAGCAGCATCGCCAGAATCGCGGTATCCGGATGGCTGATCGGGTCCACGCCGACGCGGCTCACCATCGAGGTGATGGTGCCGTCGGCCTCGGCTTCCACCCATGCGGCCCGGTGTTCCAGTCCCAGGTACGGCAAGCCGGGCAGCAGCACGCAGCCCGAGGCGGCGCCGGTGCACTCCGGCAGGGACGGTGTCGTCTCCGAGGGCGGGTGCAGCATCAGCAGTGCGGGAGGCTGGTGGTCGGCGAAATACCCTGGCTGAATGGCCGTTTCGCCGAACACTGTGCCCTCGGCGAGGACGAGACCGACGGTCCCGGGCTCGGGCTCGTCCGGCAGTTCTTCGCGGGCGCCGAACACCGTTGTGGTGGAAAGCAATCCGGGCAGTGACGCCACCCGGACGGCGACCATCAGCAGCTGCGCCCATTCCTTGGTGGAATCGGGCCAACGCCCGGAGATCACAAACCCTTTCAGGGCACCGCGAGCATGAAAGGGAGACACCCCTATAGGCCGGCCAGACCCAGCATCCATCTTTGCCCTCCGTGACGCCTTCATCCGAAGTAACCACGCTGGTAGCTCGAACAAATGTTAGCTCGAATGATCAAGCATGCGCGGGGTTTTGGCCCCGTGCAACTCGACACGGCCGACGGATGGCCATGTTACGGATCAGCAACCTGCCGCCCGGACGTATGACGCCAAAAGACAAGGGCGCCGCGCGATGTCGCGCGACGCCCCAGTCCTCGAGACGGACGGTCAGGGGAAGATCAACCCCGAGGTCTTCGAAGTGGCGGCTTCGTAGCGGGACTGCACGTCCGCCCAGTTGACCACGTTCCAGAACGCCTTGACGTAGTCCGCCTTGACGTTCTTGTACTGCAGGTAGAAAGCGTGCTCCCACATGTCGACCTGCAACAGCGGAATGACGCCGAGCGGGACATTGGCCTGCTGGTCGTAGAGCTGGAACGTCAACAGCCTGCCGCCCAGGGTGTCGTAGCCCAATACGGCCCAGCCGGAACCCTGCAGGCCGTTGGCAGCCGCACTGAACTGAGCCTGGAACTTGTCGAACGAGCCGAACTGGTCGTCGATCGCGGCGGCCAGGTCGCCAGTCGGCTTGTCGCCGCCGTCCGGCGAGAGGTTCTTCCACCAGATGGAGTGGTTGACGTGTCCGCCCAGGTGGAAAGCCAGGTTCTTCTCGTTCAAGAAGATGGCCGAGTGGTCGCCCTTGGCGCGTGCCTCTTCGAGCTTCGCGACGGCGTCGTTGACGCCTTTGACGTAGGTGGCGTGGTGCTTGCTGTGGTGGATCTCGTTGATCTGACCAGAGATGTGCGGCTCTAGTGCTGCGTAGTCCCAGTCCAAGTCGGGCAGGGTGTATTCAGCCACGGCTTTCCTTCCTTCGATGAGCGGATCGTCTGACGTGTCATTCGCGGGGTCCCGCCACGCGGCAACCTGGCATGTTCAACCCTGCTCCATGACCGCGCGTGCCGCAAGGACGACCCCCCGCAACACCCGCCCCGAGTACCCCGTGCCGGCGCGAATCAAGCTGGGATCAGGACAACGCGATCAGGGCGAGCACCGCCAGCAGCGCCAGAGCGATCAGACCGGCACGCAGCGCGGCGACGACATAGGCCTGGTTCCAGGCGGGGGACCCCGAGTACGAGTTCGACGGCGTCGAACCCGGACCGAACGAATGAGTGGCCATCAAATGCCTTCCAAACTGCACGTCCACCTCGCCGCCAAAGAGTCGAGTGAGGTGAGTCACAATGAAGCTCCGCGTCCGCGATCATAACCCTAGAAACTCAGCTTGGAAAACCGGACGGCGGCGCGCCTTTGCGGTGGTGGGCGGGCTGCGGCGGCGCCAACATCATGGTGCGTAAATCGAACGTTTTGCGGCTCGAGTGACCGGGTATTCCTGCGAGTCAGTTCGGCGATCCATTCGCTCGAGGCACCGTCAGGCTGTCGATTGACACGTCCCGTTACCGCGGTGTTATCCACAGTTGCAGCGAAATCTGGCCGATAGAGGCTGTCTCCACCACCCATCCCAATTGTGGATAAACCTGTGGAAATTGTGGATAGCTCCATTTAGCTGTGTCCTACGTCACGCCTAGTTGTCGCGTGGCGCCTGTTGACCACCCCAGTGCCTGTGCTATGCGGCCGCCGCTCCGTGGGATGTCGACCGTCACCTATTAGGCTGGTCCGGTGATTCAGGTGTGCTCCCAGTGCGGCACGCGGTGGAATGTGCGCGAACGCCAGCGCACCTGGTGCCCCCGCTGCCGAGGCGCGCTGATGGCGCCGCTGGCCGAGACGCCCCCGGGCGATCCCCGGTGGAGCGCTCAGGCCGGTCCGCAGCCGGTGCCCGCACAGCGCACCCCACCCCGCCTACCGCCGGGTTTCCGGTGGATAGCGGTGCGTCCCGGGGCCGCGCCGCCGATCCGGCGGACACGACGCCCGCTGGGGCCGACCCCGCGGTACGCCGCGATTCCCCGCTGGGGCCTGGTGGACCACGTAAGTCCGGCTGCGGCCACGCCGCCGGAGGCCGCCGTGAAGGCCGGGCCGAGCCCCGAGATCGTGCGCGTGCTGATGTTCGCGACCCAGTTGGTGCTCGCGGGCGCCGCACTGGTGTACGCGGTCCGCTACGGGCTGCTGATCTACAACCGCAACTCGCTGCTGAATTCGCTGGTCGCGCTCGCCGCGGACTGGCTGGGAATCGCCGCCAGTGTGGCGGCGATGGCGGCCCTGCTGTGGTGCTTCGTGGTACTTGTGAAGTGGTTGATCGCCCGGCGTGCCGCCGCATTCAGCTACCACGGTCTGCCCGAACATCGGTCGGCCCGACGGTTATGGGCCGGCTGCCTGCTGCCCTTCGCCAACCTCGTGATGGCGCCCGTCTACGTGATCGAACTGGCCCTCGTCGAAGATCACTACGAGCGGGTGCGCAGGCCGATCTACCTGTGGTGGCTCGCGTGGGTCGTCAGCTACCTGGTGTCTCTGTTCGCCATCGCGACCAGCTTGTCCAGCGACGCGCAGGGCATCGCCAACAACACCGTGATGGTGGTGTTCGCATACCTGGTTGCCGCGGTCACCATCACCGGGGTCGCCCGCGTCTTCGAGGGATTCGAGCGCAAGCCCGTGGAGCGGCCCGCGCACCGGTGGCTTGTCGTGCCGGCCGATCAACCCGCCCCGTCGTCAGCCGCGCCGTCGTCAGCACCTGCTCCGGTTGAGCCGGAGGGACAGGAACCGGCAGCATAGGCGTATGACGCGGGCGGATGAGGTCCTCGCCGGGCACCCTTTCGTGGTTGCCCACCGGGGTGCGTCGTCGTCTCGTCCCGAGCACACCCTGGCCGCCTATGACCTGGCTCTGAAAGAGGGCGCCGACGGCGTGGAATGCGATGTCCGCCTGTCCCGCGACGGTCACTTGGTGTGCGTCCATGACCGCCGGCTGGACCGCACCTCGACCGGCGAGGGGCTGGTCAGCACCACGACGCTGGCCGAGCTGCGCGAACTGGAATACGGCGTGTGGCATGACAGCTGGCGGTCGGACGGCGCGCACGGTGACACCGGCCTGTTGACACTCGACGCGCTCGTGGCGATGGTGCTGGACTGGCACCGGCCGGTGAAGATCTTCGTCGAGACCAAGCATCCGGTCAGGTACGGCTCACTGGTGGAAAGCAAGCTGCTGGCGCTGTTGCACCGCTTCGGCATCGCCGCACCGCCGTCTGCCGACCGATCGCGCGCGGTGGTGATGTCGTTCTCGGCCGCGGCGGTGTGGCGCGTTCGCCGGGCGGCGCCGATGTTGCCCACGGTGTTACTGGGCAAAACGGGCCGCTACCTGACCAGCAGCGCCGCCACCGCCGTGGGGGCCACCGCGGTGGGGCCGTCGCTGGCCGCCCTGCGGGATTACCCGCAACTGGTGGACCGTTCGGCCGCGCAGGGCAGGTCGGTCTACTGCTGGACCGTCGATGAGTACGACGACATCGACTTCTGCCGCGAGGTGGGGGTGGCGTGGATCGCCACCAATCACCCGGGCCGCACCAAGGCGTGGCTGGAGAAGCGGAAGGCGAGCGAGAGCAGCGGTTGACAGGCGCGGTCCCGGCTCGTTACGGCTGGTCCTGCAGCGCGCCGGGCGGCACCGGCGCGTCTGCGGCCAGCGCCTCGAACAGGGCGCTTGCGGCGTCGTGATTCCACACCACCACCGAGCCCACGCCGGTGTCGGTGAACTCCCCGATCGGCACCGTCATCGGGGTGGTGGCGCCGTGCAACGCCCAGCCGAGCCGGGCCAGGTCCCAGGCGTGGTCTCCGCGGTCGACGGTCAGCGCACCGGCCGCCGCGCGTGGGACCGAGTACCAACGCCACGGGTTGAGCCACACCGCCGGGCTGCCGGCCCGGTGCAGCAGCGCCGACATGAACTGCCGTTGATTGATCATGCGGTCCAGATCCGCCCGCGGGGTGGCCCGAGTCCTGACGTAACCCAATGCGCTGCGCCCGTCCAGCTGCTGGCACCCGGCGTGCAGGTCCAGGCCCGCCAGGGGATCGCGCATCGGCTCGGTAGGGCAGACCGTCACCCCGCCCAGCGCGTCGACGAGACCGGCGAAGCCGCCGAACCCGACCTCGGCGTAGTGGTCCAGGCGCAGGCCGGTGGCCTGCTCGACGGTCTGCGCCAGCAATGGCGCACCGCCCATCGAGAAGGCGGCGTTGATCTTGTCGCGGCCATGCCCCGGGATCGGCACGTAGGAGTCGCGGGGTATCGACACCAGCGTGGTCCGTGCGTTGGACCCGATCCCCGGCACGTGCACCAGCATCATCGTGTCGGTACGGCCGGTGCCGACGTCGCCCCCGGTGGCCAGCTGGTCCTGCTGCTCGGGGGTCAGGTCCTGGCGGCTGTCCGATCCGACGAGCAACCAGTTGGTCCCGCGACCGGGAGCGGGACGGTCTGCGTAGTCGGCGAGCACCGACTGGCGGTGCACGGCGGAGTCGAACCACAGCATGCCGCCCAGCACGCCCGCGGTCGCCAGCAGCAGCAGTGTGACCAGGCCGAGGGCGATGGTGCGGAGCCGGCGGCGCTTGGCGCGCTTCGACCGGCGG
>NZ_LKTM01000035.1 GCF_001417955.2 Mycobacterium gordonae | reverse complement strand
CGCACCACCGGTGCCGCCGATGCCGCCGATGGCAACTTGGCCGGTCCCGCCGATGCCACCCGCGCCGCCGATGCCGAACAACCCGGCAGCGCCGCCGGCCCCGCCCGTGCCGCCGGGAATGCCGCCGGCCGGGGAACCGCCGCCGACGCCGCCCGCGCCGCCGGCGCCGAAAAGCAGACCGCCCGCGCCGCCGTTTCCGCCGTTACCGCCGTCGCCGCCGTTACCACCGGCCCCGCCGTTGCCGAAAAGTCCTGCGGCGCCGCCGTTTCCGCCGTTGCGCAGCGTCGAGCCGCTCCCACCGGCACCGCCGTTGCCCCACAGCAGCCCACCGTCCCCACCGTTGGCGCCGCTCGCCGGCGCGGCGTTGGCCCCGTTGCCGATCAGCGGGCGGCCCAGCAGCAACTGGGTAGGCGCATTGATCACGCCGAGTATCTGCTGTTGCACCAGTTGCAGCGGCGAAGCGGCCGCCGCCTCGGCCGCGGTGTACTGCGCCGCGCCCCCGCTCATGAGCTGCACGAATTGGTCGTGAAACGCCGCGGCGGCCGTGCTCAGCGCCTGATAGGACTGGGCGTGGGCTCCGAATAAGGCGGCGACGGCCGCCGACACTTCGTCAGCGCCGGCGGCCAACACCGCCGAGGTGGGGGCGAGAGCCAGCGCGTTGGCCTCGCTGATCGTCGAGCCGATGTTGGCCAGATCGGCGGCGGCCGCCGTGACGAAGTCAGGCACCGTGGTGACAAATGACATGTGGTCACCTCCCCGATGGGGAATGAGGCGTCCCTGCTAGACGCATGTTCTAGAGACGCCCAGCGTATCTCGGCGACGCTGCAGGTGGGCGCGGTTTCGCAGGACCCGCTGCAGGCGTCCGGCGGCAGGTCCGGTAGATAGTAAGGCTATGAATCTTGATCCGCGGACGCCCGTGATCGTGGGTGTCGGGCAGGCCGCCGAGCGTATCGACGACCCCGGTTACCGGGCCATGTCGCCCGTCGAGCTGGCTGCTGCCGCGGCCCAGGCCGCCCTTGATGATTGCGGCGCTACCGCGGTCGCCGCCGACATCGACACCATCGCAGCCCTGCGGCAGTTCGAGATCTCCGGACCGGTGGCCAACGCACCGCTGGGCCGGTCCAACAACTACCCGCGCTCGGTGGCCAAGCGCATCGGCGCCGAACCGCGTCGCGCGATCCTGGAGATCGTCGGCGGTCAGGGCCCCCAGCACCTGATCACCGAACTGGCCGGGGAGATCGCCGCCGGGCGATCCGAGGTCGCGCTGGTCTTCGGCTCCGACGCAACGTCCACTCTGCGGTATTTCGCGGGTCGCGAGGACAAGCCGGACTTCAGCGAAACCGTCGCCGGCGACCTGGAAGACCGCGGACCGGGCATCGAGAAGTACATCTCGCGCTACACGGTGATCCACGGACTGGTGGATGCGCCGACGCAGTACGCCCTGATGGAGAATGCCCGGCGCGCCACAACCGGTCTGGGTCCGGCCGCGTATCTGCGTCGGATGGCCGAGCTGTTCGCCCCGTTCAGCAAGGTTGCCGCGGGCAACCCCTTCTCTGCCGCGCCGGTGGAGCGGACGGTCGAGGAACTGATTACCGTCACCGAGAGCAACCGGATGATCGCCGAGCCCTATCCACGGTTGTTGGTAGCCCGCGATCAGGTGAACCAGGGCGCGGCGGCGGTGCTGATGTCGGTGGCGGCCGCGCGTCGCCTGGGTGTCCCCGAGGACAAATGGGTGTATCTGCGCGGCCACGCCGACCTGGAAGCGCAGGCGTTCATGCAACGTCCGGATCTCGGGCACGCGCCGTCGGCGGTGCTGGCCGCCCGCGAG
This sequence comes from Mycobacterium gordonae, assembly GCF_001417955.2. Taxonomy (GTDB): domain Bacteria; phylum Actinomycetota; class Actinomycetes; order Mycobacteriales; family Mycobacteriaceae; genus Mycobacterium; species Mycobacterium gordonae_B. The sequence continues at coordinate 94,081 of NZ_LKTM01000035.1, read as the reverse complement.
GCTCTCGAGGTCGCGGGCATCGGCGTCGACGATGTCGCCACCTTCGATCTGTACAGCTGCTTCCCAGTGCCGGTGTTCAACATCTGCGACGGCCTGGGTATCGCACCCGACGATCCACGCGGGTTGACACTGACGGGTGGCTTGCCGTTCTTCGGTGGCGCCGGCAACAACTACTCGATGCACGGCATCGCCGAAACCATCGATCGAATGCGCGTCGCCCCAGGTCAATTCGGCTTTGTCGGGGCTAACGGCGGCATCCAGAGCAAGTATTCGGTCGGGATCTACTCCACAGCGCCGGCGCAGTGGAAGCCGGATCGCAGCGCCGAGTTGCAGGCGCAGGTCAACAGCGGCCCCACGGTGCCGGTCACCGAGAACCCCGACGGCCCGGCCACCATTGAGACCTACACGGTGCGCCGCGATAACGGCCGTCCCACCGGCGTCATCATCGGTCGGCTCGCCGCCGACGACAGCCGTTTTCTGGCCACCACCGAGGACGACGAACTGGTGTCCCTACTGATCGACGGGGACCCGCTCGGCCAACCGGTGCGGGTGCGCCCGTTCGACTACGGCAACCGCTGCACGATGGCCTGACCTCGAGCGGCAACCTCGACACTGCAATCCGGTACACGACACGCCTGGGACCGTCGCCCTTGTGTCAGTTTCGGCGCAACGGTAAGTGCAAATGCATGCGCGGCCGTGCCCAACCCCGGCTAAGCGAACGACGCCAGCTTGCCGGCCAGCCGCTCCACGTACGCGGCCACCTTGTCCTCGTCGCTGTCCGGCATGCCGAACAGCACTTCGGTCACGCCCAGCTCTGCCCAGCGCGCCAACTTCTCCGGATCGGGCTTGAAGTCCAGCGCCACGATCTGCGGAGCGCCGTCACGGCCCGCCGCGGCCCAGGTGTCCTGCAACAGCTTCACCGGCTCGTCGATGTCGAAATCGCGTGGCGTGGTGATCCAGCCGTCGGCGCTGCGTGCGATCCACTTGAAGTTCTTCTCGTTGCCTGCGGCGCCCACCAACACGGGAACGTGCGCCTGCACCGGCTTGGGCCAGGCCCAGCTGGGACCGAACTTCACGAACTCGCCGTCGTACTCGGCTTCTTCCTGGGTCCACAGCGCCCGCATTGCCTCGAGGTACTCCCGGAGCATGGTGCGACGACGTCCGGGCGGCACGTTGTGATCGGCCAGTTCGTCGGTGTTCCAGCCGAACCCGACACCGAGACTGACGCGGCCGCCCGACAGGTGGTCCAGCGTGGCGATACTTTTCGCCAGCGTGATCGGGTCGTGCTCGACCGGGAGGGCCACGGCCGTCGACAGCCGGACCCGGGAGGTCACCGCGCATGCCGCACCCAGGCTCACCCAGGGATCGAGCGTCCGCATGTAGCGGTCGTCGGGCAGGGTCTCGTCTCCGGTGGTGGGATGTGCCGCCTCACGTTTTATCGGAATGTGTGTGTGTTCAGGCACGTAGAACGTGTGAAAACCGTGTGTGTCGGCGAGTTTCGCGGCGGCCGCCGGGGAAATGCCGCGATCGCTGGTGAACAGAACGAGGCCGAAGTCCATGCCCCAATTTAGAACGTGTTCTACTTTTGGCCGCAGGCGGCCCCTGCGGCGGGCGGGCATTAGTTCTCACAGGTGCGCTAGCGTGGTTGATCGAATGCGTCGCACGCGGCACCGCGTCGCACCGCAGCAGAGGGGCCGTGACGGCACCGGAAGCAACAGGAGGACTTATGACCTACCCGCCCGGTAGTCCCGGATATCCGTCGGGGCAGCAGGCGTCCGGCTCGTACGGCGCCGCCGCACCGGCCGCAGCCCCGACTGAGCCCGGCGAAAGCAAGCTGGGGCTGTACCTGGCTATCGCGGTCGCGGCCCTGGGCTTGTTGGCGTACTTCTTCAGCTTCGGCCCGATGTTCACCTATAACTCCGAAATCAGTGGGTCCGGCGCTGAGGTGTCCGGTGACACCGGCCTGTCGGTGGCCGTTGCCCTGGTGGCTGGGATGCTGGCCGGGCTCGGGCTGCTGCCCAAGGCCAAGAGCTACGTGCCCATCTCGGCAGTGCTCTCGGTGCTGGGCGTGCTGCTGATCATCGCCGCGACGTTCAACAAGCCGAGTTCGTTCTCCACCGGCTGGGCGCTGTGGATCGTGCTGGTGTGCATTGTGTTCCAGGCGGTTGCCGCCGTCGGTGCGCTACTGCTGGAGTCGGGTGTGATCACCGCGCCGACGCCGCGTCCCAAGTACGACCCGTTCGGCGGCGGTTACGGACAATACGGACAGTACGGCCAGTACGGGGGCCAGCAGGGCGGGTACTACGGTCAGCCGGGTGCACAGCAGCCCGCCCAGAACCCGGGTCAGTCGTCCGGGTACGGCTCACAGTACGGCGGGGGCTACTCGTCGAACCCCAACCCCCAGTCCGGGGGATTCTCGGCGCAGCCCACGCAGCAGGTGCCCCAGCAACAGCAGGGTCCGGCTCACACCCCGCCCACCGGCTTCCCGAGCTTCAGTCCGCCGCCGCCGGTCAGCGCAGGAACCGGTTCGCAGGGCGGTTCCGCCCCCGTCAACTACGGCAACGCCTCCGGTGGTGGTCAGCAGTCGTCCTACGGCCAGGGCCAGCAGCAGTCGCCTGGTTCGGCGCCGGTCTGATCGCGCGCTCTCGCGCTCGGTGAGTCTCGTGCGCGGCGAGTGACCCTCAAGAGTGACCCGCAAGAGTGACAAGGGTGTCGGCAAGAAACGGAGAAACGGGCGCCCGGCAGGCTCGTGACCTGGTCCGGGTGGCTTTCGCACCCGCGGTAGTGGCGCTGGTCGTCATCGCGGCGGTCACGCTGCTGGAGTTGCTGATCGCCAACAGCGACATGACCGGTGCCCTGGGCGCCATCGCGAGCATGTGGCTCGGCGTGCATCAGGTGCCCGTCTCGATCGGCGGCCGGGAACTCGGCGTCATGCCACTGTTACCGGTCCTGTTGATGGTGTGGGGCACGGCGCGCACCACGGCGCGAGCGACGTCGCCGTACTCGTCCTGGCTGGTGATCCGGTGGGTCATCGCCTCGGCGCTGGGCGGTCCGTTGTTGATCGCGGCCATCGCGCTGGCGGTCATCCACGACGCGTCGTCGGTGCTGACCGAGTTGCAGACGCCCAGTGCGTTGCGGGCGTTCACCAGCGTGCTGGTGGTGCACGCCATCGGGGCCGCGATCGGCGTCTGGTCCCGGGTGGGACGACGCACGCTGAACGCTTCTCCGTTACCCAACTGGCTGGGCGATTCGCTACGGGCCGCTTCCGCCGGTGTTCTGGCACTGCTCGGACTGTCGGGCATGGTGACGGCGGGGTCGTTGGTCGTGCACTGGTCGACCATGCAGGACCTGTACGGGATCACCGACTCGATCTGGGGACAGTTCAACCTGACCGCGTTGTCGGTGTTGTACGCGCCGAACGTCATCGTGGGGGCCGCGGCCGTCGCCGTCGGGTCCAGCGCGCACATCGGGTTCGCGACGTTCAGCTCGTTCACCGTATTCGGCGGCGACGTGCCGGCCCTGCCGATCCTGGCCGCGGCGCCGACGCCGCCGCTCGGGCCGGTATGGGTCGCGCTGCTGATCGTCGGCGCCGCATCAGGTGTGGCGGTCGGTCAGCAGTGTGCCCGACGTGCGCTGCCGCTGATCCCGGCGGTCGCCAAGCTGCTGGTCGCGGCGGTGGTGGCGGCCCTGACGATGACGCTGCTCGGTTATGGCGGGGGCGGCAGGCTGGGTAACTTCGGCGACGTCGGCGTCGACCACAGCGCCATGTTTCTGGGCGTGCTGTTCTGGTTCGTCGTGGTCGGTGTCGTCACCGTGGTGATGGCCGGAGGTATACGGCGACGGCCGCGACGGCCGCGGGCCAGACCGCCCGTTGCACCCGAGCCTGTCGTCGAAGACGACGAGCCGCTGGCGGGGGTGTTCGACGATGACGATGACTTCGCCGAAGACGAAGAGGTCGTGAACGTCGAGGAAGCCGCGATCCCCGACGAGCCGCCGCGCGAAACGCGTGATGAGGATTAGGTGGCTGCGGGTGGTCACATGCGTCACAGCAGTACCTTGAGGGGCACGGCATGTGCCTGCAGAAAATGATATCGCCGGCGCTATCACGTTGAGGCCGGCGGCCGTGGCGGCACCGCGGTGGCCACCCCGACCGCGGGATACCCCACCTCCGGCCGCGGCGCGGCCGGCATCGTCACCCGGCTGGGCTCATTTTGTCGGGCTCCTCCTCCGGCCGCGGCGCGGCCGGCATCGTCGCCCGACTGGGCTCAATTTGCCGGGCTCCTCCTCCGGCCGCGGCGCGGCCGGCATCGTCGCCCGACTAGGCTCTCCGTGTGCAGGAACCGCTCCGTGTACCCCCGAGTGCACCGGCGCGGCTGGTGGTGCTGGCGTCGGGCACCGGATCCCTGCTGAATTCCCTGCTGGACGCGGCCCAAGGCGACTACCCGGCGCGGGTCGTGGCCGTCGGAGTCGATCGCGACTGCCGCGCCACCCAGATCGCCGCCGACGCGGAAATCCCCGCCTTCGCCGTCCGAGTCGGCGAGCACCCGACCCGCGACGACTGGGACGCAGCCATCACCGAGGCCACCGCCGCCCACAACCCGGACCTGGTGGTTTCCGCAGGCTTCATGAGAATTCTTGGTCCGCAATTCCTTTCGCGTTTCAACGGCCGCATCCTGAACACTCACCCGGCGCTGCTACCGGCGTTTCCCGGAGCGCACGGCGTCCGCGACGCGCTGGCTTACGGCGTGAAAGTAACCGGCTGTACGGTGCACCTGGTGGATGCTGGCGTGGACACTGGTCCGATACTGGCCCAGCAGCCCGTCGAGGTGCGCGACGGCGACGACGAACAGACCCTGCATGAACGCATCAAGGTCGTGGAACGCCAACTCCTGGTGGATGTGGTGGCCGCGATCGCGACCCGCGGCGTGACGGTTACAGAGCGAAAGGCGACCCTGGGATGAACATCGACAAGAAGCCGATCCGTCGCGCATTGATCAGCGTGTACGACAAGACCGGCCTGGTCGAACTGGCCCAGGGCCTCGCCGCCGCCGGCGTCGAGATCGTCTCGACCGGATCGACCGCGAAGACCATTGCGGACAAAGCGATTCCGGTGACCCGCGTCGAGGAACTGACCGGTTTCCCCGAGGTGCTCGACGGGCGCGTCAAGACCCTGCACCCCAAGGTGCACGCCGGTCTGCTGGCTGACCTGCGCAAGCCGGAACACCGGGCGTCGCTGGAGAAGCTCGGCGTCGCGGCCTTCGAACTCGTCGTCGTGAACCTCTACCCGTTCACCCAGACTGTCGAGTCCGGTGCCGGCCCCGACGAGTGCGTCGAGCAGATCGACATCGGCGGACCGTCGATGGTGCGCGCCGCGGCCAAGAACCACCCCAGTGTCGCCGTGGTCACCGATCCCCGCGGGTACGACGGCGTGCTGGCCGCGGTACGGCACGGCGGTTTTACCCTCGCCGAGCGAAAGAAGCTGGCGTCGTTGGCTTTTCAGCACACCGCCGAATACGACATCGCGGTGGCGACCTGGATGCAGGAAACCCTGGCACCCGAAGAGCCCCCGCAGGAATTCCCGCACTTCTTCGCCAGAAACTGGCGCCGCCAGGCCACCCTGCGCTACGGCGAGAACCCGCACCAGCAGGCCGCGCTCTACCTCGACCCCGGCGCCTGGCCGGGTCTGGCGCAGGCTGAACAGCTGCACGGAAAAGAGATGTCCTACAACAACTTCACCGATGCGGACGCGGCCTGGCGGGCGGCCTTCGACCACGAGCAGACCTGCGTGGCGATCATCAAGCACGCCAACCCGTGCGGCATCGCGATCTCCGACGTCTCGGTGGCCGACGCGCACCGCAAGGCCCACGACTGCGACCCGCTCAGCGCCTTCGGCGGTGTGATCGCGGCCAACACCGAGGTCAGCGTCGAAATGGCGGAGTACGTCAGCACCATCTTCACCGAGGTCATCGTGGCGCCCGCGTACGAGGCGGGCGCGCTCGAGGTGTTGACGCGCAAGAAGAACATCCGGGTCCTGCTCGCCTCCGAGCCACTCGAAGGCGGCCACGAGCTGCGCCCGATCAGCGGCGGACTGCTGATCCAGCAGCGCGACCAGCTCGACGCCCCCGGCGACGACCCGAACAACTGGACGCTGGCCACCGGTGAACCCGCCGACCCGGCCACCCTCACCGACCTGGTGTTCGCCTGGCGGGCCTGCCGGGCGGTCAAGTCCAACGCGATCGTCATCGTCGCGGGCGGCGCCACCATCGGCGTCGGCATGGGCCAGGTCAACCGGGTCGATGCCGCTCGGCTCGCGGTAGAACGTGGCGGCGACCGGGTCAGGGGTGCCGTCGGGGCCTCGGATGCGTTCTTCCCGTTCCCGGACGGACTCGAGACGCTCACCGCCGCGGGCGTCAAAGCCGTCGTTCATCCGGGTGGTTCGGTGCGCGACGACGAAGTCACCGCGGCCGCCGCCAAAGCTGGTGTCACGCTGTACCTCACCGGCGCCCGACACTTCGCGCACTGACCGCTCAGCGAGTGACGCGGGTCGGCAGCGCGTAGCTTGGAGAGGTGACTTCACCGAGCAATCTGCCCCGAACCCTTGGCGAGCTGCGTGCCTCCGGTCACCGCGAGCGCGGGGTAAAGCAGGAGATCCGCGAGAATCTGCTGACCGCACTGGCGGACGGCGACGAAGTATGGCCCGGCATCCTCGGTTTCGACGACACCGTGATTCCGCAACTGGAACGGGCGCTGATCGCCGGCCACGACTTCGTGCTGCTGGGTGAACGCGGCCAGGGCAAGACCCGGTTACTGCGGGCGCTGACCGGTCTGCTCGACGAGTGGACCCCGGTGATCGACGGATCGGAGTTGGGCGAGCATCCATATACGCCGATCACTCCGGAGTGGATCCGCCGCGCCGCCCAGCTGCAGGACGACCTGCCGGTGGCGTGGAAGCACCGCAGCGAGCGCTACACCGAGAAGCTGGCCACTCCCGACACCAGCGTGGCCGACCTGGTCGGTGACATCGACCCGATAAAGGTCGCCGAAGGCCGCAGCCTCGGCGACCCGGAAACCATCGCGTACGGGCTGATTCCACGCGCCCACCGCGGCATCGTCGCCGTCAACGAACTTCCCGACCTCGCCGAGCGCATTCAGGTCTCAATGCTGAATGTGATGGAGGAGCGCGACATCCAGGTCCGCGGCTACACGCTGCGGCTGCCGCTTGACGTGCTGGTGGTCGCGAGCGCCAACCCGGAGGACTACACCAACCGCGGTCGCATCATCACGCCGCTCAAGGACCGGTTCGGCGCCGAGATCCGCACCCACTACCCGCTGGAACTGGCGGCCGAGATCGGCGTCATCGCCCAGGAGGCACATCTGAGCGCGCAGGTGCCCGATTATCTGCTGCAGGTGATCGCGCGGTTCGCCCGCTACCTGCGCGAGTCGAGTTCGGTCGATCAGCGCTCCGGGGTGTCGGCGCGGTTCGCCATCGCGGCCGCCGAGACGGTCGCGGCCGCGGCCCGGCACCGCGGCGCGATTCTCGGCGAAACGGACCCGGTGGCCCGGGTGGTCGACCTGGGCACGATCATCGACGTGCTGCGCGGCAAGCTGGAATTCGAGTCCGGTGAGGAAGGTCGCGAGCAGGCCGTGCTCGAGCACCTGCTGCGCCGCGCGACCGCCGACACCGCCTCCCGGGTGCTCGGTGGCATCGACGTCGGCACGCTGGTTTCGGCGGTCGAGAAGGGATCCGCGGTCACGACGGGGGAGCGGGTGTCGGCCAAGGATGTGCTGGGCGCGGTGCCCGGGCTGCCGGTGGTGGACAAGATCGCGGCCAAACTGGGCGCCGAATCCGAGGGGGAGCGCGCCGCGGCACTGGAGCTGGCGCTCGAAGCGCTGTACCTGGCCAAGCGGGTCGACAAAGTATCCGGGGAGGGGCAGACCGTCTATGGCTAGTAACGGGCACTCACAGCGGTACTCGGCGTACACCGGCGGGCCCGACCCGCTGGCCCCGCCGGTGGATCTGCGTGAGGCGCTCGAACAGATCGGGCAGGACGTCATGGCGGGCACCTCCCCGCGCCGGGCGCTGTCCGAGTTGCTGCGCCGCGGCTCAGAGAACATGCGCGGCGCCGACCGGCTGGCCGCCGAGGCGAACCGCAAACGGCGGGACCTGTTGCGCCGCAACAACTTGGACGGCACCCTGCAGGAGATCAAGAAGCTGCTGGACGAGGCGGTGCTGGCCGAACGCAAGGAACTGGCCCGTGCGCTGGACGACGACGCGCGGTTCTCCGAGTTGCAGCTGGAGTCGTTGCCGCCGTCGCCGGCCAAGGCGGTGCAGGAGCTTTCCGAATACCGGTGGCGCAGCCCCGAGGCCCGCCAGAAGTATGACCAGATCAAGGATCTGCTCGGCCGCGAGATGCTCGACCAGCGCTTCGCCGGGATGAAGCAGGCCCTGGAAGGCGCCACCGACGAAGACCGCCAGCGTGTCAACGAGATGCTGGACGATCTGAATGACCTGCTGGACAAGCACTCTCGCGGGGAAGACACCCAGCAGGACTTTCAAGATTTCATGGACAAGCACGGCGAGTTCTTTCCGGAGAACCCGCAGAACGTCGACGAGTTGCTGGACTCGCTGGCGAAACGGGCCGCGGCCGCCCAGCGGTTCCGCAACAGCCTGAGCCAGGAGCAGCGCGACGAACTGGATGCCCTGGCGCAGCAGGCATTCGGCTCGCCGTCGTTGATGAACGCACTGAACCGCCTCGACGCGCACCTGCAGGCCGCGCGGCCGGGTGAGGACTGGACAGGCGATCAGCAGTTCTCCGGCGACAATCCGTTCGGCATGGGTGAGGGCACCCAGGCGATGGCGGACATCGGCGAGCTGGAGCAGCTGGCCGAGCAACTCTCGCAGGCATACCCGGGCGCGACCATGGACGACGTCGACCTCGACGCGCTGGCGCGGCAGCTGGGTGATGACGCCGCGGTGGATGCGCGGACGCTCGCCGAACTCGAACGGGCGCTACTCAATCAGGGTTTCCTGGACCGCGGTTCCGACGGGCAGTGGCGACTGTCGCCCAAAGCCATGCGCCGCCTCGGCGAGACGGCGTTGCGGGATGTGGCACAACAACTCTCCGGCCGGCACGGTGAACGTGACCACCGGCGGGCCGGCGCCGCCGGGGAGCTGACCGGCTCCACCAGGCCCTGGCAGTTCGGTGACACCGAGCCGTGGAACATCTCCCGCACCCTCACCAATGCCGTGCTGCGGCAGTCGGGGACGCGCACGCTGGACTCCCCCCTGCGCATCACCGTCGACGACGTCGAAGTCTCCGAGACCGAGATGCGTACCCAGGCCGCGGTGGCGCTACTGGTAGACACCTCGTTCTCGATGGTGATGGAGAACCGGTGGCTGCCGATGAAGCGGACCGCGCTGGCGCTCAACCACCTGGTGAGCACCCGGTTCCGGTCAGATGCCTTGCAGATCATCGCCTTTGGCCGCTATGCACGCACGGTGTCAGCAGCTGAGCTGACCGGCCTGGAAGGCGTGTACGAGCAGGGCACCAACCTGCACCATGCGCTCGCGCTGGCGGGGCGGCACCTGCGCAGGCACCCCAACGCACAGCCCGTGGTGCTCGTGGTGACCGATGGGGAGCCGACTGCCCACCTGGAGGATTACGGCGACGGCACATCGGTGTTTTTCGATTACCCGCCGAACCCGCGCACCATTTCCTTCACCGTCAAGGGTTTCGACGACATGGCCCGACTGGGCGCGCAGATCACCATTTTCCGGCTGGGCAGCGACCCCGGCCTGGCCCGGTTCCTGGATAAGATCGCCCGCCGGGTCGGTGGGCGGGTGGTGGTGCCCGATCTCGACGGGCTCGGTGCCGCCGTGGTGGGGGACTACCTGAGTTCGCGCCGCCGGCGCAGCTAACCAGCGCGAGCAGACGCAAAGTCGCACGATTGCCAGCAAGTTCGTGCGACTTTGCGTCTGCTCGCGCCAGGACTCGCGGCAGGACTCGCGGCCCCGGCTCGCGGCCCCGGCTAGTACGCGTCGACGGTGCGTCCGCCCGGTGCGCCGTAGAGATACGGGTAGTGCACGTTCGGGTCGTTCGACGGCCGCGCATCCGGCGGCGGGGGCGACGCCCGCCATCCGGCGGGCAGATGGCAGCCGGTGTCATAGGAATAGTCCAGCGGGCTGCCGTCCACGCCGTTGACCAGTTTGACCGTCGCACCGTCCTCGCGGCTCTGCGAGTCGTTGGCCGAACCCATCGGCAATTGCGGACTTCCCGGTGCCGAGTTGTTGGGCCTGAAGCCCGCGGCCCTGAACACCGCAGCAAGCTCGCCGGCGATCTGCAGCCACTGCGCGGCCGACGGCGGCGGGTCGGCGAAGAACATGTCGCTGTTGACCTGACGGCCGATGCTGCGGGTGAACGGGTCTTGGCAACCGTTGCTCAGGTGGCCCGCAGCCATGACCGAAAACCGGCTCTGTGGAGAGTGTTTCGCGACGGCAGCGCGGATCGCGGCGTCAAGGTCGCTGAGCTGTCGTTCGACGGCCTCCAGGTCGGGTCGCGCGTTGACGATGGTCTGCAGCCGATCGAGTTCGGAACGCCCAGGATTGGCGTTCGGGTCGATGGTGGTGCGATTGACGCAGCCGGTCAGCGCCAGTGTGCCGGCGAGCAGCGCCGCCGCGAGCCGGGTCACGGATCGCACGGGTCAGGATCCTCGGGCTCCGGGGTGATGAGGTCGGCGGGTAGGCCTGCCAGCACCACCGCAAGATTGTAGGCACTCATCCGCAGGTTCCCGTCGCTTCCCATGCGGGCATACTCCGAATGTCCGTAGGCCCGCTCATGCGGTTGCCCGTCACCGTACCTGCCACTCCATGCGTACCCCTCATCGGTGGACAACTCCGCCATGCCGGGCACGTCCTGCGGCGGGGCGCCGAACGCTGCGAATCCCGGAAGCAGTTCGGCGACAACATCATCGGCGCCGATCATGTAATAGGCGTGTCCGGGCGGGACGCCGAGTTGAGAGGCGTCGGTGAGCTCGGCCCCGGGTGAACCGTAGAGCACCACGTCGCTGACCGGCGCGCCCTGTTGCAACGCGAGGCTCGTGGTCAACGATCCGTAGGAGTGGCCGAAGGCGACGATCCCGGGGTCCGCGATGTTGCCGGCCACAGCCAGGCCACGGTAGAAGCTGTTCAGCGCCCGCGCACCGTCGCGCGCGAGCCAGTCGTGCGCCACGTCCCGCAGACTGTCCGGTGCGTCGTAACCGAGCCAGGCGATCGAGGCCACTGCATCGGCATCGGCGAGGCCGGCGTTGCGGCGCAGCAGCCGCGCCTCGTCGCGCTGAAATGCGGCCTGCCGCACCATGTTCGCGGTGCTGTCGCTCACCCGGGTGGTCAGGCCGCCCACGGTGACGCCGACCCGCTCGGCGTTGTCGACGTCGCCGACCGCAACGGCCGCCAGCACCTTGCCCGGGGTGGTTACGGTGTCCAGCAGCAGCAGCCGGGAGTCGGGATTGGCGGCCAGGGTATCGCGCAGTGCGGTCAGGTCGGCCAGCTGGCCGGGGTCGGTGTGCCACCCGTAGGAGTCGACCCACCCCTGCTGCAACCGGATGAGTTCCCGTTGCAGCACAGGAGTATTGAGTTCACTGCGGACGCTGCCGGGAATCCCGTCGAGGTTACGTAGCGCGCCCGGAAACCACTGCTTCACCCGGTCCTGCTGGCCCGGCGTCAGCGCTTGCCACCACCGGGCGACGGCATCGGGATCGGTGCCGGGTGGCGGCAGTTGCGGCATCCTGGGCGGCTGGTGACCTAGTTGCGCGTCGACGAGTTCACGATCGAGGTCGCCGTCGGCGCCACGGATGGCCGCGGCCAGATCTTCGTCTGCCCGTTCGGCATCCGCCAGCAGGCTTTGCAGGCTTTCGGTCAGCCGCACGGCCGCGCCGACGATGGCCTGCTGGTCCGCGGCAGGAAAGCCGGCCAGGTCCGACGGCGGCAACGCGGTACCCAGCGCCTCGTCGATTTCGACGTGGCTTGCCCGTGCGCCGTCCCGCAGCGCCGCCAGGCGCCGCTTGATGGCGGCGATTTCCTCCGCCGATTGTTCGGCGGCCCGTGCCACGGCAGCACACGCGTCGGCGTGGTCGTCCAGGACGAGCGCGGTATGTCCGGTCGCCGCGTGCGCTGCCTCCGCGGCGTCACCCCCGAAACTCAGCAGGCGCATCAGTTCGGTGATTGCCGCCGCCGCGGTACGGGTGCCGTGTGCGCGCCTGATTGCAGCGTCGAAGACCGTGGTGATCGCGGCGGGATCCCAGCGATCGATATCGGCCAGGGTGACCGTCATCGCAGTGAGGCGGCGTTGCTCTGCTCCATCTCGCCTAAACCGGCGGCCGCCGACCGGATGCCGTCGGCATGCTCACCGAGGCGGGCCAGGTGTCCTGCGGCGGCGGCGGCCCACCGATTCAGTAACTCCGACAACGCCGCGCCCGACGAGCCCACCCACCCTGGCTGCGCACCGTCGACGTCTCGGTCGCAGGACCGCTGCACCCCGTGCAGGACCCGGGCATGGTTGTTCAGTTGGATGCTGACGTACAAGAGCATGTCCGGAAACGCTCGCAACTCTGTTGCCGCCACCGCAACCCGCCTTCCGCCGACGCGAACGTACGACGAAGCCTGGCATCGGAAAACGGGGCCGGCCACTCACCCCAGCGGCCAGCTGTGGATTACTTGCGGGCCTTGCGCGCCTTGCGCTTGATGCCGACGCCACCCCACAGCGAGAAGCCCTTGATCTTCACCTTGGGAGCTCCCCGGGTGCCCTCGCCGACCACTTCGTGGTCGAAGTTGCCCATCACGCCGTGTCCCTCGATTTCGACGTTGACTTCGGGCGGCAACAGGAAGGTCTGAGCGCTCATGATCGAGTACGCGTGAATCTCGACCTCGGTGGAGGTGAAGTCTGCGTAGCGAAGGTCGATGACCCCGCTGCCCCAGAACGTGAAGGTGGTCAACTTCTTCGGCACGTTCCAGCGGCCGCGGCGCTCGAACCCGCTCATGATGGCCAGCAGCAGCGTGGACGGGGCCGGATTGCAGTTGCCGCCGCGCCGCGCGCTGACCGCGGTGCCGGGCAAGTCGGCGCGGAGCTGGTCCAGTTCCTGATAGGTGGTGGCGGCGTACGCCTTGGTTAGCCGGTCTTCGTATTCGTTGAGCTGGAGGCGACCCTGTTCGGCCGCGTAGGCCAGCAACTGCGCAATCTGGATGCGGTCGGTGTCCTCTGCGCGCGACAGTTCGTCTCGCGTGGCCTTCACATCACGCTGGGCTGGGTTGGTCATCTCACCCGCGAGCTTACGACTTTCCCGGTTTGCTGCAAAAGGTGTTGGCTGAACTGCAACCTTCCCAGCGTGCGAGCGGCCCCGTCAGGAGCCCGAGCCGGTGTCGGCGACCCAGCTCGGAGCCCGTTTCTGCAGAAAAGCGAGCATGCCTTCGCGCGCCTCTTCGGAGACGAACAGCCGTGCCGATTCCTCGGTGAGCCGCTCGGCGTCACGATCGAAGCCTTCCAGTACGGCGGCGGTGGTGAGCGCCTTGGATGCCGCCAGGCCCTGCGGCGATCCCCGTCCGACGTCGGCGACCAGACCGGCCACCGCGGCGTCCACGTCGTCGGCGGCCAGGGTGACCAAACCGATCTCGGCGGCTTCGCTGGCGCCGAAGGTTTCACCCGTGAGGTAGTAGCGTGCGGCGGCTCGCGCGGACAGCTTCGGCAGCAGGGTCAGCGAGATGATCGCCGGCGCGACGCCGATGCGGGCCTCGGTCAGGGCAAAGGTGCTGCGCGGCCCGGCGACCACCATGTCGCACGCACCGACCAGACCGAATCCGCCGGCCCGCACATGGCCGTCGATGGCGCCGATCACCGGCCGCGGTGAGGAGACGATCGCGCGCAAGACCGCGGTCATCTCCTTGGCTCGTGCCACCGCGGACTGGAAGGGGTCACCGCCACCACCGGCTTCGCTGAGGTCCGCACCCGCGCAGAAGGTGCCACCGGTGTGTCCTAGCACCACCACGCGCACCCCGGGGTCCGCGGCGGCGGCGCGCAGCCCCTCGTGCAGTTGGGTGACCAGCGTGGTCGACAGCGCGTTGCGGTTGTGCGGTGAGTTCAGCGTGAGCCTGGCGGCCACGCCTTCCCGGGCGTACTCGACGAGTGTGTCCATCAGTACGAGCGGGGCAGGCCCAGCGACGTCTGCGCGACGAAGTTGAGCACCATCTCGCGGCTGATCGGGGCGATCCGCGCCAGCCTCGACGCCGTCAACATGGCGGCCACGCCGTACTCCTTGGTGAGCCCGTTTCCGCCCATCGACTGCACGGCCTGGTCGACGGCCCGGGTGGACGCCTCGCCGGCCGCGTACTTGGCCATGTTCGCGGCCTGCGCCGCGCCGCCGTCATCGCCGGCGTCGTAGAGCGTCGCCGCCTTCTGCATCATCAGCTTGGCCAGCTCGACCTCGATGTGGCACTGCGCCAACGGGTGCGCCAGACCCTGGTGGGAGCCGATCGGGGCGCCCCAGACGTTGCGGGTCTTGACGTAGTCGACGGCTTTGTCGAGCGCGAACCGGCCCATCCCGACGGCGCTGGCCGCACCCATGATGCGTTCGGGGTTCAGGCCCGCGAAAAGCTGTGCGATCGCTGCGTCTTCGGCTCCGACGAGCGCGTCCGACGGCAGCCGCACGTCGTCGATGAACACCTGGAACTGGCGTTCGGGGCTGATCAGCTCCATCTCGATCGGTGTGTAAGTGAAGCCGGGCGAGTCGGTGGGCACCACGAACAGCGCCGGCCGCAGCTTGCCGGTCTTGGCCTCCTCGGTGCGACCCACCACGAGCACCGCCTGGGCCTGGTCGACGCCCGAGATGTAGACCTTCTGGCCCTTGAGGATCCAGTCGCTGCCGTCCCGGCGGGCCGTCGTGGTGATCTTGTGCGAGTTCGATCCGGCATCGGGTTCGGTGATGGCGAACGCCATGGTGAGCGTGCCGTCGGCGATCGCGGGGACCCAGCGCTTCTTCTGCTCCTCGGTGCCGAACTTGCTGATGATGGTGCCGTTGATCGCCGGCGACACCACCATGAGCAGCAGCGCGCTGCCGGCGGCCGCCATCTCCTCCATGACCAGCGCGAGCTCGTACATGCCGGCTCCGCCGCCGCCGTACTCCTCGGGCAGGTTTACCCCGAGGAACCCGAGTTTGCCGGCCTCGGACCACAATTCAGTGGTGTGCTCCTGGGCTCGGGCTTTCTTCAGGTAGTACTCGGCACCGTAGCCGGACGCCCACTCGCGTACCGCTTTGCGCAGCGCCTGGCGGTCTTCGCTTTCGATGAAGCTGGTTTCGGACATTACGAATCTCCTTCTGATTCGGGTGCTTCCACGCGCGCCAGTACGGCGCCCACCTCGACTTGCTGGCCGGTTTGCACATTGATCTCGGCGAGCACGCCGTCGTTCGGCGCGGTGATCGTGTGCTCCATCTTCATGGCTTCCAGCCAGATCAGCGGCTGGCCGGCGGTGACGGTGGCGCCGACTTCAGCGCCGATACGAATGACGTTGCCGGGCATGGGCGCAACCAGTGAGCCCTGCTCGACGGCCGAACCCGGTTCGGGGAACCGCGGCACGGCCACCAGGTGCACCGGTCCGCGCGCGGAGTCGACATAGACGTCGTCGCCGAACCGCGTCACCGAGTAGGCGCAGGCCACCCCGTGTTCGGCCAGCACGACCTCATGCGGTGACGCGGACACCAGCTGCACCGTCGGATCGTGTGGCAACGCCAAAGCTGTTCGGGTGAAACGGTATTCAACCCGCTGTTCGGTGTCGGTGGCGTCCCGGTAGGTCTTGACCTGGTAGCCCGAGGTCAGGTTGCGCCAGCCGGAGGGGAGTGAGCCCAACGCGCCGGCGATGGCGCGGTTGTGCGCGGCGTCGGCCAGCGCGGCCGCGATCGCCGAGACCCGCACCGTCGCGCCGTCGGCAAGCGGCGCCGACAACTCGGCCAGCCCGTGGGTGTCGAAGAACGCGGTGTCGGTTGCCCCGTCCAGGAACGCCGGGTGCCGCAGCACGTTCACCAGCAGCTCACGGTTGGTGCGCAGCCCGTGCACCTGGGCGCGGGCCAGCGCGTCGGCGAGCACCAGCGCCGACTGCCGGCGCGTCGGGGCGTACGAGATGACCTTCGCCAGCATCGGGTCGTAGAAAATCGACACGGCCGAACCGTCGACGATGCCGGAATCCAAGCGGATCCCGGTCCGGTGCCCGAGCGTGCTGAACTCTGCGCGTACCGAGGGCACGTGGATGCGATGCACGGTGCCGGCCTGGGGCTGCCAGCCCTGGGCGGGGTCCTCGGCATAGAGCCGCACCTCGATCGAATGGCCCTGCGCTGCAGGGGGTTCGGCACTCAGATGGCCTCCGTCGGCGACCTCGAGCTGCAGCTCGACCAGGTCCAGGCCGGTGGTCTCCTCGGTGACGGGGTGCTCGACCTGCAGCCGGGTGTTCATCTCGAGGAAGAAGAACTCACCGTCATCATCGGCGAGGAATTCGACCGTGCCGGCACCCGTGTAGCCGATCGCGCCGGCGGCCAGCCGGGCGGCCTCGAACAGCTTCTCGCGCATCCCCGGCGTGCGCTCGACCAACGGCGACGGCGCCTCTTCGATCACTTTCTGGTGTCGACGCTGGATGGAGCATTCCCGTTCGCCGACTGCCCAGACGGTGCCGTGCTGGTCGGCCATCACCTGCACTTCGATGTGGTGCCCGGTCGGCAGATAACGCTCGCAGAAGACGGTCGGGTCACCGAACGCGGACTGCGCCTCTCGTTGCGCGGCCTCGACTTCGCCTGCCAGGGCGGACAATTCCCGCACCACCCGCATACCGCGGCCCCCGCCGCCGGCGGACGCCTTGACCAGCACCGGCAGTTGGCCCTGCGTCACCGTCTCCGGATCGAGCTCTTCGAGCACCGGTACGCCCGCCGCCGACATCAGCTTCTTGGACTCGATCTTGGAGCCCATCGCGCGCACCGAATCGACCGGCGGCCCGACCCAGGTCAGACCGGCATCCTGCACGGCGGCGGCGAATTCGGCGTTCTCGGAGAGGAATCCGTAGCCCGGATGTACGGCGTCGGCACCGGCCGCCCGCGCCGCCGCGATGATGGCCTCGGCGTTGAGGTAGTCGTTGGTCTTCGCCAGCCGAACGCGGGCGTCGGCCTCGGCGACGTGCGGGGAGGCCGCGTCCGGATCGGTGTAGACGGCGACGGTGCCCAGACCGAGCCGCCGGCAGGTGGCGAACACCCGCCGGGCGATCTCGCCGCGGTTGGCAACCAGTACTCTCGTGATCCCCATGAAGCTCACATCCGGAAGACGCCGAAGTTCGACGTCCCCTTGATCGGGCCATTGGCTATGGCGGACAGACACATTCCCAGCACGGTGCGGGTGTCGCGCGGGTCGATCACCCCGTCGTCGTAGAGCATTCCCGACAACACCAGCGGCAGCGACTCGGCCTCGATCTGGCCTTCGACGGCGGCCCGCATCGCCGCGTCCGCCGCCTCATCGACCTGTTGGCCACGGGCCTCGGCGGCCGCACGGGCCACGATGGACAGCACCCCCGACAGCTGCGCCCCGCCCATGACGGCGGATTTGGCGCTGGGCCAGGCGAACAGGAACCGCGGATCGTAGGCGCGGCCACACATCCCGTAGTGGCCCGCGCCGTATGAGGCGCCGATCAGCAGCGAGATGTGCGGCACGGTCGAGTTGGACACGGCGTTGATCATCATCGAGCCGTGCTTGATCATGCCGCCCTCTTCGTAGTCCTTGCCCACCATGTAGCCGGTGGTGTTGTGCAAGAACAACAATGGCGTGTTCGAACGATTGGCCAGCTGGATGAACTGGGTGGCCTTCTGCGACTCCTCGCTGAACAGCACGCCGCGCGCGTTGGCCAGAATGCCGATGGGATAGCCGTGCAATTGGGCCCACCCGGTCACCAGTGACGAACCGTACAGCGGCTTGAACTCGTCGAAGTCGGAGCCGTCGACGATGCGGGCGATCACCTCACGCGGATCGAACGGGATGCGCAGATCGGCGGGCACGATCCCGATCAGTTCCTCGGTGTCGAACAGCGGCTCGGTGACCGGCTTGGGCGCCGGTCCCTGCTTTGTCCAGTTCAACCGGGCCACGACGCGGCGCCCGATCCGAATCGCATCCAGCTCGTCGTGCGCGAAGTAGTCGGCCAGACCCGAGATGCGGGCGTGCATTTCGGCACCACCGAGCGACTCGTCGTCAGATTCCTCGCCGGTGGCCATCTTCACCAGCGGCGGGCCGGCCAGGAACACCTTGGAGCGCTCCTTGATCATCACCACGTGATCGGACATGCCGGGCACATAGGCGCCGCCCGCGGTGGAGTTGCCGAATACCAGTGCGATGGTCGGGATTCCGGCGGCCGAGAGCCGGGTCAGGTCACGGAACATCCGACCGCCCGGAATGAAGATCTCCTTCTGGGTCGGCAGGTCGGCACCCCCGGATTCCACCAGAGAGATCACCGGAAGCCGGTTCTCGAAGGCGATCTGGTTGGCGCGCAGGATCTTCTTCAGCGTCCAGGGGTTGCTGGTGCCGCCTTTGACCGTGGGGTCGTTGGCGACGATCATGCACTCGACACCCTCGACGACGCCGATCCCGGTGACGGTGCTGGCGCCGACCTTGAAGGGGCTGCCCCAGGCCGCCAGTGGGCTGAGTTCCAGGAACGGTGAGTCGGGGTCGACCAGCAACTCGATGCGCTCGCGGGCGGTCAGCTTGCCGCGTGCGTGATGGCGGTCAACGTATTTCGGCCCGCCGCCTTCGACGGCGTTGGCGAACTCGGCGGCGATCTCGTCGAGCTTGGTGGTCGACGCGGCAGCCGCCTCGGTGAAGGTGGGCCCATTCGGGTCGAGGGTGGATTTCAACAAGCTCATGACTGGTACCCCAGGAGCTTGGCGGCCAGCGCGGTCAGGATCTCGGTGGTTCCGCCGCCGATTCCCAGGATGCGCATGTCGCGGTACTGGCGTTCGATCTCGGATTCGGCCATATAGCCCATGCCACCGAACAATTGGACGGCCTGATTGGCCACCCATTCCCCGGCCTCGACGGCGGTGTTCTTGGCGAAGCAGACCTCGGTGATCAGATTGGTCTCGCCTTCGAGCTGGCGCTCCACCACCCGGCGCGAGTACACCCGCGCGACGTCGATCCGCCGTGCCATCTCGGCCAGGGTGTTCTGCACCGACTGCCGCGAGATCAGCGGGCGGCCGAACGTCTCCCGGTCGCGGCACCACTGTGCGGTGATGTCCAGGCAGCGCTGCGCACTCGAATAGGCCTGGGCGGCAAGGGCGATCCGCTCGGACACGAAGGCCTGCGCGATCTGGGCGAAGCCGGTGTTCTCCACGCCGACCAGGTTCTCCACCGGCACCCGCACGTCGGTGTAGGACAGCTCGGCGGTGTCCGAGGAGCGCCAGCCCATCTTGTCCAGCTTGCGTGACACCTCGAATCCCGGCGTGCCCTTGTCGACCACGATCAGCGAAACGCCTGCTGCGCCGGGGCCGCCGGTACGCACCGCGGTCACCACGAAGTCGGCACGCACCGCGGAGGTGATGTAGGTCTTCGCGCCGTTGATCACGTAGTGGTCGCCGTCTTTCACCGCGGAGGTCCGCAGGTGCCCGACATCGGATCCGCCGCCGGGTTCGGTGATGGCCAGCGAACCGATCTTCTCACCGGCCAGCGTCGGCCGCACATACGTGTCGATCAGCCGCTGGTCACCCGAGGCGATCATGTGCGGCACCGCGATGCCGCAGGTGAACAACGACGCGAAAACGCCGCCGGGAGCACCGGATTGGTGCATCTCCTCACAGATCAACACCGCGTCGACGCCATCCCCGCCACCGCCGCCCACCGATTCCGGGAAGTTCGCCCCGAGCAGGCCCGCCTCGCCGGCGCGCAGATGCAGTTCGCGCGGCAGGTCGCCGGTGCGCTCCCACTCGTCGATATTGGGCAGCACCTCCCGCTCGGCGAACGAGCGCACGGTCTTGCGCAATTGCTCGCGCTCCGGCGTGGTCCAGACGTTCATAACAACTTCTCCGGAATGTCGACGTGACGGCTGCGCAACCATTCGCCCAGCCCCTTTGCCTGCGGATCGAAGCGGGCCTGGTAGGCAACGCCCTGGCCGAGAATGTCTTCGATCACGAAGTTCACCGCCCGGATATTCGGCAGCAGATGCCGGGTGACGGGCAGGTCGGCCGCTTCGGGCAGCAGCTTTTTCAGTAGATCGACGGTCAGTGTGTGCGCCAGCCAGCGCCACTGGTCGTCGGTGCGGACCCACACCCCGACGTTGGCCGAGCCGCCTTTGTCGCCGCTGCGGGCGCCGGCGATCAGGCCCAGTGGTACCCGTCGGGTGGGCTGGGCGGCCAGCGGTTCGGGCAGCTCCGGGTCGCCCGCCGCCTCCAGTGCCAAAGTTTCGGTGGCGCAGGGGATTTCGACGCGGGTGCCGTCGGCGTGCACCGCGACGTGCGGCACCAGCCGGGCGTCGACGTAGCCCGGGGTGTAGACGCCGTACACCTGTCCGTCACCCGGCGGGGCGGTAGAGGTGAAGCCCGGATAACTAGCGAGCGCCAATTCGACTGCCGCGGCGGAGAATTTGCGTCCGACGTTGGCCGGATCGGGATCGCGTACCACGCAGCTCAGCAGGGCGCTGGCGCCTTGCTCGGTGTCGGCGTCGGGGTGGTCGGTACGGGCCAGCGTCCACTCCAGCTCGGCGGGCTTGACCGTCAGCGTTGCCTCGAGCTGGCGTCGCACCAACTCCGCCTTCGCCTCGATGTCCAGCCCGGTCAATACGAACGTCATGGCGTTGCGGAAGCCGCCGATGCTGTTCAGTGACACCTTGAGCGTCGGCGGTGGCGGTTCACCGGTGACGCCGCTGATTCGCACCCGGTCGGGGCCGTCGGACGACAGCGTGATGCTGTCCATCCGGGCAGTCACATCGGGATTGGCATAGCGGGCGCCGGTGATCTCGTAGAGCAACTGTGCGGTGACGGTATCTACGCTGACCAGGCCGCCGGTGCCGGGATGCTTGGTGATCACCGAGGAGCCGTCGTCATAGACCTCGGCAAGGGGGAAGCCGGGATAGGTCAGATCCTCGACCTCGGTGAAGAACGAGAAGTTGCCGCCGGTGGCCTGGGTGCCGCACTCGATGACGTGGCCGGCCACGACTGCGCCGGCGAGTCGGTCGTAATCGGTGCGGCCCCAGCCGAAGTGCGCGGCCGCGGACCCGACGATCACCGAGGCGTCGGTGACCCGGCCGGTGATCACGACGTCGGCTCCGGCATTCAGGCAGTCCGCGATGCCCCAGCTGCCCAGGTAAGCATTCGCGGTCAGCGGGGTGCCCAGTCCGAGTTCGGCCGCGCGCTGTTGCAGGTCGTCGCCTTCCACGTGGGCAACCCGCGCCGGGACACCCAGGCGCTCGGCCAGTGCCCGCACCGCATCCGCCAGCCCGGCAGGGTTGAGGCCGCCGGCATTGGTGACGATGCGCACGCCGCGCTCGTGGGCCAGGCCCAGGCACTCTTCAAGCTGGGTGAGGAAGGTCTTGGCGTAACCGCGTTCGGGATTCTTCATCCGGTCGCGGCCCAGGATCAGCATGGTCAATTCGGCGAGGTAGTCACCGGTGACGTAGTCGACTTCACCGCCGGTGAGCATCTCGCGCATCGCGGACAGCCGGTCACCGTAGAAACCGGAACAGTTCGCGATACGCACGGCGCCAGAAGGGGCCCCGGAAGACAACTCGGAAGACAATGGGCGCGTCCTCCCTCCATTGGGATGATTCGGCGGCCGCAATCAACCAACCAACCGGTAGGTTAGCGGGTGTCGGTGGCGGCGCGTCAACCGGCTCAGCGCGTGCCTGTGTAAGGGCCATTTTGGTGACCGGCCGGTGTACCCACTACCCTTGAGGTCAACTGTCGCCGTCCGGCCCGCAAAGCCATGGAGCGCGACACGCCCGACCGAAAGCCCCACACGAGGAGTTAGGCCCGACCATGGCCGTACCTAAGCGCAGAATGTCGCGCTCGAATACCCGCAGCCGGCGTTCGCAGTGGAAGGCCACCGCGACCGGGCTGGTCAACGTGAACGTCGCCGGTCAGAAGCACAAGGTGCCCCGCCGGCTGCTCAAGGCCGCCCGCCTCGGGCTGGTCGACCTCGACAAGCGCTGACGTCCCAGTCAGTCACAGCCGGCGCACGCCGCACCGCGTGACTAGCGGCTTCTCGGCGCGCCTCTCAGGCCGCTCTCAGGCCTCCGTACGAAACTAGGCTCCGTGCGAATACTTGTCGTCGACGACGATCGTGCCGTGCGCGAGTCGCTGCGCAGGTCGCTCTCCTTCAACGGCTACTCGGTGGAGTTGGCCCACGACGGGGTTGAGGCGCTCGAACTGATCGCCAGCGACCGGCCTGATGCGGTGGTGCTGGATGTGATGATGCCGCGGCTGGACGGCCTCGAGGTGTGCCGGCAGCTGCGCAGCACCGGCGACGACCTGCCCATTCTGGTGCTCACCGCTCGCGATTCGGTCTCCGAGCGGGTCGCGGGGCTGGACGCCGGGGCCGACGACTACCTGCCCAAGCCGTTCGCTCTCGAGGAACTGCTGGCGCGGATGCGGGCGCTGCTGCGCCGCACCAAGCCGGAAGACGCCGCCGAGTCGGTGGCGATGACCTTCTCGGATCTGAGCTTGGACCCGGTCACGCGCGAAGTCATCCGCGGGCAACGGCGGATCAGTCTCACCCGCACCGAGTTCGCCCTCCTGGAGATGTTGATCGCAAACCCGCGGCGCGTGCTGACCCGCAGCCGCATTCTCGAGGAAGTGTGGGGATTCGACTTCCCCACCTCGGGTAATGCGCTCGAGGTGTACGTGGGATATCTGCGTCGCAAGACCGAGGCCGACGGCGAGCCGCGGCTGATCCACACCGTGCGCGGGGTGGGTTACGTGCTACGCGAAACGCCGCCCTGATGACCTGGTTCCGCCGCCCTGACCGGGCCGGCCGCGCACCGCTGCGGGCGACCAGCTCGTTGTCGCTGCGATGGCGGGTCATGCTGCTGGCGATGTCGATGGTGGCGATGGTTGTGGTCCTGATGTCCCTGGCTGTCTACGCGGTGATCTCCGCCGCCCTCTACAGCGACATCGACAACCAGCTGCAGAGCCGGGCGCAATTGTTGATCGCCAGCGGCTCGCTGGCGGCCGATCCGGGTAAGGCCATCGAGGGCACGGCGTATTCGGATGTCAACGCGATGCTGGTGAACCCGGGAAAGTCGATCTACACCGCGAACCAACCGGGGCAGACCCTCCCGGTGGGCTCGCCGGAGAAGGCCGTCATCCGCGGTGAGCTGTTCATGTCCCGACGCACCGCCGCCGACCAGCGAGTGCTGGCGATACACCTGAACAACGGCAGCTCCCTGCTCATCTCCAAGAGCCTCAAGCCCACCGAACACGTCATGGGCAAATTGCGCTTCGTGCTGCTGATGGTCGGCGGGGTGGGTGTCGCGATCGCCGCCGTCGCCGGCGGGATGGTGACCCGGGCGGGGCTACGCCCGGTCGGTCGCCTCACTGAAGCGGCCGAGCGGGTTGCCCGAACCGACGACCTGCGCCCCATTCCGGTTTTCGGCAGCGACGAACTGGCGCGGCTCACCGAGGCGTTCAACCTGATGCTGCGGGCGCTGGCCGAATCCCGGGAACGCCAGGCGCGGCTGGTCACCGATGCCGGCCACGAACTGCGCACGCCGCTGACGTCCTTGCGCACCAACGTCGAACTGCTGATGGCCTCGATGGCGCCCGGCGCGCCGCGGCTACCGGAGCAGGAGATGGTTGACCTGCAGGCGGACGTGATCGCGCAGATCGAGGAATTGTCGACGTTGGTCGGCGACCTTGTCGACCTCACCCGGGGGGACGCCGGCCACGCGGTGCACGAACCGGTGGACATGGCCGACGTCATCGACCGGAGTCTGGAGCGAGTCCGGCGGCGCCGCAACGACATTCACTTTGACGTCGACGTGATCGGCTGGCAGGTGTACGGCGACTCCGCGGGGTTGTCGCGCGCGGCGCTCAACCTGATGGACAACGCGGCCAAGTGGAGTCCGACCGGCGGGCATGTCGGTGTCACGCTGCGCCAACTCGATCCGTCCCACGCCGAGTTGGTGGTGTCGGATCGGGGGCCGGGCATTCCGCCGCAGGAACGGCGCCTGGTGTTCGAACGCTTCTACCGCTCGACGTCGGCGCGGGCGATGCCCGGTTCGGGTCTGGGCCTGGCGATCGTCAAGCAGGTCGTGCTCAACCACGGGGGGTCGTTGCGCGTGGAGGACACCGAACCGGGCGGCCAACCGCCGGGGACGTCGATCTACGTGCTGTTACCCGGGCGCCCGATGCCGGGAACGGCGCACCCGTCGGCTGTCGTCGTCGCGGAGCGCGACGCGGGAACCGACGCGCGGGGGAACTCCGTTAGAGGTACGGGTGACAGCGCAAACTCACGGGGATCCACGAATGTCATCTCAGTCGATTCTTAGTCCGCGCAAGCAAGGTAGTTGACAGTTAGGGTTGAAAATCAGCGCCATGCAAGCAACGCGTGGTCGAGTCGGCTTGAAGTAAGCCCCCAAGGTAGAGGAAGAACGTTTTAGCGACATGACGAATCACCCGAGGTATTCGCCACCGCCGCAGCAGCCGGGATACGGTGCCACGCCCAGTCAGCCGGCACCGCCCGCCTATGCCCAGGGGCAGCAGAGCTACAACCAACAGTTCGACTGGCGCTACCAGCCCCAGCAGCAGTACCGCTCCTCCTACGACCCGCTCAGTGGCACCGGGGCCGGCCCCATACCCGGCAACACCGGGTCCGGTCCCATTCCGGGCAGCACCGGGGCGGGCCCGATCCCCGGCGGGACCGGCGCCCGGCCGATTCCGGGCGGTACCGGCGGCGGTCCGATTCCGCCCGGTCCCGGGCCGATGCCGCCGATGATGGCGCCTATGTCACCGCCGCCGCGGCGGCGGCGCTCGGCCGGGTTGATTTTCGGCGCGCTCGCCATCGCGGTGGTCTCCGCCGGCATCGGTGGCGCGGCCGCGACGGTGGTTGAACTGGGTCACCAATCCAGCACCGGCCACGGCACTACCGCGGCTTCGGGTGGCGCCCCGAGTGTCCCGGCGGCCAACATGCCGCCCGGTTCGGTGGAGCAGGTCGCTTCGAAGGTGGTGCCCAGCGTCGTCATGCTGGAGACCGACCTGGGCCGGCAGTCTGAAGAGGGCTCCGGTGTCATCCTGTCGGCCGACGGGCTGATCCTGACCAACAACCACGTCGTCGCCGCGGCCGCCAAGCCGCCGGCCGGAAGTCCGCCGCCGAAAACGACGGTGACGTTCTACGACGGCCGCACCTCGACGTTTACCGTGGTCGGGGCCGACCCGACCAGCGACATCGCGGTGGTCAAGGTGCAGGGCGCCTCCGGCCTCACGCCGATCGCGATGGGGTCCTCGGCCGGCCTGAAGGTCGGCCAACCGGTGGTGGCCATCGGTTCTCCGCTGGGCCTGGCCGGCACCGTGACCACCGGCATCGTCAGCGCGCTCAACCGTCCCGTCTCGACGACCGGTGAGGCGGGCAACCAGAACACCGTGCTGGATGCCGTTCAGACCGACGCCGCCATCAACCCCGGTAACTCCGGTGGCGCGCTGGTCAACATGAACTCGCAACTGGTCGGCATCAACTCGGCCATCGCCACATTGGGGGCCGATTCCGGCGACGCGCAGAGCGGCTCCATCGGTCTGGGCTTCGCGATCCCCGTCGACCAGGCCAAGCGCATCGCCGACGAACTGATCAGCACCGGCAAGGCAACACACGCTTCCCTCGGGGTGCAGGTGACCACCGACAAGGGTGTTCCCGGCGCCAAGGTGATGGAGGTCGTGGGCAACGGCGCAGCCGCCAACGCGGGCGTCCCCAAGGGCGTCGTCGTGACCAAGGTCGACGACCGTCCGATCAACAGTGCCGACGCGCTCGTCGCCGCGGTGCGTTCCAAAGCGCCCGGGGACAAGGTGGCGCTGACATACCAGGATCCTGCCGGTGGCAACCGCACGGTGCAGGTCACGCTCGGGAAGGCGGACAGTTGATGAAGGTCGAAGGGCAGCTGTCCGACCTCGGATATACGGTTGTACCCGTGGAACAGGGCGCGGAGTTGGTAGTCGGGCGGGCACTCGTCGTAGTCGTCGACGACCGGACTGCGCACGGCGACGAGGACCACAGCGGTCCGTTGGTCACCGAGTTGCTCACCGAAGCCGGGTTTGTGGTCGACGGTGTGGTGGCGGTCGAGGCTGACGAGGTCGAGATCCGAAACGCGTTGAACACCGCCGTGATCGGCGGGGTGGACCTGGTGGTGTCGGTCGGCGGCACCGGGGTGACGCCGCGCGACGTCACCCCGGAAGCCACCCGCGACATCCTGGACCGGGAAATCCTCGGCATCGCCGAAGCCATCCGCGCCTCGGGGCTGTCCGCGGGCATCACCGACGCCGGCCTGTCACGTGGGCTGGCCGGGGTCTCCGGCAGCACGCTGGTAGTGAACCTGGCCGGCTCCCGTTACGCCGTGCGCGACGGGATGGCGACGCTCAACCCGCTGGCCGCGCACATCATCGGCCAGCTGTCGAGCCTCGAGATCTGAGGCGGGCTCAGCTCTCGGCGCGGGGCCCGTGTTCCGGCGGGGCTGACAACGGCACGGATGCCGGCGAGCCGCCGTGCCTGCCCGAGGAACTGCCGTTGGTCTGCGCGAGCAGGTCGCGGATCTCTTCGAGCAGGACTACCTGCGCGTCGTCGGCCTGCTCAACCTCGCCCTTCTTGCGCAGCTTGCTGTAGGGCAGCACGATCAGGAAGTACAGCACCGCGGCGACCAGGATGAAGTTGATGGCGGCCGACAGCACGTCATTGAGGTTGATGAACTGATTGGTGCCCGGGATCTGTTGTTTCAAGATGCCGTGCTCCTCATTCTTGTCCATGCCGATCGAGCTCACCAACGGGTTGACGACGCCATCGGTGAAACTTTTGACCAAGGTCGTGAACGCCGCCCCGATGACCACCGCTATCGAGAGATCGACAATGTTGCCCCGCGAGAGAAACTCTTTGAACCCTTTGAGCATGGGATGTCCCTTCTTGATCGGACAGGCTTTGCTGCCGATCACGTGCTCAGCGGTGGCCGGGTACTCAGTGCAAGGTGAGGGTGACCGTCTGACCTAGCGCCGAGCCAGCCACCGTGTTCGCCACGCGAGCCGGCAGCGCAACCAAGACTACGCGGTCCGACTCGCCGGACCGTAGCTTCTCCTTGGCCGACACGAGCACCACCACGGCGTCGGTGGCGATCACCTTGCCGAGCGCCGGGCCGGGTTGCTGAACTTCACCGGCCGGGGCGGCCAGCACGTCGACGACGTCGCCGACCCGGACCAGGTCGATCAGCGCGCCGTCGGCCAGATGCAGGGGCACGATCCGGGCCCCGGGGCCCGCGGTCGACTCGGCCAGCCGGCTGCTCAGTAACCGGACGTCGGTGAGGATCTCGCCGCGGCGTGCCGGACCCGCCAGCGTCGCACCGAGCACCCGACCGGGGTCTGTCATCGATCCCTCGGGAACCGTTGTGGCCGAGCGCTTTTCGACTCGCACATCGGCGTCTGCCAGGGCGGTGCCGGAACCGAGGTCGCGGGCGGCCACCACTACGTCGACGCGGTCACCCTCAGGGTCGGAGCGCAGCGCAGCGATGCCGGCCAGCACCACCAGCCCGCCCGCGGCGACCCGCCGGGCCAGGACGGTCCTGGTCCAGTCCGGACGGCACGCTGCTTCGACACGACTGATCAGGGTCGGATTCAGCGATGGTTCCCGCACGCAGTCACGGTAGGCGTGGGGGAGCGGCGGTCGTTGCCGGCGAGGCTGGCGCCTGTGGATAACTAGCTGGACGCGGCCGCGGTGGAAGCGGTGCTGCTACTGGCCTTCTCGCTCGAGCCCGACGACTTGCTCTCGCTGGACGTCGAACCCGAATTCGATTCGCCCGAGCCGGAATTCGAGGACGAGCCGTTGCTGGAACTCTTGTCTTTCTTTCCGGCCTCGCGGCTGTCGGTGCGGTAGAAGCCGCTGCCTTTGAACACGACTCCAACCGAGTTGAACAGCTTGCGCAGCCGCCCAGAGCACTTCTCGCAGGTGGTCAGCGCGTCCTCGGTGAAGGCTTGCACCTTGTCGAAGCGGTCTCCGCATTCGGTGCACACGTAGCTGTACGTCGGCACAAAAACCTCCGGATGATGTTAAGTCTGAATTAGCACTCTACCGTTTCAAGTGCTAGAACCGCCACGTGATGGCGATCATTCCCGGGTCGGCAGCGCAATCAGCCCGCGTCCTGGGGTGAGGGCGTGCGTCATCGGCACGTCATGCGGCTCCGATGGCAACTCGTCCACCAGTTCGGTGTCCCGCACGATCGCCACCAGACGCGCCTGGGGGTCCCGGACCGACAGGGAGCGGTCATAGAAGCCGCGCCCACGGCCCAGCCGCACACCACGGCGGTCGACCGCGAGCGCAGGCAGCAGCACCAGGGCGGCCTCGCCCAGCGCCGACTGCGGCAACCAGGGTTGCGGTGGTTCCAGCAATCCCCAGCGCGCCGCCACCAACTGACCGTGGCGGTACTCGCCCCATCGCAGGGGCAGCGGCGTGTCGCCGGCGCCAACGCGCGCCACCGGCAACAAGACCCGGCCGGCGCGGCGCAGCAACACATCGAGCATGGCCATCGAGCCGGGCTCCGAACCCACCGGGACGTATGCGCACACCGTCCCGGCAGCTATTTCCACCTGCTCCAAGTGCTCGGTCAGCAGCTGTGCCTCGGCGGCGCGAACGTCGTCGTCAACGTCGCGGCGCGCGGCGACCAGTTGGTCCCGCAACGCCGCCTTGCCCGCGGTTGCCATGGCTTCAACGATGTCAGAACATCCGCAGCGCGCACGTTATCCCCGCCAGCAGGTTTGTGTGCGGCCGATAAGGCTATGGTGAGAACCGATGTCACGCCCAGAGATCCCGATTCCGTTCACGGCGATTGTTCCCGCCGCCGGCTTGGGGACGCGTTTTCTCCCCGCGACCAAGACCGTGCCGAAGGAGCTGCTACCCGTCGTCGACACGCCCGGTATCGAGTTGGTCGCCGCCGAAGCCGCCGACGCCGGCGCCGAGCGTCTGGTGATCATCACCTCCGAGGGTAAGGACGGCGTCGTCGCGCACTTCGTCGAGGACCTGGTGCTCGAGGGCACCCTGGAGGCCCGCGGCAAGAAGGCCATGTTGGCCAAGGTCCGCCGCGCACCGGCGCTGATCAAGGTCGAGTCCGTGGTGCAGGCCGAACCGCTCGGGCTGGGCCACGCGATCAGCTGTGTGGAGCCCACCCTGGCGGCCGACGAGGACGCGGTCATGGTGCTGCTGCCCGACGACCTGGTGTTGCCCACCGGTGTGCTGGAGACGATGGCACAGGTCCGGGCCGAGCACGGCGGCACGGTGCTGTGCGCGATCGAGGTGACGCCCGAGGAGATCAGCGCCTACGGCGTCTTCGACGTCGAACCGGTGCCCGGTGGCGGCAACCAGGACGTACTGCGGGTCAAGGGCATGGTCGAAAAGCCCAAATCGGAGGACGCTCCGTCGCTGTTCGCGGCGGCCGGACGCTACGTGCTGGACCGCGCGATTTTCGATGCGCTGCGCCGCATCGACCGGGGCGCCGGCGGGGAAGTGCAGCTGACGGACGCGATCGCGTTGCTGATTTCCGAGGGCCATCCGGTCCACGTCGTGGTGCATCGCGGATCCCGACACGACTTGGGAAATCCCGGCGGCTACCTCAAGGCTGCGGTTGACTTTGCATTGGATCGTGACGACTACGGCCCGGAACTGCGGCGGTGGTTGGTGGCGCGATTGGGCCTGACCGAACAGTAGCGGCGGCTCAGTTCGCCTGGCTGGAACGGCAGGAAGGCGCACTGTGCGTTCTGTGGAGGAGCAACAGGCACGGATATCGGCAGCAGCGGTGGCCCCCAGGCCGATCAAGGTTGCGATCGCCGAAGCCCAGGGGCTGCTGTGCGCCGAAGAGGTGGTGACCGAACGCCCGCTTCCCGGCTTCGACCAGGCCGCCATCGACGGTTACGCGGTGCGCAGCGTCGACGTACTCGGGGTCGGTGACTCCGGCCCGCTGGAAGCCGTCGGCGAGGACGGTATTGCGGAGGCCCGCGAGGTGGTGACCCTGCCGGTGATGGGGATCATCGAGGCGGGCGCCCGGACCCCGAGCCGGCTGCAGCCGAAGCAAGCCGCTCGCGTGCAGACCGGTGCGCCGCTGCCGACCCTGGCCGATGCCGTGCTGCCGCTGCGCTGGACCGACGGCGGGATGAACCGGGTCCGGGTGCTGCGTGGAGCGCCATCGGGCGCTTACGTGCGGCGCGCGGGTGACGATGTCCAGCCCGGCGATGTGGCGGTGCGTTCCGGGACGATCATCGGCGCGGCGCAGGTGGGACTGCTGGCGGCGGTCGGCCGCGAACGGGTGCTGGTGCATCCGCGGCCGCGGGTGTCGGTGATGGCGGTCGGCGGCGAGCTGGTCGACATCTCGCGCAGCCCCGGCAACGGACAGGTCTACGACGTCAACTCCTACGCACTGGCGGCCGCAGCCCGCGATGCCGGGGCGGAGGTAAACCGGGTGGGGATCGTCAGCAACAACCCGAAGGAACTCGGCGAGATCGTCGAGGGCCAGCTGAACCGGGCCGAGGTGCTGGTGATCGCCGGCGGGGTGGGCGGCGCGGCGGCCGAGGCGGTTCGTTCGGTGCTGTCCGAACTCGGCGACATGGAGGTCGTGCGGGTCGCGATGCACCCGGGTTCGGTGCAGGGCTTCGGGCAGCTCGGCCGCGACGGCGTGCCGACGTTTCTGTTGCCGGCCAACCCTGTCAGCGCGTTGGTGGTCTTCGAGGTGATGGTGCGGCCGCTGATCCGGCTGTCACTGGGCAAGCGGCATCCGATGCGTCGCATCGTGCAGGCCCGCACCCTGTCGCCGATCACGTCGGTGAGTGGGCGCAAGGGCTTTCTGCGCGGCCAACTGATGCGCGACCAGGAGAGCGGCGAATATCTGGTGCAGGCGCTGGGCGGGGCGCCGGGGGCGTCGTCGCACCTGTTGGCAACCCTGGCCGAGGCGAACTGTCTGGTCGTGGTGCCCAGCGGGGCCGAGCAGATCCGTACCGGCGAAATCGTCGACGTCGCCTTTCTGGCTCAGCACGGCTGACCGCGGCCCGGCTCGTGAACCTGTTGCGATCCAATTCCCGCCATCCCGGCTGGCCGATGAGCGTGGGGCCACTGCGGGTGGCGGCCGGGGTGATCCGGCTGCGGCCGGTGCGGATGCGCGACGGCGCGCAGTGGAGCCGGATCCGGCTGGCGGACCGGGTGAAGTTGGAGCCGTGGGAGCCCAGCACCGATGGCGACTGGTCGGTGCGGCACTCGGTGGCCGCGTGGCCGGCGGTGTGTTCCGGGCTGCGTGCCGAGGCGCGCAAGGGGCGGATGCTGCCCTATGTGATCGAACTGGACGGACAGTTCTGCGGGCAGCTGACCATCGGCAATGTCACTCATGGGGCGTTGCGGTCGGCGTGGATCGGCTACTGGGTGTCCAGTGAGCACACCGGCGGCGGGGTGGCCACCGGCGCGGTCGCGCTGGGGCTCGACCACTGCTTCGGCCCGGTGATGCTGCACCGGGTGGAGGCCACCGTCCGTCCGGAGAACGCGGCCAGCCGGGCGGTCCTGGCTAAGAACGGTTTTCGCGAAGAAGGCCTGCTGCGGCGTTACCTCGAGGTCGACCGCGGGTGGCGTGACCACCTTTTGGTGGCGATCACGGTCGAAGAGGTATACGGGTCGGTGGCTTCGACGCTGGTCCGGGCCGGTCGCGCCAGCTGGGTCTGACTTCTGGCGCCGAGATCGCCGCTATGGCTGCGGATCGAGCCGGATCGCGACCCTGACGGCCATCTCGCGGCCCCCACACGCCGGAAAGCCCACCCAACCGAAATAAAATTGTGGCTAGCGTGACATATGTGGCGTGTGATGCTTGAAGTAGGCAAATTACAGGTGTGTAATTGCCCTGGTCGCAGCGACCCGGCCACGCAGGCCAACGATCAGGCCTCGCGGGGATCGCAACCGAAGAGAGCAGGTCATCATGCCAAGCATCCCGCAATCGTTATTGTGGATTTCGCTCGTGGTGCTGTGGTTGTTCGTGCTGGTGCCGATGTTGATCAGCAAGCGCGACGCCGTCCGGCGCACCAGCGACGTGGCCCTGGCGACCAGAGTGCTCAACGGCGGTGCCGGTGCCCGCCTGCTCAAGCGGACCGGCCCGGCGGCGGGTCATCGCAGTGACCCCGACTGGAAGCCGGAGGAGGACTGGGACACCGAGCCGATCGACGGTGCCTTCGCCGACGCGGACAAGGACCACGCGGCCGACGACGCCGACACCGATGAGCTGATGCGCCCGCGGTCGGTCGTCACGGCGATGGCGCGTGCTGGTGAGATCGATGAGCCTGAGGTTGCCGAGCCCGACTATCTCGACGTCGACGTGATCGACGAGGACGCGCCCGCGCTGCCGGTGGGTGCCACCGAGGCGCAGTCGCAGGGGCCGGCGCTGCTCGCGGTCGAACCTGAGCCCGTCGACGAGCACGACGACTCACACGGCGACCTTGCCGACGACGAGTACGAATACGTCGAGGACTCCTCCGGGCTGGAGCCCGAGGAAGACGACGACGAGATGGACGACGCACCGCCGGCCTATGCGGTGGGCGTCAACCGTCGGCGCCGGTTCGACAACAAGACCGCCGCGGCGGTCAGCGCCCGCAAGTACGCGTTCCGCAAGCGGGTGCTGGTGGCGATGGCGGTTGTCCTGGTCGGCTCGGCGATCGCGGCCTTCGAGGTGACTCCGATGGCTTGGTGGCTGTGCGCGGTGGCGACCACGGTCACCCTGATGTACCTGTTCTACCTGCGGCGACAGACCAAGATCGAGGAGCGGGTGCGGCGGCGCCGGATGCAGCGGATGGCGCGCAGCCGGCTCGGCGTGGAGAACACCCAGGACCGCGAATACGACCTGGTTCCGTCCCGGTTGCGGCGTCCCGGCGCGGTGGTGTTGGAGATCGACGACGAGGACCCGATCTTCGAGCACCTGGACTATGCGGTGCCGATGCGCAACTACGGCTGGCCCCGTGACCTGCCGCGCGCCGTCGGGCAGTAGTCGCGGTTCGTTCCTTCGCGGTCGCGGCTGGTAGCCTGCTTAGCGATCAGGGGCTATGGCGCAGTTGGTAGCGCGACTCGTTCGCATCGAGTAGGTCAGGGGTTCGAATCCCCTTAGCTCCACAGAGTTTGTGCAGTTCAGCACCCATTTGGTCAGACTGGGCTTTCGATGCCGTCCGCAGTCGCTCGAACGGCTGCATCGGGACGGCGCACTACCGCGTCGAGGTCCTCATCGAAGAGATGCGCGTAAATGTCGCTGCGGCGAGTCCGGCGACTGGCAGTTGGCTACTTGAAGGGATTCAAGGTGCGGCCCAGGAAGTACTGAATGCGCTGTGGGAGTGGTCGTATGGCGGCGGCGGTCAGCTTGTTGACGGAGCCCGGTATGCAGACGGGCTTGCCGTCGGTCACGGCCGCCCATCCCTCGCGGACAACGGGATCAGGCTGTTGCCACATGAAGCCCGGCAGGCGGTCGGCGGCATCGCGCGTGCCCATCACGTCGTGGAACTCGCTGTAGGTGAAGCCAGGGCAGAGCGCGGTGACATGGATGCCGTGGGGTTTCAATTCCATGTCGAGGGATTGGGACATGTTCAGTACGTAGGACTTGATGCCGGTGTAAAGCAACCCTTCTGCCGGCGGGGACATCGCGGCCAGTGAGGACAGGTTGATGATGCGTCCCCAGCGTCGTTGTTTCATGCCGGGGATGGCGCGGTGGATCAATTCGGTTACTGCGGTGACCATCAGTTGAAGTTCTCCGGCGACCGAGTCCCATGCTGTATCGGAGAATTTGGTGCCGGCCGAAAGGCCGGCGTTGTTGACGAGCACGTCAATAGACAGGCCCAATTCGGTTGCGCGGGTGATGATCGCAGCCGGGGTAGCGGGGTCGGTCAGGTCGGCGGGGAGTACTTCGGCGCGCACGCCGTGCTGTTGGTGCAGTTGAGTGGCGAGTTCTTCGAGGCGCTCGGCGCGGCGGGCGACGAGGAGCAGGTCGTAACCCTCGTTGGCGAGGTGGCGGGCGAAGGCCGCTCCGATGCCAGCGGAGGCCCCCGTGATCAGGGCGCCACGTCGGGTCGTGTTCATGGGTGGGTGTTCCTCACTGGTAGGCGTCGGCCACCATAGCCGACGGATCGGGGGTGCGCGTGTGGTGCACAACGCGGATTCCGCGGACGTGGAATCCCGCCTGGCGTGGGGCTCACGCCAGTGTGACGTGGCGATTTAGGAAGTCAATCTGGTCGGTGACGATCCCGTCGAAGTGCGGGTCCAGGTACGGCTCGAAGTGCGCGATGTCATAGGAGCGGACTTCACCGTGGGGGATGCGGGTCACGATCTGCTGGGCTTTCGCGTACGGCGTCACGTCGTCACGTTTCGCCAGTTGCACCAGGGTGGGCGCGGTGATGTTCGCGATCTTGCGTCCTGGTGAGTAGAAGGGGATCCGCAACACGATGCGGGAAGCGACGTCGTTCTCGGCGATTAATTCTTCACGCTTGTCCCCGGCCATCCGTTCGACGAGCTCGGCGGCTCCCGGGGAGGTCATCATCGCGACGTCACCGGGGTAGCCGATAGCTGCTGTCCGGTAGGGCGGGCGCCCGAGCCATGCGCCGACTTGGTCGCGTAGACCGGCGAGGATCAACCGCGCTACCAGTTTTGGGGATTGGGAAAAGGTCGACGCTGGGCCACTGACGTGAGGGACCTGGACGATAGCGGCTGCGAGATCGTGGTCGTGGGCGGCCAAGGTGAGCACGTGGCCACCGCCGAAGGAGGAACCCCAGGCCACCACGCGGGTGGTGTCGACGTTGTCCAGGCTGCGGGCGTAGGCGATGGCGGCCCGCCAGTCAGCGTGCTGTTTGGCGATGTCAAGGATGCGGCGGGGTTGTCCTTCGCTGGCACCCCAGTGCCGGTAGTCGAACACCAGGGCGGCGTAGCCCGCCTGGGCGAATCGTGCGGCATAGGCGTCCAGGCGCAGTTCGCGGAAGGCGGCAAACCCGTGAGCCAGTACGACGATGGGCGGATTCTCAACGCCTTCAGGACGGTAGAGCCACGCCGCGCATGATGTGCCCTCGGAGATAAAAGTGGCGTCGTGTCGGACGTAGCTAACGGGTTGGTTCATGGTTCTGGCCCCCAGGAGTATCTTGAATGGCGTTCAACAAAAGTTATCAAATTCTTGAATGTCGTTCAACACGATGTGATCCAGTCGATGCAGAGGGAACGATGGCACGGAACAAGCGCCCCCAGGCCGCCGAAGAGAAGCGGGCGGAAATTGTCGCGGCAGCACGACGGTTGTTCATCGATGCGGGCTACGACGCCACCCCGATGAGTCGCCTTGCGAAGGAAGCCGGGGTGGCGCCAAACACCATCTACTGGTACTTCGGGGACAAGGAC
This sequence comes from Mycobacterium gordonae, assembly GCF_001417955.2. GTDB lineage: Bacteria > Actinomycetota > Actinomycetes > Mycobacteriales > Mycobacteriaceae > Mycobacterium > Mycobacterium gordonae_B. Next base: position 58,467 of record NZ_LKTM01000035.1, on the reverse strand, counting down.
GACGTCCTGATCGCTGTGCTCGACTCCGTCATGGCCGACATCTGGCCGCAGTACCAACAAGTTGCGGCTGAACCGATCTCCGTTCGAGTGCTGTGGGTGGTTCGCCAATTACGTCACATGAGCCGCCTGGTGACAACGGTGCATGCCCGCGTCGAACATTCGGCCTCCATCGCCGAGTGGCATCGCAACTTCCACCTGATCACCGGCGGCATGTTCCGTTACGAATTGGAGACTGCGGGCGTCTCAACTTCGACTGTGGAAGCCGAGGTGATGATCGGCATCTTCACCGTCGAGGGACTCCTCATGCACGACCTGGATGAGATCGAGCAGCGCACCATTTGCGACACGTTGGCTTCGCGCTGGACTGTGACCCAGCAGCGCCCGTCCTGAGCAGGGGCGCGGTTACCTTGTTCGGACGTTTGGATACAGAACGTATGACCATTGTGCTGGCTCCTGCGTATTCGCCGCTTTTTTGTCTTGAAGTTCAGCGATCTGGAGTTATGGTCATACATAGAACGTAATTATGTCCGAAACGCCCATCTGGGTCTGAGCGGGAGTCGAGAGAACCATGAACACGAACGGCACCGCTCCCAGCGTCTTCGACGCCGGCCTTCCCGCACTCAGCTACAGCTTCACCGCCACCCCCGGCGACATCCTCGAGGACGTACGCGTGGCGCAATCCCGCGCTCCCATCGCCATCGGACCCCTCGGCCCGGAGATACTCTCCTACGAAATGTCTCGAGCCATGCTGCGGGACAACAGGTTTCGGATGCCACCCGGAATCACACTGGCAGCGCAGGGCATCACGTCAGGTCCGTTGTACGACAAGCTGGTGAGCAGTCTGCTGGGCCTCGACGGCCCGCCACATACTCGCTTGCGCAAGCTGGTTTCGAAGGCGTTCACACCCCGCGCGACATCGCGTCTTCGCGACACGATCCACGAAGTGGTGAACGGGCTGATCGATCGGGTGGTTGACTCCGGAGGCTGTGACGTCGTGATGGACATCGCGCGGCCGTACCCCACCCCGATCATCTGCGCGCTGATCGGCGCGCCCCGCGAGGACTGGCGGTTGTTCTCGGAGTGGACCGACGAAATCTTCAAAGCCTTCAATTTTCAGGCCGATGCCACCTTCGACGAATCCGCGATCATGCGGGCGTGGGGCGAGTTGGACGCCTATGTCGACGACATGATCGCCGCCCGCCGGAACACTCTGACCGATGACCTGCTTTCCGAGCTCATCCGCGCCGAAAGCGACGGCGATCGGCTGACTATCGACGAACTGCGCATGCTGGTGGCCGGCTTCTTGATGGCGGGAACCGATACGACGCGAAACCAACTGGCCGCGTCGGTGCAGGTGCTTTGCGAGCATCCGGATCAATGGGCGAAGCTGGGCAATGACCCCGAGCTCGCCATGCAAGCAGTCGAGGAGAGCATGCGCCACTCACCGGCGGTGTGCATCGCGCCACGCGCCGCCACCGACGATGTCGAATTCGGCGGCTACATGTTCCCGGCCGGGACCTTCGTACTCGTGAACACCTTCGCGGCCAATCGTGATCCAGCGATTTATGACGAGGCTGACCGCTTCGACATCACGCGCGCGGATGCCCCCGCGATTCTGACCTTCGGCGGCGGCGCGCACTACTGTCTGGGGGCCAACCTTGCACGCCGGGAATTGGCAGAAGCACTCGCAATCCTGACCCGACGTCTCCCTGCGCCCCATCGTGTCGGTCCGGCCCCGTGGAAATCCCTGCTGGGAATGACCGGCCCGATGACACTGAAGATCGAGTTCGAAGCCGAAATGCTCGCGACGGCCGATGCGTAGCCGCGGCTGGGCGGGATCTACGCCCGCCTCCGACGAGGAGGCAATCGCCCGCATTCTGGATGCGGTGGACGAAGTGGTCGCCGAACATGGATCGGCGATACGCCTCGCCGACGTAGCCCGTCGGCTCGGCGTCACCCGCCAGACGGTGTACCGCTACTTCCCCAACGCCGACGCGCTGCTCATGGCCAGCGCGATGCGTGCGGTCGACGGATTTATCGACCAGGCTGTTCAACGCGCCAGCGGGCAGCACGACCCGGTCATTGCTGTCGTCGAATGCATCTCGTTCGGAATCGAGAATCTCGTCGGCGATCCGCAACTGGAGAGTCTGCTGACCGAGAGGCAGGAGGGCGCAGCCGTCGTCTCGCTGACCTCCGACACGGCGATCTCGTTCTGTTTGTCGGCTTTCCACCGTCTCGATGTCGATTGGGCCTTGCACGGCTTCGACACCGCAGCGCTAGCTGAGCTCGCCGAAATGACGTTGCGCAGTGTGCAGTCCCTGCTGACCGATCCAGGGCAGGTGCAGCGCGACGGAATCGCGTTGCGCCGCTTCGTCACTCGATGGCTAGGACCGGCGATCCTCTATCCGCGGATGGCATCGTTGTCGATCCACGAAAGACACGGCGACTAGTCAATTTACGGATGCGCGACCAGATACGTCTCGTTCAGCAACCCCGCGGTCAACTCCTCGACATCGAACGGCCGGTCCAGCCGCGCGTGCAGCGCCTTGACGTCGACGAGCAGGCTGATCTCGGCGGTCTGCCGGGCAAAAAGCCGGCCGATCCACGGATAGAGCCGCCGCATGACCACTCGTTCGGCCGGCGTGCACCGCGACGCGCAATACCCGACGTGCCCGATCTCGTCGGTGAGGATCTCGGTGTAGAGCAGCTCGATACGTTCGGCCACCTCCGGTTCGTCGGCGAACAGCGAAGCGCCGGCGCGGCGCAACTCGTCGAACATGACGCACCCCGCCATCTCCGCGGCTCCGACGAACATGAAGCTCAGCCGTTCGGGGATGAACACGCCCGTCTTGACGAACTGCCTGAGCACGAAAGGCGGTGGGACGACTTGGAATGTCAGATCGAAAACGTCGAGCGCGTAGGCCAGCAGCCGGGTGTGGTAGTGCTCCTCCAGTTCCAGGTAGACGTTTTCCGGTGGCAGGTTTTCATCGCTGTTGCGTCCGTAGGTCTCGCCGAGTCCGACGCCGAAACGTTCCGCCTGGTTCAGTTTGGCGGTCGCCAACAGGAACAGCATTTTCCTGTCCAGCCCGGGTTCTGGTCGACGGCGACGCAGATTGCGCAGGAAGGTCGCGCGATCGGCGGGGTGTGCCGACCGGACCGGTTTGGCTTCCAGTTCTTCGAAGAACTGCTCGCGCTTAGCCAACCGTCGGTTGAGCAGGTCGGCTTCGCCGTCGCGCCTGGCCAGGAAGTCCCGGTAACCTTCGATGCTGGTGCGGTTCATCGTGTCTCCATTCCGTTGACAATCGTTGTCACATAACGGTGTAACTGGGCCGCGTCGTGTGTGCCGGTGGCCAGCAGTGCGAAAAGCCCGGTGAGGAAGAACATTCCGAGTTCACCGGGGTCTGCGTCCGCGGAAACGTGCTGCGCTTCCTGCGCCCGGCTGATCACGCCGACCAGAAATTCCAGGAGTGGATGCGCGGCCAACTCGTCTTCGGCCGGATGCGTCGAGGCGAAGTGCAGACCAAGCATGTCCCGGAAAACTACTGTCCCTAAACGGTTTTCGGCTTCAAGTACGCGGTCGACCAGCCGTGACAGTACCGACGACAGGTCACCCTCGGCAGTGCCGAGCTCGCCGGCGATCCGGGCCTCTTCGTTGCGCTCCAACTCGGCAAGAACATGTTCTTTGGTGGGGAAGTGGAAATAGAACGTTCCCCGCACCACGCCCGCAGCGGCGGCGATGGCGCTGACGTCGGCGGCGGCCAGTCCCCGATCGGAGATCTCGGCCAGGGCGGCGTCGAACAATCGCGCTCGCGTTTCGAGCCGCCGAGCCTCACGGGTGGACGCCGGAGCGGTCACAGTAACCCCATGCCGGTACCGTACAGCCGTTCACTGACGAACGTCAATGACGATCGTCAGTGAAACTCGGGTTTCGGCAGTAAGTTCTGGATAAACTCGTCGTTTGCTGGATAATGGGCCTCGTCGGTTCAACGCGATGCCGCGGTAGTGGTCTCCTGTCGAAAGCCCGCGCAATGTTCACTGTCCTGCTCGACACCCCCGACCTCAGCGAGGCCGAGGAGGCCGTCAGCGCCAGCTTCGGGCGTATCCGGATGGCTGCCGGTGAACACGGTGTACCGACCCGGAGCCGCCTGCAGCGTTCCATGGTCGGCTCCACCAGTGTCGATATCGCGGATTTCGACTACACATTCAGCTACGCCATGGTCCCCCCGGAGCGAATCCTGCTTGTCCGAGTCCGTTCGGGCAGCATCGACGCGCGTGTTGAGCGCGGTGCTTTCGCAGGATTCGGCGCGGGTGAGGTGGGTGCGTTCGGCGCCCTCGCGGGAGAGTCGCTGATCGGGATGTGCCGCCACGCCAGTGCCGACGTCTACTCGGTGGACCGGGCTCTGCTCAGCCAGGTCGCGGCGGACTCGCCGGAGCCGCGGAACCAGGTGCGGCTCAATGGCTCAGTCCCGATCTCCACGGCCGCGGGCACGCAGCTGGTCGCCGCGCTGGACCACGTGCGCGAAACGGTGGCGGCCGACGCCGAGGCATGCCGCAACCCGCTCGTCGTGGGCGCTGCGCAGCGCTACATCGCGGCGAGCATGCTGGCCACATTCTCGAACAACGCGTTGATGGAACCGATCGCCATGGACCGGCGCGACAGCACGCCCGTTCTGCTGCGGCGCGCCATCGCATTCATCGAAGACAACGCGGACACTGATATCTCTCTGACCGATATCGCGGGCGCCGTATACGTCACGCCGCGCGCGCTGCAGTACATGTTCCGCAAACATCGTGACTGCACCCCGATGGAATACGTCCGTCGCGTCCGTCTACATCAGGCCCACCTTGACCTCGTCACCGGTGACCAGGCAACCGCGACGGTCGGTGGCGTGGCGCGTCGCTGGGGTTTCGGGCATCTGGGCCGCTTCGCCGTCTACTATCGGCAGCACTACGGCCAGAGTCCGCATGTGACACTTCGCGGCTAGGCCACATCCCCGAGTTGAGAAGACAGCACAAGGGGTACAAGGTTGCGATGAGTACCGGCAACGCAGTCGGCCGCCTCTGCGGCGACGACGAGACGGTGCGCTCAACGTTTGACGGCCTGCCGGTGATCGCCTGCGCGCTGGAAGGGCCTCAGCTACGGCTGGTGGCCTGTAACGCGGCGCACCGGGCTTTCTATCCGAACGCGCTGCTGGGAGTGGCCGCCGATGAATTCGGGCCAGAACTGCGCGAGCAGGGCATTCTCGACATGTATGACCGCGTCTATCGGACCGGGGAACCGCTACATGTCGCCGAGGTGCGGGTCCAGGTCGATCTGGACGGGACTGGGGTTCGGGAACGGTTCGTCGACATCTCCGCGGTCCCGCAGCGCGGTCCACAGGGGCAGATCACCGGTGTCGTGATCGTGGGCGCCGACACCACCGAGTCGGTACAAGCCTGGTTGGCGGCTGAAGAACGCGCCCGCGACATGGCGGGCAGGTACGAGTCGGCGCGGGCCGCCGCCGCCGTCATGCAGCGCGCGCTGCTGTCGCCGAGTGTGCCGGTGCTGCCGGGAGCTGAAATCGCCGCCGCCTATCTGGTGGCGACGCAGGACACGGCGGCCGGCGGCGACTGGTTCGACGCACTCACCGACCCCGCCGGGCGACTGGTGCTGGTGGTCGGTGACGTGGTGGGGCACGGAGTGCGAGCGGCCGCGGTGATGGCCCAGTTACGTACCGCGGTCAGAATGCAATTTCACAGTGGCGCAGGCATTCTCGACGCGCTATTGGCGGTGGACCGGTTCGTCGCGGAGATCCCGGGGGCGAAGTCGACCACGCTGTGCGCCGCCCGCTTCGACACGGCGACAGGTGAACTCGAATACTGCACTGCCGGCCACCCGCCGCCACTCGTCATCACCGGCCACGGCACGGCGCAGTATCTGCAAACCACCGGGGCGGGCCCGCTGGGCAGCGGTCGAGGCTTCAGCATCCGCAAGGCCACCTTGGCCGTGGGTGACCTGGTCATGCTCTACAGCGACGGCATCATCGAACGGCCCGGTCGCGATCTCGCCGCCAGTGCCGCCGAAGTTGCCGAGGTGATGGCCCGGGTCTTCAGCGGCAACACCTTCCCGCTCGACTCTGCCGAGGCGCCGGTGGAGAGGGTGTGCTCGCAAGCGGTGGAGTTGCTGGTGCGCACTACCGGATACAACGATGACATCACCCTGCTCGCCGCCCAGCGGCGCACTCCGCCACCGGCATTGCACATCGAAGGCCGCGCGGATGAGCTCGCTGAGCGCACCGTCCGGGCCAGGCTGCGTCGGTGGCTAGCGGGGCTGGGGGCCGATGCCGGCAACACCCAGTCCCTCGTGCACGCCGTCAGTGAACTGGTCGCAAATGTGGCCGAACATGCTTACGCCACAACATCTCCCGGCGATTTTTCGATCGACGCGGAACTCGATGACAACGGCCGGGCTCGGGTGGTGGTGGCCGACTCCGGCACCTGGAAGACGGCAGCCAGCGGCGCCCACCGCGGCCGTGGCCTGTCGATCGCTCAAGCCGCGGTGCCCGATACGGTCGTCAGCCACGATGCGGACGGCACCACCGCGACGGCCACCCAACAGCTGAACCGGCAGTCGGTCTTCACGGACTTGGGCGCACCCGTACGACGGGCCTCCGCGCCGACCACCTTCGAGGTCGGCACGTCCGAGGACGGCTACATCGTCGTCATAGGCGATGTCGACACACTCGCCGCGCCCGAATTGAAAGAGGTTCTCTCGGTGCGCAGTCAGGCCGGCACCAGGTCGATTCGGGTCGATCTCAGCGCGGTCACGCACCTCGGTTCGGCCGCCGTCAGCGTGCTCGCCGACGCATGCGAACTTGCCGGTCGGCAAAGGGCCGCATGCACGCTGATCGCGCTTCCCGGTGGTGCCGCACACGACATCCTCACCCTGGTGGGTTTGCCCGCGACCGAAGAGCCGATCGACGCGACGCTATTCGGTTTCGAGTGAAAACAGCTCGGGTGCAATGGGTTTGGTCCGGTAGGTGCGGGTGCCCGAAGATACGGTCAGTACGATGCGCGGAGGTGGGTCCTCGGTACCGGCGACGTTGTCGGCAGCGGCGGCGAACCGCTGTGCGTGCCGGAACTCGGTGAGGAAGACGGCGCTGCCCTGGGGCGGTATCTCACACGGAACGTCGTCGCCGGCCACCGGCTTCTCGACCGGCACCAGCGACGTGCCGTCGGGGTCGGTGCGGATGGCCCAGCCCGCGACGTGGAGCGGAGCCCGGCCCGCATTCACCACCTTGACGCCGATGATGAGCGGCATGTCCTCGAGCTGGTCCGCGACGGCGGCCAATGACTCGCGTACGTCGCAGCTGGCGTCGTTCGTCACCAGCCCGTCGGTCGTCAGCCGCCCGATCACCGGCTTGAGTTTCGGACGGGGGCGTTGCCGGCGGTAGCCGACCAGTTGCCAGCCCAGCGATATCACCGCAAGCACCGTGGCGACCACGCCGAGAACGAACCCCGCGACGCTCACCGCACACCCCAGAATTCGGCCACGGGTAAACGCTACTGGCTAGAGTCGGTGCGTTGGGGGAAGGAGGGTGGGCAATGAGTGGCTGGATTGTCGCCAATGTTCCATCGTGGCTCTTGCTGGTATTGCTGGTCGTGGGCATCGCCGGCGGCGCGGTGCTGGCACGCAAACTCGTCCGCCGCAAGTTCCCCCAGCTGGCCGCCGGCGACCACAACGATGCCACCCGATTTGCCTACGGGGTCGTCGGCTTCGTCTACGCGTTCTTCATCGGGTTCGTCGTCTCCGGCATGTGGAGTCAGATCAACACCGAGGACGGCCAGGCCCGCGACGAAGGCACCGCCGGGATTCAGCTGGCCAGGGATCTGACGGCGTTCGACCAGCCCGACGCCGACCGGATTCGACAAGCGCTGCTGGACTACGAGCGAGCCGCGCTGGCCGAGTGGCCGCAGGCCGTACGCGGCTACGAATACCCCCAGGCCGATAAGGCGCTGCAACGCGTCTACCTGGCATATCAGCAGGTCCAGCCGCACACCGACACCCAAAAGACATTTTTGGCAACGTCTTTCAGCACCCTGGACAAAATGAGCAAGTCGCGCACCGAGCGGGTGATGCAGGCCCAGACCAACACCGGACCGTCATTCGCCCTGTGGACGGTGATCCTGTTGACCAGCGGCCTGGTGCTCACCTGCGCGATCATCTACGGCGTCGAACACCCGAGAATCCACAGCGTGATGGTCGCGACCGTGGGTGTGCTGGTGGCGGCGAACCTGTTTCTCGTCCTCGAGCTTTCGCACCCCTTCCTGGGTGAGATGGCTACTTCTTCCGACCCGCTGCGCGACGTCATCACGGTCCTGTCGAACCCGTCGAGTTGACCGCGCGGCGCGCAGCCTGATGAAGTTCCAAAATTCCGCTGAGCAATCGCTAAGACCGTGTTTCGTCGCGGGAACGTGTCGTGGCCCGGCCCTAGTCTCGTCGGATGAGCACCAAGTACTACCTGCAGAAGGTCCCCGTCGAATCCGTCGAACCCGGTTATTCGCTGGCCATCCGTGATGCTGGTCGAGATGGCGCCAGATTCCGCCTCTTCCAGGTCGAATGCATCCAGCTGTCGCAGCGCAGCGGGAAACCCGTGATGATCGCCCTGACGTCGGAGACCGGCGCGGTCGTGGAATACGAGGCGGGCACGCCCGTCGTCCGGTTGTTCGGCGTCTGCGAGGCCACCGCGTCCTAGCGCCGGGCCGGTCAGGCCGGCTTGGTCGCCGTCACGAACTGCAGGGCCCGCTGCGTCTGCTGCTCGACGTCGGTCAATCCGGCCTCGGTGAACAGATTCACGAATGCGTCCTTGTCGAACATGGTGAGCCCGATCAGGCGGGCCGTGGTGTGCAGGGCGAGGTTTATCGGCGGGGGTTGGCCGGCGTAACTGGTGAGGATGGCGATCCGGCCACCGGGCCGCAGCACCCGGATCATCTCGCGTGCCACCCGGAACGGCTCGGGTATCAGGTACAAAGCCCCGAAACAGCAAACGGCGTCGAAGGTTTCGTCGCCGAACGGCAGCTCGCGTGCATCACCGCGGACGTAGCAGGTCCGTGGCCCGCTGTTGTCCTGTACCGCCCGCGTCAGCATCGGCTCGGAAATGTCGAAGCCCACCGCGAGGCTTCCGGTGGACAGTTGAGCGGCCAGCGGGGCGGTGAAATTGCCTGGCCCGCAGGCCACGTCGAGCAGCCTTTTGGCGCTTCGCAGGTGCAGGGCCGTCGCCGCGCGGCGCTCCTCGGCCTGCGTGGTGACACCGCTGGCCAGGTAGAAAGACGTCGGCCGCCATAGCCCTTCGTAGACGGCGGCGACGAACGGGCTGTTCATGGCCCGCTGGGCGAACGTCGGAACCGGCGCCGCGGTTGATTCGCCCAACACATCGAGATAGCCGTGGCGCAGCGTGGCCGGCTTGTCGAGCAGACTGCGGGTCAGTTCGACCCGGTCCTGGTTGTCGATCATTTCTGGTCCATTTCGGGAGTCTTGCGTCTTGCTGGCGACCTGCTGCCAGGCTAGTGCGGGTGCCGTCCGCTTCCTTGCAGGGGCGGCGGCCGACGCCATAACCTGAGGCGGATCGGACCCAAAGCTGGGCCCAAAACTGGGTATGCATGGACGGGATGGCCGAATTGAGCGGCGTGGGGGCCGAAGAACTCGCGGCAATGGACATCTTCAAGGGCTGTCCGGCCGAGGATCTGTCACCGCTGGCATCCTGTCTTGCGCCGCTGCAGGCCCCGGCCGGACAGGTGCTGATGCGGCAGGGTGAGCAGGCGGTCTCCTTCCTGCTGATCAACTCGGGCAGCGCCGAGGTGATGCACGTCGGCGACGACGACACCGTGATCGTCGAGCAACTGGTGCCCGGCATGATCGTCGGCGAGATCGCGCTGCTCCGCGACATCCCGCGCACCGCGACGGTCACCACGCTCGAACCGCTGACCGGCTGGATCGGCGGCAAAGAGGCCCTGACCCAGATGGTGCACATCCCCGGGATCATGGAGCGGCTGGTCCGGACCGTCCGCCAGCGTCTGGCGGCCTTCATCACACCCATCCCGGTGCAAATGCGCGACGGTAGCCAGCTGATGCTGCGTCCGGTGCTGCCCGGGGACAGCGAGCGCACCGTGCACGGGCACATCCATTTCTCCAGCGAGACGATCTACCGTCGCTTCATGTCCGCGCGGGTGCCCAGCCTGGCGATGATGCATTACCTGGCCGAGGTCGACTACGTCGACCATTTCGTCTGGGTCATGGTCGACGGCAGCGACCCGGTGGCCGACGCCCGGTTCGTGCGCGACGAGAACGATCCGACGGTCGCCGAGATCGCGTTCACCGTTGCCGACGCCTACCAGGGACGTGGCATCGGGACCTTCCTGATCGGTGCGCTGGCCGTGGCCGCTCGGGTGGACGGTGTCGAAAGATTCTCTGCGCGAATGCTTTCCGACAACCTGCCGATGCGCACCATCATGGACCAGCACGGTGCGGTGTGGCAGCGCGAGGATATCGGAGTGATCACCACCGTCATTGACGTGCCCCGCCGCGTCGGCTTCGGGCAGGCCATGGAGGAACAGATCAAGCGGGTCGCCCGGCAGGTGATCGAGGTGGTGAGTTGATCAGCGGCGAGGCCGTCCCGGCGTGATATGAACGGGCATGCGGCCGCACCGGTTTGGCCCGCTGCCGGCCCTGCTGCTGGCGGCCTGCGCTGCATCACCCGCGCCGACACCGTCGGTCGCCTCGCCATCGCCGACCGGGCACGCAGCCGGAGTCACCCCCGCCAACATCCGCCGGGTGGGTCGTGAGCTGCCGCCCGGGTACGAGGCTTCCAATATCGCCCGTGCCGCGTCGCCCCGCGCGATCTGGGGCCTCGGCGAGCAGTCGGCTGCCAACCCGCTGGAATGCGGGGCCCTGGCCGACCCCGCTGCCGGCCGTGAGCAGCCGGCACAGGGCATCTCCGGATCGGGGCCCGGCGGAATCGTCGACGCGGTCGTGGTGGCCGCGCCGGCCGCATTGGCGCGCGACGTCGTGGCAGGCTGCACACACTGGGACCTGACCGCCGGGCGCACCGTGGTGAGTGTCGGCCTTGCCGACGCACCTCAGGTGGACGGCGCCCAGACGCTGGGCATGGTCGCCGACATCCGGGCGGCCGTCGAGTCGGGTAGCGAAATCGATTCCCGGGCATACACATTCGTCGCTTACCTGGGCGATTATTACGTCTTCACCACGCTGACCACCGATCCCGGATCGATGCTGCCGCCCCTGCCGCCGCAGTTCGCGGCCGATCTCCTGGTCAAAACGGTCTCGACGTTGCGCGGCTGAGCATCCGGGTTGGGTAGATTGGCCACGATGTTCAAGCTGGTGCTCGCACTCGGTTCGGTGTGCCTGCTCGTCGGCTGTTCCCCGGGCGCTGACCCCTCCCGGCTCGCCAAGGGGGACATCGCCAAGATCCTGGACCTCAAGTCGAGCTTCGGGCCGGAGTTCAAGGTCACCGACATCACGCCCAGGGCGATCGACCCGCAGTTCTTCGCCTCCCGCAAGCTGCCCGACGGGCTGACCTTCGACCCGGCCGGCTGTGCCAAGGCCGCGGTCGGACCCGACATGCCGGCGGGCGTGGAAGGCAACATGGCGGCCATTTCCGCGGAGGGCAACGGCAACAGGTTCGTGGCCATTGCCGTGGAGACCTCGAAGGCGCTGCCGCTCAACGACCCCGGCAAGGACTGCGCCAAAGTTGGGTTTTCCGGTGCTCAGTTGCGCGGCGCCATCGAAGTGGTCGACGCCCCGCAGATCGACGGCGCTCACACCCAGGCCGTGCACCGGGTGCTGCAGGCGGTGGTGGAGGGCTCGCCCCGCACCGGGGAGCTCTACGACTATTCCGCTCAGTTCGGCGACTACCAGGTGATCGTCATCGCCAACCCGTTGGTGGTTCCCGGGCAGCCGGTGGCCAAGGTCGACACCCAGCGGGCCCGCGATCTGCTGGTCAAGGCCGTCAGCGCGGTGCGCGGCTAGCGGACGTCTCTGGGCCGGAACTGGATGCTGATCCGCGGACCCGCCGCCCCGGTCGTCTTGGGCACCGAATGCTCCCAGGTGCGCTGACACGATCCGCCCATGACCAGCAGATCGCCATGGGCAAGGGGGAGCCGCAACGAGGGGCCGCCCCCGCGGCGCCGCATCGCGAAGGTACGGGTGGCCCCCAGGCTGACGATCGCGACCATGGTGTCCTGCGAGCTGCTGCGACCGATCGTGTCGCCGTGCCAGGCCACGCTGTCCGAACCGTCCCGGTAGCAGCAGAGTCCGACGGTGGTGAAAGGTTCGCCCAGCTCACCCCCGTAGATGTCGTTGAGCCGCCGGCGCAGCCGCGCCAGCGCCGGGTGCGGCGGGGCTTCCACCGTCAGATCGTGGAAACTCACCAGCCGCGGCACGTCGACCACCCGGTCGTACATCTGCCGGCGTTCGGCCCGCCACGGCACCGACTGCAGCAGCGCTTCGAGCAGGTCCAGGCCGTCTATCGGGCCGTCCCGCAGCCAATTCGCCCGGACGTCGATGAAGGCGCCGTCGCCGAGTTGTCTGCGTTCGTTGTGCTCGAATAGCGAGCCCTGTGCCGCGATCGCCACGGATTCGAGTCTATCGCACACCAGTTCGATCGTTCGGCGTGTGACGCGCCCGACGCGGGCTACGCGGCTACGGTTTGAGCTGTGGGTGTCGAGCTGGGCGTCAATTCCGAGGTGGGTACGTTGCGGGTCGCCATCCTGCACCGCCCGGGTGCCGAACTGCGCCGGCTCAACCCGAGCAACAACGACCAGTTGCTGTTCGACGGGCTGCCCTGGGTGGCACGGGCGCAGGACGAGCACGACCAATTCGCCGATCTGCTGCGCGGCCGCGGCGTCGAAGTGTTGCTGCTGTCACAGCTGCTGACCGAGGCGCTGCAGCACAGCGGCGCCGCCCGGATGCAGGGCGTGGCAGCGGCTGTCGATGCCAGGCGGCTGGGACCCATTCTGGCGCAACAACTTACGGAGTTTCTGCGGTCGCTGGAGCCGGCCGCGCTGGCCGACGTGCTCACCGCGGGCATGACTTTCGAGGAGTTGCCCTCCAGCACCCGAACCGGGGTGTCGCTGGTGCTGCGCATGCATCACGGCGGGGACTTCGTCATCGAGCCGCTGCCGAACCTGGTGTTCACCCGCGACTCGTCGATCTGGATCGGCCCACGGGTGGTGATTCCGTCGCTGGCCCTGCGGGCCCGCAGGCGTGAGGCATCGCTGACCGACATCATCTATGCCCATCACCCGCGGTTCACCGGCGTGCGGCGGGCCTACGAGTCGCGCACCGCTCCGGTCGAGGGTGGGGATGTGCTGTTGCTCGCTCCGGGCGTGATCGCCGTGGGAGTGGGGGAGCGAACCACGCCCGCCGGTGCAGAAGCGTTGGCGCGCAGCTTGTTCGACGACGATCTCGCGCATACCGTGCTCGCCGTGCCGATCGCCCAGAAGCGCGCGCAGATGCATCTGGACACCGTCTGCACCATGGTCGACACCGACACCATGGTGATGTACGCCAATGTCGTGGACACACTGTCGGCGTTCACCCTGCGCCGCACCGAGGCCGGGGTGGTGATCGAGGACGCCGAACCGTTCGCGGATGCGGCCGCCACCGCGATCGGCATCGAGAAGCTACGCGTGATCGACACCGGCCGCGACCCCGTCGTCGCCGAGCGCGAGCAGTGGGACGACGGCAACAACACCCTGGCTCTGGCGCCCGGGGTGGTCGTCGCCTACGAACGCAACGTCGCGACCAATGCCCGGCTGCGGGACGCGGGTATCGAGGTGCTCACCATCGCGGGCTCGGAATTGGGCACCGGCCGCGGCGGGCCCCGGTGCATGTCCTGCCCGGCCGCGCGGGACGCGCTGTAAGGCTTTGGGCTCGCCGCGCGGCGAGATTGCCGTGGGGGTCGCGGGTGCGGCTAGTTTCACAGCCCTGACCGCAATGTGGGCGACTTGTCCCCAACCGATTCCGCTTCCTGGCTTGGAGGGCTCACACCATTCACGCAGGATCCCGCACGTGGCATCTGTATTTCGCGGGAGCGAAGCGCTGACGAGCGGCGGGCTCACCCGCGGCCAATTGCGTTGGAGATACCGGAGGATCCGCCCCGACATCTATCTGCCGAAAGGCGCATCCAGGACCCTGCGGGACAACATCTGTGCGGCGTGGCTGTGGTCGGGCCGCAAAGGTATCGTCGCCGGTCGGGCCGCCGCCGCAATGCATGGAGCGAGGTGGGTTGACGACTTCGCTCCGGTCGAGCTTCTCGGCCCGTTCAACCATCCGCCGCCCGGTGTGATCGTTCGCCGGGAACGGATCCTCGCCGAGGAAGTCACAGAGCTGGCCGGCATACCCGTAACTACCCCGGTGCGAACAGCTTTCGATCTCGGCCGGCACCTACCACGCAATATGGCCATCAGTCACTTGGACGCGCTGTCCGCCGCGACCGGGCTGGTCGAACAGGACGTACAGCCGCTGCTAGTTCGGTACCGGGGGGCCAGGGGCACCCGGCTGTGCCGAAAAGCGTTGTGCCTGATGGACGGTGGCGCGCAGTCCCCGCGGGAAAGCTGGCTGCGGCTCTTGCTCATCGACGGCGGTCTGCCCAAGCCGACTACCCAAATTGCGGTGCAGAGTGCCGGCGGCGCTGCGTTGGCCTACCTGGATATGGGGTGGGAGGAGCCGATGGTCGCTGTTGAATACGACGGCGAGCAGCATCGCACCGACCGGGGGCAGTACGTCAAAGACATCAGGCGATCGGAGATGGTCGAAGATCTCGGCTGGCGGATCATCAGGGTGGTCAAGGAGGACCGACGCAGCCGGATACTGCAGCGCGTACGGGATGCGCTGGCAGCCCGCGGATTCGGGACCTGAGTTGTCGAGATTGCCGTCACGGTCGCGGTTGACGCTGGACCACAACCGCTACGGCAATCTCGCGGCCCACGCGACAGGCCGGAGAAAGCTCAACGCCAGCTGGGCAGCCAGATCTCCATATCCCAGGTCTGCTGGGAGATCGGCAGTCCGGTCAGCACCGGGAACAGCCAGGCGAAATTCGTCACCACCAGCGACACATAGCAACAGACGAAGATCAACCCCAGCGTGCGCCGCTCCTTGTTCTGCCGCGGCTGATGCAGGATGTCGCCGAGAATCAGCGCGATGGCCATCACCAGGAACGGGCCCATGGTCGCGGCGTAGAAGAAGTACATCTGCCGGTCGATCTCCGCGAACCACGGCAACCACCCGGCGCAATAGCCCACCCACACCACCGCGTACCGCCAATCGCGGCGCACCAGCATGCGCCACGTGGTGTAGAGCAGCACCGGCACCGCCAGCCACCACAGGGCCGGGGTGCCCACCAGCATCACCGCCTTGACGCAGGACTGTTCCCCGCAACCGGGCACGTTGTTCTGGTCGATGGCGTACAGCACCGGCCGCAGCGACATCGGCCAGCTCCAGGGCTTGGATTCCCAGGGGTGGTGATTGCCCGCGGAGTTGGTCAGTGTCGCGTGGAAATGGAACGCCTTCGCGGTGTAGTACCACAGCGAACGGATGGCGTCCGGCAGCGGCAGCACGCTGTCCGGTCCGATGGTCTGGCCCACCTGATGGCGGTCGATCGCCGTCTCGGAGGCGAACCAGCCCGCATAGCTGGCCAGATAGACCCCGAACGGGATCAGCACCAACGCATACAGCGAGGGGATGAGATCGCGGCGCAGCGTGCCCAGCCAGGGGCGCGGCACCTGGTACTGGCGCCGGGCGGCGATGTCGAAGGCCAGCGACATGACGCCGAAGAATGCGATGAAGTAGAGCCCGGACCACTTGGTGCCGAACGCCAAGCCGAGCAGTACCCCGGCGCCGAAGCGCCACCAGCGCACCCCCAGCCGCGGGCCCCACACCGTCTCGGCGCAGCGACCTTCCAGGAAGGCGGTGTGCATCCGCGCGCGAACCTGGTCCCGGTCGACGATCAGCGCTCCGAAGGCCGCGACCACGAAGAACGTGAGGAACCCGTCCAGCAGCGCGGTCCGCGCTGTCACGAAGCTCACTCCGTCGCAGATCACCAGCACTCCGGCGATGCCGCCGATCAGAGTCGACCGGCTGATGCGCCGGACGGTCCGGGTCACCACCACCACCAGACCCACACCCAGCAGCGCGCCGGTGAACCGCCACCCCAGGCCGGTGTAGCCGAACAGGGCCTCGCCGATGGCGATCAGCTGTTTGCCGACCGGCGGATGGACGACCAGGCCGAACCCCGGATTGTCTTCGATCCAGTGGTTGTTGAGGGTCTGCCAGGCCTGTGGGGCGTAGTGCTTCTCGTCGAAGATCGGCGTGCCGGAATCGGTCGGCGAACCCAGGTTGAGGAACCGGGTTGCCGTCGCCAACACGGCGATGACAGCCGTCATGAGCCACCCGCGCAGCCGATCTACCGGACCGAAATCGGCGACAGGCACCAGCGGGGTGGGGCTGAGGACAGGTGCGGCACGCCCCGGGCCGGCCTCCTCGTCAAGGCCGGCCTCGCTGACGGAGGTTTCTCGGGGCGGGGCGGTCATCACGTCGATCGTAGGCTGTCCGTCATGACCAGTGGGCGCCTGTTACTCGCCGCGACACCGTTGGGGCAGCCCGCGGATGCGTCGCCCCGGCTGACCCGAGCCTTGGCGGAAGCCGATGTGGTGGCCGCGGAGGACACCCGCCGGGTGCGCAACCTCGCCAAGGCCCTCGACGTCACGATCGGCGGCCGGGTGCTCAGCCTGTTCGACCGGGTCGAAACCACCCGGGTTGGGACGCTCGTCGACGCGATCAGTTCCGGAGCCACCGTGTTGGTGGTCAGCGATGCCGGAATGCCGATCATCAGCGATCCCGGCTACCGCCTGGTCGCGGCCTGCATCGAAGCCGGTCTGCCGGTGCAGTGCCTGCCCGGCCCGTCAGCGGTGACGACCGCGCTGGTGGTCTCCGGTCTGCCGGCCGACAAGTTCTGCTTCGAGGGCTTCGCACCCCGCAAAGGATCGGCACGCCGCACCTGGCTGGCCGGGCTGGCCGACGAACGGCGCACCTGTGTGTTCTTCGAGTCCCCGCGCCGGCTGGCCGCGTGCCTGCGCGACGCGGTCGAGCAGCTCGGCGGCGCCCGTCAGGCGGCTATCTGCCGGGAACTGACCAAAGTGCACGAGGAAGTGGTGCGCGGGTCGCTCGACGAGCTGGCGGCGTGGGCGGCCGAGGGGGTGCTGGGCGAGGTCACCGTCGTGCTGGCCGGCGCGACGCCCCGCGCTGACCTGTCGACCCTGGTAACCGACCTGGTCGCTGAGGTGGAGAACCTGGTCGCCGGTGGTATCCGCATCAAGGACGCCTGCAGCCACGTGGCTGCCGGATACCCGGATGTGCGATCGCGCCAGCTCTACGACGCGGTGCTCAAATCCCGGCGCGAGGCCGAGGAATCGGTCTAGAAAGGCCGATGGGCGGGGACGCTCAGAAGCACGGGCCGCCCGGAATCGGGCACAACGGCGGGTGCGGGATCGCCGGCAGGGCCGGCAACGGCGGCGGGGCCGGCAGTGGCGGCAGCCCCTGGGGCAGCGGCGGCAGGCCCTGTGGCAGCGCGGTCGGGATCCCCGCCGCTGCGGCCATGGCCGGCAGCGCGGCGATGATGGTGGCCGGGTCGACACCCGGCAGGGCCGGTGCGCCGCCCATCAGCGCAGGCAGCGCGGCTGCCAGCACGGCGGGGTCAACGCCCGGGATACCGCCGCCGGTCAACGCGGGCAGTGCGGCTGCCAGCATCGCCGGATCGATGCCGGGTAACGGCGGCAGACCCGGGATTCCGGCGGCGATCGCGGGCAGCGCGGCTACCAGCGCGGCCGGGTTCACACCCGGCAGGCTCGGCAGACCCGGGATGCCTCCGGCGGCGGCCAGCGCGAGCAGGTCCGTCGGCGACACACCCGGCAGACCGGGCAGGCCGGCCGAGGCCAGCGCCATCAGGTTCGCCGGCGAGATGTCCGGCAGGCCCGGCAGGCTGATGCCGGGCAGACCGCCGGCCGCGGCCAGGCCGATCAGACCGGCCGGAGAGATACCCGGCAGGCCGGGGATGTTGAGGGCGGGCAAACCCGGCAGGCTCAGCGCGGGCAGAGCCGCGGCCGGAAGCGCCGCGGCCGCCGACGGCAGCAGCATCGAGCCGAGCGAGTTCAGTGTGCCCTGGGCCGCGGGCAGAATGCCCGAGGACTGTAAGGCGTTGTACGCCAACACCACGTACGTGATGGCCAATGCGCTCGTGGACACCACGCTGGCGACGGTGTTGCCCACCCCGAGGACGCCGTTGACGACGGCTGACGCCGCGTTCACCCCGTACGGCACGCCGGCCAGGCCGGCCACGCCACCGGCGTAGCCATAGAGGTCCGGCAAGCCGGGGATACCGACACCGGGAACTTCGCCGATGCCGGGAAGCGCCGCGGCGTTCGGGTCGAAGCCCGGCGGCAGCGCGCTCGGGGGAGGTGACGCCGGGGGAAGCGTGTTGTTCGCACCGGGCAACAACCCCGGGTTGGTGGGCGAGGGATTAGGAGGCGTGTAGGCCGCCGGCTCGGCGGGCGGGCGCGGCGCCACGGAAGGCGCTGCCGGCTCCGGCGGTTCGAGGGCCGACGGGGCTCCCTTCGGTGCCATCGCCGCCGGCTTTCCGGTTTCCGGCATCAGGACCGACGCCAGCTTGTCGCACTGCTGACCTGCGCTGCAGGTTCCGCCGGGTGACGTCCGGCTCTGGTTGGAGATCGTCAAGGGCGCAACCGCGAGCGCGCCACCCAACACGGCGGCAGCCGCAGCGCCAGCGATGGCAACTCTCATGACATTCCCTTTCCGACCCTGCCCGACCCTGCCGAACCCCTCGCGTCTGACGCGCGACAAACACGCGTCGCTGGCAGAAGCTTATGCGTACCCGGCGGCTCATGTGGCCGATCGGGAAAATTCACAACCGTAAACTCAGCCGTTGTGAATTTGCTGAGCTAACTCACCCGACTCGCCGACACGGACGTGGGCAGCCCGACCACCGGGGCCGCCTTGTGCAGACACTCGGCCCATTCGGCATCCGGGTCGGAGTCGGCCGTGATGCCGCCGCCCACCCCGAGCACGGCATTGCCGGTTGCGTCGAACTCGACGGTGCGGATCGCGACGTTCAGCTCACATCCGGCCACTGGAGAGGCCATTCCGACTGTGCCGCAATATATCCCCCGGCGATTCCGTTCCCACTGCGAAATAAGCTGACGCGCACGCAGTTTGGGTGTCCCGGTGACCGAAGCGGGGGGAAAGGTGGCATCCAGCAGCTGCGACATCGGCAGCTCGGCCGGCACCTGCGCCGAGACCGTCGACACCAGGTGCCACACCCCCGGGGCGCGCCGGACCACCAGCAGTTCCGGTACCCGCACGGTGCCGGTAATTGCAACTCGCCCAAGGTCATTGCGCACCAGATCGACGATCATGATGTTCTCGGCGACCTCTTTGGGCGACGCCCGCAGCGCCGACGGCCAGGCATCCAGCGGCAGTGTTCCCTTGATCGGGCTGGATGTCACCACATCGTCGCGGCGGCGCAGGAAGAGTTCCGGAGACAGCGACGCCACCGCGCCCCAGGGCCCCGCGACGTACGCCGCTCGGGCCGGGGAGGTTCGGGCCACGCCCTCGATGAAGAAATCCAGCGAAGAGCCGTTGACGGTCCCGGTGAACCTGGTGCAGACACAAGCCTGGTAGACCTCCCCGGCTGCGATCGCCTCCAGGCAGGCCAGCACACCATCGCGGTGTGCTGAGCGGTCTCCGGTCTCCCATTCGATCTGGCACATTGGTGCCGTTCTGGGGGTCAGGGTCAAGGCATCGGCCAACCAGGCCGGCATCTGGGCGCCGGACAGGCTCTCATACCACCACTGTCCGTCCCGGTCGCGCCGCAGGACGCAGTCGGTCCAGCCGCCGGCGGCCTCGGGAATCCGGTGTGGCAGGCCGTCTGCTCCGGCATCGGGGTAGGACAGGTAGCCGATCCAGCCGCCGCCGACCGCGCCCCCGTCGGAGACCGCCGCACGGGGAGCGCAGAACACGTCGCCCACCGCGACCTGTTGTACCGGCACGCTGGGCGCGACGACGGCCAGCGCGCCGAACCACTCACCGGTCAGCGCGGCCGGCGGGGGGAGGCCGAGCCGGCTGGTGGCGCGGCCGACGGCGCGCAGCACCTGCGGCGCGCCGCCCAGATCGCCGAGCCGGTCGATTCGCACCGCCCTAGCTTGTCAGAACGGGGGATTCCCGCACGAGCCGAAGGTCAGCCGCGGCTGATCTGCCGGGCGTTGCCCAGCGCGACCAACTTGTCCGGATTGCGCATCGCGTAGAAGTTGGTGATCTTGCCGTCCACGATCTCGACCGTGATCACCCCCTCCATGCGCCCGGCGAGGTAGAGCACCACGGCCGGCGCGCTGTTGCAGGTCACCGTCTCGACACGCAACTGCGCGTGCGTCTTGCGGAGCAGGCCGACGATGGCCTTGGCAACCTTCTCGGCGCCCACCACCGGCTTGCGCGCCGCGCTGACCTTGCCGCCCCCGTCGGCCATCCATACCGCATCCGGGGCCAGCATGCCGACCAGCGCAGTGACGTCGCCGTTGGCGGCGGTAGCCAGGAACTGAGCGGTGATCTCCGCGTTGCGCTTGATGTCGACCGAGCCGAACCGCTTACGCCGCGCGTGCACGTGTTCGCGCGCCCGGTGGGCGACCTGGCGGACTGTCGCCGCCGGTTTGCCGACGGCCTCGGCGATCTCGGCGTAGTCGAATCCGAAGACCTCGCGCAGCACGAACACCGCCCGCTCGTCCGGGGTCAGCGTCTCGAGCAGGATCAACATGGCCATGGACACCGACTCGGCCAGCACCACATCGGCGGAGGCGTCCTGGTCTTCGAGGAGCAGCGGTTCGGGCAGCCAGGGACCGACGTACTCCTCGCGGCGGCGCGCCTGGGCCCGCAGTGCGTTGAGTGCCTGCCGGGTGACCAGCCGGGCCAGGTAGGACTTGGTGTCCCGCACGGTCGACAGGTCGACGTCGGCCCAGCGCAGGTAGCTGTCCTGCAACACGTCGTCGGCCTCGGTCGCCGAGCCCAGGATTTCGTAGGCGATGGTGAACAGCAGCGGGCGCAGCAGGGTGAAGCGTTCCGCGTGCCCGCCACTGTCCGATCCGTTGCTCACCGCAGCGCGGCCTGCTGCTCGGCGGGCAACTGCGCGGGCCGGTTACCGCCTTTGAGCCAGCGGTACCAGCCGGGCTTGGCGGCTTCCTTGCGCAGGCCCCACACCGTGCCCTTGCAGACCAGTTCCTTGATCGCCGCCGCCGTGCGTCCGCCGATGTACAGGTTGACCGGGGTGTCGTCGGTGCGGGCCAGCTGGATGGTGCCGAAGCTGCGGCCCACGCTGATGCACTGCCCGGTGAACGCCTGGTTGAGCAAGGCTGGAGCCGTGCCGGCGATGCGGGACAGCACCGTGTTGGCGGCTTGGGCGGCCAGCGGAATGGCCGCCTGGCAGCTCATCCGCAACGGCTGGTTGGAGGGCGCCGCGGCGTCACCGGCGGCGACGATGCGCTCGTCGCTGATGCTGGTCAGCGTCTCGTCGGTGAGCAGCCGACCGAGCGAGTCGGTGCGCAGCCCGCTGCGCGCGGCCAGGTCCGGGACGCCGAATCCCGCGGTCCACACCGTCACGGCGCTGGGCAGCACGGTGCCGTCACCGAGCACCACTGAATCCCAGCGCACCTCGGTGACCGTGGCGGATTCGAGCACGTTCACGCCGAGTTTGCGCAACTGCCTGGCCACCGAACGCCGGCCGGGGCCGCTCAGTGACGGGCCCAGGACGCCGCCGCAGACCAGGGTCACCTCGCGGCCCTGCTCACCGAACTCGCCCGCGGCCTCGATGCCGGTCAAGCCGGCGCCGACCACCACGACGGGAGCGTCGGCGCGCAGATCCGCAAGCGCGTAGCGCAGCTTCTGCGCGCCTTCCAGCTCGGACAGCACGTGCGCGTACTCGGATGCGCCGGGCACCGCGACCGGAGCGGCGCCGGTGCTGCCGATCGCATAGATCAGGTAGTCGTAGTCCAGCGCGGCGCCCGAGGCCAGCAGCACCCGCCGGGCGGCGGCGTCAATGTGGTCGGCGGTGTCGACGACCAGCCGGACACCGTTGCCCAGCAGCGTGCCGTAGTCGGCGGTGGCGGTGGCAGTGCCGGCGGCCAGTTGGTGCAGGCGGATCCGCTCGACGAATTGCGGGCGGGGGTTGACCAGAGTGATGTCGACATCGGTACGCAGCCGAAGATGGTTGGCCGCCATCGTCCCGGCGTACCCGCCGCCTAGCACGACGACGTGCGCTTTCCGGTGGGTTGAGTTCGTCTGTTCAGACATCGTTGTCTCCTTCTCGGTGTCGGTTACAACCCTTCAGACACCGTCGGCCGGCCGTCCGTGACAGAGGGGCGGCAAATGTGAGCTGTCTCACGGTGACTGGGCCGTCAGGCGTCCGCCGGCTCGAAGACGAAGTTGTTGACGTACACGCCGCGCGGCGCCCAATCGTCCTCGGCGCCGCCGATATTGTCCGGGTTCTGGTGAGCGGCGGCGTCGAACTCCTCGATCGGCCGGCGCTGGTCGTCGAGCCAGAAGTAGCCACGGAATCCCAGCCCGCTCAGCAGGGCGGTGATGTCGGCGACCGCGTTGACGTGATGGCGTTCCTCGGCCTCCACCACAACGGTCGGCCGGTTGCGCCGCAGCGTGTTCACGGCGCCGCGAAGAACGGCCAGCTCATGACCCTCAACGTCGATCTTGACCAGGCCGACGTTGTCCAGCCGCAGGTCGTCGAGGCGCTTCACCGGGACCTCGATGGTCGCGACCGGACCACCGACCGCGGTGTCGAGGACGTTCTCGTGATCGATCGTGCTGCGGCCCGGGTCGGATTCCACCACCCGCATCGCCGTCATGCCCGGCTGGTCGGAGAGCGCGACCGCTTCGATGCGCACGGGCGCCCCGACGGCAGTGAACATCAAGGCCAGGTCGCGGGCCTGGGCGGGACGCGGCTCGAACGCGATCACAGACCTCGACGAGGGCAGCATCCCGATCGCGAATTCGCCGACGTCGGCGCCGATATCCAGCGACACCCGCTCGGGGTCACACAGCGAGGCCACCAGCGCCACATCCGGACGTGACTCCCCAAGACGCTGCAGGATCTTGAACTTGCGCTTCCAGAACATGTGTGGCGCGACGGTCTTGGCCGCCGGCGCGAGCAACCGTTTGGCTGACCGTGCGACAGACATCAGCCGACCCTAGCCGAAAAACGCGGTGTGACCCGAAGCGACCATGCAGGTCAGCTGGTTTTCAGGCGGGGGTGCAAAGGGCTTGCGTGCTAGTCTCTGGTAACCAGGAATCCATCCGTGACCTGCGCCGTCCGGGTATTCGGCCACTTCGATGCGCATCGTCGGGCATCGAAAACGGCGATTGCGAATACGGTCCGCCGACCGGGTGGGTCACCCATAATTGACGCAGTCGTTGAACACGTGCACAACATCGGAGGTCTCGTTGCCGCGCAGCTTGGACCTCGTCGTCACCTCCGTGGCCACCCAGCTCATGGAGGCGACCGCGTCTACCGCGACGCAGGTGAGCGAACGGGTTCTTGCGCAACTGGTGGAGCAGTTCGACGTCGACGCCAGCTTCCTACGGCACCACGACCACGACATCCGCGCCTCGGTCCTGGTGGCCGAATGGCCTCCGCGCGCTGACGTGCCGGATCCCGACCCGCAGGCCGTCGTGCACTTCACCAGCGCCGACCCGGTGCTCGCCCAGTGCGAGCACGGCCGCAAGCCCGTGGTGATCCGGCCGGATCAGAGCAATCGGTCGTTGCGCTGGGTGGGCGGCGCCAAGCAGACGGCGTCGCCGTCCGTAGCGGCCGCGCCGCTGGTGTCCGGGGAGATGACCACCGGTGTGCTGGGCGTCGTCAAGTTCGGCGCGCGCAAATGGAAACAGGAAGAGATCAACACCCTCGAGGCGGTCGCGGCGCTGTTCGCGCAGTTGCAGGCCCGGATCGCCGCCGAGGAAAAGCTCCGGTACCTGGCCGAACACGACGACCTCACGGGTCTGTACAACCGACGGGCGCTGGTCGCGCACCTGTCCGACCGGCTGGCGGCCGGCAATCCCGGCCCCGTCGCGGTGCTCTACATGGACCTCGACCGGCTCAAGTCCATCAACGACTACCTCGGCCACACCGCGGGCGACTGGTTCATCCGCGTCTTCGCCCAGCGCCTGCGGGTGTGCGCCGGCAGTCAGAGCATGATCGCCCGCCTGGGTGGTGACGAGTTCGTCGTCATCCCGGATCAGACGATGTCGAGCGCGGCGGCCGAGTCGTTCGCGCGTCGGCTGGGCACAATGCTGCGCGAACGCCTGGCGATCGGCGGTCATCAGATCACCCGCACGGTCAGCATCGGGCTGGCGGTCGGCATGCCGGGCCGGGACAACAGCACCGACCTGTTGCGCCGCGCCGACGAAGCGGTGCTGACGGCCAAGCGGGCCGGTGGAAATCAGGTGGCACTGTCCACCGACGACATGTCGCTCAAAAGCGCGTTCCGCAACGACATCGAGCTGCATCTGCAGGGCGACATCGACAGCGAAGCGCTGCTGCTGCACTACCTGCCCGAGGTCGATTTGTGGACCGGGGCGATCGTGGCCGCCGAGGCGCTGGTCCGGTGGCGGCACCCGATCTGGGGCCTGCTGCTGCCGGACTCGTTCATCGGGGTCGCCGAGTCGACCAACCTCGCCGGCGAGCTGGGCCGTTGGGTGATGCGCAGCGCATGCGCGGAGTTCAGCCGCTGGCGGTCCAACGGCGTGGGGCAGAGTGCGGTGCTGCGGATCAACGTCTCGCCCGTCCAGCTGATCACCCGCGGGTTCGTCCGCAGCGTCGCCGACACCATCGAGGAGTTCGGGATCGACGGCGGCTCGGTCTGCCTCGAGATCACCGAGCGCGCGGTGGTGCACGACATCGAAGCCACCCGCAAGACGCTCTCAGAGCTCAAAGAAGTCGGGGTGCAGATCGCCATCGACGACTTCGGCACCGGTTATGCGGTGCTGTCGCACCTGAAGTCACTTCCGGTCGACATGCTCAAGATCGACACCGGGTTCGTTCGCGACCTGGGCACCAACGCCGGTGACCTGGCGATCGTGCGCGCCATCATCGGTCTGGCCGAGGCATTCGGCCTGCAACTGGTGGCCGAGGGGGTTGAGACCCCGGCCGCCGCACTGACTTTGATGCAACATGGGTGTCACCGGGCGCAGGGATTCTTGTTGTCCCGCCCCGTTCCGGGCAACGCCATGGAGGCGTTGCTGGCCGCTCGCTGGATGCCGATGCCGTTCCTCGCCGACCGTGAGGCGCTGACGCTCGGCGCGATCTAGCTCACGCAGAGATTGGTTCGAACAATTAGGAAAATCACACTTGTCGCTGTCGCCTGCGTAACTGTCCTTGTCGCCGGCACGGCGCTGCTGATCAACGCCTGTAGCCGTCCGCACACCGACCCCGGCCCGCTGGCCGCGATGGTGAGTCCGGCGATCCCGCCTGCCGCGCAGGAGATTTCCAATCCGCTGCGCGGGCAGTACGAAGACCTGCTCGAGCCGCTCTTCCCGCAGGGTGAGCCGGCCCAGCAGCGCTATCCGGCCTGGCCGGCGTCCTACGACGCCAGCCTGCGGGTCACCTGGCGGCAGTTGCAGCCAACCGATCCGGCCACGCTCCCCCCGGACGCACCCGATGACCGCAGGTTCGACTTCAGCGTCATCGACGACGCGCTGAACAAGCTCGCCGAGCGCCGGATGCGGCTGACGCTGCGGGTGCAGTCGTACAACTCATGCTGCAACGCCAGCTACCCGGACAACACGAACATCGAGATCCCGGATTGGGAGCGGGCCAAGGCCGGCACCAGCACCAGCTATCCCGCTACCGGGAACGGTCCGGTGCAGGTGGTGCCGAACTTCAACGACCCGACCTATCTTGGTGACTTCGGGCAGCTGCTGGCCGCGCTCGGCCGCCGCTATGACAACGACGAGCGGCTCAGTGTCTTCGAGTTCTCCGGTTACGGAGACTTCAGCGAGAATCACGTCGCCTATCTGCGTGACTCGCTGAACGCACCGGGCCCGAGCCCCGACCAGAGTGAGGCTGCGCTGGGCTATTACAGCCAGTTCCGCGACCAGAACATCACCAAGGCGTCGATCCAGCGGCTGGTCGCCGCCAACGTCAACGCCTTTCCGCACACACAGTTGGTGGCCACTCCGAACAATCCCGAGATCATGCGCGAACTGCTGGCCGACGACGTCACCAGGAAGCTCGCCGCCCCGGTCGGCATCCGTTCGGACTGCCTTGGCGTCTACGCGCCGCTGCCGGTCTGGGCCGAGTCCGGGCACTATGTCCAGACCTCCGACCCGCTGGTCGGCGCCCTGAAGGATCGCCTGGGCAAGGCGCCGGTGATCACCGAGTGGTGTCAGCTGCCCGACGGGACCACGCCGCAGGCCTACTACGACAAGGGACTGCACGACGTGATCCGGTATCACGTCTCGATGACGTCGAGCGTCAACTTCCCCGACCAGGACGCGACCTCACCGATGGACCCCAAGCTGTACGTGCTGTGGGCACAGGCCAATGCCGTCGCCGGCTACCGCTACTCGGTCGAGGCCCGGTCGGGGTCGCAATCGGTGCAGGACCAGGTGGCGTCCATTTCGGTCTCCTGGACCAACTACGGCGCCGCGGCGGCCACCGAGAAGTGGGTGCCGGGCTACCGGCTGGTCGACTTCGCCGGGCAGACGGTTCGGACGCTGCCTGCCACCATCGACCTGAAGGGCCTGGTCCCGGATTCGTCCGGCGACCGCAGCATCGACCAACCGCCGCCCGCGTCGGCCACCGAGAGCGTCCACATCGACTTGAAGGGTCTGGCGCCGGGGCACTACACGCTGCGTGCCGCGGTCGAGTGGCAACAGCACAAGCCGAACGGCTCGCACGCGGTGAACTACCCGCCGATGCAGTTGGCCCGGGACGGCCGTGACGACTCCGGGTTCTATCCGATCGCCACGCTGGACGTGCCCCGGGACGTGCTGGCGGGCAGCCCGAAGACGTGACGCGGGCCGACCGGCCATACCGATAGACTGGTCACAGTTTGTTTACCGTACCAAAAGTAGGTAAATTACTAACCGGGGGACAAATTGTGCTCCTCGCTCGGTGAGGTGATCGCGCGGTAGCGCCAGAGAGGCATTAGATGGATTTCCGAACGTTCGTCCGGACCCTCCTGCTGCACTGGAAGCTCTTCCTGGGCGCCGTCCTGGCGTGCCTGGCCGGCGCGGCAGCGATCACGGCGTTCCAGACTAAGAGCTACGAATCGTCGGCGACGGTGCTGATCTCGTTCTCCGGTGAAACCGACCTCATGCAGGTCTACCAGGGGACTCAGGCGGCCCAGGAGCGGCTGTCGTCGTATGCGGCGATAGCCGGCGGCCACGCGGTGGCTGAAAAGGCCGTCACCCAGTTCCACCTGCCGGTCAACGCCGACCAGCTGGCCAGCCAGACCAAGGTGGCGTTCACGCCGAAGACCACGTTGTTCACCATCACGGTCACCGACACCGATCCACAGCGCGCGGCGACCCTGGCGAAGGCGGTGGCCGACGAGTTCACCCTGATGGTCGGCTCACTCGGAGGCACCCCGAAGCCGACGGGCGCACCTGCCACCACCACGCCGGCGACCACGCCCGTGTCGGCAGCTCCGGTCGCGGACGGCGAACAGCCCATCACCCAACCCAGCGAGACACCGGTAGCGACGTCGACACCATCGGACCCGGCCCAGACGCCCGCTTCCACCACCCAACTGCCGGTGGCCAGGGCGACCGTCGTGGAGCAACCCGGGGCACCCGATAAGCCGGTCAAGCCGGTGCCGGTGCGCAACATGGCGATGGGTCTGGTGGCCGGGCTGCTGCTCGGCACCGGTGTGGCGCTGACCCGGGAGGCCGCCGACCGAACGGTGCGCGACCGCGCGAAGGCGGAAAGTTTGTCGGGCCTGCCGACGCTGGCCGAGTTGCCCGGGCACCGCGGCAACGCACCGCGATTCGGCACCGACATCTCGTTCGACGACGCCGTGCGCGGCTTACGTGCCCGGCTGTTGCGGGCGATGGGGCCGGGAGCCAACCGGGTGCTGTTGACGGCGCCGTTCGGTGGTGAAGGCACGACGACGACCGCGATCAACCTGTCCCGGGCCTTCGCCGAATTGGGTGAGGACGTCCTGCTGATCGAGGGGGACACCCGCCGTCCGGTGATCGCCGGACTGCTGAAAGTCGAATCGGGAGAGGGCCTGTCGAACGCCCTGTCCAATCCGGAGATCGCCACCGAAGCCACCAAACCGACCTCGATCCCCAAGCTGTTCGTTCTTGCGGCCCGGTCGATCCGCAAAGAGACCCTGCCGACCAGCGCCTACCTTCCCGAAGTGCTGGACAAGGTACTTCAGGACGTGGCAAAGACTTTCGAGCGCACCGTCGTCGACGGACCGCCGATGCTGGCCAGTGCCGACTCCGGTCTGCTCGGTGGCGCCGTCGACGCCACGGTGCTGGTGATCCGGGCCGGACGCACCACCGAGGACGAGCTCGCGGATGCCTTGACCGCGTTGCGTGCCGCCGGGGCCAACGTGGTGGGGACCGTGCTGACCGACGCCCGGATAGCCCGGCACACCAGGGCTGCCACGAAGACGTATCGCGCCAAGATCAGTGGACCGGCGTGATCCGCTATCTGCGGAGTCGTCATCGCCTGGCGATGGCCGCAATCATGTTGGCGCTCTTCCTGTTCGGGTGCTTCGTTTACGGCGCGCTGTCCGTCCGCAACACCACCCAGGGCATCCTGCTGGTCGGTCTGACGTTCTTCCTGATCGTCTACTGGGCCAAGCCGGAACTCATGATCGGGCTGGCGCTGTTTCTGGGGTGTGCCGCGCTGCCGCAGGGACTGCACGTGGGCAAAGTGATCGGTCCCGTGTCGATTTACGCCTCCCATGTGGTGCTGGTGCTGGCGATCTGCTTCGTGCTGCCGGTGGTGCGGTTGCGCATGTCCGATTATCTGCTGCCGGGGATGTTCGGACTCTTCGTGATTTACTTTGCCGCGGTTGGCTTCTCGATGGGACACAGCACCGCGATCGTGGTGCGGGAAACGACGTTTCTGTTGGAGATGCTCGCCGGTTTCGTGCTCGCGCTCGTGGTGGTGTACGGCGACTACCTGATGTTGTCGATGCACGCCATAGCGTTCACGCTGTGGTTCTCGGCCGGGATGGCCGTCCTGGGTTCCTCCGGTGGCATTCGGCTGGCCGGCCGCACCGAGAGCTTGCAGATGGACACCGGAGACGATGCGAACCGGATCATCACGTCCGCCCTGATTCCGGCCATCGCCGTGCTGACCGCGTTGGTCGCCGCGCAGATCCTCGGGCGGGTGAAGCCGGCCACCTACCTGCTGCTGGGTCCGCCCGCCCTGGTGGTGGCGGTGCTGGCGTTCACCCGCAACACCCTGATCTCGATCGGGGTGGCGGCCGTCGTTGCGTTCTTCGCAAGCATGGGCTGGTCGTCGGTGCGGCGGGCGGCCCGGCTGGCGGTGACCGCTGCGGGCATTCTGGCGGTGACGATCCCGGGTGCGCTCTTTCTGCTCGGCGACTCGTCGGCCGGGGTGTGGCTGGCCAATCAGATCACCGGGTTCAGTCACCGGGTGCTCGGTAGGTCATCCGGTGCGGCGCTCACGCAGGATCCGTCCACGCTGGCCAGATTCGAGGAAGACCGCCACCTCAACGAAGCGATCGCTCAGGCACCGCTGTTCGGGCATGGGCTCGGCTACGCCTACCAGTTGCCCTTCGGCGGTGACGATCCCAACGAGTTCACCCAGTCGCTGGGCACCACCTACGCGCACAACTTCTACCTGTGGTGGCTGGCGAAGTCCGGCGCCGTGGGGATGGCCGGTTTCGCGGTATTCGCGCTGACGCCACTGGTGCGCGCGCTGCGCAGCGCGTCGGTGCCGGCCAAGATCAGTGCGGCCGTCAGCACCGGTCTGATGGTGATGTGCATCATCGACCCGCTTCCGGAGGAACCGACCAACGCGATGACGCTAGGCATCACGCTGGGCGGGGCGATGGCATTCGCGATGCGGGGACGGCGCGCTGAGGAGAGCGTCGACATCTTGGAACCTGTCCCGGCCGAACCGGTGCTTGCCGGGGAGTCCCGGTGACGCGGGTGCTGGTGGTGGGTCCAGCGCCCGCGCAGGCGGCCAGCCGCGGCGGCATGGCCACCGTGATCACCTTGATGGCCGCCCACCCCGACGCCTGCGTCATCACGGTGCCGACGTATATCGAAGGGCCGCTGTGGTTTCGGCTCTGGGTCGGTGCGACGGGGATGTTGCGGGCCGCCTGGCTGGTGGCACTGAGGCGGGTCGACGTGCTGCACGTGCACCTGGCGCACGGGGGCAGTGTGGTGCGCAAGGCGCTGCCACTGGCCGCAGCGCGCCGGGCGAACGTCCCGACCGTGGTGCACGCGCACAGCTACGACTTCGCCGGCTGGTTCGACGGACTGCGCCCGACCGTGCAGCGACTGGTTCGGCGGGTGCTGGTGGCCGATCAGTGGCTGGTGCTCGGCCGCCGTCATGTCGAGGAATACGCCGGCAGACTGCGGGTGCCCGTCGAGCGGATCTCGGTGCTGAACAATGCGGTTCCCATTCCGCCGGTTGCGGTTGAGCACGCGAATGTCGATCGGGTGCATGCGGTTTCGCTGGGCCGGTTGGGAGTGCGCAAGGGCAGCTACGACCTGATCGAAGCTGTCGGGGCGCTGGATGACGACATGCGGGCCCGGCTGCGGATGACGCTGGCGGGCGACGGCGAGGTGGACGAGGTGCGTGCGGCGGTCGCCGCGGCCGGTCTGGGCGGCACCATTGATGTTGTGGGTTGGCTGGATCCGGCCGCGCGCGACGAATTACTCAGAGATGCACACATTTTCGTGCTGCCAAGCCACGACGAGGGCCTGCCGATGGCGTTGCTGGAAGCCATGGCGTACGGTCTTGCGCCGGTGACGACGCTGGTGGGAAGCATCGACGAGGCGATCACCGACCGGGTGACCGGGTTGGTGGTAGCGCCGGGCCGTCCCGAGCAGATCACCGATGCGCTGCACCAACTGCTCAAAGACTCCGAACTGCGAGCCAGTCTGGGCGCAGCCGCCCGAGTCCGAGCCCGCGACTTCGGGCTGGACTGCTGGTATCAGCGGTTGACACAGCTGTGGACCGCCCTGATCACAGAGGAAGGTAGTACCGGAATGTCGGTGAAAGATGTTCTGCGCCAGAGCGAAGCGGCCAACTGGGCGGCCAGGTATGTGACGGTACGCAACGTAGGCCGGCTGCTGGGCCGACCCGCGATGACGACGGCGGCCGAGGCGCTTTGGCGCCGGCGGCGGACGCAGGATCTGGCAATGTTGGTGGCGGATCACTTCGCTCCCGGCGGTGCGACCGTCGTCGACGTGGGTGCGAGCTGGGGCCTGTTCACCTACCATCTGGCCCGCCGAGTCGGAAAGTCCGGACGGCTCTACAGCTTTGAGCCGCACCCCGCCAACGCCCCGATGCTGCGCAAGCTCACTGACAGTTTTGCGCACGTGCACTTCAGCCAGGCGGCGGTTTCCGACGAGCCCGGAACCGCGCAACTGCTGGTGCCGGAGCACCGCCGGCGGCAGGTGACCGCGCAGGGCAGTCTGGCCCACGGGTTCGACGGGCAGAAGGTGGACGTCCGGCGGATTGAGGTTCCGCTGGTGCGCCTCGACGACGTGCTCCGACCCGGCATCGACGTCGACTTTGTGAAGATCGACGTGGAAGGCCATGAGATGTCGGTGCTGCGCGGCGGCAGCGAGATGTTCCGGCGTTGCCGCCCAGCGATTTTGATCGAGATCGAGCAGCGCCATCTTTCGGTGCCGATCAGTGACGTGTTCGGTGAGATCGAGGGACTGGGTTATCACTTGTTCTATGTCACCGAGTCGGCGTTGCGGCCGATCGCCGAGTTCGATGTGCAGCGTGATCAGATCGCCTATTTGAATCCGGGGGAGAATTCGGAAGAGTTTCACCCCTTCGCCATGCCGCAGGGTTACGTGCACGATTTCGTGGCGGTCCGGTCACCGGAGTTGGTGGCGGGCTTCCGCGAGTGAGCCGCTTGGCGCGGTGCAGCGGGCGTTGAACTCAGTTGTCATTGGCCCGCAATAGAATTGGGGCGTGGGTCGCAGCACACTTGAGGACTGGACCGAGGCGTTTGGGTGCGCTTCGCACCCAAACACCTAGACTTCGGACGGCCCCGCACCAACTGCATGCATCACCCGGAGAAACATCTGGAAACCGGCGACGACGACGGATAGCTGCCGCTGATCACGTCCAGTAGCCGCTGCGCCGCGTGGTCGACGGCGAACCGCTGCTCATAGTGCCGCGCCGCAACGGCGCCGAGGCGGGCCGCCGCGGCCGGATCGGCGAGCTCGTCGAAAGTGGCTGCCAGACCGGCAACGTCGTCGACCCCGACCAAATGGCATTCCGGCGGTTGGTATTCGGGCAAGCCGCCCCGATCGGAGACGATGGGCATCACGCCCAGCTGCATCGACAGGACCTGCACTCCACTCTGCGACGCGCGCCGGTAATGGGCCACCGAACCCTTGGCCGCGGCCAGCGTGCCGAGCACGTCGGCGTAGCGGTAACGACCGGGTCGCCATTCGGTGTGAGCAGGCAATCGTGCAGGGTCAATCGACCCGTCGCCGATCAGCACCAGTTTGTCCCCACGCCAGCATTTTCCACCGATATGCTGCTGCCAGGCCCGCAGCACCACATCCAGGTTCTTGTAGGGATTCAGCCGGCCGATCATGACGAAATCACGGCGATGCTGCGGGGCCACCGGCTCAGTGACGAGAGCCGGATTCAGGTCGCTGGTGAGCGGCAGCACGTGCACCGGCGTGCCCGCCACGTCGCGTCGGGTGGTGACCCGTGCCGCAACGTAATTGCTGTAGGTGACAGTGGCCGCCGAGCGGGCGCCCCAACGGTCGAACACCGCGAGTTCATAGGACGGCCGCTGCTCGGCGGGATCGTGCGGACGGTCGTCATGTATCAGCTGAATGCGTGGGGCCCGCCCAGCCAGCGCGATCCATCGGGGATCACGGACCAGTTCGGTCACCACCACGTCCGGGCGGTACTGGCGAATGCGTTGCCACGCCGCGAAACTGGGACGCCATGTTGCCGCGGTGCGGAATCGCGGATCCAGGACGAGTTCGTACTCGCGAGCGGCACCGGACTCCGGGTGCTGGTCGGAAGTCACCAGCAGCACATCGGCACCGTGTCGACGCAGCGCCTCCACCTGCACGCGCGCCAGCGGCCGCAGCCACGGCGAAAGCCACAGAATCCGAGGCTGCATCACGCTTGACCCTCGGCGACCGATGTGCCGTGGTCCACCCACCAGCGTCCGTCCAACTGCGGGTACGTGCGCCGTACTTCGTCGTAGAGGTACGGCAACGTCAGCAATACCCGATCGGGATCTGCGGCGATGAGCTGCTCGGGGGAGATGATCTCGATGTCTGTTCCCGGCACCCGGCGTCCATGCTTGTCGGGCGAGGCGTCGGCGATTCCCTTGATGAGCCGCTGGTCTATGCCCGCGACGCTGAACAACCCCGGCACCCGCGACCCGGCGCAGTACGCGTATACCGAAATCTGTTGATCGGCCTGTGCTTCCAGCCACTGACGCAGCTGTTCAACGTGAACGTCGACCGCCTTCTGCATTCTCCGAAGTACGTAGGGTTTCGTCACTCCGAACTGCCGCTCAAGCTTCAAGATCTCGTCCGCGCGCTCGTCCCGCGCGACCCGGCCGTGCACCGCCGCGGCCAGATATGTTCCCCCGAGCAGGTCAAATTCCCATACGGTGGCGATGCTCATCCCCACCGATCCGAGCAGATTCGTCAGCGCGGTCAGCGAGTGATAGCCGAAGTGGCTATGCCGCAACAGGTTCCACTGTCCCTGGCTGACCATCGCCATCAGTGACGGGATCTGCACCAGCAGAACTCCGTCTAGCGCGGTGGCCTTGGCCCGGAGTTCGAACGCGGCACGCTGATCCGGATCATGCATGAGCCCGAACGTGTCGAGGACCACGTCGGCGATCTCGGCCTCGCGATAGCCGCGGTCGGTGAACATCGGCAGCCAGGTTCCGCCGTGCGGACTGCCGAACTCACGAACCGTACTGCCGCGCAGCCAGCCACCTGCTGCGACCCGTTGCACCGCGTCCGCCGCCTGGTCCAGCATCGCCTGCGGCTCGACGCTCTGCTGCTCTTCGGCGGCTTGGAAGGCGTCGTCTCCGGCCAGTTGGGCAAGGCCGCAGCAGCCGCACAGGTCCATTGCGAGTGCGTGCATCGTCTCCGCCGGGGTCAGGGGTTCTGAGCGCAGTGGAAACTGTTCGGCCGCAGGCGCTTTGCCCAGATCGAGAACCCGGGTCAGGTCAGTGTCGCCGCAGCCCCGGCAGCGGCTCACCCGGCCGCGGCACTGCGCGAATGCACGTTCGTCGCCAGGTGCAGATTCGGGAGCGGGTAGACGATCTGTCCGCCCCACTCGGTGACATAGCTGAGTTGCTCGGTGAGTTCGGTTTCCAGGTTCCAGGGGAGCACGAGCACAACATCCGGGCGGTCCTTGGCGATCATCTGCGGATCGTGAATCGGAATCCGGGTGCCGGGGGTGAAGTGACCGTGCTTGTACGGATTTCGGTCGACGGTGTACTCCAGCAGGTCGGTACGGATTCCGCAGTAGTTCAGCAAGGTGTTGCCCTTGCCCGGAGCACCGTAACCGACGACGCGCTTCCCCTCGGCGCGGCACTGCAGCAGGAACCGCAGCAGGTCGTGGCGGATCTCCTCGGTGCGGTGACGCAATTGCAGGTATCCCTCGGGGCGGTGTAGTCCCGCAGCCTCTTCGATGCGCAGGATCTTGTTGACGCGCTCGGTGGGTGGTCCGGCAACTTCGATCGGCCGGGCCCACACGCGGATGGACCCGCCATGGGTGGGCAGCAGTTCGACGTCGACCACGGCCAGTCCGGCGCTGGCGAGCGCGTTCTGCGCCGAAAACACCGTGTAGTACTGGAAGTGCTCGTGATAGATCGTGTCGAACTGGCCCAGGCACACCAGGTTCAGCGCATGGTGCACCTCGATGCTCAGCCACCCGTCGTCGGCGAGCAGCCCGCGCAGCGATTGGGTGAAGCCACGCAGGTCGGGGATATGCGCGTACACGTTGTTGGCCACCACCAGGTTCGCCGAACCGTGTTGGGCGCGGACCCGGCGGGCCAGCGCCGGATTGAGGAACTCGGACACGGTGGGCACGCCACGTTTGGTGGCGGCCGCCCCGACGTTGAGCGAGGGCTCGATGCCCAAGCAGGGGATGCCCCGGGCGACAGCGTGCTGCAGCAGATACCCGTCGTTGCTGGCGACCTCGACCATGAACGAATCGGGTCCCAGCCCGAGGCGCTTGACGGCCTGATCGACAAAGGTCTCGGCATGCTGGACCCAGCTGTCGGAATACGAGGAGTAGTAGGCGTATTCGGTGAAGGTTTCCTCGGGTGTGATCAGCGCGGGAATCTGCAGCAGCAGGCAGTCTTCGCACAGGCGCAGGTGCAGCGGGTAGGTGGGTTCGGGCAGGTCCAATTCCTCCGGGGAGAGGATCTTTTCACACGGCGGCGTCGCACCCAGGTCCAGCACGCTGAGCATGCGCTGCGAGTCGCACAGGCGGCACTTCATGTAATTCTCGTTTCGTCGGGTCTGTTCGGGTTTCACGGGCAGCACGGTGAGGCTCACATCACCGCGCCGATCGCATCGAGGTAGGCATCGGTCATCGCTTCCACGGTGTAATGCGTTTGTAGCCGCTCGAAGCCGCGCCATCCGACCTCCGGCAGCGCATCGAGGTCGGTGAGAATTTCGGCCAGTTGGTTGCGCCACGCGGATACCGACACGGGCTCGACGACGAAGCCGGCCTTGCCGAAGTCCAGCATCTCCGGGACCGCGCAGATGCCCGATGCTGCCACCGGCACCCCGCGTGCCATGGCTTCGAGGATCACCATAGGGAATGCCTCGGAACGGCTTGGCACGCAGAGCAGGTCGGCATCGGCCAGCGCCGGGCCGGGCCCGGGTGACCATCCGCGCCATTGGATGCGCCCGCGCAACGACTCCGGCGTGCGGGCTTCGAGGGTCTCCCGGTCGGGTCCGTCGCCGAAAATCGAGAGCCGCCAGGGCAGCTCGGTCAGGCCGCTCAGTGCGTCGATCAGCAGGTGAGGGTTCTTGTGCTCGACGATGCGGGACAGCATCACCAGGTGCGGCGGTTCACCGGCGGCGCGGACCCGTTCGGTGGGCTCGCCGGAGACGGCTACACCGTTGGGCGCCACGAAGTACCGTCCCCTGACCTTGTGGTGCGGGGTGAGCATGTCCCAATGACGTCGGGCGAGAACGATGAAGCCGTCGGCGCGATTCATCGCGGCGGTCAGCGGCCGGGAATAGATCGGCCGGTCGGACTCCGGCGGCACGTGTGGGGCCACCAGCCAGCGCCGGTTACGCGAGGCAGCCTTCCAGAGCGTCGCGAACCCGGTCTCAGTGTTGGTGTCTCCACTGATCAACACCGACGGGCCGTCCGGAAGATCGACCATGGGCGCCCACCAGGGCTGCCGTACTACCCGGATGCTGTGCGGGATCTCCTTGAGCAGCGGACCGAACCGTTGCATGCAGACGACCGTCACGGGGTAGCCGCGGCGATCCAATTCCGTTGCCAGTAGCGCTTTCTGTCGCTCCGCACCACCGTAGACGAGGCGGTTGGTGGTGACGACGATGGAGGGCTTATCGGTGCGACGGGCATCGATGGCGCGTTTGCGGGCACCCCGTTTGGACCGTTGGACCCGGTCCAGCAACGAGGTGGCGGCCAGGAACGCGTCCCCATGGTGAACACTGTCCTGGCGTTCCAGTAACAGTGCGATGTTGGAACGCAACAAGTCCCGGTTGCGGAAGCGTTCCACGGTGGAAACCTCGGCGCCGTGTGTGAAGACCGATTCGCGGGCGGTGGTGCCGGCCGCCGGGTTGCCGTGCTCGGCGTTCAGCTCGTCGGCCAGCAGGATGCGCCAGCCGGCGGCGGTGGCCCGCTCCTGCCAGTCGGTCTCTTCGCCGTAGAGGAAGAATTCCTCGTCGAAGCCGCCGATCTCGTTCCAGGCGTCGCGGTTGATCGCCAGGCAGATGCCGGCCATGTACCCGTCGATACTCTCCGACTCGGTGGGCTGCTCGCGATAGAGATGGGAGAACCGGGTGCCGCGCAGCCGGTCGGAATAGCCTGCGGCCGCCACCACCGACCGGGTCAGGGTTCGGTGCTTGGTGGCGATGTCCCACAGCCGCGGGCCCGGCGCCCCGGGGTCTTGGATCAGCGGCGACACGGCGGCGACGCCGGGTTGGCGGAACAACTCGAGGGTCCGGGTCAGCGGCCCGGTCAACCGTGTATCAGCGTTCAGCAGCAGGAAATCGGTGTCGTCGGGAGTGTGCTCAGCCAGTGCGTTGAAGGCCGCCCCGAAGCCGAGATTCACCGGACCGAGCACCCAGTGCACATCGGGATGGCGCGCGGCCAGTTCCTCGCGGCCCGGGTACTGATCACCGCTGTTCTCGTAGACGTAGACCGGCAACTGCGGCGCGTGTTCGGCGACGCTGGCCAGGCACTGCTCCAACAGTTCGTGACTCTTGTAGGTCACGATCAGCACCGACAGGGGCCGTTCGGTTCTCATGCGGTCACCTTTTTCCGGAAGAGCGAGGTCAGTGTGGACCAGTTGACGGGACCGGCCACGACGTTGACGGCCAGGTAAGTGGCCGCGGCCGCGGCCAGTGTGAACACCACGTTCTGGTCCGAAAGCAGCAGCGCCACAATGGCGCTGGCCGACGTCGGAATCAGGAGGCGGATCAGGAAAGTTATGGGTGTGCGGTATCCGCAGTGACTGCCCAGCCGCCAGCTGGCGAACGTCAACCCGATCAGTTCCGTGCACACCAGCGCGATGCCGGCGCCGACCGCGCCGAATCGACCGTCCAGCAACAGGTTCAGCGCCACGTTGGCGGCCAGGGCGCCCACGGACAGCCGGAAGAAGAACCGCTGTTCGTGGCAGGCGAACAGACCCTGCCCGAGAGTTCCCGTGACGAAGCGCAACGAGGCGGCGATGAGCAGCAAGGCCAGGGTGGGTGCGCCGCGCGTCACGAACTCGGCGTCGCCGAACAGTTTGATCAGCGGGCCGGCCAGCAAGGTGCCGACGACGGCGACCGGGAAGGCCAGGAAGCTCATCAATTCGACGCTGCGGCGCAGGAACGCGACGTAAGCGCCGACGTCGCGCGAATACAGTCCGGTGGCCGTGGACAGGGTGGACTTCTGGAAGAAGATGGACAGCGCCTCGGTGTTGAAGGCGATGGTGTACGCCAGCCCGTAGACGCCGACCTCGGCATGGCTGTTGAGCAGGGACAGGATCACCCCGTCGGCGCGCCAGTACAGGATGCCGACCAGCGCGACGCCCATCAGCGGCAGGCTTTCGCGCAGCAGGTCGATGGACTCGCGGGTGGAGAACACCGGCCGCAGCGACACGTGCCGTGCCGCCGCCGTGCCTTGAATCGCCAACTGCACCAACGGCGGTATGAGTTGTGCCACCGCGAACCAGATGATGTTCGCGTGTGTCGCCACCAGCCAGCTGACCATCGCCAGCGTGCCGATCCGGCCTGCGACGTCGGAGACGGCGACCGCGGCGAAACGCACGGTCGACAAGAAGACGGGCTCGAACCGGGTCCGCACCGTGAGCAGCAGCAGCTGCCCGGACAACACCACCAGCATCACTCGCACGTCGGCGTCGCGATAGATCAGCCACCCGGTGACTGCCGCCATCACCGCCAGCGGGACGCAATACATCAGGGACAGGCCGCTATTGACCCGAACGAGCCGCTCCAGCGCGCCGCGGCCCGCGGTGACCCGCCGCACGATCACGGTGTTGATACCGAGATCTGTTGCTGCGGTCCACATCCCG
Source organism: Mycobacterium gordonae (assembly GCF_001417955.2). Classification (GTDB taxonomy): domain Bacteria; phylum Actinomycetota; class Actinomycetes; order Mycobacteriales; family Mycobacteriaceae; genus Mycobacterium; species Mycobacterium gordonae_B. The sequence continues at coordinate 19,386 of NZ_LKTM01000035.1, read as the reverse complement.
ATGAATGCGACCGCCACCATCAGCTGCCCGTAGCGGCCGGGGCCCAGGTAGCGCGCGGTCATCGACACCGATACCACCGAGGCCAGCATGCCCAGCACCCGGCAGACGAGCTGGACCGAGAACGCGTGCGCGATCCGCGACGGCGGCACCTCAGGCGCCGCCGCCGACTTGTGCGCCGGCGGCTCGATCACAATGTCGCTCCTCATGTCTAGTAGGCCCCGTCGCTGGCCAGCACGGCCCGCAGTGTGCGGGCGATGATCACCAGATCGCCTGCCATCGACCAGTTGTCGACGTAGGAAAGGTCGAGCCGGACCGAGTCCTCCCAAGACAGGTCGGATCGGCCACTCACCTGCCAGAGACCGGTGACACCCGGCTTGACCAGCAGCCGGCGCTTGACCTCACCGTCGTAGTTCTCCACCTCGCGGCGCAGCGGCGGCCGCGGACCGACAACGCTCATGTCCTGCTTGAGCACGTTGATGAATTGCGGCAGCTCATCAATACTGAAGCGGCGCAGTACCTTTCCGACTGATGTCACGCGCGGGTCCTGGTGGATCTTGAAGAGCACCCCGCCGGCACCCTGGTTCAGGGGCAGCAGTCGCTCCAGTTGTTTGTCCGCGCCGTCGACCATGGTGCGGAACTTCAGCATCGTGAAAGGCCTGCCGTCCAGGCCGATGCGTTCCGCACGATAGAAGACAGGTCCCTTGCTGCTCAACTTGATCGAGACGGCGGCCACGACCAGCAGCGGCGACGTCACCATCAGCGCCGCCAGCGCGAAACAGAAGTCGAAGGCGCGTTTCTGCAGGCGCTGAGTGCCCTCGTACTGCGGCTTGTCGACGTGCAGCAGGGGGTATCCGGCGATCGGCCGCATGGTCAGCCGGGCACCGGCCACGTCCATCACGCCGGGTGACACGACCAGGTCGACGTCCATCGTCTCCAGCCGCCACATCAGATCGCGGATGCCGTGGACCCCGAAATGTTCGGTGCGGGTCACCGCGACGGTGTCGGCGCCGCACAGCCCGATCGCGGATACCGCGCTGGATTCGTCGCCCAGGATCGGAATCTCGCGGCCCTGTACCCGGAGCGTCTCGTCGCGTTGCGGACCGTACCCCGGGATGCACACGCCCACAACGACATAACCCTCCTTCGGGTTGCGGATCAATTCGTGGGCGAGGTGGGTGACTCCGGAGCGGTCGCCGATCGCCAGCACCATGGTCTGGTACTGGCCGCGGGCGCGCATGCGCCACACGTACTTCCGCCACATGTTGCGGCTGGCCAGCAGGCCCAGGGTGCCGGCCGGGAGGGCGACCGCCAGGTAGCCGCGGGCCAAATCGATCTTGGCCAGCAACGTGACCATCGCGATGATGCCGAACACCGAGAACGACGCGCTCGCCAGCCGCCGGTATTCGTCGATGCCGGCGCCGATGATCCGGGGGGACCGGGTGTGGAACACCGAGATCGAGGTCAGCCACAGCAACGCGAACAGGCAGGAGAACAGCGTCATCACCGGACCCGGGTAGCCCGACATGTTCGGCGAGTCGCCGAACCGGACGAACTGCGCGAGCACGATTGCCGCGCAGACGATGACCGAGTCGGTGACACGCAGCCGCGCCGAATACTGTTGCTGCCAGCGCGGAACGGTGCTGACGCGCTGCGCTGGCACCGCGACCAGGCGTGAGCGCCCGGTTTTCGCATGCAGGGTGGCCGTCATGCTGGCCGATCTCTCTGTCATGCGGACACCGCTTCGGTTGCGGCGCCGCAGGTTTCGATGTGGTCAGGCGCGGGTGCGGCTACGTAGTGCACGCCGGGGTAGCAGATGAGCTGCGCCCGTAGGGCACGCAGCAGTGCGATCGGCCCCTGCAGCAGATAGCGACGCGCGAGCCGGCGCGGTTCGCGGGTCAACCGGTACAGCCATTCCAGGCCGGCGCGCTGCATCCAGTGCGGTGCCCGGCTGGTCATGCCGGCCAGGAAATCGACGGCACCGCCGGAGGGCAGGAACACCCGGGCGCCGGTCGCATGTCCGTGCTCGTCGACCCAGCGCTCCTGGCGCGGCTTGCCCAGGCTGACGACCAAGAGCTCGGTGCGTGCCGCACGGATCGCCGAACACAATGCGGGCGAACGTGATTCGATGGCGTCGAGGTCGGGCGCCCACATACCGGAGACCACCAGGGCCGGATAATTGGTCTGCAGGTGCTCGGCCAGCGACCGGTGAGTCTGCGGGCTGCCACCGAAGAAGCCGACCCGGTAACCGTTCGCTTCGGCCAGCGCCAGCAACGACGGCAGCAGGTCAGCCCCGGTGACGCGGGGCCACGGCCGTGCGGTCAGCAATTTGCCCCGCCAGGCGATCGGCATGCCGTCGGCCAGCAACAGCCATTCCACCAGTCCGTTGGGGGCGGCGCTCGCGACGCGGAAGTGATGCAGATGGTCCAGGTTCACCGATCCCACGGCCAGACCGCGACCGGACGGCGATCGCAGGCGCGAGTCGACGATCGACAGCACCTCGTGTGTTTCGCAACGCTCGACGATGCTTCCGCTGACGACCATGCGCACCGGTGCCTGAGGGAGAGTGTTCTCGGCCATGATCGGGCTACCCGGCGGCCGGACTCAGCACGGCCTTCTCCGTCACGAAGCCCTCGGCGTAGCGGGCGCGACTCTGCACTCCGCGCACCCGCATCAAGCCGAGGAACGTCTCGTCGTCGAACCAGTCCCGCCCTGCCTGCGACGGGTAGTGCTCGGCGAGCAGCCGTGTCTTGGCGGCGGCGACGTCAGCCGGAACCGGCACGTAGAGCATGGGATTCGGCAGGTCTGATTCCCACTTCAGGATTTCGTAGCCCAGCACCAGGTGGGCCCGGAACTCGGTCGGGATCAGTTTCGCCAGTAGCCGGTGATCCTGGTGGTAGTCGGCGCGCTGGGGACCCAGCACCAGGTCGGGCTCGCAGCCGCGGCGGAACGCAGCGAGGTGTCGTTTGACGGTGCCCCAGTGTTCAGGGAGGTGGCCGTCGGGCAGGTCGGTCACCGTCAGGCGCACGTCGGCCTGGGGAAAGAACGCCGCAAAGGCGCTTTTCTCCTCGATTTCGCGCTCGGTCCCGGCGCCGGTCAGGACGAGTGCGTGGATGACAAGGCCGGGGTTGCTGCGCTCGAGCTGCATCAGGGTGGCGCCGGCACCGATGAGGATGTCGTCGCAGTGCGCACCGATCGCCGCGACCGAGCCGATGCCCGATCCGGAGAAAGTCAGCGGGATCATGCCGACGCTTCCACCAATGCCGTCGGCGTCTCCCAGACCGCCCAAGGGCGAACGCCACGGTTGTAGTCGGCGTCGAGTTCGGCACGCTCTTTGAAGGTGTCGGCGGGCTTCCAGAAGCCGTCGTGCTGGTAGCCCAGCAACCGCCCGGTGCCGGCCAGCTCCATGCACGCGTCGCCGACCAGGTCGCCGTTCTCGGGGATGAGGTCGATGACGTCCTGACGGAGCACGAAGTAGCCGCCGTTGACCCAGATGGGGAACTTGGCGATCGGAGCGATCTCCTTGATATCCCCGTGCGTACTGACGTCGACGCAGTGGAACGACGACTGCGGGGGTACGACGAGCATCGACGCCGCGGCACCGGCCGCGTGGAACCGCTCGATCATGGTGTCCAGCGGCGCGTCGGTCAGGACGTCGGCGTAGTTGGCGAGGAAGTACTCGTCATCACCGAGGTGCTTGCGAACCCGGCGCAGCCGCTCGCCGATCGGCGACTCCAGGCCGGTGTCGACGAAGGTGATCGTCCAGTTCGACATGTCGGTGTCGAGCAGCTCGACTTTGCCGCCCCGCATGACGAAGTCGTTGGACTCCGTTTCCCGGTAGTTGACGAAGAAGTCCTTCACCAACGACTGGCCGTAACCGAGGCACAGGATGAACTCCGTGTGGCCGTAGTGCGCGTAGTAGCGCATCACGTGCCACAACAGGGGTCGGGGCCCGACCATCTGAAGGGGCTTCGGAATGAGATCACCGGCGGCGCTGCGCATCCGCATGCCGTAACCGCCACAGAACAGTACGACCTTCATTTCCGTGCCCCCCTCTGCAAACCGCTCACTGCTGCTCTCCTACGGCCGTCGTTGGGCTGTCATACCCAACTACCTGACAGAACCATTATTACATACTTTTGGAACGAGATAAGGCGGAAAAACGAGATATGAGTACTTAAGATGGTGATTTATTGAACTTGTAACCTGGTAAAGCGGTGAGTTGGTGGTCAGCTGTTTAAACCGCACGATCACGCCGTACCGGCGTCAGATCACGCCGCCGTACCCCGCGGACGGCGGTTGTGCCATCACGGTGGGGACCAGTCCGTACCTCGGCCCCGGTGCGCCACCAGGAGCCGCGGCCGCACGCGGCAGCCCACCCAACAGGCTGGGCGGCATCGTGCCCGTAGCGCCCGGCGCGCCCCCCGGCAGAGCAGAACTGACGCCGGCCAGATGGGCCGTCGGGATGACGCTGGTCCAGGCCGGTGGCACCGATAGCGAACCCAGGCTGGCCGCCTGTCCCATGGCCCCCAGTGCAGCCCCCCCGGCCGCTTCCGCGCCGGCGGCGGCCGCGCCGGCGGCGGCCTCCGCGGCTTCGGCGGCCACCTCGCCCACCTGGGCGGCGGCGGCAGTCATGCCCTGCAAAGTCTGCGCGATGCCCAACACGCTGCTGATCGCGAAGAGCGGCATCACCGCGATGTTCAGCAGGTTGGCGATGTCGCCAGTGGAGGTGGTGCTGATCGGCACACCGGCCGCCGCCGTACCGAGCGACGCCGGCGTTGCCATGCTCTGCAACGTGTTCGGAAGCGCGCTGACCAGCGAGGCCAGGGTGGCCTGGGTCGCCGCGGCCTCGCCGGTGGCCTCCGACACGGCAGTGGCCTGCGCTGCAGCGCCGGCCGGGTCGGTGACCTGAGGCGGCGCCTCGAACGGAGTCAGCGTCGAAGCCGCCGCCGAACCCGCCGCGTAGCCGTACATGGCCGCGGCGTCCTGCGCCCACATCTCGCTGTAGTGGGCCTCCGTCGCTGCGATCGCCGGAGAGTTCTGCCCGAAGAAATTAGTCGCCACCAGCATGGCCAGCAGTGCCCGATTGGCCGCGATAACAGCTGGTGGGACCGTCATCGCGTAAGCCGCTTCGTAGGCGCTCACCGCGGCCCTGGCCTGCGCGGCGGATTGCTCGGCCTGCGTGGCCGTGGCTCCCATCCATACCGCGTAGGGAGTGGCGGCCGAGGCCGCGGAGATCGCGGCGGGACCGAGCCAGGGCCCACTGGTGAGGCCTGCGATCACCGACGCGTAGGACGAGGCCGCGCTCGCCAGCTCGGCGGCCAGCTCATCCCAGGCGACGGAGGCCGCCAGCAGCGGCTCCGCCCCCGCGCCGGTGTACATCCGCGCGGAATTGATCTCCGGTGGCAGTGCGCCGAAATCCATTGTCGATACCCCTGTCGTCAGCGGGCCGCGGCGGCGTTGGCCGCTTCCGTGGCGGCGTACGAACCGGCGCTGACCCCCAGGACCTGGACAAACATCTCGTGAATCGCGGCAGCCTGTGCGCTCACCGCCTGGTACAGGTGGCCGTGCGCGGCGAATTGCGCTGCCGTCAGCGCCGACACCTCATCGCCGGCGGCCGGGACTATCGCAGTGGTCGGACCGGCCGCGGCCGCGCTCACGGCACAGCCGACGCCCTGCAGCGTGCTGGCCGACGCGGTCAGGGATTCTGGCTGCGTGGTGACGAACGACATGCGGCTCTCCTAACGCAAACGGGTGTCGGTGCAGTGGGCCGGGAGGGCGGCAGTCATCGCGACCAGGCCGAACTGGTGGTTCGGACCCGTTTGTCCGCCCTCCACAGACCAACAGATCGCGTATATACCCATTCTACATACTGTTTGAACCTATTGCAGCCTGAGAGCAGACCTAAGGTATTGCCAGGGCACGGATGCAGTCATGTCGGCGTGTAACCCTGCAGGTCGCCGCGAACTTGATAACCTCACAGGTGGCGTCCAATGTGCCGCCTGAGACACACGCCGGTGGACGGCTCACCATCCGATGGTCTGGCCACCTGGTCGAGGAAGGCATCGCGATGGTGAAGAAGATCGCTCCGCTCCACGCTGCTGCCCGCTATTCGGCACGCCCGAAAGCGTGCAGCGGGTAGATGTCGACTGAATCGGCCGACGGACGAGCAGACAGCACCCGGCAACAGATTCTGCGGGCGGCCGCACACCAGTTCGCCCGCCGCGCGTACCACGATGTCGGACTGGACGACATTCTCGCCGAGGCCGAACTGACCAAAGGCGCGATGTACTCCCACTTCCGCTCCAAGCACGCCCTTGCGGTGGCCATCATCGAGCAGCACACCTCAATGGGCAGGGTGGCCGTCGAGGACCTGCTGTCCCGCCAGCTGTCCGGCCTGGAAACCCTGATCGACTTCTGCTACCTGATCGCCGTGCAGGACATCTCGAAGGACGTGGCCAGAGCCGCGTTGCACCTGATTGAGTCGGTGGGGCGCAGCGAAGGGTTGCAGGCCAGTCTGCTGGGCGGCTGGGTCGATGCCCTGGCCAGCGTCGCCAAGCGCGCCATCAGCGAGGGGGACGTGGCCCAGCGCTGGGAGCCGCGTGACATCGGGCGTTTGATCGTGTCGATGTACCTGGGACTGCGTCAGACCAGCGACCTGGACGACCCGCGAAGTTTCCTGCTCGACCTGGAACGGAACTGGGTGCTGATCCTTGCCGCTGTCCTGCAACCGGACCGGGCCGACTACTTCGCGCAATTCCTTCGACGGCGTACGGCGCTGGCGGTCAAGGCCGCCCCGGCCCAGGTGATTGCTCCATGATTTCGACACCGGAGACGATCTGGCACGCGCGATCGGAAACGTCGCACCTGCTGCTGCTACGCTTATCCGGCTGACCAGCAGGAACAAGACGCCGAGGTCCGGAGCTGAACCGGATTGACATCACTGGGGAGGCATGGCCAATGGCGCGCCAGGTTCGATCCGAGGTAACCCGGCGGAAGATTCTTGACGCGGCGATCGACGTCTTCAGTGAGGTCGGGTACGCCGCCGCCGGTTGGGGCACCATCATCGAGCGCACCGGGATGACCAAGGGCGCCCTTTACCACCACTTCGATTCAAAAGAAGCGCTCGCGTCCGACATCATCGACGAGGGCGCCGAAGTGCTGATCGGGGCGTTTCGCAACGTGTGTGGATCGGCTTCGCCGGCGCTGGAGAACATGATTCACGGCACCTTTGCGATCGCCAACGTGCTCAGTACGGACAAGACCGCACGTGCGGCCGAGCAACTGATCGCCGCGCTCAGCGGGTTCAACGACGCGGCGGCGCGCTGCTGCGCCGGTTGGGTGGCGGAAATGGCGGTCCAGGCCCGCGAGGCGATCGACGAAGGGGACCTGCGGGAGGACGTCGACCCGCAATCGCTCGCCGAGACGATCGTCGGCGCGATGTTCGGGACCCGGTTGCTCTCCATCGCCATGGCGCGGACCCGGCAGAGCGACGGCATGCTCGACGAACTCAACGGGCGGCTGAGCCAGATTTGGATTTCTCTGCTTCCCGGTGTCGCCGCGGAAGCGTCGCTGCCGTACTTCCGGCAGTTCCTCGCCCGGGAAGCTTTGCGGCACACCCGGCCCACCGCGCCGGCGGGCGCTGTAGCCGGTGTGCCGGAGGGCAGCTAGCGCTAGGCGCTCACGGCGCGGGTCCTGCGGTCCTTGACGATGCGGGCCGGAACGCCCGCGACGTCGACATCGTCGGGCACCGGCTTGGTCACCACCGCGCCCGCGTAGATGCCGACGCGGCTGCCGACATCGGCGCCGAGCACCATTGCGCCCGGATAGATGAACACGTCGTCACCGATGCTGGGGTACTCGCCGGGGCGGCCCTCGCCGATCGTCACGCCCTGGTGGATCCGGCAGTTGGCGCCGATTTTCGCGCGGTGGTGTACGTGCACCCAGCCGACGTGGGCGACGGAGAGGCCGGGCCCGAAGGCGTTGAGCGGAATGCCGAATCCCAGCTTCTCGCCGAGGAACTTCAGCCGCAGGCGAAGATAGGCCGCGACGAGGTGGCCGAACGGCGTCCGCGCGGTATTCGTCCAATATTCCGTCTTGCGCAGCATGCGCTGGAAGTATGGGGCTCGGTGCATGACCCGGTAGCGATGCCGCCAGCGCTCAAGTCCTTGCGCATGCAAGTCCGCCTCGAGGTACGACTCCAAGTCGCTGCGAGTCCTGATCACAGGAAAAACCATACTACAAGTATCAAGAAAGCCTTATTCGGATACCTACAGTCTATGTGAATTCATATGTTCACGCCTCGGCAGGACACCCCTGGGTCGTGGGACGGCTAGCGCTCTTCTTCCCACAACTGTTCGGTCAGGTCCTGGAATGCGGCCAGAGCAAATTTGTCGTCAGCGCGCATCACGGCGGACCGGCTCATCAGGGCCCGGACTACCGAGCCGTCCTTGTGTGCCAGCTCGACCACCATGTTCGCCAGAGCGTGCACGAAGGAAAGCAGTGAGGACTCCGACTGCGGCGCCTGGTGGAAGATCTCGTGAAAGCGCAGTGCCAGCACCTCTTCCGGGTCGCACCCCACCATCTGGGCGAATGCGGTGTTGGTGAACAGGATGCTGCCGTCATCCGCGATTGCTAGGACGGGGACCGGGATCCGCTCGAGTACCACCAGTGCAGGCAACTGCTTAAGGGTGGTCATCGGGGATTGGCTGGGCTGCCGATTCCGTCTTCGCTCCACTTGGCGATTATGGCCTATCGCTGAAGTAGGCCTCACACCGCTTGGCACCAAAACGCGAACTCGGGTTCGTAATGTGGCCATCCGGCTTCGTGAACGTGACTTGACGATTCTTCAGATTTGCTCCGCTCACTCGGCTTCGGGGCCGGATGCTCGCCTCGTTCCCGTCACTGCGTTCCGCTCACTCGGCTTCGGGGCCTGATGCTCGCCTCGTTCCCGTCACTGCGTTCCGCTCACTCGGCTTCGGGGCCGGATGCTCGCCTCGTTCCCGTCACTGCGTTCCGCTCACTCGGCTTCGGGCGCCTGATACCGCGGGAACACACCGGACGGCGCGGGCAGCGCAGTCCCGGGCGTCAGGCGCGCACCGGCAGCGGCGAACGTCCGTTGCTCATCGGCCTGGCCGAGCAGGTCCAGCAACTTATCTGCTGAATCCGGCATGACCGGGCTGATAAGCAGCGCCGCGATGCGGACCACCTCGCAGGTGACGTACAGGGTGGTCCGGAACCGCTCGTGGTCCGACTGCGCCTCGCTCTTGCGCAGCACCCACGGCTGCTGCGCGGAGAAGTACCGGTTCGCGTCGCCGAGCATCAGCCAGATTGCCTCAAGCGCCAAATGCATTGCCTGCGAATCGAAATGGACGCGAACCCGATCGAGCAGGCCGTCGGCCGTGGCCAGCAACTCGGTATCCGCGGCGATGAACTCACCCGGTTCGGGTACCGTCGCGCCCAGGTTCTTGGCCACCATGGACAGCGACCGCTGGGCCAGGTTCCCGAGCTCGTTGGCCAGGTCGGTGTTGATCCGGTTGATGATCGATTCGTCGCTGTAACTGCCGTCCTGTCCAAAAGGTATCTCTCGCAACAGGAAATAGCGGACCTGGTCCACGCCGAAGGTGTCGACCAGCGCCACCGGATCGACGATGTTACCCACCGACTTACTCATCTTCTCGCCCCGGTTGTGCAGGAAGCCGTGCGCGAAAACCCTTCGCGGCAACTCGATTCCGGCTGACATCAGAAACGCCGGCCAGTACACGGCGTGAAACCTGATGATGTCCTTGCCGATCATGTGCAGGTCCGCGGGCCAGTAGCGGGCGAACAACTCCGAGTCGGTGTCGGGAAAGCCGGCGCCGGTCAGATAATTGGTGAGCGCATCGACCCAGACGTACATGATGTGGTCCGGATGGCCGGGAACCTGCACGCCCCAGTCGAACGAGGTGCGCGAGATCGACAGATCGTCCAGACCGCCCGAGACGAAGCTGACGACCTCATTGCGGCGAGTCTCGGGGGCGATGAAACCCGGGTTGTCGCGGTAATGCGTCAGCAGCTTGTCGGCATATGCCGACAGCCGGAAGAAGTACGTCTGCTCCTCGGTCCACGTCACCGGGGTGCCGGTCTCGACCGCGATCCGGCTGCCATCGTCGAGTAATTGGGTCTCCGATTCGACGAAGAACCGCTCGTCACGCACCGAGTACCAGCCTGCGTAGTTGTCCAGATAGATATCGCCGGCCGCTTCCATGCGCCGCCAGATTTCCTTCGAGGACACGTGATGGTCGGGGTCGGTGGTGCGGATGAACCGGTCGAAGGAGATGTTGAGTTTCTCCTGCATGCGCTGGAAGACGTCGGAATTGCTGCGCGCGAGTTGCGCGGTCGGCACCCCGGCGGCCGCCGCGGCCTGGGCGACCTTGAGGCCGTGCTCGTCGGTTCCGGTGAGGAAACGCACGTCGAAACCATCGAGTCGCTTGAAGCGGGCGATGGCGTCGGTGGCGATGTATTCGTAGGCGTGACCCATATGCGGCGCCCCATTGGGATAGGCGATCGCGGTGGTGACGTAATACGGCTTCGGCTGGTGTTGGTTCATTGCGGCTCCACCCTAATCGGGTCGCCGGGTGCCTCGCGTGTGCACATATCGTGGGCGCGTGAGCGCCAAACGAGAAGCACCGCCACCGCCGGAGCCGCTTTCACCGTTGATCGACGCCCACACCCACCTCGACGCCTGCGGCGTCTCCGACGAGGCGGGAGTGCGCGCCCTCGTCGACCGCGCGGCTGCCGTCGGGGTCGAAGCGGTGGTCACCATCGCCGACGACCTGGAATCGGCGCGCTGGGTGACGCGGGCTGTCGAATGGGACCCACGGGTCTACGGCGCGGTCGCCCTGCATCCGACGCGCACGGAGGCGCTGACCGAGGACGCGCGCGCGGAGATCGAAAGGTTGGCGGCCCATCCCCGCGTGGTGGCCGTCGGCGAGACGGGGATGGATATGTACTGGCCGGGACGGCTCGACGGCTGCGCCCGCCCGGAGGTGCAACGCGAAGCATTCGCCTGGCACATCGACCTGGCCAAGCGGACCGGCAAGCCGTTGATGATCCACAACCGCGAGGCCGACCGGGAGGTGCTCGATGTGCTGCGTGCCGAGGGCGCGCCCGAGATTGTGATTTTTCACTGCTTCTCATCCGGCAGTGAGATGGCTCGCACTTGCGCGGCGGCCGGATGGTTGCTGAGCCTGTCTGGGACGGTGAGCTTCCGTAACGCCCGCGACCTGCGCGAAGCCGTTCCGCTGATACCGTTGGACCAGCTATTGGTGGAAACCGACGCTCCATTTCTCACCCCACATCCATATCGGGGCGCAGCTAACGAATCGTACTGCCTGCCCTACACCGTTCGTGCCCTTGCTGAACTGGTGAATCGCCGTCCTGAGGAATTAGCGGAAATCACTACGAGCAACGCTCGCCGCGCATACCGGCTGAATCGGCCGACGGAGCTCTAACGCCTGTATCCCAAAAGAATCCACTCGCAGGAGTTGCCCTGCACTGGTCGGTTCGTTACCGTCTTGTGATCGAACGGGTGGGCCTATGGGCCCATTTGTTATTTCAGCTGAATATGGTCGGTAGCTCGTCTCGAACTTTTGCTGCGTTGTTGCTGCGTAAGGGTCGTGGTAGGTCGGAACAGACTTGGGATACGTAGAGATTGACTGGGATTGACATTGAAACTGCTCACTAAACTTCATCAAACCGAATCGCCCACATTGCGCCTGCTGGTCGGCGCCCTGCTGCTGGTACTGGCATCCGCCGGCGGATACGCCGTGTCCGCATCGAAGACCGTCACGCTGACCGTGGATGGCACCTCGATGAAGGTGCAGACCATGAGGTCGCGGGTGATCGACATCGTTCGGGAGAACGGGTTCTCCGTCGAAGGTCGCGACGACCTGTTCCCGGCCGGCGACGTCTCCGTAGGCGACGCGGCCACGATCGTGCTGCGCCGGAGCCGTCCTCTGGAGATCACCCTGGACGGCCAGAATTCCCGGCAGGTATGGACCACGGCGTCGACGGTGGATGAGGCGCTCGCGCAGCTGGCGATGACCGACACCGCTCCCGCCGCCGCTTCGCGCGCCAGCCGCGTCCCGCTGTCGGGCATGGCACTGCCCGTCGTCAGCGCCAAGACAGTCCAGATCGACGACGGCGGCGCGGTCCGCACCGTGCACCTGCCGGCGCCGAACGTCGCCGGGCTGCTGAGCGCGGCCGGCGCACCGCTGCAGGACAGCGACCAGGTGAACCCCGCGCCGGCGACACCGATCACGGACGGCATGCTGATCCAGGTCACCCGTAACCGCATCGAACGGGTCACCGAGCGGATGCCGCTGGCCCCGCCGGCGCGCCGCATCGAAGACCCCGAGATGAACATGAGCCGCGAGGTCGTCGAAGACCCGGGCAGCCCGGGCACCCAGGACGTCACGTTCTCGGTAGCCGAGATCAACGGCGTCGAGACCGGCCGCCTGCCGATCGCCAACGTGGTCGTGACCCCGGCCCGCGAAGCGGTCGTGCGGGTCGGCGCCAAACCGGGCACCGAGGTACCGCCCGTCAGCGACGGAACCATCTGGGACTCGCTCGCGGGCTGCGAGGCCGGCGGAAACTGGGCGATCAACACCGGAAACGGATTTTTCGGCGGCGTCCAGTTCGACCAGGGCACCTGGGAAGCCAACGGCGGGCTGCGCTATGCCCCCCGCGCCGACCTGGCCACCCGCGAAGAGCAGATCGCGATCGCCGACGTGACCCGGCAGCGTCAGGGCTGGGGTGCCTGGCCCGTGTGCAGTGGACGAGTGGGTGCCCGCTGACGATCCGGCTGCTCGGGCGCACCGAGATCCGGCGGTTGGCCAAGGAGCTTGATTTCCGCCCGCGGAAATCCTTTGGACAGAACTTCGTGCACGACGCCAACACGGTTCGCCGAATCGTCACGGCATCCGGCATCGGCAAGTCCGACGTCGTTCTGGAAGTAGGCCCGGGACTGGGTTCGTTGACGCTCGCGCTACTTGACCGCGGCGCGACCGTGGCAGCCGTCGAGATCGATCCGGTGCTGGCCGCCAGGCTGCCGCAGACGGTCACCGAGCATTCCAACAGCGAAGCCCAGCGGTTGACCGTGCTCCATCGCGATGTGTTGACGCTGCGCCGCGAGGACCTGTCCCCGGAACCGACGGCGGTGGTGGCCAACCTGCCGTACAACGTCGCCGTTCCCGCGCTCCTGCACCTGCTCGCCGAGTTTCCTTCTATCCGCACCGTGACGGTGATGGTGCAGGCCGAGGTCGCCGAGCGACTGGCCGCCGAGCCGGGTGGCAAGGAATACGGCGTGCCCAGCGTCAAGGTGAACTTCTACGGCCGGGTACGACGCTGCGGCACCGTGTCACCGACGGTGTTCTGGCCGATTCCGCGCGTTTACTCCGGCCTGGTGCGTATCGATCGCTACGAGACCTCGCCGTGGCCCACCGACGAGGCTTTCCGCAGGCGGGTTTTCGAGCTTGTCGACATCGCCTTCGCGCAACGGCGCAAGACGTCGCGCAATGCGTTCGTGGAGTGGGCCGGATCGGGCAACGAGTCGGCCAGCCGGTTGCTGGCGGCCAGCATCGACCCCGCCCGCCGCGGCGAGACGCTGTCCGTCGAAGACTTCGTCCGGCTGTTACAGCGGTCCGGCGACCTCGGCGACGGCGCCGCAGCGGATGCCGCTCCGGCGTCCACCCGCTGAGGCGCGGATGACAGTGGTGGCGGTGCCGCTGCGTGTGATTCACCGATGGCAGCGATAGTCTGCTGCGGTGTCAGCATCTGACGGCAACACCGCCGAGCTGTGGGTGCCCACCGGGTCGACCACCGTTCGGGTGCCGGGGAAGGTCAACCTCTACCTCGCCGTGGGCGACCGCCGTGACGACGGCTACCACGAGCTGACGACGGTGTTCCACGCCGTCTCACTGTTCGACGAGGTGACGGTGCGCAATGCCGATGTGCTATCCCTCGAGCACGTCGGAGAGGGCGCTGACACGCTGCCCACCGACGAACGCAACCTGGCCTGGCGGGCGGCCGAGCTGATGGCCGACCACGTGGGCCGTGCCCCCGACGTGTCGATCCTGATCGACAAGTCGATTCCGCTGGCCGGTGGCATGGCGGGCGGCAGCGCGGATGCGGCCGCCGTGCTGGTGGCGATGAACGCGCTGTGGGAACTCAATCTGCCCCGCCGAGACCTGCGGATGCTGGCCGCGCAGCTGGGCAGCGACGTGCCGTTCGCGCTGCACGGCGGCACCGCGCTGGGCACCGGGCGCGGCGAGGAGCTGGCGACGGTGTTGTCGCGCAACACCTTTCACTGGGTGCTGGCTTTCGCCGACAGCGGGCTGCTGACGCCGGCGGTCTATGCGGAACTGGATCGGCTGCGTGAGGTCGGGGATCCGCCTCGCCTGGACGAGCCCGGCCCGGTGTTGGCCGCCCTGGCTGCCGGAGATCCCAAGCAGCTGGCACCGCTGCTGGGCAACGAGATGCAGGCCGCCGCGGTCAGCCTGGATCCGGCATTGCGGCGCGCACTGCGCGCGGGCGTCGAGGCGGGAGCGCTGGCCGGCATCGTGTCCGGCTCGGGCCCCACGTGCGCATTCCTGTGTGACTCGGCGGACTCCGCCGTCGACGTCGGCACCCAGCTGTCCGGGGCGGGCGTGTGCCGTACCGTCCGGGTTGCCAGCGGGCCGGTGCCGGGGGCCCGCGTGGTGCCGGCGCCGGCGACTCCGGGCGACTGAGGTGCTCGGCCGTTAACGCGGCTGTGACATGGCACTCATATCGCGTTACCGTTTGGCAGTTACTTAAGAGTTGCTTAAGATAAGCCGCGGTGGCGAGTATCGGCAGCCCAACGCAGGGCCGCAGCTCTCTACCAAATCGAGACCTAAACGCTGTCCAACGTGTGCGCGCGCCTGCCTACAAGCGTGATCTGGCGAGTGCAACATGAAAGCTCGGACCTTGGGCACAGCGCTAGTACCGAGGAGGTTTGCGTGAGCAGGTTTACCGAGAAGATGTTCCGCAATGCCCGCACGGCGACGACGGGCATGGTCACCGGTGAACCCCACGAACCTGTCCGACACACCTGGGGCGAGGTGCACGAACGCGCCCGGTGCATCGCGGGCGGCCTGGCCGCCGCGGGCGTCGGCCTCGGCGATGCCGTCGGCGTTCTCGCCGGATTCCCGGTGGAGATCGCCCCCACAGCCCAGGGCCTGTGGATGCGCGGCGCCAGCCTGACCATGCTGCACCAGCCCACCCCGCGCACCGACCTGGCCGTGTGGGCCGAAGACACCATGACCGTGATCGGCATGATCGAGGCCAAGGCCGTCATCGTCTCGGAACCCTTCACCGTGGCCATCCCGGTGCTGGAGGAGAAGGGCATCAAGGTCCTCACCGTCTCCGACCTGCTGGCGTCGGAGCCCATCGACCCGATCGAGGTCGGCGAGGACGACCTGGCGCTCATGCAGCTGACGTCGGGATCCACCGGCTCGCCGAAGGCGGTGCAGATCACCCACCGCAACATCTACTCCAACGCCGAGGCGATGTTCATCGGCGCCGAGTACGACGTCGATAAAGACGTGATGGTCAGCTGGCTGCCCTGCTTCCACGACATGGGCATGGTCGGCTTCCTCACCATCCCGATGTTCTTCGGCGCCGAGCTGGTCAAGGTCACGCCGATGGACTTCCTGCGCGACACGCTGCTGTGGGCCAAGCTCATCGATAAGTACAAGGGCACCATGACCGCGGCGCCCAACTTCGCCTACGCCCTGCTGGCCAAGCGGTTGCGCCGCAACGCCAAGCCGGGCGACTTCGACCTGTCGACGCTGCGCTTCGCGTTGTCCGGCGCCGAGCCTGTCGAGCCGGCTGACGTCGAGGACCTGCTGGACGCCGGCAAGCCGTTCGGCCTGCGGTCGTCGGCGATCCTGCCGGCCTACGGCATGGCCGAGACCACGCTGGCCGTGTCCTTCTCCAAGTGCAACTCGGGTCTGGTGGTCGACGAGGTCGACGCCGATCTGATGGCCGCACTGCGCCGGGCCGTGCCCGCGACCAAGGGCAACACCCGCCGGCTGGCCACGCTGGGGCCGCTGCTGAAAGACCTCGAGGCTCGCGTGATCGACGAGAACGGCAGTGTGATGCCGGCCCGCGGCGTCGGTGTCATCGAGCTGCGCGGGGAGTCGCTCACACCGGGCTACATCACCATGGGCGGCTTCATCCCCGCGCAGGACGAGCACGGCTGGTACGACACCGGTGACCTCGGCTACCTCACCGACGAGGGCCACGTGGTGGTGTGTGGCCGCGTCAAGGACGTCATCATCATGGCCGGCCGCAATATCTACCCGACCGACATCGAGCGGGCCGCCGGTCGCGTCGAGGGTGTCCGTCCCGGCTGCGCGGTGGCCGTGCGTTTGGACGCCGGACACTCCCGGGAATCTTTCGCCGTCGCGGTCGAGTCGAACGCTTTCGAAGACCCGGCCGAGGTGCGCCGCATCGAGCACCAGGTGGCGCACGAGGTGGTCAAGGAGGTCGACGTGCGGCCCCGCAACGTCGTCGTGCTGGGTCCGGGAACCATTCCGAAGACGCCGTCGGGCAAGCTGCGCCGGTCGAACTCGGTCACCCTGGTCACCTAGTCGGCGCCAGGGTCCGGGCTCGCGAGCAGACGCAAAAGCACCCATTTCGTGCCGAAATAGGGTGCTTTTGCGTCTGTTCGCGCGGGATGGCTACCCCACTTTCGCTAGCTGACCTTCGGCTATTGAGATCGTTGCGCCGATGGTGGAGTCTCATGGGACGTCGGTGCCCGTCGAAGTCGAGGGAGCAGCACCTATGTGCCCCACATTCCGAGCGATATTGGCGCAAATCGTCCTGGTTGTTTCCGTCGTCGTGACGGTGGCCGGTTGTCATGACGGGCGCAGCATGGGACCCGCCGGGGCGCCGACCAGCGCCGGCCCCGCCGACGGGTCGCGCGGCGTGTCGACGAAGTTCGTCAGCTACACCGCCAACCAAGGTTTCGAGGCCACGGTCGGCGCGCTGACCAAGGCGGCCGGCGACCACGGCATGACGATCGTCGGCGAGGTGAACCAGGACGCTGAGTTGGCGGCCAACGGGTTGCGCCTGCCCGGCGCGCACACGTTCTTCGTCGGTAACCCTGAGCTCGGCAAGACGTTTTTCGATGTCACCAAAGCCATCGGTGCGGTGGTTCCGGTGCGCATGCACGTGTGGGCGGACGCCGACGGTCCGGCCCACATCGGCTATTTCGATCCGGCGCCGGAGTTCGCCGCGGTCGATCCCGCACTCGGTAACGGCGGGCAGCAGATATCCCAGCAGATCCGAACGATCGCCGAAGCCGCCGCCGGTGGCCCGATGGCGGCAACCGCGGTCGACACGCGGTTCATCACGCTGACCGCCAACGGCGAGTACGAGGCGACGATCGGTGCCCTGCACGACGCCGCAGACAAACACGGCATGGTCATCCTCGGTGACTTGAACGAAGAGACCAGATTGAAGGCGGTGGGTGTGCCGTCGCAACGCGCGCACAGTTTCTTCATCGGCGACCCGCAGATCGGCAAGTCGTTGTTCGGTGCCACCCAGGCCATCGGCGCGGTGGTTCCGGTCCGCGTGACCGTGTGGGCGAACGACCGCGGGGGCCCGGCCCAGATCAGCTACTTCGATCCGGCGCCGGAGTTCACCGCCGTCGATCCGGCACTTGCGGATGCGGGAACGCGGCTGTCCGGAGCCATCCGCGCGACCGTCGACGCCGCGGCCGGCAAACAGTAATAGGAATACCGGTCTTTGGCGGGTGCCGACCGGGGGACTCCGCCGCGTGCGCCAGCAAAACGGCCCGCGGCGCAGGTGACCGCGATCGCGCGGCGGGAACACCGCAATCTCCGCTCTTGGACAGCCGATCATCGAATCACCGCAGCGGGACCGGGTCGTCGACGGCAGTACAGCCGAAATCAACTCTCTGACAACTAGACTCGTCATTTAGCCTTGAACTCACCCAAGCCGGTAAAGCCTTGCGTAGCGATGAAGGTGAATTCGCCTGATGCCGAGTCGAATTGGTGGCTGCCCGCCATCGCGTCGTTGACCGCCGATGTGATCGGCGACCGGTGGCTGGACGAGGTCGCGCACGCCGATCAACGAAGGATCTCAGGCCGTAGTGCCGCCCGCTTTCTTGTTTTTCCCGCCGACAATGCGGTCAGTGGCCGCGGAGCCAGCGCACCCGTAAACGATATCCTGTTGCAGCGCAACAAACTTGGTTGCAGGGTTGCCGACGGCCAACTGATCCGATAACCACCGGCCGGTGTGGCGCGGACCTGTCCTCAGCCGGGGCGGGCAAATGCCGTCGCGGCACGCACCAACCACGACGTGCAGCGCCAGTCGTGCTCATGCCGGCCCAGTGGCGCGCCCTACGGCATCGGGCCTACCGGCATTCGTCCGGGGGAATGCACTGTTCCTGCTCGACACGCAGAGACGTCCTCCAAACGACACGCCGAAATCCGTAAAACGAACACTGGCCCTCCGGCGGTGGTGTCTGCTATGAATTTATCGCTATTAGAACCCCGTTCTGCCGAGAGTCAATTGAAGATGGGAGCCGCGAATGTCGTCGTACCTGCTGGTCGCACCCGAGGTGTTGAATGCCGCGTCGACTGACATCGCCAGTATTGGGTCTGCACTCAAATCGGCAGCCGGTGCGGCCGCGCCTGCGACGACGGAATTGCTGCCCGCGGCCGCCGATGAGGTATCGGCAGCGATTTCGAGATTCTTCGGCGGATACGGTCAACAATTCACGGCGCTCAATGCCCGGGCTGCGGCATATCACGCCGACTTCGTGCGCGCATTGACGGGCGCAGGGGGTGCATATGCGGCAGTTGAGGCGGCCAGCGCATCGCCCCTTCAGACTTTAGAACAAGACATCCTGGGCATCATCAATGCGCCCACCAACGCATTGTTCGGGCGTCCGTTGATCGGCAATGGCACCAATGGTGCGGCGGGTACCGGCCAGGCTGGTGGGGCCGGTGGCATCCTCTGGGGCAACGGTGGCAACGGTGGGTCCGGGGCGGCCGGGAAGGCGGGTGGAGCCGGCGGCGCGGCCGGGTTGTTCGGCAACGGTGGTGCCGGCGGGGCCGGGGGTGCCGGCACCGCGACCGCGGTCGGTGGGGTCGGTGGTGTCGGCGGCGCCGGTGGCTTCCTCGGAGGCAACGGCGGGGCCGGTGGGACCGGCGGAGTCGGCTTTGCCAACCCGACCGGCATCGGTGGGACCGGCGGCGCCGGAGGCGCCGGTGGCGTCGACAGGGCTCTCTTGTCGTTCCTGTGGTCCGGTGGAGCCGGCGGGGCAGGAGGCCAGGGCGGGGCTGGAGCCGTCGGCAC
>NZ_LKTM01000034.1 GCF_001417955.2 Mycobacterium gordonae | reverse complement strand
CCCCAGCCAACCAGACCCCCCGATCACCAGTCGAAAACAGCTGACCGCCCTACACCCTCAATTGCGAAGAGCCTGTTAACCTTTGGTTCACTGTCGCGCGCTCCGGGGTGGTCGCTCGCGGTCGCTCAAGTGCCCAGCAAATACGTTTTTACCACTTGACGCGCACCTTTCTCAGGTGTGACCCACGTCATCCGCACCAAATCTGCAATTCGCCCGTGCTGTGGATTTTTGCAACGCAAAGAACGCCAGCCCGCACTCGTTCTTTGTCATCGAACGGTGCGTTATCCGGCGCCTCCGCGCTGCTACCGGAAGCGGCGATCCGGCGGTGCGGATGCCCGCAGCCGGCTCGGACCGCAATCACACCGGTCGGCCGGCGACTCGCGCTTGAACGCCGGGCTGACGTTGGCGCACAAGGATTTTGGCAAGTCAAGCGGAGCCCTCTTGCCACCAGCGTGGACGGCCGGATTCTAGGCCGCGGTACCGCAGTGCTCCAAACCCGGCAGCGGAATTTCAATACTTCATAAAATATTCAAATCATATTTGAAACACATATGATTCATACCTTTATAGGTTGCGTCCTGGGTTTATCGGTTAGCAAATGAATAATTGTTGACCCGGTAATGAACAGGTCCTGCGAAGGCTGTAGTCGTCCCATTCGGATGCTTAACGTGAGTCCAGATCTGCTAACGCGTCCAATGACGACGAAGTCATCGGGCGCGCAACGCTGTGGATGCACATTGCAATCAGGGAGGAACTTTCATGTCGCTCGTCTACGCAGAGCCCGACGCGCTAGCCGGGGCTTCGGGGGAACTGCGCTCGATCAACGCGGCGATGGCCGCCGGAAACGCCGCCGCTGCAACACCGACCACCGGTGTCATCCCCGCGGCCTCCGACCTGGTGTCGTTGCTGACCGCCTCGCAGTTCGCCACCCACGCGAAGCTCTACCAGGACATCAGCGCCCAGGCTGCGGCGATCCACGACCAGATGGCCGCCATGCTGGGGCTGAATGCCGCTTCTTATGCAGCCACCGAGGCTGCCAACGCCGCGAACGTCGGCTGACGGGGAGAACCACCATGGATTTCGCGCAGCTGCCGCCGGAGGTCAACTCGACGTTGATGTACTCCGGCGCGGGTTCGGGACCGTTGCTGGCTGCCGCAGCGGCCTGGGATGCGCTGGCCGGCGAATTGCAGAGCACCGCGTCGGCATGGTTGACGGTGCTGACCGGACTGACCGACGGACCCTGGCAAGGCCCGTCGTCGGCCGCCATGGCGGGTGCCGTTTCGCCACAGATCGCCTGGCTCAGTTCCGCCGCCGGCCAGGCCCAGCAGACCGCATCCCAGGCCGCCGCCGCGGCGAGTGCGTACGAAGCGGCCTTCGCCGCGACTGTGCCGCCAGCGGAGGTTGCCGCCAACCGGGCGTTGCTGGCGGCGTTGCTCGCGACGAACTTCCTGGGCCAGAACACCGCGGCGATCGCGGCCACTGAGGCGCAATACGGTGAGATGTGGGCGCAGGATGCCGCCGCAATGTACGGGTATTCGGGCGCTTCGGCGCAGGCGGCGGCGTTGCCGTCGTTCACTCCGCAGGCGGTGGCCGACGGCCTGCTCGGCGTGAGTGCACAGGGGCACGCGGCATTCACCGC
This sequence comes from Mycobacterium gordonae, assembly GCF_001417955.2. GTDB lineage: Bacteria > Actinomycetota > Actinomycetes > Mycobacteriales > Mycobacteriaceae > Mycobacterium > Mycobacterium gordonae_B. Next base: position 10,449 of record NZ_LKTM01000034.1, on the reverse strand, counting down.
GGTACAGAGCTCACTCACCCAGCAGGGGCTGTACGAGATACCCAAAGCGCTGCTGCGGATGGCGGGCGTGACCAACGAATCGCCCGCGTTCACCAATCCGCTGGCGGCGCTGGGTCTGACCGGCTCGGCGTGGAATACCAATGGCGACGGGTTGGTGCTCAACGGCGTGATCGGTGACGTCATGGAGGGTCTGACCGGCTCGCAGACCATCGACGGCAGTAGCGCCTTCGACACCTACATCCGGCTGGTCTCGCCGTTCCGGCTCAGCACCACCGCCATGAAGGACATCGACGGCCTCTTCCACAGCGCGTTCCCGGCGGCTGCGAAGGCTGCCGAGGGTGCCGCGAAGGCTGCCGAGGGGGCGGCGGCCGCCGTTGCGCCCACCTTCGGCAGCGGCCTCGGCAACGCCCTGGGCGGAATCGTCGGCGGGGCGGCCAAGGTGGGCGCCATGTCGGTCCCCGCCAGCTGGATCAGCACGCCGGCCGCGAACCCGATCACGGTCGCGCTGAACGGAATGAGCGGGGCGGCTGCGGCCGAACCGGCCACGGCCGCTTTCGGTGGATTACCGATGGTGCCCGGTGCCGGAGCGGGTCGCAGTGTGGCGAACTTCGCCACTCCGCGCTACGGATTCAAACCGACCATGGTGGTACAGCCTCCGTCCGGGGGATGACGAGCGCGTCCGGACCTACGGCGTGACCAGAATCTTGCAGTGCCGCTCCGGATCTGCGAGATCGTCGAAGGCTGCCCCTACCCCCGTCAGGTCCACCTCGCCGGTGATCATCGGCGCGACATCGATGAGGCCCTCGGCGATAGCGCGCAACGAGTCGGCGAACTCCTCCGGCGTGTAGGCGTTGACGAACTGCAGGTTGATCTCTTTCGCGATGCCGAAGAACGGGTGCACGGTGTCGGGCTGCATGCATACGCCCGCCACCACCACCCGGGTGCCGCTACGCGCCCGCTGCATGATGTCGTCGATGATGCCGGGTACCCCGACCGCCTCGAAGACCACGCGCGCTCTGACGGTGTCGAACGGCGATCCCTGCGCCGGATCGACCGTCCGGTGAGCACCCATTTTCACTGCCAGCTCGCGGCGCGTCGACGAGAAGTCGGCTGCCACAATGGTTTCGACGCCGCGTACCCGCAGCGCTGCGATGATCGCGATTCCGATCGGCCCACAGCCGATTACCAGGGCGGTCTCGTCGGTCGCGATGCCGGACTTGTTCACCGCATGCAGTCCCACCGCCATCGGCTCGGCCAGAGCGGCGTGCCTCGGGTCCAGGCCGTTGGGAATGGGGATCAGCAGCGGGGCCGACAGCAACATCCGCTCGGCATAGCCGCCGAGGGTGGTGTTGCTGAAGACAATGGGCTCAATACCCTTCTCGGACAACACCACCGGGATCGAAGTCACCAGGGTCCCGGGTGGATGAGTCTCGGTATCGGGTCCGGCTTCGAGGACCTCGGCGCTGAACTCATGACCCATGAAGACGTCTTGACCGAGATCCAGGTCCATGCCACCCCGCCCGCGGGCGAGCTGATTGCTCAGCGACACAACGTCGGCGCCGTGTGTCGCGAAATGCAGGTCCGAGCCGCAGATTCCGCAACACCGCACCCCGACGAGCACCTGCCCGGGCCCGGGTACCGGGTCCGGCACGTCGTCCCGGTAGACCATTCGCCCGTCGCGCAAAACCGACGCACGCATCAGTTGCCCGCCCCGTCGTGTTCGGCGACGTGCTGGGTGATCGCCTGCACGACGGCCTGGCCGGCGCGCCCGATCAACTCCTCTCGCTTGTCCTTCGCCCATTCATGCGAGGCGCGAGGTGCCTCGAGTTGACCCTTGAAGTGGGGAATGACCTTGCGGGCGAACAGATCATAGGAGTGAAAGGTTGCCTGTGGCGACGCCCAGTCATGACCGAGCAACAGCAGCGTGCCGAAGCCGCCGGAGCGCTCCAGCAGACCCTCGATATGTGCGATCGCGTCCTCGGGGGTTCCGATGCAGCAATTACCTTTGGCCGCATAATCTTCGACGAACTCGCGCGGAGACTGGGCGCCTTCCACGGTGTTGGACAGTGGCACGAAGCCTGCGGCTCCGAAGTATTTGGCGAAATCCAGCAACCCGTAGGTGCAGTCTTCGATCGCCTGATCGCGCGTGTCGGCGATGTGCATGATGCTCAGGACCCGCCAGTCGGTGCGGTCCGGCTCGGCACGTCCCGCTTTGGCGGCCTGCTCGCATACCACGTCCCAGGTGTTCTCCAGCGCCGCAAATCCGCCGGGTACCGACATCGACAGCGACAGCAGCGAGGTGCCCAGCGCGCCGGCCAGCCGCGGTCCGGACGGTGAAATCATTGCGGCCGTTGATATCTCGGGATAGGGCCAGCTATAGGGGCGGATGTGCAGCTGGGCGTCGCGCAGGGTGAACCATTCGGTGTGGCGGTCGATGCGTTCCTCGGGTGCGGCGCGGAACAATGCCAGAATCGCCTCCAGGGATTCCTGCATCATGCGGCGCTGGTCGACCGGGTCGATGCCCATCATGTAGGCGTCGGACGGCAGCGCGCCCGGGCCGGTGCCGAACATGACGCGGCCCCGGGTCAGATGATCCAGCAGTACCCAGCGATCGGCGACCATCAGCGGGTGGTGATACGGCAGGGACACCACGCCGGTGCCCAGCCGGATGTGCTTGGTGCGTTCCGCGGCGGCGGCGATGAAAACCTCTGGGCAGGAGATTAATTCGTAGCCGCCGGAATGGTGTTCGCCGAACCACGCCTCGTCGTAGCCCAGGCGATCCAGTGCGACGACCCGCTCCATGTCGTATTCCAGCGCCACCGTCGGAGATTGTCCGGTGGGGTGAAACGGCGTGATGAAGACGCCGAATCGCATTGGTGCGCTCACCATTCCACTCCTTTGAGGAATTCCAGCAAGGCGGAGTTCACTTCGTCGGGTCGCTCCTGTTGCAACCAGTGCCCGGCGCCGTCGATCATGAGCTCGCGGTAGGGACCGCTGACCACCTCTGCGGCGCGGTCACTGCGAGTGAATGCCAGTACCGGATCTGCGGTGCCGCCGATGAACAGGCACGGCGCCGTGATCTTCGCGCCGTCGAGTTCCGGTGTCGTCTCCCAGTTGCGGTCCATATTGCGGTACCAGTTGAGACCGCCCGTGAAGCCGGTGCGAGTGAATTCAGCTACGTAGTAGTCGATTTCGTCCTGGCTGATCCAACCGGGCAGTCCTTTGGGTTCCGGGAGCCGGTCGATGAAACCTTCCGGTCCGGGTGCGACCATGCGCAGGGCCGCACCCTGGTCGCCCGTCAACTGCAAACTGCCCATCATCCGGCGCATCACCCGGGCGGGGTCGCCATTGAGTTCGGCGTCGGCGACTCCGGGTTCCTGGAAGTACAGGATGTAGAAGAAGTTGTCGCCGAAGGTGCGCCGCAGGGCCACGGTCACGGGCCGCTTCGCGCGGGGGACCGGGGGCACACTCAATGCCGCCACCGCGGCGACCCGATCGGGGTGCAGGAGGCCGGCGTTCCACACCACCATGGCACCCCAGTCGTGACCAATCCATGCCGCGCGTTCGGCGCCGACGTCGTCGAGCAGGCCCGCGATGTCAGCCGTCAGCTGGTGGATGTCGTAGGCCTCGATCGCGTCCGGACACGACGAACCGCCATAGCCTCGCTGATCGGGCGCGAGCACGTGGTAGCCGGCATCGGCGAGTACCGGGATCTGGTGCCGCCATGAGTACGCCAGCTCGGGAAAGCCGTGGCACAGCACCACGACAGGCGCGCCGCGATCGCCTGCCTCGACCACTCGCAACCGCACGCCGTTGGTGTCAACTAACCGTTCGGTTGATGAGCCCATCGTTTCACCAAATCACAACACCACCGGCGTGAGAAGGGGGCCGTCGGTGGTTACCAACGGCGCGGCCGCGCATCATGGGCTCATGCGGCTGGACCACGTGGTGCTGTGGACAAAGAATCCCGCCACGGCCATGGACTTCTACACCAGGGTGGTCGGGCTCGCGCCGGTGCGCTTCGAGGAATTCCTCGCCGGCGAGGCCCCCTTTCCCAGCGTGCGGGTATGTGAGGACGCCATCATCGACCTACTGCCGTCCGAAGGCGCCGCGGGCACCGAGGCCATGACGAAAGTGCAGGGCAGTGCGGGTCATCCGGTCAATCACGTGTGCCTGGCCATGACCAAGGACGAGTACGACGCGCTGGATCGTCGCCTGCAGGCCGAGGGCGTGGACACCGGCGCGCGGCTCAACCACAGCTTCGGGGCGCGCGGCTGGGCACCGCAGGGTTATTACTTCCCGGACCCCGACGGCAACGTGGTCGAGGCGCGCTACTACGACTGACGCTCCGCGACAAGTGACGCCTCCGCGAACGTGAAGCTGGCCGCACGCTCGGCTGCGAGCGTGAAGCTGGCCGCACACTCGGCGACGGGTCGGGAACTCGCAATCGTTGACCAAGAGACATCGGCGACCCGCTCTGCCGGAGCTACCAATCGCCACTGGCGGTAACCTGGACATTTCCAGCTGCGTTTATCGGAAGGACCTGGCCCCCTCGGCCGATGATTGATGAACCGTAGAAACGTGATCCGCACCGTTACGGCAGTTGCTGTGCTGGTGCTGCTCGGCTGGTCGTTCTTTTACTTCAGCGATGACACCCGCGGTTACAAACCCGTCGACACCTCGGTGGCGATGACCCAGATCAACAGCGACAACGTCAAGAGCGCGCAGATCGACGACCGCGAACAGCAGCTGCGGTTGACCCTGAAGAAGGGCAACAACGACACCGAGAACTCCGACAAGGTCATCACCAAGTACCCGACGGGCTACGGTGTCGACCTCTTCAAAGCGCTGACCGCAAAGAACGCCAAGGTCAGCACAGTGGTCAACGAAGGCAGCCTGATCGGCGAACTGCTTGTCTACGTGCTGCCGTTGCTGCTGCTGGTCGGCCTCTTCGTGATGTTCTCCCGGATGCAGGGCGGCGCCCGGATGGGGTTCGGCTTCGGTAAGTCGCGCGCCAAACAACTGTCCAAGGACATGCCCAAGACCACCTTCGCCGACGTCGCCGGCGTCGACGAGGCGGTCGAAGAGCTCTACGAGATCAAGGACTTCCTGCAGAACCCGTCGCGGTACCAGGCCCTCGGCGCCAAGATCCCCAAAGGGGTGCTGCTCTACGGCCCGCCCGGTACCGGCAAAACGCTGCTGGCCCGCGCCGTGGCCGGCGAAGCGGGCGTGCCGTTCTTCACCATCTCCGGCTCCGACTTCGTCGAGATGTTCGTCGGCGTGGGCGCATCGCGCGTCCGGGACCTTTTCGAGCAGGCAAAACAAAACAGCCCGTGCATCATCTTTGTCGACGAGATCGACGCGGTGGGCCGCCAGCGAGGCGCCGGTCTGGGCGGCGGTCACGACGAGCGCGAACAGACCCTGAACCAGCTGCTGGTCGAGATGGACGGCTTCGGTGACCGCGCCGGCGTCATCCTGATCGCGGCCACCAACCGGCCGGACATCCTGGACCCCGCGCTGTTGCGCCCCGGCCGCTTCGACCGCCAGATCCCGGTGACGAACCCGGACCTGGCGGGTCGCCGCGCCGTCCTGCGGGTGCACTCCAAGGGCAAGCCGATCGGTCCGGATGCCGACCTGGACGGGCTGGCCAAGCGCACCGTCGGCATGACCGGTGCCGACCTGGCCAACGTCATCAACGAGGCGGCACTGCTGACCGCGCGGGAGAACGGCACGGTCATCACCGGCCCGGCGCTGGAAGAGGCGGTCGACCGGGTCATCGGCGGCCCCCGCCGCAAGGGCCGCATCATCAGCGAGCAAGAGAAGAAGATCACCGCCTACCACGAGGGCGGGCACACCCTGGCGGCCTGGGCGATGCCGGACATCGACCCGGTCTACAAGGTGACGATTCTGGCCCGGGGCCGCACCGGTGGCCACGCGGTCGCCGTGCCCGAGGAGGACAAAGGGCTGCGGACCCGCTCGGAGATGATCGCACAGCTCGTCTTCGCGATGGGCGGGCGCGCGGCGGAGGAACTGGTGTTCCGCGAGCCGACCACGGGCGCGGTGTCCGACATTGAGCAGGCCACCAAGATCGCCCGGGCGATGGTCACCGAGTACGGCATGAGTGCCCGCCTGGGCGCGGTCAAATACGGCACCGAGCACGGTGACCCGTTCCTGGGCCGCTCGATGGGCACCCAGTCGGACTACTCGCACGAGGTCGCCCGCGAGATCGACGAGGAGGTGCGCAAGCTCATCGAGGCCGCGCACACCGAAGCCTGGGAGATCCTCACCGAATACCGCGACGTGCTCGACACCCTGGCCGGTGAGCTGCTGGAAAAGGAAACGTTGCACCGGCCCGAGTTGGAGGCGATCTTCGGCGACGTCGAAAAGCGGCCGCGGCTCACCATGTTCGACGACTTCGGTGGCCGCATCCCCTCGGACAAGCCGCCGATCAAGACGCCCGGCGAGCTGGCGATCGAGCGCGGCGAACCGTGGCCGCAACCGGTGCCGGAGCCCGCCTTCAAACTGGCCATCGCCCGCGCCAGCAAGGCGGCCGAAGAGGCCGAGGCGGAAAAGGGCAACGGCGGCGGCAACGGGGCCAACGGTTCGCACGCCACCACCCAGCCCGACTACGGGGCTCCGGCCGGGTGGCATGCACCCGGATGGCCGCCGCCGTCATCCAGTCGGCCGCAGCCTGCACCCGGTTATCCCAACCCGGATGAGTCCGACGCCGAGGAGCCTTCCGGTCAGCTGGACAAGGATGTGACTCGGTCCAACCCACCTGCTCACGGCTGAATAACGGAGCGTTTCATGACGCAGCTGGAATCCAGAGAAACCGGTGCCAGGCCGTTCGACCAGGCCCGCGCCGAGGCGGCGGTGCGCGAACTGCTGATCGCGCTCGGCGAGGACCCCGACCGACACGGTCTGCGTGACACTCCGGCTCGGGTGGTGCGTGCCTACCGGGAGATCTTCGCCGGGCTCTATACCGAGCCGACCTCGGTGCTCAACGCGATGTTCGACGAGAATCACGACGAGTTGGTGCTCGTCAAAGGGATACCGATGTACTCCACCTGCGAGCACCATCTGGTGGCTTTCCACGGGGTGGCCCATGTCGGTTACATCCCTGGTGTGGACGGCCGGGTGACCGGCCTGTCGAAGATCGCTCGGCTGGTCGACCTCTACGCCAAGCGTCCGCAGGTGCAGGAGCGGCTCACCAGCCAGATCGCCGACGCCCTGGTGCAGAAGCTGGATCCGCGCGGGGTCATCGTGGTGATCGAGGCCGAACACCTGTGCATGGCGATGCGCGGGGTCCGCAAGCCGGGCGCCACCACGACCACGTCTGCGGTGCGCGGTCAGTTCAAGTCCGACGCGGCCTCCCGGGCTGAAGCGCTCGATCTCATTCTGCGTAAGTGAGTCCGGCACCCGTGCAGGTGATGGGGGTGCTGAACGTCACGGACGACTCGTTCTCCGACGGCGGACGCTACCTCGATCCCGACGGCGCCGTCGAACACGGTCTGGCACTGGCCGCCGAAGGCGCGGACATCATCGACGTCGGGGGAGAGTCGACCCGGCCCGGCGCGACTCGGGTAGATCCCGAGGTGGAGACCGCCCGCATCGTCCCTGTCGTGAAAAGTCTTGCAGCGCAAGGGATCACCGTCAGCATCGACACCATGCACGCGCGGGTGGCGCAGGCGGCGCTGGCGAACGGTGCGCAGATCGTCAACGACGTTTCCGGCGGCAGGGCCGACCCGGCCATGGCCCCACTGCTGGCCGAGGCCGGTGTGCCATGGGTGCTGATGCACTGGCGGCCAGTATCGGCGGACCACCCACACCGGGTGCCGGACTACGGGGACGTGGTGGCCGACGTTCGCGCCGACCTGCTCGCCAGTGTGGACCACGCGGTGGCGGCGGGTGTCGACCCGGACAACCTCGTGATCGACCCCGGGTTGGGTTTCGCCAAGACGGGACAACACAATTGGGCGCTCCTGCACGGTCTGCCGGCGTTGGTGGCCACCGGGCTTCCGGTGTTGCTCGGCGCGTCCCGCAAACGGTTCCTCGGCACGTTGCTGGCCGCACCCGACGGCACACCGCGACCGGCCGACGGCCGGGAGACGGCGACGGCGGTGATTTCCGCACTGGCGGTGTTGCACGGGGTCTGGGGTGTGCGGGTGCACGACGTGCGGGCGTCGGTCGACGCCCGCAAGGTTGTCGAGGCCTGGCAGGGTGGGGAAGGGACGATAACCGGTGGCTGACCGAATCGAGTTGCGAGGTCTCAAGATTCGGGGCCGCCACGGCGTGTTCGAGCACGAGCGGCGCGACGGCCAGGACTTCGTCGTCGACATCACGGTATGGATCGATCTGGCCAGTGCCGCGGCCAGCGATGAACTGGCCGACACCTACGATTACGGCGCGCTGGCGCAGTTGGCCGCCGACATCGTCGGCGGGACGCCGCGGAATCTGATTGAAACGGTCGGGGCCGAGATCGCCGAACAGGTGATCACCGACGAGCGGGTCCACGCGGTCGAGGTGACGGTGCACAAGCCCCAGGCGCCCATTCCGCAGGATTTCGACGACGTGGCCGTGGTGACCAGGCGGTCGCGGCGCGGCGGTCGGGGATCGGTCATTCCGGCGGGCTCGGTCGTATGACACGCGTCGTGCTGTCCATCGGCTCCAACCTGGGTGATCGCCTCGCCAATCTGCAGTCGGCCGTCGACGGTCTCGGCGACACGGTCCGCGCGGTGTCGTCCGTCTATGAGACCGACCCCTGGGGCGGCGTGGACCAGGAACCGTTCCTCAATGCCGTATTGATCGCCGAGGACCCCGACCGTGACGCGCATGCCTGGTTACGCCGGGCCCATGAGATCGAGCAGGCCGCCGGGCGGGTGCGGGAGTTGCGCTGGGGGCCGCGCACCCTCGACGTCGACCTGGTCGCCTGTTACGGAACGCAGGGGCCGATCACCGTCGACGATCGCGAGCTGACATTGCCGCACCCGAGGGCCCATCTGCGGGCATTCGTGCTGGTGCCGTGGCTGGACGTGGATCCGAACGCCGAACTCTCCCGGCCCGTGCGGGACCTGCTCGCCGAACTGGACGGCGACGCTACCGGCGTGCGCCCGACCGCACTGGCGCTGGACACCTGATGGGTCCGACCCGCAAACGCGACCTCACGGTGGTGGTACTCGGCGCTGCGTTCGTGGGCTATCTGCTGATCACCGTGTTGTACCGGTACTTTCCGCCGATCACCGTGTGGAGCGGAGTTTCGTTGCTGGTGGTGGCCGTCGCGGAGGCGCTGTGGGCGCGCACCGTGCGCGCCAAGATCAACGAAGGCGAGATCGGCGACGCACCCGGCTGGCTTCATCCGCTCGCGGTGGCGCGCAGCCTGATGGTCGCCAAGGCCTCGGCCTGGGTGGGTGCCGTGATGCTCGGGTGGTGGGTAGGGGTGCTGGTGTACTTCCTGCCGCGACGGTCCTGGATGCGAGCTGCCGCCGAGGACACCGGCGGCGCGGTCGTGGCGGCAGTCAGCGCGCTGGCGCTGGTGGTCGCGGCGATGTGGCTACAGCATTGCTGCAAGTCACCTCCGCAGGATTCCGGTGAGCCCGGCGAGGGGGCGGAGACCTAGCCACCCGCGCCGCCTGGCAACTCGCGCCGAGAATCGCCGGACTGGCGCGACACGCCAAGTGACCTCGCCCGGGTACAGTCAGGGGCCATGACCGTTCTGTCCCGCGGCGCCCGGGTCCGGCGCGGCGGCCGCAGGCCGGGGTGGGTGCTCTTGACGACGTTGCTGGTCCTGGCAATCGCGGCCAGTTCCGCGCTGGTTTTCACCGATCGGGTGGAACTTCTCAAGCTCGCTGTGATCCTGGCGCTGTGGGCTGCCGTGGCCGGCGCCTTCGTGTCGGTGCTGTACCGACGCCAGGCCGAGGCCGACCAGGCGCGGGCCCGGGACATGAAGCTGGTGTACGACCTGCAGCTGGACCGCGAAATCTCGGCACGCCGCGAGTACGAGTTGACGGTGGAGTCGCAGTTGCGCCGCGAGCTGGCCGCGGAGATACGGGCTCAGGCGGCCGACGAGATCGCGGCACTACGGGCGGAACTGTCCGCGTTGCGGACCAACCTGGAGATCTTGTTCGACACCGACCTCGAACACCGTCCGGCCCTCGAGACCCTGAACAGGGAGGCGGCGCGCGCGTTGACCGATCGGTCGTCCGGCGCCACCTCCAACGGCGAGAGCCCGCCCGCCGACTGGGTGGCCAGCGATCGGGTGACCGCCGTCCGCCACGAAGAACCGGACGAGGGGCCAGCGCGCGAGGAGGAAGCCGCGATCATCGACGTTCCCGAGGAACCGTTGTTGCCGCCGCGGCAGCCCGCCAACGTCCGGGAGTACCCGCCGCCGTCGTCCGTGCCGTTCCAGCCGCGACACCGGCCTGCGCCGCCACCCCCGCCGCCACCGCAATC
>NZ_LKTM01000033.1 GCF_001417955.2 Mycobacterium gordonae | reverse complement strand
CGCGCCGAGTAGGCCGCCCGCGCCGCCGACACCGCCTACGCCACCGTTTCCGCCGGATCCTCCGGCACCTCCGTCGCCGCCCAGGCCTCCGCCCCCGCCGGCCTGGCCGCTGAGTAAGCCGCTTCCGCCCAGGCCGCCTTCCCCGCCGGCGGCGCCCGTCCCACCGGCTCCGCCGGCGCCCCCGGCGCCTCCGGCGCCGCCATCGCCAATCAGCCAGCCGCCGCGGCCGCCGGCGCCGCCCGTGCCGCCGATGCCGCCGGCCGAACCGCCCGAGCCATTGCCGCCGTTGCCGCCGGTCACGCCTGACAGTCCGTCTGCGCCGGCACTTCCGGTGGTGCTGCCCGGGGTGCCGGCGTTACCGGCGCCGCCGATGCCACCGGCCCCGCCGGTACCGAACAGTCCGGCGTTGCCGCCGATTCCCCCGGCGCCGCCGCCGATGCCGCCGGCCCCGCCGATCCCGCCGCCGCCACCGAGCCAGCCGCCACTGCCACCCGCACCGCCGTTGGCTCCGGTCCCGCCGGCGCCGCCGGCACCGCCAACGCCCCACAATCCCGCGTTACCGCCGGCCCCGCCCGCCTGCCCTGCTGCCCCGGCGGCCCCGGAGCCGCCGTTGCCGACCAACAGCCCGCCGTCGCCGCCGCGGTCTCCCGGTGTGGTTGCGTTGGTGCCGTTACCAATCAGCGGCCGTCCCAGCAGTGTCTGGGTGGGGGCGTTCAGGACGCCCAGCACCCCCTGCTCGAGTTGTTGCAGCGGTGTGGCATTAGCCGCCTCGGCGGTGGCATAGCGCAGAGCGCTGCTGCTCAGCGTGCTCAGGAACTCCTGGTGAAGTGCGTTGGCCTGGGCGCTGATTGCCTGATACTCACGGCCGTAGCCGGAGAACAGTGCTGCGATGGCCGCCGAGACCTCGTCGGCTCCCGCGGCCAGCACCGCGGTGGTGCGCCCGGCCGCCGCCGCGCCGCCGGCCGCGACGTTCGAGCCGATGCCGGCCAAATCCTGCGTGGCTGAAGCCAGAAAGTCAGGGACCACCACGACCGACGACATTCGGAGACCTCCCTCAGGCAGCCCCCCGGCCCGCCGAGCGTAACAAGATCAAAGTCGCAAACGCCGCCTTTTAAATGCCATTGGTTTCACAAAGTCGGTCATATGGTGATGAGCGGTTCAACCTTCGGGTCCAGATCAGACCGCAAGCACTCATAGTGCGGGCCGGGAAGCGCCGGCTGCCGGCCCCAGAAACCGAAGAAGCCCCCCGCGGTCGCGGGGGGCTTACATCGGAACCACTAGGTGGCTATCGACGGAACCATCGGGAGACGGTGGGTTCGGCCATCAGTAATCGCGCAATAACGCCCATGGTGTTTACCTCAGCTTGCTGTCGGCAGGGGTTGCCAGTCTTCGAACTGCTCGGAGCACTCACCTTCGACGAGCATGTCGCCGTGGTAGAGAGCTTCGAAGTCAGCCTTGATGACGTCGGCACTCGAGTCGTCGATCCACATGACATTGACTGTAAGAGGCGGCATTAAGGAATCTTTGAGTCACGATTCGGAAAATGGTGGCAATTCTTACCGGTGGGTAGGGTGCCGGCGAAACGCGCTGGGATACCCGTTCTGCTGCCGGTTGAACCATCTCCTACCTGCGCTCGTATCACTGCAGGGTCTTGTTTGACACTTGTAAGTTAGCGTTGCTAAGTTAGCGCCGATAGGTGTGCGGTTGCCCGGTACGTACGGCGCGCGCCGGCGGCCGGAGGGACACGACATGCTGCAGGGGATCGCTCGACTGGCCATCGCCGCACCGCGACGGATCATCGGTATCGCCTTACTCGTCTTCATTGCCGCCGCCGTCTTCGGCATCCCGGTGGCCAACAGCCTGTCCCCGGGCGGTTTCCAGGACCCCCACTCCGAATCGGCGCGCGCCATCGCGCAGTTGACCGACAAGTTCGGTCAGAGCGGCCAGCAGATGCTGATTCTGGTCACCGCGCCGGGAGGCGCCCGTAGCGACCAGGCCCGCACCGCGGGCACCGACCTCGTCGAGCAGCTCAAGAAGTCGCCGCTGGTGTACAACGCCACCTCTCCCTGGACCGCTCCTCCGGAGGCCGCCGCCGACCTGATCAGCAAGGACGGCAAGTCCGGCCTGATCGTCGTCAACCTCAAGGGCGGCGAAAACGACGCGCAGAAGAACGCTCAGACGCTGGCCGACCAATTCGTGCACGACCACGACGGCGTCACCGTACAAGCGGGCGGCTCTGCGATGGAATACGCGCAGATCAACAAGCAGAACCAGGCAGACCTGCTGGTCATGGAGATGATCGCCATCCCATTCAGCTTCCTGGTTCTGGTGTGGGTGTTCGGGGGTTTGCTGACGGCGGCGCTGCCGATGGCACTGGGCGCGCTGGCGGTGGTCGGGTCGATGTCGGTGCTGCGGCTGGTCACCTTCACCACCGAGGTGTCGATCTTCGCTCTGAACCTGAGCACCGCACTCGGGCTGGCGCTGGCCATCGACTACACCTTGCTGATCATCAGCCGTTATCGCGACGAACTGGCCGAAGGCTGCGACCGCGAGCAGGCCCTGATCCGCACCATGGCCACCTCCGGGCGTACGGTCTTGTTCTCAGCGGTCACCGTGGCGTTGTCCATGGCTGCGACGGTGGCCTTCCCTATGTACTTCCTCAAGTCCTTCGCCTACGCCGGCGTTGCGACCGTGGCATTCGTCGCGACCGCGTCCATCGTGGTCACCCCGGCCGCCATCGTGCTGATGGGTTCGCGCATCGATGCGTTCGATGTACGACGCCTGCTGCGCCGGGTCTTTCGGCGCCCCGAACCCGTGCACAAGCCGGTCGAGCAGCTGTTCTGGTACCGATCGAGCAAGTTCGTGATGCGCTACTGGTTGCCGATCGGCTCGGCCGTCGTGGCACTTCTGGTGCTGCTCGGGTTGCCGTTCTTCTCGGTGAAGTGGGGGTTCCCGGACGACCGGGTGCTGCCTACCTCGGCGTCGGCGCATCAGGTGGGCAACCAGCTGCGCGACAACTTCGCGCGTGACTCGGCCACCGCCGTGCCGATCGTCGTTCCCGACGCGCGCGGACTGACACCGGACGACCTCGGCCAGTATGCCGCCGGGCTCTCCCTGGTGCCCGACGTATCGGCCGTCTCCGCCCCGAACGGGACGTTCATCGGTGGCAAGCTGTCCGGCCCGCCGGTCGGGGCCACCGGAATGACGGACGGCAGCGCGCTGCTGACCGTGAGCAGCACCGCCCCGCTGTTCTCGCAGGCCTCGGACAACCAGCTCAAACGCCTGCATCAGGTGGCTGGGCCGGGCGGGCGCAGCGTCGAGATGGCCGGCGTCGCACAGGTCAACCGGGACAGTGTCGACGCGGTGACCGACCGGCTGCCCCTGGTCCTGGGGTTGATGGCCGCTGTGACGTTCGTTCTGCTGTTCCTGCTGACCGGCAGCGTGGTGCTACCGCTGAAGGCCCTGATGCTCAACATGCTTTCGTTAAGCGCCGCGTTCGGCGCGCTGGTGTGGATTTTCCAGGACGGCCACCTCGGCGCGCTGGGCACCACTCCGAGCGGGACCCTGGTCGCCAACATGCCGGTGCTGCTGTTCTGTATCGCGTTCGGGTTGTCCATGGACTACGAGGTGTTCCTGGTCTCGCGTATCCGGGAGTACTGGCTGGCATCCGGTGCGGCCCGGCCCGCCAAGCCGAGCCCGGCGCAGGCACACGCCGCCAACGACGAAAGCGTGGCGCTCGGGGTTGCCCGCACCGGCCGGGTGATCACGGCGGCGGCGCTGGTCATGTCGATGTCGTTCGCGGCGCTGATCGCCGCACACGTGTCCTTCATGAGGATGTTCGGATTGGGCCTGACCCTCGCCGTCATCGCCGACGCAACCCTGGTGCGGATGGTGCTGGTGCCGGCCTTCATGCATGTGATGGGCAGGTGGAACTGGTGGGCGCCCAAGCCGCTGGTCTGGGTGCATGAGCGGTTCGGTATCAGCGAGGGCGGTGAGCTCGAAGCGCCGCCCGGGCGTGCCGACCACCGGGTGCCGAGCGAGGCCGACACCGCCAAGATGCCGACTCAGCGCAACGGGCGCGACGTCCACGCGTCGGTGACGCGCCGTGGTTGACGTCTCGGTGCACGGGCTGCGCCGCCAGCGTGCGCCGCGCGGGTCCGGTGACCGGCTTCGTCATGAAATCCTTGATGCGGCAACAGAATTACTTCTGGAGACCGGGCAGGCGCGGGCGGTGTCGATCCGATCGGTCGCGCAGCGCGTCGGTGTGACGTCACCGTCGATCTACCTGCATTTCCAGGACAAGAATGCGTTGCTGGACGCGGTGTGCGCGCGGTACCTGACAGGACTCGACGAGGCGATGGAGCGAGCCGCGGTCGGGCACACCGGCACCGCCGAGGTCCTTCGGGCCCAGGGCATGGCATACGTGCGATTCGCGCTGCAGACCCCGGAGCTCTACCGGCTGGCGACCATGGGCGAATGGCGTCCCGGCAGCAATGTCGATATGGCACTGGACAGTTCGGCGTTCAGGCACATGCGCGCCTCGGTCCAGTCGCTGATGGACGAAGGTGTCTACCGCACCGATGACCCGACCATGATCGCCCTGGAGCTGTGGACCGCCGCCCACGGCGTGGCCGCCATTCTGATCGCCAAGCCGCATCTGCCGTTCGGTGAGGTCGAGGCGTTCGCCGAGCGGGTTTTGAGCGCGGTAGTGTGCGGCCACATGGTGGCCGGGCTCGTCGGCGCCGACGCGACGTCCCGGCGGGTGATGGATTGGGTGCTCGAGCAGCGCCCCGCACAGGAGGCGCAAGCATGACGCCGAGCGTCAACAATCCCTTCTTCGCCCGGGTGTGGCCAGTTTTTGCCGCCCACGAAGCCGAGGCGGTCCGCGCGCTGCGTCGGGAGAATCTGGCCGGCCTCTCGGGCCGGGTGCTCGAAATCGGTGCCGGCAGCGGCACCAACTTCGCGTATTACCCCGATGCCGTCACGCACGTTCTCGCCGTGGAACCCGAACCGCGATTAGTGGACATCGCCAGGGAAGCCGCGGCCGAGGCGCCGATTCCGGTGGTGGTGACCCACGAAACCGCCGAGGAGATCGGCGACGTCGAGCCGTTCGACGCCGTGGTCTGTTCGCTGGTGCTGTGCTCGGTGCACGACCAGGTCAGCGTGCTGCGCCGGCTGCATTCGCTCCTTCGGCCGGGCGGGGAGCTGCGGTACCTGGAACACATCGCCAGCGCGGGCGCCCGGGGCCGATTGCAGCAGGTCGCCGATGTGACCATCTGGCCACGAATGTTCGGCAACTGCCACACGCATCGTCACACCGAGCGCGCGATCGTCGAAGCCGGATTCGAGGTGCACCGGGCGCGGCGGGAGTGGACGCTGCCCGCGTGGGCGCCGCTGCCGGTGTCCGAGTTGGCGCTGGGGCGCGCGCACCGACTCTAATCTCTGCGCCGAGCCTGCGGTGCGGGCGCCGAGCCTGCCGCTTCCCGCCACCTCCCCGCAGTTTCGGTGCCATCAGCGCAGATCCGACTTTCGGATGTCCAGTGCGTTACGCACCCTGCCGATGATGTTCTCCGGACGATCGGTGACGGTCACTCGTATCACAATCCATCCCAGCCGTTCCAGCATCTCGCGCCGGTGGTTGTCCCTGCTGTACTGCCAACGGTCCGTGCGGTGGTGTTCACCGTCGTATTCGACCGCGACCATAAGGTCCTCCCAGCCCATATCGAGGTAGTACACCTTGCCCCGCTCCACTGTCACCGGGATCTGGGTGGTCGGGCGTGGCAGACCTGCGCGCGTCAGCAGCAGTCGCAGCGACGTCTCCTTCGGTGATTGTGAGCCCGTATCGACCAGCGCCAGCGCCGTTTCCAACTGCCTGATTCCCCGTGCGCCCCGATGCTGCTCGGCTACGGCGTGCACCTCATCGGCGGTGATACTGGTGGCTCGCATCAGGGCGTCCAAGTTGGCGACCGCCGAGCCGAGCGGCCTACGGCTGCCGATGTCAAAGGCAGTGCGTTGCGGCGTGGTGACCGGTAAGCCCTCAACTACGGTGCTTTCTCCGGTCAGCAGTTGCATATCGTAAGTCCGGACCCCACGCGGGGGCCTCGCGTTGCGCCAGATTAACTCGATCGGCAGCCGCTCATCCACCCACTTCGATCCATGCCACGCCGAGGCGGTCATTCCCGCGATCACACCCTGACGACCCGACCACAGCCACGCTGCAACGGAGCGTTGGTGCAACGTGAGTATGCCCTCGCGCTGGACATAGACGTCGGGAAATTCTCGCCGGAAGCGCGAGCGCAGCTGGTGCCGTCTCAGGGACCCGTTTGCGATCGCCTCGCTGCCGATGAAAGGTGCGTCGCCCGTCATGCAGCCAGGATCGTGGACTGTCCAGACCGGCCGCCGTCGAATTCGCAGTCAGTCGATCGCTGTTGTGGAAGAACTTGCAACTGTGTGCAGCGTGGGACTTCTTCGACGACACTGCCCCCTGGGCGCCGAGACTGCGACGAGGTAGCGGATCAGGCCACAATCGGCGCCCCCGGCGCAGGCTCGGCGCCACCGGCGCACCAGCCCTACTTGAACAGCGCCGGCAACCGCTCGAGGAGCCCCGGCAACGCCTGGCTCGCCGACTCGCGCACGCACAGCGTCGCGTGTTGCGACAATGGCGTGGCCTCAGGGTTGACCTCGATCACCGCGGTGCCGCGAGCCAGTGCGAGTTCCGGAAGCCCGGCCGCCGGGTACACGATCGACGACGTCCCGACGACCACCACCACGTCGGCGTTCTCCGTCGCATCGAGCGCACTCTGCCACGGACCCTGCGGCAGCGCCTCGCCGAACCACACGATGTCGGGCCGGATCAGACCGCCGCAGTGGCACACCGGCGGCTCCACTTCGATAGCGGCCTCCGTCATCACCGGCAGCGCCTCTGCATAAGGCAAACCGCAACGCGCACAACGGAATTCGAAAAGGCTTCCATGGAGATGATGAACCGGGGAGCTGCCGGCCCGCTCGTGCAGGTCGTCGACGTTCTGGGTGATGACGGTGACGGAGGTGACGTCCGGATGCCGCTGCCAGTCAGCAATCGCCTGGTGCCCCGCATTGGGCTGAACATCGGCCACCAGGTAATGGCGCCACAGATACCAGCCCCATACGCGCTCGGGATTGCGTTCCCAGCCCTGGACGCTGGACAGCTCGTACGGGTCGAATTGGGCCCACAATCCGTTCTTGTCGTCACGGAACGTCGGTACGCCGCTCTCCGCCGAGATACCTGCGCCGCTCAGCACCGTCACTCGCATCCCACAAAGATAGCCGCGGGTGGGCAATACTGGTTACGTGGAGTTGCGCGATTTGTTGAAGGTCGATGTGAAGGCGGGCAAGCCGATATTCGACCAGCTCAGAACCGGAGTGATCGACGGTGTCCGGGCCGGTTCGTTACCGCCGGGAACCCGACTGCCGACGGTGCGTGACTTGGCGGGCCAGCTGGGCGTGGCCGCGAACACCGTAGCCCGCGCCTACCGCGAACTGGAATCCGCGGCGATCGTCGAAACACGCGGGCGTTTCGGCACTTTCATCTCCCGCTTCGATCCGACCGATGCCGCGATGGCGGCCGCGGCCAAGGAATACGTCGAAGTCGCCCGCGCGCTGGGGCTGACCAAGTCCGACGCGATCCGTTACCTCACCAACGTTCCGGACGATTAGAACTCCAAGAGCGTCAGGTTCGGGCGCAGCGGGTCGAGTAGCGGAACGCGGTATACCGCCGACAGAGCGGTGTTGAAGACAAGCCCGCGGCCCTTTGGCAGCTGCACATCGTGAACCGCGGTGACGCCCGGCACTGTGGCGGCGAGATCGGCGGCCTCGCCCGGCGACAGGCTGAACGGCATGGCCGGCACCTTGTAGCGCAGCGAAGTGCGGATGCCCAGCCGGCTGAACAGGCTGAACCAGCGCGGCGGCAGGTCGAACAGCATCTGACCACCCGGGAATCGCTTCGCGCACTCGGCGATCAGTCCCAGCGACTGCTCGGGTTGCAGATACATCAGCAGTCCCTCGGCGGTGATGAACACGCCGTCCGAGGTATCCACGGAATCCATCCAGCTGTAATCCAGCGCCGACTGGGCGAGCACCGATATCCGCGGCGAGGACGGCAGTAGGCGCTTGCGGATGTCGATGATGGGAGGCAAATCGACTGTCAGCCAACGGAATCGACTGTCCGGCAGCGCGGCCTCCAGGCGCCAGAAGCTGGTTTGCAGGCCTTCGGCCAATGCCACTACGGTGGCCGCCGGATGCGTGCTCAGGTACGCCTTTGCGGCGCCGTCGAAGGCCTGCGCCCGGATCGCGATGTCCTGGCGGGTGGGGCCGAACTTGGCGAAGTCGAAGTCGATCGAATCGACCAGCGCCACGGCCATCGGGTCGTCGATGAGTCGGTCGTCGCCGCGGCGCGCCTCGGTAGCGCGGGCGTTCAGCGTCAGCAGAGCGGTTTCCGAGACGCCGGTGAGCGCCACCTTGTGCGCCGGGGTCTGGGGGTCGCTCACGCGAGCACCTTTGCCAGCGTGCGCAGGTTGCGCGAGGTGGTCGAGGACTTGTAGCGCTTCTTGCCCATCGTTTTGCCGATGGTGCTGTCCAGGGTGCTGCCCTTGGGCACCTGCCAATAGATGACGCCCTCGCCGCGCTCGATCTTCTCCTCGGGGCCGGGACTCAGCTGTGCCAATTCGTCGAGGATGTCGCCGTCGGTCACGAAGGTGACATAGGACTGTTGGTCCTCGACCTCGCGCTCGAAGGGGTAGGCCTCGTCGATGGCCCGCACCGTCTCCAGGTCGTACGCCAGCACCCATGCGTCGTAGCCGAAGCGGTCGCGCAACGCGGCCTCGGCCTTCTTGCGCACGGTCGAGACTTTGGCCGCCGATTCCAGCCGCACGTTGCCGCTGGCCAGGATGGTGCGCACATTCTGGAAGCCGGCATCGGTCAGGGCATCGGCCACGTCGGCCATCTTGAGATTGACGCCCCCGACGTTGACACCGCGCAGGAAGGCCGCGTACTTGGTCATGGATCGATTTCACCAGCCCGTCGGAGAAGGCCGCAACGCGACGTAGGCTTTCGGCATGGGACGCCACGTCTTCGACGACAAGCTGTTGGCCGTGATCAGTTGCAACTCGATCGGAGTGCTGGCCACCATCAAGCGCGACGGGCGACCGCAGTTGTCGAACGTCCAGTACTACTTCGACGCCCGGGGTCTGGTCTTGCAGGTGTCGATCACCGAGCCGCGCGCCAAGACCCGGAACCTGCGCCGGGACCCCCGCGCATCGCTGTTGGTCGACGCCGACGACGGCTGGTCATACGCCGTGGCGGAGGGTGTCGCGGAACTGACCCCGCCGGCGATGGCGCCCGACGACGACACGGTCGAGGCTCTGATTGCTTTGTACCGCAACATCGCTGGCGAACATCCGGACTGGGATGAATACCGCGAGGCCATGGTCACCGATCGGCGCGTGCTGTTGACACTGCCGATCTCGCATGTGTACGGCATGCCGCCCGGCCGGCGGTAGGTAAATACGTTTCGGCCCGCTTCGTCACCAGATAGGCTGCCGGTATGGCCGACACGAACCCCCCGGAATCGTCCGAAGCGCCGGAGGACGACAACAAGCGCAAATTCCGCGAAGCCCTCGAGCGCAAGCTGGCCAAGTCATCCGGTGGCTCCGACCATAAGGACGGCGGCGGCAAGCAGTCGCGGGCGCACGGGGCCGCGGGCAACCGTCGCGAATTCCGGCGCAAGAGCGGGTAGTCGCCCGAATACGTTGCGGGAGAACCCTGTTCGGTTTTGGGTCGGGCGCTGCCGGGCCCGGCCGGCGGCATCGTTCTAGACTGACACGGTGCCGAAACTGCAGCTCGTTCAAGACCCGGCCGCCGACGCGTTGCTGGAGTCCGATCCCTTCGCGCTGCTGGTCGGAATGTTGCTCGATCAGCAGATACCCATGGAAGTGGCGTTCGCGGGCCCCAAGAAGATCGCCGACCGGATGGGAAGTCTGGACGTCACCGAGATAGCCGACTACGACCCGGAGAAATTCGCCGCACTCTGCTCGGAAAAGCCTGCGGTACACCGTTTCCCGGGATCGATGGCCAAGCGGATCCAAACGCTCGCACAGACCATCGTCGAACGGTATGACGGGGACACCGCGGCCCTGTGGACGGCTGGAAACCCCGACGGCAAAGAATTGCTGAAACGACTCAAGGCGCTGCCCGGGTTCGGCGAGCAGAAGGCGAAGATCTTTCTCGCGCTGCTCGGCAAGCAATATGGGGTGACACCGAGCGGCTGGCGGGCCGCCGCGGGGGACTACGGCAAGGCGGGGACGCACATGTCTATCGCCGATATCGTCGATGCCGAGTCGCTGAGTCAGGTGCGCTCATATAAGAAGCAGATGAAGGCAGCATCCAAGGGAAAGGCAGCGACGTGAAGACACACATCACTTGTCCGTGCGGGGAAGCCATCGTCGGCAAGGACGAGGATGAGTTGGTCGAGCTGACTCAGGCCCACCTGGCCAGCGTCCACCCCGGTCTGGACTACGACCGGGACGCCATCCTGTTCATGGCCTACTGACGCGACGCCGCACCCCGCGAGCGTGCGCATCCGTACACCGACACGCCATAGCCGATGTACATCCGCGCACGCTCGCGGGTCCGGTGCGGCACGTTACGGCACCACCGTCGAACCGATGGTGGGCATGAACTGGCACTGACGATCTTTCGTGGTGACCTGCCCGAAGATCGTCGACATGATGCTGCCCGAACCGGTGTCCACGATCGCGGTCAGTGTCGTCGGGCCTTCCCCGTTGATGTCGGTGCGCGGCTTGAGCGTGGCACTGCCCGATTTGCCGGTGGTGAGGTTGACCCACGTGACGTTCAAGGGCAGGCGCTGCACATCGGCCGGCCCGGGCGTCCCGACCGCGGTGAACACGTAAGCGGTCTGTCCCGGGCCGGGACCCGGCGTCGGGATGGGGGCCGGTCCGGCCACCGACAACGCCGTTGCCAGAGCGTTCGTGCCGTCACCGAGGCAGTTGGTGCCGATCGCCGGTCAGGGCGGAGCCGGTGGCCACGGCGGCAACCCCGGTGCCGGTGGTGGCGGAGGCACCGGCGGCGCGGCCGGCGGTGCGGGCGGGCACGCCGGCGCTCAGGGCGCCAGCGGTGGCAGCGACGGACCTGGCAGCGGCGGAAACGGCGGCGCCGGTGGTCGCGGTGGCAATGCGAGTGCACCCGGTGGTGCCGGAGCTTCCGGCGGCGCCGGCGGCGACGCCGGACTTGTCGGCAACGGCGGCGCGGGCGGCGCTGGCGGAAACGGCGCCGCCGGCGCGTCGGGCGCTGGCGGCGCGGCGGCGGGTGACGCCGGAGGCAACGGAAACGGCGGTGGCGCAGGCGGATCCGGCGGTGCAGGCGGTCACGGCGGTGCCCGTGCCGGCGATGGTGGGGCCGGCGGCGCCGGCGGCACCGGTGGACGTGGGGGTGCCGGCGGAGCGGGCAGCAACGGTGCAACCGCTGCAGCCGCTGGAGCGGACGGTCAGGCCGGCGGTGACGGCGGAGCGGGCGGTAATGGCGGGGCCGGGGGTGCCGGCGGCGCCGGCGGCACCGCGCTCGCCGCCTCCGGCCACAACGGGATCCGCGGTGCCGGCGGCAACGGCGGTACCGGAGGCGCAGGTGGTGCCCCCGGCGACGGCGGCAACGGAGCGAACGGCGCGGTCAACGGCGGCGCCGGTGGCAATGGCGGCCGCGGCGGCAATGCCGGTGCCGGCGGGCTGGGCGGCAGCGGCGGCGCCGGCTCAATCACCGGGGCCACCGGTCTCAACGGCATCAGTAACGCCGCGGGCGGCAACGGCGGAGCCGGGGGCAACGGCGCCGACGGCGCGGTGGGATCCGCGCCCTCCGGGACGGGAGAGGCCGGTGGCACCGGCGGCAACGCGGGGGCCGGGGGCGCCGGCGGTGCGGGCGGACACGGCGGCACCGACGGCGGAGACGGCGGTGCGGGCGGCCGGGGCGGCGCCGGCGGGCGTGGTGGTAGCGGCGGCACCGGTACCCGGGGCGCCGACGCTACCAACGCCGGCAGCGCCGGGCAGGCCGGCGGTGACGGCGGAGCGGGCGGTAATGGCGGGGCCGGGGGTGCCGGCGGCGC
>NZ_LKTM01000032.1 GCF_001417955.2 Mycobacterium gordonae | reverse complement strand
TGACGGGCTTGGCCGGTTTGTCGTCGGGCTTCGGCTTGACCGGCGTGACCGGGCTGACGGGGGTTCCCGGGGTCCCTGGATTGACCGGTGTCACCGGTACGGACGGGTTGAGCGGCGGGACGGGCGTGATGGGGTTGGTCGGGTTGACCGGCGTCCCCGGGGTCACCGGGTTCAGCGGGTCGTACGGGTTGGCCGGCACCGGCTCGAATGGCCTGGGGGTCACCGGGGTGACCGGTGTGCCGGGGTCGAGCGGGTTGTACGGGTTCGCCGGCACCGGTTCGAACGGCGTCGGCGCCGGGCCGACGGGCGTCGGCGTGCCCGGGGTCGGCACCACCAGCGTGGGTACCTCGGGGGTCGGCGGGGTCACCCGGTTCAGCAGATCCTGCAGCGCATTGTGCGGCGGTTTCCAATTCTTGGATTCCAGCACCTGTTCGGCGGCTTCGGCGATCAGGCTGGCATTGGCCTGTTGGGCCGAGCGGACCAGCGAATTGATCGCGTTCTGCCGCTCCTCGGGCTCCAGTTCGGTGTCGTTTTCCAGGATGGTGATTTCCCGGTGCGCGCCGTCGACGTTATTTCCGATTTCCGATTTCGCTTGCGCAATCAAATTGGCGATGTGCTCGTGCCAGGTGATGACGGTGGCCAGATAGTCCTGCAGCGTGCTCATTTCGGTGAGATTCGTGCCGAGTGCGCCATTGGCCGCACTCGCGGCGCCGCCGGACCAGACACCGCCGTGGAAGACCTCCACCTGCTGGTGGCGGGCGGCGTCGATGACGTCGGTGACCTTCTGCAGCATTCCGTTGAAGGCTTGGGCACGGTCGTAGAAGGCGTCCTCATCGGCCTCGGGCCAGCCGCCCTCCAGCATCTGACCGGCATATTCGCCGGTCGGTCGTGGAATGCCCATTGCCTTCTCTCCTCCAACGGCAGCGGGTCTCACAGCTGCCGGTCAAGTATCTGAATACCAAGCCTAACCGAGGTTAAAGCGTGCTGGCTGCGGCAATTTCGGCCTCGCAGTGTCAGTAAACGGCAGCGCGAATTGAGCAATTAGTCCGGCGCGAACGTGCGCGAAATGTCACTACCGGCGGCGTGTCGTTGTACCGACACGCACGTTCGACGAGCTTTTCAGCCGTGGTTGTTGCCGGCGGCCTTCGTCATAGCCTCCAGGGCCGCAGTGAGCTGCTCGCCGGCGGCCGAGTTGTACTGCATCGCCGCCTGCTGCGCGTTCTGCAGGGCCTCGTTGATCCGCGCACCCACGACCTCGGCGCCCAGCTCCTTGATCAGGCCCTCGTTGATGCGCACGCCGGTCAGCCACTGGTGCCCGTTGATGGTCACCTCGACGGTCTCGGCCTCGTCCTCGCCGCGGAAGTTGCCGTTGTTCATCTGGTTGAGCGTGCCTTCGAGGGCCTGCTGGAACCGCGCTGCCAAGGCCAGTGCCGCGGCGACATGCGGTTCCATGTCCATGTTCGTCACTTCGACTCCTTCATGTCCTGCCGGCGGCGCTGACCGATAACAGCCTCGGTCCACGCCCTGTCCTCGGTGTAGAGCGCCTCGTCATCCTGTTGTGCGCCTTTGGATTTCGATCCGCCGCCGCCCTGGCCATGGCCACCCATCGGCATGCCCATGCCGCCTCCGCCGGCACTGCCGCGACCAGCGGCAGCACCCTGACCGACGCCGCCGAGGTCACCCGCGCCGGCGGGTCGCACCGATTCGCCGGCTTCCATGCCGGCACCGGCCGCCGGCGCCAGCGGCATCGCGGGCATACCGCCGCCACCTCCGCCACCGCCGAGCGACATCGGTTTCATGCCAGGCTCTTTCCCCAGACTGGCGGCAGCCTCGCGAACGGAGGCCAGGTCGGCGCTCGCGCCGGACGGCATGCCTCCCCCGGCACCGCCGCCGGTGGGCGGAATCATCGGGGCCTGCATACCGGAGCCCGAGCCACCGCCGGCCATGGACGCCGCCTGCATCACCTGGGTCGGAATCAGGCCCGGTGTCTGCGCCGGAGGGGGCGGGTCGATCTTGATGGCGGCCGGCGGTTTGGGCGGGTTCACCGCTTCCAGTTGCGCCTTGGTGTTGTACTCGTTGAGCACCTCTTCGGACTTGGACTGGTACTCCGCGTAGAGCTTGATGGCCTGGTCTTTGTAGGCCGGATCCTTGGACAGCTCTTCGAGTTTCGTGATGTCGGCCAGCGTCGGATGCGAACGCCGGGCCCAGACCTGCAGCTGCGCGATGTACTGCCCCTGCTTGGCCAGCGATGTCGCGAGCTTGGCCATGTGGGTGATCCACTCGCGTTGCTGATCCAGGGATGCCTCGCACGCCGTGGCCGCCTCACCGGTCCAGTTCTCGAAGATGCGGAATCGCTTGGTGTCGCCCTGCAGAGCGAAGCTGAGCTGGTTCCAGCCGTCGGCGAAGGCGGCCAGCGACGCGCCCTGGTCGCCCGACTCGAGTTTCGTTGCCGCGGCTTTGAGATCGGTGAACCCGTCGTCTCCGGCGCCCGCCACCTGAGCGGTGTCCTGCAGACCGGCCGAGCTGTCGCCGCTTTCGGCACCGGCGGTTTCGCCGGCCACCTCGCCGCCGTCGCTGTTCAGCGCCTGCCCGCCCTCTTCGTCGACGTCGCCGTACGCCTTGGCGGCATTGCGCAGCGACGTGGCCAGGCGCGCCCGCTCCCGGTGTCCGGCGGTCAGAAAGTCACGCATGTTCTCGGCCGACAACGCGAGTTGCTGGGCGGCGTTCTTGGCGGCGGTGAGTCCGCACGGAGCCGCGGCCGCATCGTTGGGTGGGGTGGCCATCGGCGCCTCGACCTCGTCGGCCCGCGACAAAATCTCCTGCTGGTCCACCGTGACGGTCTGCGGCTGAGTCATATCGGATCTTCCTCCTTAATGCTCTAACCATTATCGTCGCTAAATTTCGGGGTCCCTGCACCAAAATTGGCGAGACCGGCTACTTCGGCAAGGCCAGTTGGTAACGGCTTTCCTCCGGTGGCGAGACGCGACGGATCGGCAACTTGTGGTGGCGCGGCGTGCTGACCATGTTGTGCCGCAGCACGACCTTCTCCACCCCAGCGTGCGGGCCGAGGTACGTCGTCGCGCTCGGCCATGTCACCTTGGCCACCTGACCGACCTGCGCGCCGATCAGCCGGGCGAACTCTTCGAAATGCGTGCCCATCGTGACGTGGGCGCCCGCGGCGGCCGCGCGCACCACGAACTGGGTGAAGGTCTGGGCGTCACCCAGGTTGAGGCTGGCGTCGACGTCGTCGAACGGCAGGTAGACCGGACAGCGGTTCACGGTCTCGCCGATCAGCACGCCGGCCGATCCGATCGGGATCTGGCAGTGCCGGTCGGCGATCAGGTTCTGTCCGGTCAGGGCGGGCCGCTGCCCGCCGTACAGGCGGGAGAAGCCCCGCGGGGTCTTCGGCTTACCGGCGGTGGTGAGTAGCACGGTGGCCTGCGGCGGCATCCCGGGCCTGATCCGCACCCGGGTGATGGTGCGGTCCGCGCGCGCCGACCACCACAGGTCCGGCCCGCCCGGTGCGGTGTACGCCGCGGTGTAGGAGTCGCGGCCTTTGATCACCGACCACTTCTCCCGCAGGAAGCTCTCGAAGCCGATGTCGATGGCGTGGTCGTAGTCGTCGAAGCTGCGCCCGCACACCGCGTCCACACCGTGGCTGGCCAGGTTGTCCGCAATGCGGGTGGCCGAGGCGACCAGGTAGCGGGCCAGCCCGGCGACGCCCTCGTCGCGCCGCTGCGCGGACTTGCGGGTCAGTTCGGGGTCGGCGCGCAGCATGATCCAGGTCCGGCGGTGCGCCGGTGCCGGGTCGGCGCCGATCACTTGCTGGTAGAGGTTCACCACGTCCGGGCTGGCGGATCTGCCGACCCGGAAGCCGGCCGAGACGATGTCGGCCTCCAGGTCGGGGCAGTGCACTTCGAGCAGATGTTCCAGCAGCCGGGTGTCCAGCACGTCGTCGGTGTGCGCCTTGCCCTCGACGATCACCGTAGGGGTGAACGGTCGCGGTTTGAGCTCGATGACGGCGATCAGGTGGCCGCGTCGCCAGCGCACCGCGACGTGATCACCGGGCTTCACGGTCGCGCCGACCACGGGTTCGGACGGGATGTCCGGCGGTTTGCGGCGGCGGCGCAGCCACGCGAAAACCGTTGCCACCCAGCCGGTCAGCCGCCGTCCGAAGAAGGTGACGAACGCGACGATGGCCCCCGCCGCCGCCAGCGCGATGCCGGCCCACCAGTACTGGGTCGGCAGGAACCACAGGATGGCCGCCGGCGCCAGCACCGCGAGCACCAGGGTGTGCCCGGTGCTGAATTTCAGCCGGATCGGGTTGGTCATCGACGGCGCCTCAACGCGCGCGCCGCCAGCGAGCCGAACCCGAGGGCCAGCAGCAGGCCGCCGATCGCGAGGGTGACCACCGTGATCGGCACCCGGTCGGGGGCGGGCGCCATCACCGGCGGCGGCATGCGGCGTACGTCGTACGGAATGGTGGCCCGCCCGGGTGCGATGTCCCACGTCAATGCGGCGAGCGCGTTGACGGCCCCCGAGCCCACCAGGTCGTCGACGCCGCCGCCGGGGTGTCGAGCGGTGGCCTCGATGCGCTGCACGACCTGGGGGGCCGTCAGTTCGGGAAACCGCTGGCGAACCAGGGCTGCCACCCCCGAGACGTAGGCCGCGGCGAACGACGTGCCGGCGATCGGCACCGGCCCTTCCTTGCCCTGCAGGGCGTTCACCGGGTCCCCGCGGTCACCGAGCGATTCGATGTTCTCCGCGGGCGCCGCCACATCCACCCACGGCCCGTGCATGGAGAAGCTACTGGGGACGCCTGTCTGGCCGATGCCGCCGACGGTGATCACCGCCCCGCCGTACCAGGCGGGCGTGACCACGGTCTGCACCTTGTTCCAGCCGCGGGGATCGCCGGGGTTTGCCGCGTCGGGAAGGGGGTTCTGCGCACAGTCACCACCGGTGTTGCCGGCCGCGGCGACAACCACCGCGTTCTTGACGTTGACGGCGTAGTCGATGGCGGCGCCCAGGCTCGCCTCGTCGATCGGTTTGGTCACCTTGTAGCAGGCGGCCTCGCTGATGTTGATGACGTTGGCGCCGAGGTTGGCGGCGTGCACCACCGCCCGGGCCAGGCTGCGGATCGAACCGGCGGCCGGTGTGGCGTTCGGATCGTTCGGGTTCGGTTGGGTGCCAACGGGTTCGAAGGCTTCGGAGGTCTGGCGCAGCGAGATCAGCCGGGCGTCGGGGGCGACGCCGACGTAGCCGTCGGTGGGGGCGGGGCGGCCCCCGATGATGGCCGCGGTGAGGGTGCCGTGGGCATCGCAGTCGGACAGGCCGTTGCCGGCCTGATCGACGAAATCGCCGCCGGGCTCGGCCGGAACGCGGGGGGAGGCGTTGACGCCGGTGTCGATGACCGCGACCGTCACGCCGGCGCCGGTGGCGAACTTGTGCGCCTCGGCGACGCCGATGTAGGAGTTGCTCCACGGCGGGTCATGGAAGGTCGAATCCGGCAGCACCGTCGGGCCCGAACATTGGACGCGTTGTTCGGTGGGTTGATCGGGACCGGTGACATCCGGCGGCAGGGCTCCGGGATCGATCGGCGGCGGAGTGATTGCGAGTGCCGGCGGCGCCGTGAACGGTGCCGTTGCGACGGCCAGCGCCACCGCCATCAGCAAGATCCGGTGCACCCCCGAATCACTCCGTCCATTGAGTTCGTGCGGTGTGTCAAACCTTGGCAGCAGTTTAGACGTAACGGGAGCGTAAACGGCGCTATTCGGGCCGGGTTGTTATACGGACGGGACGTAATGCTCCGTAGTACTGGGGGGCGCACAACGCGCCTCGAGTGGTCGGCCACGCAGCTATCTGGCGTTGTCCTCTGCATTTGATACCCGCGAGCAGCCAAAGCGTCCGTGCCACAACGGGTTCAAGGACAGCGGTGGACATGCCCGGCCTGCACGCGCAGTATCAAGGTGCCGACCGTGACTGAGGCTCGACGATTCTGCGGAGAGGTGCCCATGAGTAACAGGATCTTGGGGGCGGTAATGATCCTCGTCGTCGGGCTGGGGATGATGGTCTTCGGTGCCTTTTTCGCCTTCGAGACCGTCGTGAAATGCGACGACAAGGTCATGCAGAGCGGCGATATTTGCAATAAGCCGAAACGCGGTACGCGGACCTACGAAGAGCAGCGCAACCTCGACCACACGATGGGATGGGTGGTGCTCGGAGTCGGTTCCGTGGTGACCATCGCGGGTATCGGGCTGGGGATCAGGGCCGCCGTGAGCCGCCCGGCGGCGCCGGTTGCCATGCCTCCGAGCGGTCCGGTGAGTTACCCGCCGCCCGGCGCGTCACCGCAGTACCCGCCGCAGTATCCGCCGCCTCTCGGCGGCCAGCCGTACTACCCTCCGCCGCGCTATCCACCGCCGCGGTGATCGCTCCGGCCCACCTGCACACCGCCAATCGGGTTGTCCGTCAAAGCGTTAGCGAATTGAGGCAGATGCCAGACATCTCCTGTCTATTACCGGTCGCCGCTGCGCGATAATCGAAGGGCGCGCTGTCTGGTCGCCTGGCGCGCGGCGCCGTTACGGGGAGGAATCCATGGCCAAGCTTCTCGCTGCTGCCGTCATCTTCTTCGGGCTGTTCATGGTGTACGGCGGTATCACCTCACTGACCCGCGAGACGCCGCAATGCGGTTCGAGCACCATGCATTCCGCCGACACGTGCGTTGAACTCAACCGCTCGACCGGCCACAGCACCACCCGGTCTGTCGATGAGCAGCGTGGCGAGAACAATTCCACGGGCTGGGGGCTGCTCGGGTTCGGCATTGTGGTGACCGCCTTCGGCGTCCTGCTGGTAGTCGTCATCATCCGAATGAGGAGGGGGTGGGTGCCGCCGCAGCGGCAGTGAGGGTGCCTCTGACCGCCCCACGCAGGCGTTACACCTGCGGTTACTATTGTAAATACGGTACTTGCTACGATAGGGCCTGATTCCCCCGGTAGAGAGTACGAGGTTAGAAGATGGCCACACCCGTAATCGTTGGCGCCGTCCGGACGGCGATCGGCCGCTCCTTCAAGGGCACCCTCGTCAACACCCCGCCCGAGACGCTGATCACCGCGGTGCTGCCCGAGGTGGTGCGCCGCTCGGGGGTGGACCCGTCGGCCATCGACGACATCATCTTCGCCGAATCTCATTACGGCGGCGGTGATCTGGCGCGCTACGCCGCCACCGCCACGGGCCTGGAGCACGTGCCCGGGCAGTCGGTGAACCGGCACTGTGCGGGCAGCCTGACCGCCATCGGCAATGCCGCCGCGCAGATCGGGTCGGGGATGGAGCGGGTGTTGATCGCCGGGGGCGTGCAGTCGCTGTCGATGACGCCGCTGACCAACTGGCGCATTCCCGGTCCCGAGCTGAAGTTCGAGGAGCGGTGGATGCCGCCCACGCACGTGGAGACGCCGGACGCCCCCGCCAAGGACATGTCCATCACCGTCGGATGGAACACCGCGCAGTCGGTCGGAATCACCCGCGAGGAGATGGACGCCTGGGCCGCCCGCTCGCACCAGCGCGCCGTCGCGGCCCAGGACGCCGGCAAGTTCGCCGACGAGATCTTGCCGCTGAAGGTCACCCAGTTCGACGGGTCGGTCACCGAGTTCGCCGTCGACGAGCATCCCCGCCGCGACACCACGGTGGAAAAGCTGGCCGGGCTGAAGGTGCTGCACCCGGAGATCGAGGGCTTCTCCATCACGGCCGGCAACAGCAGCGGCACCAACGACGCCGCCGCCGCGGTGGCGTTGGTCGACGCCGACTATGCCGCCGCCGAAGGCTTGCACGTGATGGGCAAGGTGCGCGCCTGGGCCGCCGCCGGCGTGGCGCCGCGCGACTGCGGGCTCGGCGCGGTCAAGGTGATCGGCAAGGTGCTGCAGCGCGCCGGTCTCTCGGTCGACGACGTGGCGCTGTGGGAGATCAACGAGGCGTTCGCCTCGGTGCCGATCGCCGCGTGCCGGGAGTACGGCATCGACGAGGAGAAGGTGAACTTCTTCGGCAGCGGCTGCAGCCTCGGCCACCCGATCGCGGCCTCCGGCGCGCGGATGGTGACCACGCTGACCTACGAGCTGATGCGCCGCGGCGGCGGCATCGGGGTTGCGGCGATGTGCGCCGGCGGCGGCCAGGGCGGGGCGGTCGTCGTCGAGGTATAGCCCTACAGCTCGATCGGCACGTGCTTCTCCGCGCAGGCCTCACGCACGGCGGTGATCACATCCTGGGTGCGCAGGGTCTGCAGGTCTTCGACCGTGACCGACCCCTTGGCGCTGCGGTGTTGAGCAGCTACGCGTGAATCCCGCAGCCGCTCAGCACGTTCCACGACGTTGCGGGAGAACCGTCCGTTCTGCATGAGGTCGACCCCGTGCGTGCCGTCCGGCGCACAATAGGAACGCAGGGTCGCACACGCCGCGTTCAGCACCTCGGCGGCGCTCGGTTCGATCACGGTTGCTCTCGGATTGCCATAGCGCATCGCGATTTCCACCAGCTCGTCGGGCGTATACGACTCGAATCGCAGCTTGCGGTTGAACCGTCCGGCCAAACCGGGGTTCACCGTGAGGAATTCGTCGACTTCCTTCTCATACCCGGCGCCGATGAAGCAGAAGTCGAACCGGTGCACCTCCAGTGCCACCAGCAACTGGTTGACCGCCTCCATGCCGATCATGTCCGGCCGCCCATCCTGGTGTCGCTCCACCAGTGAGTAGAACTCGTCCATGAACAGCACCCGGCCCAGCGAACGGTCAATCAGCTCATTGGTTTTCGGGCCGGACGCGCCGATGTGCTCGCCGCAGAAGTCGGCCCGTTTCACTTCCACGATTTCGGGATGACGGACGATACCCAGGCCCGCGTAGATCTTGCCCAGCGCTTCGGCGGTCGTGGTCTTTCCGGTGCCCGGTGGGCCGACCAACAACATGTGATTGGTTTGGTTGGCCACCGGCAGTCCGGCAGCCAGCCGTAGCGCCCGAACCTCGATCTGGTCCTCCAGTTCGGCGACCGCACGCTTGACCTCGGCCAACCCGACCTGGTTGTCGAGCAGAGCGCGGCCCTCCTGCAACAGTTGGTTGCGCCGCTCCTCGTGTTCGGCATCGGTGCGCTGCTGCACAGACCGCTGGGTTTTCACATCCCATCTGTCCGTGCGGGTGCCGATGGTCTCCTCATCGGTGATCAGGAGCTGCAGGCCGGAGTCGGCCAGCGCCTGCTGGGCGGAGACCATCAGCGCACCGTTGATCGTTGCCCTGGACAGCCACTCGTGCGCCTGCGATTCCTCGCCGAGTTGGCGATGCGCCATCCCACGCACGTACGCCAGATCGGCTGCGATCAAGGGGTAGTCGCCGGAATCGATTGCGGTGATCGCGTTCTCGTTTCGGGTTCGGCGCGCTGCGGTGGCCGGCGTATGCACCTCGACCCGATCGGTCCAACTGATCGCGACACGCGCCTGCCCCAGGTGGGCCGCGGCATGCGCCGCCAGCGCGCACGTTGCCGCCGTGACCGCCGACATGATGATGGCCTGCGGCGGTAGAACCCTTGCCGCTACGGCGACGGCGTCCGGCCACCGTTGGGTCGCGAACATCAGGTAGGCGTCGATGTACTGCTGCCACTGGTGGTTTTCCCAGGTGTCCAACAGCGCGGGATCGCGCAGCAACATATCGGCTTCGGCATACCGGCCCGCATCGATCAGCGCGCTCGCCAACGCGAGCCCGGCATGCGATGCCTCGGTCACCGAAATCGACAGGTAGGGGCCCGCTTTGATGGGGGCCGCCAGGCGCAGTCCGAGCCGGTTGGTCTCCCGGTGCAGTCGGGTGCCGTATTTGTACAGTTGCTGGACGGTCGGCAACGATTCATCACCCGCGGCGATGCGGCCGAGCCAGGCATCCGCCATCGACGGATCGATCTCGGTTGCCTCACGGAATCGCGCCCCGGCCGCCGCGGGATCCCGGTCCAGCAAAGTCATGCCCTGGTCGAACCGCTTCCGCGCAGCGGCGGTCATGGTGGCGCCCGTCATGGTGAGTCCGCCGCGGTCAGCTCGCCGCTGCGAAGGCTTACAGGTTCGGTTGACACGTAACGATTCTCGGCACGGAACAGTTCGACGTCGACGGTGTACACCCTGCCCGCCGCCACCACCGAGACCGTGGCGGGACCGGTCTGGGTGACCACCACATTCGCCGAGCCGTGGTACGCGACGTCCGGCTTCCCAACGGACACGACCGTATTGGGGCGGGGCGCGGGAGTTACGGTACCGTCGACGACACTGATCGTGGTCCCGGCCATCGGCTTGGGCAGATCGGTGACGGCGATGTCCGGCATTCGAACGCTGGCCCACCGCTTGGTGTCTCGAGTGTGCACGGTGACCCGTTCGCCCGCTCCGGCCAGCCTTACCACGATGCGCTTGGCCAGCGCATCATCAGCGGCGATGTGTACCCGGCTGAACTCGCCGGGATCGTCGAAGGGCAGCATCATCCTGTTGCCGCCGTCCACCTTGCCCAGCAGGACTCCGGACGGCCCGATCGGGATGACAAGGGGATCGGTCAACCGGCTGCGCCGGATTCCGCGCAGCCGCGGCAACGGGCCGCACAGGTTGGCCGCCAGCGCCGCCGACTGCTCGCCCGGCAGCGTCTGCAACAGCATGGCCGGCGCGGCCGTCGGCGGTTGCGCACTGCGGACGGTGACCGTAGCGGTGATGCTTCCGTCGCCGAACAGCGTGATGTTCTGGGTGATTCCGTCGGCGCGGGTCGCCCAGGCCTGCGCCAGGTTCTCGGTGGTGATATCCGCCGGCCGGTACCAGTAGGTGGTCAGCCAGCCGCCTTCCCCCCGCACCGAACCCCAGCGACGATTCAACACATCCAGCGCCGACGCACCCAGCCGACGCTCCAGCTCGACGATGTCGGTGGCGGTTGCGACCTTGGCGCGGATTCCGCGCTGGCGCATCGCTGCGCTGATCCGTTGCGCCGCCGCCAGCGTTGCCGTGCCCACCGAGGCTCTCCGCCTCAGCGCCTCGGCGTTGGCGAGCGCCGCTATACGGACGACCACCCATGTTTCGCGTTGACCGGCGTAGGGCGGGGTCCCGATCAGCGTGTCGTACACGCGGGGATAGTCGCCGGTGGCTCGCCGCCGGGCGCCGGTGCTGACGACGCTGAGCGATGCCACCTGCAAGCCCAGGACCTGCCGTAGTAACGGCATCAAATCGCTTACGTCGAAGGCGTTCTCGGTGTGGGTCGAGGTCGAGCCGGTGAACAGGGTCGGCGTGTGCGCCCTACCCAGCAGCTGCACAACGGCAACCGAGATGCCGCCTTGAAAGCGCACTCCCCCGCCGGCCCGGTCGTTGGCCACGGTGTGCGGTTCGGTCAACCCGATCGGACGGCTGCGCCGCAGCCACAGGGTCAGCCACGACCAAGCCGTCTGGCCCCGCCACGGTATGACGGCAACGGCCAGGCCCATCACCAAACCCGTTGCGGCGCCGAGGTGACCGCCGGCCAACCATCCGACCATGGCGATCAGGTACGTGCCGACGATGACGGTCAGCCGAACGCCGTGCGTCATCGTCGCCGCCGCGCCCTCGAGATCAGGGCGGCTGCACCCACACCGGCCATGACGATTGCCGCGAACATCAACGCGACGTTGCGGGCGCGGTGATCCGGCGGGGGCGGCGGCGCCGCCGGCGTGATGATCCGGCTGTGCGCGGTGGGTGGGAGCCGGTCCCCCGGCGGGACATCGAAAGTCAACGCAGCCACCGGATCGACCACCCCGTAGCCGACCTGGTTGTCGACTCCGCGAGGCGGATTGTGTGCTGTCTGGACGATGCGATTGATGATCTGGTGGGCGGACAACCCCGGATACTTCGCCCGGACCAGAGCCGCGACGCCGCTGACGTAGGCGGCGGAGAAGCTGGTGCCCCAGATCGGCATGTTCTTCTCGCCGGGCCGGATCGGGGGGTAGGCGTTGACCGGCCCGCCGGTCTGCGGCGACAACCCCATGATGCCGACACCGGGCGCGGCCGCGGCCACCCAGGGACCGGCCAGGCTCTTGGAGATCACGGCGCCGGTGTTGTCGACCGCACCCACCGACAGCACGTAGTCAGCGAACCACGACGGCGACGAAACGGTCTTGACCTGATGCCAGTCCCGGGGGTCGGAGGTGTTCAGCGGATCGAAGGAAGGGTTCTGGGCGCAGCCGTCTTCACTGTCATTGCCGGCAGCAGCGACGATCACCGCGTCCTTGACGGTGGCCGCGTACCACACCGCGGCGCCGATGGCGGCCTGGTCCAACGGGTCAGCGGCCGGCACGCACGACGTCACGCTGATGTTGATGACTTTGGCGCCCATGTTGGCGGCGTGCACGATGCCGCTGGCCAGTGTTGCGATGGAACCCGCCTTCTTGCGGACCTCCATGTCACCCGGTCCGGGATTGACCGGCTCGTAGGCCCGCGACGACTGGCGGATGGAGATGATCACCGCGTGCGGTGCGACGCCCATGACGCCATCGGGTGACCCCGGCGGTGGGCCGGGCACCTCGGGGATGTCGGCGCTTCCGGCGCCGGGTTCCCCTGGCCCATTGGACGGTTCATCACCAGGCGGCGGCGGAGGTGCCGGTCTGGTTTCGGTGACGGTGACGGGGGTGG
>NZ_LKTM01000031.1 GCF_001417955.2 Mycobacterium gordonae | reverse complement strand
CGCTTATGTGGCGTATCTGGATCTGTTCATTGTTCGGACGTGTTACCCCTTCGGATCAGTCAGCGTCAGGGATGCCGGTATCGGGGGATGCCCGCCAGGAGATGGTTCGGCAGTGCTAGGGCGATTTAGGTTCGGTCTGTGGGCCGGGGCGTCTGTCCTGTTGGCCGTTAACTGTCTCGGTGTGAGCTCAGATCGGTAATGCCGGCCAGTCGCTCGAGTTGGTTTCTGTAGGCTGCGTTGTGGATGGTGAGCATCCGGATGTGCTCTTCGTAGATCTCGAGATGCTTTCGTAGGTCGGTGTTTTCGGTGCGGAGGCGCCGGATGGTCTCGTCGCGGCCATCGTCACTGTGGCGAGGATGTCGTCGTTTTGGGCCATCGGTTTGTCGTTGTGCGGCGCTGTCGAGCATCGCGTTGGTGATGGCGGCGTAGTGCCGATAGAACGTGGTGCGGTTGACGTTGAATGTCTTCGCCAATGCGGAGACGCTGGGGTAGGCGCCGCCTTCGCGGTGTTCGGTGAGCAATGCGTCAGCCGCGGAGCGCACATCATCGTCGCCAGGAAGTGGGTGCCCGGTCACACAATGTCCTTCGGTGCAGTGGCAGCCTCAAGTAGCGCAGCAAGATCGCGGCGCTGCTGGGTGAGGCGGTGAGCAACGAAGGGGGCCAAGAGTTCCGCAGTGGCGAGGTGGGCGTCGAGTTGATGCAGCTGGTCGGTGAGCGCTTGGAGGTTGTCGGCGGTGAGTGCGACGTTGCGGCACTGCAGGGGTTGGCAGTTGGCGAGGTCCGGCAGGCTCGGATCGCCTGCGGGCGCGAGTTGGCGTCGACAGAGCGCCTTGTCCGGGTTGTAGACGCAGGTGACGAAGTGACCGAGGTAGATGTTGGGGTCTTCGCTGCGCATGATCCTTCGGAGTCGTCGTGGGTCGGTGACCACACTGCCTGTGTAGGCGCTGCCGCGTTGGAGGTTGGTGAGCCGTTCTTCGGCTTCGGGGGCCGCAGGTCCCCGTAAGTCATGGTGCTCATTGTTCTCGATCATGGCCAAGAGGCGCTCGCCGCGTTGCAGTGATTGTTCGGCCTCGACCTCGCCGCGGAACCCGGATTCGGTTGTTCCCGCATAGCCCTCGAACATTTGGATGCTGTGGTGGCGGTATTGGATCGTGCCGGCGATGGCGCCGCCGGGGCGGCGAGCGATGAACCATGCCAGGGTGCGGCGGAACTGGCCACTGGTGAGCCGCCAGCGTTGGCGCCGGATGAGCGGGATGTCGTCGGCCCGGTTGTGTGCGGCGCAGTAGGCGTTGATCCAGTCGACGAATTCGTTCAAATTCTTATTGGTGCACTTGATGGTCACCGAGCGGGAGCGATCGGTTCCGCAAGAACCCATCGTTGCGGACAGTGCTGTGAATAGGTACTTCGCGTCGTCGGGTTGGAGTTGTTCGAGAACGCCGACTGCTCGCTCAACAGATTCCGACACTACCCATGAGGCGGTGACTCCTTTCGGGGTCTCGCCCTTGAACGCGCGACTGGTGATGGTGCGTCGGTAGACGTTCCCTTGGGCGTCTCGTTGGCGGCTCACACAGTCTCGCTGGAGATGTTTGACTTCGCTGTCGCGCATCCCTGACAGGTATGCGATCACCACGTAGCAGGCGGTCAGCAACATTCGGCTCAGCTCGGGCATTCGGTGATAGTCGAATCCGGTCAGCCAGGGCGCGCTGTCGATGCATGCCCGTACTGGTGTGAACAGATAGCAGCCGTCTGCGAAGCCTACCTCTGCCGCGGCGGCCGCGACCATCGCACGTCCGGTCGCTCGGCTGATGAACGTGGATTCCGTGTGTAGTTGTCGGGCAAGGAAGTTCGCATTGACTTCGCCGTCAGCAGTCGTTGGCAGCGGGCGGCGCTGGCTGCGGTAGTCATCTAGCAGGTGCTGCAGCTTGGCCAGTCGTGCTGGGAGTGGCCCGCCGGCGAAGGGTTTGCGTTGATCCATTGCATGCCTGGCGGTGTAGAGCGACCACCATTCCTCACGTGCGGCGAGGATGTCGACGCTGAAGTCGTTGACCCACCGCAACCCCCAGACCAGCAGCGGGCTGATCACTTCCTCGGGAATCCGATCGGTGGCGTTCTCGATACGCCGGGGTGGATGGCTGCTGTGGTTGTGCCATGCCTGCAAACGTTGCGGGTCGACGGTGAGCCGGTCGGTGTGTAGGGCGTCGCGGAACACCCAAAACAGCCGGGCGGCCCGCCGGTGCATACCGCGCTGTGTTGGACTCAAATCCGTGAGCAGGACCCATTGTTGATAGTCGACGAGGTCCTCGCGGGTGATCGCGGCTAGTGTGCAGCGGCCCCGACCGTGTGACCAGTCCAAGAACTTCTTCACGTGGCTAAAGGCAATACGAATAGAGACCTGCTTGAGGCGGGCCTCCCCGGGTGGCAGCTCGCCAACCAGCAAGGCGTAGAACAGTTCTTTGGTGACCGCGCGGAACGGCTCGGGCAGCGTGGGGAAGTTCAAGATGCTGCGAGCCAGCTGGTCCTGGTGGTTGATCGGGTGCAGGTCCCAGATGTCATCGCCGAACCGCGACGTGGTGGCAAGTTCGATTCCCTCGCGGAGTTCGTGTCCACCCAGGACGAAGGCGTCCGGGTCGATGAACACCGGGGTGTGAGCCACCTGGGGCGTCGTCATCGTGGCTCCTGCGGGCCATCCAGCAACGCCAACAGCTCGGGCAGACCCTCAGCGGGCTGTGCTCGATCCCATTCCGCTGGAGTGAATTTCGGGCGGATGTGTTCGGTGATCGCTATCCACGCCATGCCGTAACGGCGCCACCACAGATCCAGTGCGATCTTGCCGCGCTCATCGATCAACCAGTCCAGCAACGCTTTCAGTTTCGGGATGTGGTTGTGGGTGACGAGGGCATTCGAGCAGCCGAAGCACATCAGGAATGACACACCGCAGCGACCTCCGCCATCGAGAGGGCTGTGATCGATATCAGCGCAGGCGGTCACGGCGGTATCGAGATTTCCGGCCAACAGGTCTGTGGCGGTGGTAGCGGTCACATCCAATTGGAGGGCTGCGTTGTTCGGCGTTGTCACCTGACCGGCCAGCACCCGGGCGTGGCAAGCCTGGGCTGCGGTCTCGGCGTCTGACAGCGCCGCGGTGATCACCCCGCCCGCCCAGTCATGCACCGACGGATCGCCGCGCAGATAGTTGGTGAACAGCACCGGCATGGTGTTGGAGCGAATCGACGAGGGCAGATGGCCGCCGGCGGCGCGGGTATTGCGAATGTCCACTGTCTTTTTCAAGCGCAGCGAAGTGATCTGCAGCGGTTGACCGTTGTCATCAAGGAGGGGGTGGCGCTGCTTCCAGCGCTGCATATGCCAGTCCTTCAGATGCAATCCCACGTCGAACGGGCCGTGGTGACCGTCGGGCGGATCCCACACCGACCACAGCGACGACGTGCCGCTGAACGACCGACCCAGCCGCATCATCTGCTCGAGCAGCAGGTAATAGCCGCCGGGGCGGCGTAGCTGCTGGCTGGGAGTGCCGATCTCCCAGTGCACCGTCTCGAACATGCGTGCAGGACCGCGCCGGCGTTTGATCACCTCCACCCGGACAGCCTTGTCCTCCAACACATCGTGCTCGATCGTGAGATCTTTGAGGGTTTCCAGGTTGCGCCCCGAGATTCCGACGGCCAATGTCAGTAGCGGGCCCAAATCGAAGCCGGTGACAAACAGCTGGCGTGCCAGCGTCATCATCGGGTGGTTGTCCCACGCCCTGGAATCGTGGGCGATAACTGGAATCTCACCGGTAGCCGCAATCTCGGCCAGCACCTTCGCGAGTCGACGCTCCTCGGCGCTCAACGTGTCAGGCTCACGCTCATAGCGGGTGACTAGGCGTTGGCCGCGCTGAAGCCGCGATCGGATCGCGGCGACCTCCGACCGGGCCGCCGCCATGATCGCGTTGAATTCCCGGTCGGAATACCCGCCGATGGCGGGATTCTGGCCCACAGAACGACGGCGATGCAGCCACGCATCGACCTCCTCGGCGATCATGCCCGCCGGCATCTCGCCGACGACACGGCCCACAGCTCTAACCTCATGCACCAGTCCGCGTTGTTTCACCTGCGCATGGCGTTGCCGCCAGTAGCACTCGAGATGGTCGACGGTCAGCTCCCCGGGCGTCGCCGGCGGATCCACCAGCGACGCCAACGCGACCAGGAAGCGGTGCCAGCACCAGAACACTCCGGCTGCACTCTCGGGTGTCCGTAGCGTTCCACTGGCACCGGTGCAGCGGGCGAAGGCGTCGGCCAACGGCTTATGCCAGCCCGGCAGTGGGAACGTCTTCAATTTGAACGTGCGGCGACGCCCGTTCTCCCCCACCACCGCCACTTCCAATCCGCTGCCCGTGGGCTGCACCCGCTCGGGTGGTTCGTAGACGCCCTCAGGGCGATCGGCGGGGCGGCCCCTGCGTGTGAGGGGTCCTTGGCGCGGCGCCTCGCTCGGCTCTGGGCTCGTCACGCCGAATCCGCGGTGTCAACGATCTTCTCGTCGGCGATCTCGCCGCTCAATTCGCCGGCCGGCAGCTGCAATTCGGCCCACTCGTCAGGAACCAGCGCTAGCCGAGTTTCCATGGCGAGTTCGTTGAGGGTGTGCAGATATTTGAACGTTGTTTCCACCGATCGATGCCCCAAGCGCCGGCGCACCCAGTCCAGCGGATCACCGAAAATCTGCTCATAAGTCGTGCGCTGCGCCGGGTTCATGGCGCCCAGCTCGCGGATGTGCTCACGTTGTAGCTGCTCCAACGTCACCACCGCGTAGGTGTGGCGCAACAAATGCGGGTGAGCCCGCAGGTCCACCGCGTGGCGTCGGCAGCGGTCGTTGGCATCACCAAACATTGACTGCCAGGTTCCCGGCATGACTGGCAGCCCGTTGCGGTTCAACCACAGCGTCGCCGGTTCCAAACCCTCGGCGCCACAGATGAATAGGCGCCGACGCTGGCGTGGATTGAGAGTCTCCACCGGGCGGCGGCGACCACCGCTGGTGCGCGGCGCGATCACCGCGCATTGCGGGTCCTCAACAACCAGTTTGGCCGCAATCTGGTTGTAGCTGCCGCGGCTGCGGGCTTGTTCGATCAGCTCGGCGCGGTCGAAGCGGATGTAGTCCCACACCTCGCGTAACACCGTGGCCGGGATGTAGATCCGGCGGCCCGAACCATTCTTGGCGATCGCCGCCGGCAATCGGGTCGGCGAGTAGGCGCGATGGGTGTCCATGTCGGGCACGTCGAACATGGTCAGGCTGGCCTGCTCGGTCAGCCGCAATCCGGTGCGAACCATCAGATCGCAGAAGGTGGCGTTGCGGGCAGCGTTTCGGCCACCGAACGACTGATCGAGCAGACCGGTGGGCAGATACCCGCGAACACCAACATCGCGCCAGCGGCGATAGGACGCCGGTGGCAACCACGCCAAGTCTTCACGATGGCCGTCCTTGGGTGCTTCGGCAGGCGTCAGTCCCGCCTCCTCGCGACGGCGCCATCGGCGATCGCGCGCTGCCCGCTGCAAGATCGGGTTGTGCTCAACGAATCCCGATTCGGTTGCCCACCGGTAGAACGAGTTCACGGTGGCGACTTCGCGGCCCCACGTGGCACCCCTCACCCCAGGCCCGCGCTCATCGATGCGCCGCCACCGGTGATAGGCTGCGCGATCTTCGGGGGTCGCGTCGCGCCACGATCGCTTTCCGAGCGGTTGGCGATGGTGCCACAGAAACGTCAGGAAATTCGCTAGGTCGTAGGCGATCGCTGCCTGAGTGTTTTCCGGCGCCGGGTGCAACAGGAAGTAGGTGTTCAGGTCGATGTCGTAGTGGCCGTCAGGCGATATCAAGAATGGCACGCCGTCCTCAATGCCCTTGCTGTCCAACCACTCTGCGACTACGTCTGTGTTCAGGCTCTGCAGCGTTGGCCGCGCCGTGCGCGGCATCACCAATTGTCGATGCGTGAAATGCACTCGCCAACCTAAGATCGGCATTGCCTGGAAAGCTACCGCGGCGTCTATCGCATGCGCGCGACCGACACACGGCAGACACTCGCATGTGCCAATCCGTCGATGTCTGGGCGCCCGCTGCTTCAGCAGGAGTCGCCGCGATCAAGGTGTCAGTCGATGACCCAGCCACTCAAGTAGGCCTGCCCAGCTGATGACTGTGACCGAACCGGTCCTGCGTGTAGTCGTGCGGGAGCTGGTGTGCACCATGTCAATTCGGTATACCGACGGCTCGGCTGATGCTTAACCATCACATGGCGCTGAGCTGATCAATGGGTAACGTTCATCGGGCAGTGGTTGACCCGGGGAATATGGGAGCCCGTCGTGGCCGGGAAGCGGCTGGTAGGTGGCTTGGGCGTCGGTGTAGGTGATCAGCATTGATACCCGGTTCTGGGCGGTGTGGTTGGCACCGGCGCAGTGTGCGGTGCGGCGGTGGTGCAAGGTGACGTCACCGGCGCGCAGCGGAACGGTGACCCGCGCTGCCCACCGAAGTTCGGGCCAGTGGTCAAACAGGTAGGAGTGGTGCTCCTGGCGCACCAGGTCGGCGAGGTCGATACCGGTGATGTCGATGCGTTCCGGGCCGCCTCGCCGGTGTGAGCCCGATAGGAACGTGAGGCAGTTCGTAGGCGTCGATGCGGTCCAGCGTGGCTTGCAACGCCGCGATCCGCTCATTCGTGCGCTGCCGCGACGCCGCCAGCAGTGCGGCAAGTCGTATCCCCGGCGGTTGGGGGTGCGGGCGGGTCAGGTCACCGATCTCACGCAGCGTCAGTCCCATACCGCGCAGCGTGCTGATCAACTGCAGGCAGCGCAGCGCCTCGCGGGTATAGGTGCGATACCCGCCGGGACTGCGCCCGATGGTGTTCACCAAGCCCTGATCGGTGTACTCCCGCACCGCCTTGATCGGGATGCCGGTGCGGCGCGACAGCTCACCGACCGTGAACACGTCAGCGTGAAAACTGTGGTGGTTCATGAATTCTCCTGCGGCTTGCGTGGACCGAGGTCGAGTCGTTCGGCGGCATGCAGCAAGGCCTCACTGTAGGTGGGGAATTGGGCGATGCCGTCGAGCAAGACGTCGATGGGAACCTGGGCGCGGATGGCCAACGCGGCCTGATGAATCCATTCCCCGGCCATCGGAGCCACCGCCCACGCACCAACCAGGACGCGGCGACTACGGTCGGCGAGCAGCCCGAGGGTGCCGGCGGGCTGGGTTTCATAGGTCCACGGCCGCGCCAACGCATCAGGCAGGTTCAGTTCGGTACTGACGACGTCCAGGCCTGCGCTTTGGGCCTCCTCACCGGTCATTCCGACGGCGGCGATCTCGGGTTGGGCGAACACCACCCGCGGAATGCCGGTGTAGTGCGCCCGCCGCGAGGTGCCCGCGATGTTGTCGGCGACCACCCGGGCTTGATACATCGCGACGTGGGTGAACAACGCGACACCAGTGACATCGCCCAGCGCCCACAACCCATCACCGGTCACCCGGCAGTGCTCATCGACGGCCAGCTCGCCGCGATCGCCGATGGTGACGCCGACGCTGTCGAGGCCCAGGCCGGCGGTGGCGGGTTCGCGTCCGGCGCCCAGCACGATCACATCGGTGCGCACCGATGTGCCGTCGTCGAACTCGACCACGGCGTCGGCGCCGTCGCGGCGCGCCCGGGTGGCTTGGCGGCCCAGCCGCACGTCGATGCCGTCGTCGCGTAACCGGGCAGCGACCAGCTCACCGACTCGCGGGTCTTCGCGGTCCAGCAGCCGCGGGCCGCGCTGCACGAGGGTGACGTGGCTGCCCATGCGGGCCAGGAACTGCCCCAACTCGACCCCGACCGCGCTGCCGCCGATCATCACCGCCCGTTGCGGGATCTCGCGCAGGGTGGTGGCCTCGCGGTTGGTCCACACCACAGTCGCGTCCAGGTCGTCGAGGCCGTCGATGGGTGGGCGCACCGGCTGCGAACCGGTGGCGATCACCACATGCGCCGCGGTGATCTCGGTGTCGGCGACGCTGATGCGCCAGGGGTCACGACCGGTCAACCGGGCGGTGCCTTTGAGGACCGTCACCCCTTGCCGCTGATAGCCGGTGACCTGATTGGTGTCGTCGAGGTGGCGGATCATGTAGTCGCGATAGTCCCGCAGCGCCGGCCAATCCAGCGCCGGCCGCGATAACCCGGCGGCGGCCGCGGCTTCGGCGCGGGCCTCGGTGGGCCGCAGCAGCGTCTTGGATGGGATGCACGCCCAATAGGCGCATTCCCCGCCGATCAGCTCCCGCTCGATCAGTGCCACGCGCAAGCCGGCGGAAATCAGCCGCCCGACGGCGACTTCGCCGCCCGGGCCGGCGCCGATCACGACGGCGTCGAAGTGCTCTGCCATACGGATTGTCTCCTTCGGGTGGGTGCGGTGGTCAGGGGCGGCGGCGCCGCAGCGCCCACCAGCCCTCGATGACGGCGGCGGTGACCGCGCCATAGGCGAGATGCGCCAGGAATCCGCGCACGTGGGTGCTGACCGGATAGGCGCGGTCTGCGGCGCTGAACCCCAGCAGCGGGGTCAGCATCTCATCGACGATCAGTGACATCGACGCGCCGGTGAGCAGACCGGCCACCGCAGGGTTCAGGCCGACCGCGCGGCGCAGGACCGCATACACCGGCGCCCAACTGATGCCCAGCCCGTAGTGCACGACCATCCCGGCGCGCTCTCGCACCGGGTCGGGTAGGTGGATGCCGAGCAGGTCGAGCGTCTTGTCGGCGGCGACCTGAAACGGCGGGCCGGGCCGGGCGGCGTCTTCACGCTGGCGATCCCGCTGGGATTCGCGCTGGTAAAGCTTGCTGCTCACCGGCTCCATCACTTTGGTGCCCACATAGCCGCCGACAGCCCCGACGAGCAGATCTTCGGCGAATTCGCCTCTGCTGGACCAGATCATCACGACACCACCCGCCAAAGTGTGATTGCTGTGGCGGGCACCCGGTTCGGCGGGGCGAGCGCGATGGTA
The DNA here is from genome assembly GCF_001417955.2 of Mycobacterium gordonae. Lineage (GTDB taxonomy): Bacteria > Actinomycetota > Actinomycetes > Mycobacteriales > Mycobacteriaceae > Mycobacterium > Mycobacterium gordonae_B. Next base: position 3,923 of record NZ_LKTM01000031.1, on the reverse strand, counting down.
GTCATGTAGCCCTCCCTCGATACTGCATGTTTCTCAGGCGGCGCAGCAGGACAGTTTGGTGACGTCGCGGGTGAAGGTTTGCGCGGCCAGTTTGAGGCCCTCGGCCATCGTCAGATACGGGCTCCACAGCTGCGCCACCTGCTGCACGGTCATCTTGTTGGCCAGCAGGTAGACGGCGGCGGCGATGACGTCACCTGCGCCGGCGGCCAGCACATGCGCACCGAGTAGGCGCCCGGTGCCACGTTCGGCGACAAGCTTGATCGCGCCGCGGGTGTCGCGGTTCACAATCGCGCGGGGCACGTTCTGTAGCGACAGCACCCGGCACTCACAGTCATAACCCTGGGCCTGGGCATCGGCCTCGGTCAGCCCAACGGTGGCCAGGCTGGGCGAGGTGAAGGTGACCGCCGGCAGCGCGCGGTAATCGACGCTGCGCCCGGCCCCGTCAAAAGCGTTGTCGACCACCACGGCGCCGTGGGCGGCGGCGACGTAGACGTATTGCGGATGACCGGTGACATCACCGGCCGCCCAGATCCGCGGGTTGGCGCTGCGCAGCTGCCCGTCGACCACCACCCGACCACTGTCAGCGGTGGCCACGCCGACGGCGTCTAAGTTCAACCCGGCGGTCACCGGTGCCCGCCCGGTCGCCACCAGCAGCCGCTGCCCGCTCACCCGCTGACCGCCGCTGGTCGCGACGATGACGCCGGCGTTGTCGGGATCCACGCGGACAGCGCGCTCGCCGATCACGGTGATGCCCTCATCGGCGAACACCGCCGCCAGTCGCTCGGCCAGTTCGGGTTCGGTGTGCGGGGCGAAGCGGCCCACGATGCTGACCCTCATCCCCAGCCGCGCCCATAACTGCGCCTGTTCCAGCCCCACATAGCCGGCGCCGACCACGACCAGCGATTCCGGTAGCGCGGTCTGGGCCATCGCAGTAGTGGAGGTCAGGTAGTCGATGCCATCCAGGCCGTCGAGCCGGTCGATGCGCGGCGCGGAACCGGTGGCGATCAGATAGTGCTCGGCCTCGATACGCGCGCGCCCCCCGTCCCCTAACTGCACCTGCAGCACCGGCCCCGGGGCGAAGCGGGCCTGCCCCGGCACGATCTCCCACCCATATTCGGCGGCCAGGTCGGCGTACTTGTCGGCGCGCAGCCCCTCCACGAGGGCGTCCTTGCCGCCGATCAGCGCGGGGGCATCCACCGGGCCCGCCGCGGTGGCGATGCCCGGAAAGTGCTGGTCCAGCGCCACATGGCGGGCCTCGGCCGCGGCCAGCAGCGCCTTGGACGGCACGCAACCGGTATTGACACAGGTGCCCCCGGTCACGTCGCGCTCGATCATCACCACGGTTTTGTCCTTGCCGCGGGCGGCGATCGCCGCCGCGAACGCGGCACCCCCCGAGCCGATCACCGCCAGGTCATAACTGACCACAATGCTTCCCATCCTCACGTATCCGCCTTGCCGAATATATAGATGGCATCCTAGTATCTGTTTATCCGAATATCAGCGACTCAATCGAAGGACCGTGTTTTCGTGCCCGAGACTCCCCACCCCAGCCCCACGCTGTTGCCAGCCACCGCCAACGGCGTCGAGATGGTGGCGAAGTTCTTCCGCGCCCTCGGGGACCCGGCCCGGCTGCGGCTATTGGAGTTCCTGCTCAACGAGGAACACACCGTCAGCGAATGCATCGCACACATCGGCCTGTCCCAGGGCCGCATCTCCACCCACCTGGCCTGCCTATCGGACTGCGGTTATGTGCAGCTGCGCCGCCACGGCCGCTATGCCTACTACCGGGTGAGCGACCCGCGGGTGGCCGAACTGGTGCTGCTGGCGCGCTCGGTGGCCGCCGACAACGCCGCCGCGCTGGCCGCCTGTATGCGCATCGCCCCGGCCAGCCGCGAGGAGATCGCGCCGTGACCAAACACCACGACACCGGGACGCTGGCAGCGATCCTGGGCGCCATAACGTTGGCCGTGGCCGCGATCGCCTGTTGCGCGGCGCCGCTGCTCATCGCCTCGGGTGCGCTGGCCGTGATCGGCGGCCTCGTGCGTAACGGGTGGGTCATCGGCACCGCCGCGGCGGTGCTGCTCGCCGCGCTCACCTACACCGTGTATCACCGCCGATCCCGCCACCACGGCCAGCAGTCACCGCACTGCGATCCACCCACACACCCCAACACCGGCGACCAGCACCGCGTTAACGGAGAGCGATCATGACCGACACCAGCACACCCACCGTGCACACCGGCCCGCGACGGCGGCTCCTGATCATCATCGGCGGCGTGGTAGTCGCCGCAGCGGCCATCGCTTATGTCGTGCTCTGCTGGCACCCGTGGACCGACGCTGCGGCAGACCAAAACGGTGGCGCCACACCTACTTTGACTGCGCACACCGCCACCGGCACACCGCTCACCGTGCCCGGTTCCCGACCCGCAGTGGTGTTGTTCTTCGCCGTCGAATGCGGCACCTGCGGGCCTACCGCCCAAACACTCGCCCAAACCCAAGCCCAGAACCCCACCCGGGCGGACTTCGTCGCCGTGGACATCGCCGGGCAGGAGCCGCAATCCGAAGTCGCCGGCTTCCTCACCGCCAACAACGCAGCGGGGGTGGCCAACGCGATCGACACCGACACCGCCTGGGCCCGCCGGTTCAATATCACCCAACTGTCCACCGTGGTGATCATCGACACCACCGGCAAGGAAGTATTCCGCGCCGTCGAACCCTCCGCCCAACAACTCCAAGCGGCACTAGCCAAAGTGGCCGATCGGTGAACGGACTACTGGCACTTGCCTTCGGCGCCGGCATGATCGCCCCCATCAACCCGTGCGGATTCGCGGTGCTGCCCGCCGTGCTGGCCTACACCGCCACCGGTGAGCACACGTCCGCGGGATTGGCGGCCAGGATCAGCCGGGGGCTGCGCGCCGGCGCGGCGCTGACCATCGGATTTGCCGGCACCTTCACAGTTCTCGGCGTGGCCGCAGCACTCGGGCTGCGCCAACTCATCGGCGCCGTCCCGTGGGCCGCGACCGTCCTCGCGGCGATGCTGACCCTTGCCGGACTGGTCATGCTGGCCGGGCGCCATATCCCAATCCGGCTGCCCGGCCCCCACTTCGGCCGCAATCCTCAACGGCCCCTGGACATGCTCCTCTACGGTGTCGGGTACGCGATCGCCTCGGCCTCCTGCAGCATCGCGATCCTGCTCTCGGTTATCAGCCAGGCACTGGCCACCAGCAACGTGTCCGGTGTACTCGTTGTCTTCGGCGCCTACACCGCCGGCTCAGCCACCCTTCTGCTCACCGTCGCACTACTGGCCGCCGTCGCGAACACCGTTGCCACACAGCGCATGCGGCCACTGATGCCGCACATGACCCGGATCGCCGGGACCATTCTCTTTGCATCCGGGGTCTATCTGCTCCACTACTGGATCCCACAACTCACAGGACACCGCCTCCCCCCAGATCCCCTGGCCACCGGCGTCGCCCGAGTCGGCACCTGGATCACCACGCACCAAACACTCGTCGCCACAGCCGCATTCGCCATCATCGCCATCAGCACCGCACTAGTCACACTCCCGCGACGAACGCACCCAGCCGCGGCCAGCGACACTCACCGCGCCGCCACCGCTGAACCCGCCTCCACCAACCCAACCAGCGACTGAAGCATCGCAGCGAGTTCAACCGATCGGCGAATCGATGTGGGCCCGACACAGCCGCGCCCAACAACGCGCGGCTGACCCGATGACGCCGCGGCGCGGGCCTGAAGCGGGCACCAACTGCAAGAGACAGCCCCGCTCACCTGCAGCGCATCGGCTCAAGACGGCTGCCGAGGGACATTCGACACACCAACACTCGTTAACGGGCCGACCGTCGCTTACGCATGGTGTCCCACCACTTCTTCTTGGGCACGAACAGTGTTCAGTCATACATAAGC
>NZ_LKTM01000030.1 GCF_001417955.2 Mycobacterium gordonae | reverse complement strand
CACCCTGATTGACCACCCGCGCCGCCCCACCAATACGCGCCACCCACCCCACCGACTCCTCGGTCTGTTCCAACAGCGCCCGCCGATGCGCCACCACCTCCGCCAGGTAGCCGTCATATTCCGCCAACCCACACGGAAGGCACGGCAATCTATCGAACATGTGTTCGAGTATACTCGCCTCTACTGACAGGACTCGGTGTCATCTCTCAAGACATCGGTGACAGTTCTGGGTCATGGGCACGGCGCACGCCTACGCCCCTTGGCAGCCAGGTGTCACACTTGGCCGCATGTCCTCCGACAAGCCTCCGGTAGTCCTGATGCACGGCATCCTCATGTCGGGCAACGGCTGGCAGGACGTCGCGCCGCTGCTGTCCGACCAGCACCGCGTGCACACGTTCACCACTGCCGGGCATCGCGGCGGGTCACCGGCCCCGCCGCGCCCGGCCACGGTCAGCGATCTGGTTGACGACGCCGAGCGCTACCTCGATGAGCGTGGACTTGAGAGACCACACGTCGTCGGTCTCTCGTTGGGCGGTTGGATGGCCATCGAGCTGGCCCGGCGTGGCCGCGCGGCAACCGTGTGTGCGTTCGCCCCGGCCGGCTTCTGGTCGTCCGGGGACAGGGCACAAGCCCACGTGCTGAGGCAGATTCACAAGTTCGTGGCGATCGGGCGCGTTGCCCGGCCACTGCGACCGGTCGTCGCTCTCGCGATGAAGTCGGCGACAGTGCGTCGCCTCGGCTTGCGGGACGCCGCGTGCCATGCGGATCGAATCTCCACGGCGCAGAGCGTCGACGCGATCGACGACATCATCGGCTGCACTGTCGACGTCGACGACTTTCTCGGTTCCGGTGAGCAGATCGCGCCGTTGGATCCCCTGCCCTGTCCGGTGACCATCGCCTGGTCGGGAAACGACGCAATCGTTCCAGTCCCGCTGTGCGACAAGATCGCTCGCGAGCGGCTACCCCAGGCGTCGTTCACCACCCTGCCCGGCGTCGGGCACGTGCCCATGGTCGACGACCCTGGCCTGGTTGCCCGGACCATCTTGGCGGTGACAAGCGCGGAATAAGCGCGGGACGAAGGGGCGCGATCCCGACACCCGGTTACCCTGACCAGATGCCGAATGTGCGATCTGTCAACGTCGCCGCGGCCCGGCCCAATCCCGACCCGCGAGCGCGGTCGAAGGTCACCGGCATCTACAAGGCCCCCACCGCCGGGGCCGTCATGGTCCAGGCACCGGGCAAGACGGGCAGCGGCCTGGCCGGTGACGCGATCGGCAACCCCAAGTTCCACGGCGGCGACGATCAGGCCGTCTACGTCTACGCGCGGGAAGACCTCGACGACTGGGAAGCCCGGCTGAACCGCACCCTCACCGACGGCATGTTCGGTGAAAACCTCACCACCGAGGGCGTCGACGTCACCGGAGCGCGGATCGGCGAACGCTGGCGCATCGGCACCGACGGTCCGGTCCTGGAAGTCTCCGCGCCCCGGACGCCGTGCCGGACCTTTGCGGCGATGCTCGAGCAGCGCGGCTGGATCAAGACCTTCACCCAGGCCGGCATCCCTGGCGCCTACCTGCGCGTCATCTCCCCGGGGCCCGTCCGCGCGGGCGATGAGATCACCGTCGAGCATCGTCCCGACCACGACGTGACGATCGGGCTGGTCTTCCGTGCGCGGATGTCGGAGCCCGAATTGCTGCCCCGGCTGGCGGTGGCCGGTGCGCTCTCAGCTGAAATCAAAGCCGAGGTCGCGCAGCGGACCCGCAGGTAGACTCGCGGGGATGCCCGACCAAACCCAAGCCCTGCCCACCGCGAACCGGCTGCGTCTACACGCCGACATCGCCGTGGTGGTCGCCGTCCTGGTGTTGACCAACCTGGTCGCGCACTTCACCACGGCGTGGGCGAGCATCGCCACGGTCCCGCTGGCGGCGATCGGCCTGGTGGTCCTGGTCCGGTGGCGCGGGCTGGACTGGGCGGACCTCGGTCTCGGCCGTGAGCACTGGAAGTCCGGCCTGTTCTACGCGCTGGCCGCGGTGGCGCTGGTGGTGTCGGTGATCGCGGTCGGCGTGGCCCTGCCGGTCACTCGCCCGATGTTCCTGAACAACCACTACGCGACCATCTCCGGCGCCCTGATCGCCTCGATGGTCATCATCCCGCTGCAGACCGTCATTCCCGAGGAACTGGTGTTCCGCGGCGTACTGCACGGAGCGCTGCACCGGGCCTGGGGTTTCCGCGGAGTGGCGCTGGCCGGGTCGCTGCTGTTCGGCCTGTGGCACATCGCCACTTCGCTAGGTCTGACCAGCAACAACGTCGGATTCACCCGGCTGTTCGGCGGCGGAGTCTTCGGCATGCTGGCCGGCGTGACGATGGCCGTGCTGGCCACCGGCGCTGCCGGGTTCGTCTTCAGCTGGCTACGGAGGCGCAGCGGCAGCCTGATCGCGCCCATCGCGCTGCACTGGTCGCTGAACGGCGTCGGCGCGCTGGCCGCAGCGCTGGTCTGGCACCTGTCGGCCTAGGGCCCGACCTACACCAGCAGCACCGCGGCACCCGCGATTTCGCCGGTGCTCAGGTCGGTCAGCGCGCGATCAGCCTCGGCCAGCGGGTATTCCGGAGTGGTGACCTCGATGTGATGCGCTGCGGCGAAGTCCAGGAAGGCGCGGGCGTCGGCCCTGGTGTTGGACGTCACCGACCGGATCTGACGCTCCTGGAACAGATGCCGCTGGTAGTTCAGCGTCGGGATGTCGCTGAGATGAATTCCCGCGACCGCCAGCGTCCCCCCACGGTCGAGGGCTTCCATTGCCGGTAACACCAGGTCACCGACCGGCGCGAACAAGATCGCCGCGTCCAGCGGAACCGGCGGCGGATCGGCGGCGCCCTGCGCCGAAGCCGCCCCCAGCTCCAGCGCCAGCTCACGAGCCCGGGCACCGCGGGTCATCACGTGCACCTCCGCGCCCTGGGCCAGCGCGACCTGCGCCGTGATATGCGCGCTGCCGCCGAAACCGTACAAGCCCAGGCGGCCACCGGCGGGTAGCTCGGCCCGCAACAGCGACCGATAGCCGATGATGCCGGCGCACAACAACGGCGCCAACTCCCTGTCGCTGTAGCCGACCGGCAGGGGGTGTGCGAAAGCCGCGGGCACCGCGGTGAATTCGGCATAACCACCATCGGCGTCCCAGCCGGTGTAACGGGATTGCGGGCACAGGTTCTCGTCGCCCCGGCGGCAGTACTTGCACACCCCACAGGTGTGGCGCAGCCAGGCGATCCCTACCCGGTCGCCGACGCGGAACTCGTCGCCGGCATCGGCGCCGACCTCGACGACCTCCCCGACCACCTCGTGACCCGGAGTGACCCGGTCCCGGTGGACAGGAAGGTCGCCCTCGGTGACGTGCAGGTCTGTGCGGCAGACCCCGCAGGCCAACACCGCAACCAGCAATTCGCCCGGACCAGGCCGCGGGACCTCGGTCGTGACCCGTTCCAGCGGCCTGCTCGTCATCGGCCCGGGCTGACGCACCTGCCAGGCGGTCATGGTTCGGGCGGACATCACCCCATCATGCCGCGACGGGCCCCGCCGCTACAGAGTCCGGGTGCGCGACGTGGCGAATTTGTAGATCAGCAGGAGAAGCACCGCACCGACCAGCGCTCCGAGGAACGAGTGGTTGATGGGCGGAGTGATGGTGAACTGGTGCGGCGGGAAGACGACGCTGCCCAGGGTGCCGCCGACATAGGCGCCGACGATGCCGAGCAGTGCCGTGGCAATCCAGCCCATCGGTTGCCTACCTGGCACGATGAGTCGCGCAATCAGCCCGACGATCAGCCCAAGAACGATCATTCCGATGATGTGCAGGATCATGACCAGCTCCTTCGGGTATTAACTTGTCGAGGGGACCTCGCAGTAATACCCGGTGCGGGTGCGGTAAACCGCGAATTCAGCGCCGCTGCACCATGCCCACGAGCCAGAGCAGGATCACCGAACCCAGGATCGCGGTGAAGAAGGTGAACCACCAGCCGCCCGACGCGGTGTCGAAGGCGAAGCTGAGCAGGAAACCGCCGATCAAGGCACCGACGATGCCGATCACGATGTTCATCAGAATCCCTGATCCGGCGCCTTTGACGATCTTGCCGGCGATCCAGCCCGCCAGCGCGCCGATGATGATGTAGCCGATCCAGCCCACGCTGGTCAGTGTGGTTGAGCGAGCGAGAAATTCGGTGCTTGCGACGACGTCCATCAGGGGTTCCTCTCCGCTGGCAGGCCCAGCTCAATCACCGGACCGTGCTATCGGTATACGCCTTTCGCGTAACAAATGGAGTGTCGATTTGGTGCCGACGCTCAAACAACGCCGGTCAAGCCGGTTGATTACCGCGCGGCTGGGTGGATGCCGGAGTTCCGGCGGCCGGAGCCTGAGCGGGGGCCGGGGCTGGAGCAACCGGCTCGGCGGGCGCGGCCGGCGTAGGTGCCGGAGCACCCGGGACCGCTTCCGGCGGTGGGGCGGCCGGAGGCGCCCACGGCCGGATCGACTCGGCCAGCGCCTTGGCCGCATTCTTGTCTACCGGGTTGTTCGACGTGCCCAGCCACACCACGAACCACCGCTGCGGCGGTCCGGCGGCAGGCGTCGCGCCGGCCGGGGTGCCGACCACACCGGTCCAGATCTGCCCATTCGGCTTGCTGGTGTCGCTGAATTTCACTTCGTAGTAGGACGCGCTACCCGAGACGCCGTTGGCGTTGAGCGGCACGGTCTCCTGGTTGACCCGGGTGCCGGGGTACGGCATGAAGAACTCGCCCATGTCCGATCCCAGCCGCACGGCAGCCTTGGGGTTGGTGGCCTCGGCGCTCGCGTAGAGCTTCTGGTCCAGCCGGCCGAGCACGATGCGGGTGTCGTTGGCCACGGGCTGCGGCTGTCCAGGCATCGGAGCCTCACCGGCCGCCTTACTGAGCAGCGCGGAGCCGTAGTCCAGGTGGGACGCGTCGGACTCCACCCAGCCGGGCGGCACGATGAAGCTGAACCCGCCGATGGCGTTGGTCACCCGTCCGGCTTCCACCGCGTTCGGGTCCGGCGGCGGTGGTGCGTTGGGGTCGGCCGGCGGCGGTGCCGCGTTGGGGTCACCCGGCGCAGGCTGAGGGGTCGGCGTCGGGCTGGCGCCGGGCGCGGGCGAGGCCGACGGGCTGGGGGTGGCCGCGGGGGCCCCCGCGGCCGGGGCCGGGGATGCCGGAGTAGGTGACGCAGGCGGCGCGACGGTGGGAGTCGGCGACGGCGCCGGCTCGGGGTCAGCGAGGGCAGTTGCCGGCAACGCAATGGTGACGGCGGTCGCCGCGGCAATGGCCAGCGACGCCACTAATCCCTTGCGGCGTGACGGGTTCGGGTCCACCTGGTACATGGCGACGAACCTACCGTGTCAGCGCCCCGAAGCAAGGAAGGCCTGGCTTTCGCGAAAGGTATGTCTGCGAGAAAGTCAGCACCTCGCGCGTCGTTCGGGTGCCGGATGCAGTGACACCTCCGCGGCTTTCACGCTGAACCACACCCGGTTCCCCGGGGTGAGCTGCAGCTCTGCCGCGGCCTCGACAGTGATGCTGGCGGCCAGCCCGGGCGGTCCGTCCGCCTGGTCCCCCGCGCGTACCAGGACCGCCGCGCCGCGGGTGTCCAGCTCCGCCACCGTCACCTCGACGGTGTTGCGTGGACTGCCGTGCGGCGGCTCGGAGTAGACGGCCACACTCACCGGCGCGAACACCGCAACCGCCCGCTGACCTGGCGCGAACCGTACATCGGCGCTCCCGTGCCAGCGCTGCCCCGACCGGCTGTGCAGCGCGCCATCGGCGCCGATGGTCCCCACGACCAGGTTGACGCCCGCGATCCGGGCACCGAAATGACTCCTCGGCGCCGCCAGCACGTCTGCGACCGGTCCGATTTCGGCGACCTTTCCGGACTCGAGCACCAGCACCCGATCGGCCAGGGCGAACACATCCAGCAGGTCGTGGGTGATCAGGATCACCGCGCAGCCGGTGCGACTGACCACGTCGCGCAGCACCGCGCGAATCGACGCCGCCGCCGCTACATCAAGCCCGGTCAGCGGTTCGTCGAGCAGCAATGCTTCGGGTTCGGCGGCCAGTGCCCGCGCGATGGCCACGCGCTGGGCCTGACCTCCGGACAGCCGGCGCGGCCGGCGGTCGGCCAGATCCTCGGCACCGACTTCCCGCAGCCAGCGCAGCGCAGCCTCCCGCGCCGGGCCCGACGAAAACATGCCGCGACGACTGCGCGGCCCGAATGCCACGTTCGCGGCCACGCGCAGGTGCGGAAACAACAGCGCGTCTTGCAGCAGCAACCCCACCCGCCGGTCATGGGTGGCCACCTGTATCCCGGCCGAGGTATCGGTCAGCACCCGCGAACCCAGCCGCACCACACCGGAGTCCGGCCTCAGCAACCCGGCGATGACGTGCAGAGCCGTCGACTTGCCCGCGCCGTTGGGGCCGAGCACGGCCAGCACCTCACCGGCGGCCACCGAGAACTCCACGTCCAGTCCCCGGTCGCCCAGCACCGCGCGCAGGTGCAGGTCACTCATCGCGCGTCGGTCCCGGTCAGCCGGCGCGCACCCAGTCCCAGCACCACCACCGCTGCCACCGCAACCAACAGCAGCGACAGAGCCACCGCCGCGTCCGGGTCCCCGACCCGCTGCAGGTAGATCTCCAGCGGCAGGGTGCGGGTCACGCCCTGCAGGGACCCGGCGAACGTCAGCGTCGCGCCGAACTCCCCCAGCGACCTGGCGAACGCCAGCACCGCTCCGGAGGCCAGGCCGGGCGCCAGCAGCGGCAGGGTGACCCGCCACCAGATCGCGGTCGGCCGCGCTCCGAGCGTCGCCGCCACCACTTCGTAGTCGGCCCCCGCGCTGCGTGCCGCGCCTTCCAGGGAGATCACCAGAAACGGCAGCGAGACGAACGTCTGCGCCAGCACGACCGCCGTGGTGGTGAAGGCGATGCTGATGCCCGCCCCTTCGAGGTAGCGCCCGACCAGCCCGAGTCGGCCGAAGGCATAGAGCAGCGCGATGCCGCCGACCACCGGCGGAAGTACCAGGGGCAGCAGGATCACCGGCCGCAGCGCTCGAACCAGCCACAGCCCGCTGCGGGCCAGCACCAGTGCCATCGGAACCCCGACCAGCACGCACAGCAGCGTGCTGGCCGCGGCGGTTCTCAGGCTCAGCAGCAAGGCCGTCGTCGCGGATTCACTGCTGATCAGCGACCAGAAGTGCGGCCAGTCGACCTTGATTGCGACGGCCAGCAGCGGGAGGCCGACGAACAGCGCCCCCGCCGCGGCCGGCAGATAGACCCAGCGCGGCAGGTGGGAGGGCGGGCGCATCGGGGTCAGGGCTTGGCGAAGCCGGCCCGGTCGAGGATTTCCCGTCCGGCCGGGCCCGTGACCGCGGCCTGGAACTTCTGCGCCAGCGCGGCCTGCGGGGCATTCTTGAGCACCGCGATCGGGTAGACGTTCACCGCCTGCGCGGCCTCCGGGAACTTGACGGTCGTCACCTTGCTTCCGGCGTTCGATGCGTCGGTGACATAGACCAGCGCGGCATCGGCCTGCCCGGTGGTCACCTTGTTCAGAGCGTCGCTGACGCTCGGTTCTTCGCTGACCGGGTGCAGCCGCATTCCGCTGGCGTCCTCGATGCGGCGGGTGGCCGAACCGCACGGCACCGGGCGCTGGCACACCACCACGCTGAGCCCCGGACGGGTGAGGTCGGCGAAGGACCCGACGTTCTTCGGGTTGCCCGGCGCTGTGACGATAACCAGGGTGTTGGCGGCGAAGTCGGTCGCGGCACCGGCCAGCATTCCCGCCTGAGCCACCCGGTCCATCTGCGCGGTGTCCGCGGAGGCGAAGACGTCGGCGGTGGCGCCCTGGGTCAGTTGTGTCGCCAACTCCGAGGACCCCGCGAAATTGAACGTCACCGTCGCACCCGGGTTGTCCGCCTTGAACCGCTCGCCGATTGAGGTGAAGACCTGCTTCAGCGAAGCGGCGGCGAATACCACAATCGAGTGCGAGTCCTGCCCCTGCCGGGACCCCGAACTACACGCCGTCAGGCTGCCGACCAGCAACGCCGCCATAAGAGCGGCCAGCACCTGACTACGACGCATCGATCAAACCTAGCGCCGCGACGACGCGGTCGAATAGTTATGCAATTGATCAGCGCGCCGCCGCGGCGCGTGGTTTCGTCGAATAGCTACTGTCCAGTAACATGGACCGCGCTGACGCCGTAGCTCGAGGAGGTCGTGGCAGTGGAGGTTGTGGTCACCGGTGGAGACACCGATCTGGGACGTGCGGTAGCCGAGAGTTTCCGTGACGACGGGCACAAGGTCACTTTGGTGGGTGCCCGCGGCGGCGACCTCGAGGTCGTCGCCAAGGAACTCGACGTCGACGCGATCGTCTGCGACACCACCGACCCGGCCAGCCTCCAGGAGGCCCGGGCGCTGTTCCCGCACCACCTCGACACCATCGTCAACATCCCCGCTCCCAGCTGGGACGCCGGTGACCCCCGCACCTATTCGCTGTCCGACACCGCCACCGCATGGCGCCGGACGCTGGACGCGACCCTGCTGTCCGCCGTCCTGACGGTGCAGTGCGTGGGCGATCACCTGCGCTCCGGCGGCCACATCATCACCGTGCTGGCCGAGAACCCGCCCGCCGGCAGCGTGGACGCCTCGATCAAGGCCGCCGTGTCCAGCTGGGTCACCGGGCAGGCCGAGGTCTACGGCACCCGCGGAATCACGGTCAACGCCGTCGCAACCGGCCGCAGTGTCCAGGCCGGGTACGACGGCCTGTCGCGCACACCGGCGCCGGTCGCGGCGGAGGTCGCCCGGCTGTCGCTGTTCCTGACCACTCCGGCGGCGCGCCACATCACCGGTCAGACGCTGCACGTCAGTCACGGCGCGCTCGCTCAGTTCGCCTGAACCGGTTCTGCGGCCGGACGCTACGGTAGACGCCGTGGCTATTCGGCTTGGATTCCAGATCCCCAATTTCTCGTACGGAACCGGCGTAGAGAACCTGTTCCCCACCGTCATCGCGCAAGCGCGCGAAGCCGAAGCAGCCGGCTACGACTCGCTTTTCGTGATGGACCACTTCTACCAACTGCCGATGCTGGGCACCCCGGATCAACCGATGCTGGAGGCGTACACGGCGCTGGGCGCGCTGGCCACCGCAACCGAGCGGATGCAACTCGGCACGCTGGTGACCGGCAACACCTATCGCAACCCGACTCTGCTGGCCAAGGTGATCACCACCCTGGATGTGGTCAGCGCCGGCCGCGCGGTGCTGGGTATCGGGGCCGGCTGGTTCGAGCTCGAACACCGGCAACTGGGATTCGAGTTCGGCACCTTCACCGACCGTTTCAACCGGCTTGAGGAGGCCATGCAGATCATCGACCCGATGATCAGGGGCGAGCGGCCGACGTTCTCAGGGCAGTGGTACTCCGCCGAGTCGGCGATGGCCGAACCCCGTTACCGCGAACGCATTCCGGTGCTGATCGGGGGCGGGGGCGAGAAGAAGACGTTCGGTATCGCCGCGCGTTACGCCGACCATCTGAACATCGTCGCGGCGTTCGACGAACTGCCCCGCAAGATGGACGCCGTCAAGGCGCGCTGCGCGGAGGTGGACCGGGACCCGGCCACGCTGGAGACCAGCATGATGCTGACGGCCATGGTCGACGAGAACGCGAAACCCGAGCAACTGCCCGAGAATCTGACTGCCCGCATGGCGATCGGCAGCCCGGCCGCGATAGCCGACCAAGTGGAGGCCAAGATACTCGCCGCCGGCCTCGATGGCGCCATCATCAACATTCCCGGCGGTCACATCCCCGGGGTCATCACCAGCGTCGCCGAGGCGCTGCGCCCGCTGCTCGGCGGCTAGCGAAAGCCCGGCCACGGAACGCAATTCGCTGAGTGTGGCTAATTACACAGGCTCGTGGTTGGGTTTGTGCGGGTGGGTTGACTAGGCTTTGGGTATTAGCTAACTGCAGTCGCCCGTCCAAGGAGACCCCGTCAGGAGCAGCGAGAGATGAGCCCCCAACAAGAACCCACAGCTGAGCCGCGTCAACGGCATCGTGTCGTGATCATCGGATCGGGTTTCGGCGGACTCACCGCGGCAAAGAAGCTCAAGCATGCCGACGTCGACATCAAGTTGATCGCCCGCACCACGCACCACCTGTTCCAGCCTTTGCTGTATCAGGTTGCCACCGGGATCATTTCCGAGGGCGAGATCGCGCCGACCACCCGTGTCATCCTGCGCAAGCAGCGCAATGTTCAGGTGCTGCTGGGCAATGTCACGCACATCGACCTGACTCGCAAAGTCGTCGTCTCGGAGTTGCTCGGCCACACCTACGAGAGCCCGTACGACAGCCTGATCGTCGCGGCCGGAGCCGGCCAGTCCTACTTCGGCAACGACCAGTTCGCCGAATTCGCCCCCGGCATGAAGACCATCGACGATGCCCTGGAACTCCGCGGCCGGATCCTGAGCGCTTTCGAACAGGCGGAGCGGTCCAGCGACCCGGAACGGCGAGCCAAGCTGCTCACCTTCACCGTCGTCGGCGCCGGTCCCACCGGTGTCGAAATGGCCGGGCAGATCGCCGAATTGGCCGAGCACACCCTGAAAGGCGCCTTCCGGCATATTGATTCGACGCGGGCACGGGTGATCCTGCTCGATGCCGCGCCGGCCGTGTTGCCGCCGTTCGGTGAGAAGCTGGGCGAGCGGGCCGCCGCGCGGCTGGAGAAGCTGGGCGTGGAGATCCAACTGGGTGCGATGGTCACTGACGTAGATCGCAACGGCATCACGGTCAAGGACGCCGACGGCACCGAGCGGCGGATCGAATCGGCGTGCAAGGTGTGGTCGGCCGGCGTGGCCGCCAGCCGGCTGGGCCGCGACCTCGCCGAGCAGTCCGACGTCGAATTGGACCGGGCCGGCCGGGTGCAGGTGCTGCCCGACCTGTCCATCCCGGGCCATCCCAACGTCTTTGTGGTCGGCGACATGGCCGCGGTCGAGGGTGTGCCCGGCGTCGCGCAGGGCGCCATCCAGGGCGGCAAGTACGTCGCCAACAACATCAAGGCCGAACTCAAGGGCGCCGACCCGGCCGAGCGGGAGCCGTTCCAGTACTTCGACAAAGGCTCGATGGCTACGGTGTCGCGGTTCTCCGCGGTCGCCAAGATCGGTCCGCTCGAATTCAGCGGGTTCATCGCCTGGCTGATGTGGCTGGTGCTGCACCTGGTCTACCTGGTCGGTTTCAAGACCAAGGTCGCCACGTTGCTGTCGTGGATCGTGACCTTCCTGAGCACCCGGCGCGGCCAGCTGACCATCACCGATCAGCAGGCGTTCGCGCGAACGCGCCTGGAACAACTTGCCGAGGCGGCCGCCGAGGCGCAGAGTTCCGGGGCCGTCGCACGAAAAGCCAGCTAGCCGGTCAAGCGGTCGGCCGCTGTCAGGCTTGCAGGTTCTGCAGGCGCACCTGGCCCCGCGCCACCACGCGGTCGTCGTCGTCGGTGATGGTGACCAGCCACAGCTGTTGCAGGCGGCCACGGTGGATGGGCTCGGCCTTGCCGTACACCGTTCCCGACTTGATGGCGCGCAGGAAGTCGGTGCTGTTGTTGACGCCGACCACGTTTCCGCCGGCCCCGTTGGTGTTGAACCAGGTGTAGGCGGCCACGCTCGCCATGCTCTCGATCATCGAGCAGTAGACGCCGCCGTGCACGATGCCCATCGGCTGCAGCAATTTCGGCTTGACCTCGAGTTGCGCGCGGGCGCCGTCGGGGGTCAGTTCGGTGAACTGCAGACCCAACTCGCTGTCGAAGGGTGCAACGAATTCCTGATCAGGCACTGATGACACGTCTTGTGTCTACACCGTGGGCGGACCGGTCCCGGAAAACAGGCGAGCCCCGTACGCATGGCACGGGGCTCGCCGATCGAGGAGGCGCGGGGTCGCTGCAGCCCTCAGGACTCTCCGCGGCCGTCTTCGCTCGACCGAATTCAGCATAGGCAAGGCTGCCCTAATTTTGCAAGACTGCGAACACGGCAATGCGTGCCGTGGATCCCGAGTAATCTGACGGCCTTAACACCAGATCCCCCAGTTTCGGGCTCGAGAGGGATGGTCGCTGTGGCTGCTGCGTCGCTGCTGGTCTCAACAGAGGCGTTGGTTGCCGCGGCCACGGATGCGGCTGGAATCGGGGCGGGTCTGGAGGCCGCGCGAACGTCGGCGGCGGGCGCGACTACGCAGGTGGTGGCGGCGGCCGAGGACAGTGTGTCCGCCGCGATCGCTGCGGTTTTCACCGAGCACGGGCAGGCATACCAGGCGGTGGGTGCCCGACTGGCGGCATTCCACCAGCAATTCGTCGACACCCTGACGGCCGCCGGCAGCGCATACGCCGGCAGCGAAGCCGCCAGCACCTCGCCGCTGCAAATCCTGGAACAGGATCTGCTCGCCGTTGTCAATGCGCCCACCCAGACGCTCCTGGGGCGGCCGCTGATCGGCAACGGCACCGACGGGGCACCGGGGACTGGCCAAGACGGCGGGGCCGGCGGCCTGCTGTTCGGCAACGGCGGCAACGGCGGCTCGGGCGGCGCTGGTCACCGCGCCGGCGGCAACGGTGGTGCTGCCGGGCTGTTGGGCAACGGCGGATCCGGCGGCGAGGGCGCGCCCGGCGCGGCCGGCGGCAACGGAGGTGCGGGCGGTCTGTTGCGCGGCGACGGCGGCGCCGGAGGAAACGGTGGAAACGCCGTCCTGGCAGGAGGTTTCGGCGGTAAGGGCGGCTCGGGCGGTGGAGCGGTCTTCTGGGGCCAAGGCGGGGCCGGCGGCGCTGGCGGTGCCGGCGCCGTGGGCGCCGACGGCATCAACCCCAGCCCGCCGCTGCTCAGCCCGGCGGCACCAGGCACTCGCGGGGCCGATGGCCCGATCGGCGCACCCGGGGGTACGGGCTCTAACGGCAGCAGTATCGGCCAGCCGGGCGGAATCGGCGGCACCGGTGGCGCCGGTTCCGCCCGAACCAGCGCCGCCACCGATGCCACCGATGCCGCCATTGCCGACGAGCAGTCCG
>NZ_LKTM01000029.1 GCF_001417955.2 Mycobacterium gordonae | reverse complement strand
CTGGTCGGGGTGCGGCGCACCCAAGAACTGATGTTGACCAACCGGCGGCTCTCGGCCGCGGAAGCGGCGCAGTGGGGGGCCGGTGGCTCCGCCAAGGTGATCGGCACCGGCGGCAACGGTGGGGCCGGTGGCGTGCCCAGCCCGCCATTCGGCGTCCCGTCCGGCGGAACCGGCGGGCCCGGCGGCGCGAAGGGCGTCGTCTTCGGCGCGGTCGGCCTGCCCGGGCCCAACGGCTGAGCTATCCCGGCCTGGCTAGCATCCCAGGCATGACTCGCTACGAGACCCTCGACTTCGCCCAAGACGGGCCTGTGACACGGATCGCGCTCAACCGGCCGGACGCGGCGAACAGCATCAACGATGTGATGGGCCGTGAATTGATGGATGCGGCGAGCCGCTGCGATGTCGCCGGGACGAAGGTCGTGCTACTCACCGGCAACGGCCGGTTCTTCTGCGCCGGAGGGGATCTGGGCGCCATGGCACGCTCGCCGCTGGGCGCGGGCCGATTCGTGAAGGGCCTGGCCGATGACCTGCACCGGGCGGTCTCGACGTTCGCCCGCATGGACGCGGTCCTCATCGTCGCCGTCAACGGAGCGGCGGCCGGAGCCGGATTCAGCCTCGCGCTGATCGGCGATCTCGTGCTGGCCGCGGAATCAGCGAGCTTCACGATGGCTTACACCAAGGCGGGGCTGAGCCCCGACGGCAGTTCGTCGTACTACCTGCCGCGGCTGGTCGGGGTGCGGCGCACCCAAGAACTGATGTTGACCAACCGGCGGCTCTCGGCCGCGGAAGCGGCGCAGTGGGGACTGGTCACCGAGGTGGTGCCCGATGACACGCTGGCCGACCGCGCTGACGGGCTGGTCGCGCAAATGAGTTCTGCCGCAAAACTTTCCAGTTCATCGGTGAAAAAGCTGCTGCTGCTCAGTTTTAGCAACGGCCTGGAGGAACAGATGGAGATCGAAGGGCGGACGATCGCGGCATGCGCCGGTAGCGCCGACGGCCAGGAGGGCATCGACGCCTTCCTCAACAAACGCCGGCCCGAGTTCGCCTAGGAGGGCCAGAGCAGCGCGGGAATCGCCCCGGGCGGGGGCCAGGCGTGGTCGTTGCGGTAAGCCCATGTCTCCCAGGGATTGTCGTAGTAAGCGATCGTCGCGATTACGCGGGACAAGTCTTCTTCGGGGTGCAGCAACCAGTACCCGTTTGCGACGAGGGTGCCGCCGGTGGTCCAGGCGGAGTAGCTGGCCGAGAACAGCGGGCCGAACAATCTGTTCTGCCAGACATGCAGTGCTTCGTGGTTGAGCATGAGGTCCGCGGCCTTCGGGCTGTAGCCGAGATTGCTGGTGACGTTGCCGAACGTGGTGGCATACCCGGACAGGCCGATACCGCCGCGGTAGACGTGCGAACCGGCCAGTGCGCTCAGCGCCGGGTCGTAGTTGGAGTTCGGCGTGAACTCGTTGACGATCTGCACGCCGTAGCCCAGTGCCGTGCCCGGGGCGCCCCAGGTGTAGTCCAGGATCAACGCGGCCCAGCCGCGCGGGTCGCTGAAGTCGTAGATGGCGAACTGGCGGCGGATGAACCCGGTCGCATCCATCAGCGCCGAGTTCGTGGCCTCGGCAGCGGCGTACGACTCCGCGGCCGCCTGGATCGACTGCCCGAACTGCTGCAGCAACGTTCGGGTTTGCACACCCAGCGCCTGAAACTGCTGTCCGTATCCGGCGAACAGCTCTGCCACCGCCGTCGAGATCTCATCGGCCGCGGCAGCGGCAAGGGCGGTGGTCGGCCGGGCAGCGGCCAGCCGCGCCGCGTCCAGGCCCGAGGCAACGCCGTTGACGTCCGCTGTCGCCGTCGTCAGCAACCCTGGCGCCACGACCAGCTGCGACATTCGGTGTCCTCCCCCGACCCGTCGGAACGAATCCTGATTATGGACGTCAGAAACCGGCGCATCCGGCATTTTGATGAATCCGGCGTGGGAGGTGGAGCCGTGGAGCCGCCTAGGAGAATCGAACTCCTGACCTATTCATTACGAGTGAATCGCTCTACCGACTGAGCTAAGGCGGCGTGCCCTCGCGGGCGGCACGAGTCTAACGCAGTTGCTGACCGATGGTGGCAACCATGGCGTCGACGGCGAACTTGGGCTTGACGTTGATCGCCAAGGCTTCACGGCATTCCAGCACGGCTTCGATGCAGCGCAGCAGCCGCTCGGGGGTGGCGTGGCCGGCCAGCGACGCCACCCGCTCGGCCATGTCGGGGTGGTTCGCGCGGACATGACCCGCGTGCGCCGAGACCACCAGCGCGTCCCGGAAATACGTGGCCAGGTCGATCAGCGCCCGGTCCAGGGCGTCGCGCGAGGCCCTGGTCTGGCGGGATTTCTGCCGTCGCTCCAGGTCCTTGATCGCCCCCGCGGCACCGCGCATCGCCCCAGCCGCGCCTTTCCCGGTGCCACCGGCTCCCAGCGCGGTGCGCAACTCCTCCGTCTCGACCTCGGCCCGTCCAGCGGTGAGTGCCAGCGCCTCGGCTTCGGCCGCGGCCACCAGTTCCTCGGCGGCGGTGTAGGCGCGGGCCGGCCGCGCGGCGTCGCGAACCAGCTCCAGCGCCTGCTGACGACGCTGCCGGGCCTCGGGGTCGGTGGCCAGCCGGCGCGCCCGCCCGACGTGCCCGCCGCTGACGGACGCTGCCCAGCCGGCGGTGTCGGCGTCCAGGCCGTCGCCGTCGATCAGCACCTGTGCGATCGCCTCGGTCTGTGGTGTCACCAGTGCCACGTGCCGGCACCGGGAGCGCAGGGTGACGGCGATGTCCTCGGGGTCCACCGAAGGTGCGCACAGCAGGAAGACCGTTGACGGCGGCGGTTCCTCGACGACCTTCAACAGGGCGTTGCCGGCACCTTCGGTCAACCGGTCGGCGTCCTCGATCACCACGATCTGGTGACGACCGGTGGTGGGACGCCGGGACGCGACCTGGACGATGCCGCGCATCTCGTCGACGCCGATGGACAGGCCCTCGGGAATGACCCGCCTGACGTCGGCGTGGGTGCCCGCCATCGTCGTCGTGCAGGCGCGGCAGCTCCCGCACCCCGGTTCGCCGTCTGACGTGCACTGCAGCGCCGCCGCGAAGCACAGGGCGGCCACCGAACGACCCGAACCCGGCGGACCGGTGATCAGCCAGGCATGTGTCATATGTCCTTCGCCCGGCACGTTGTGAGGGGAATCACCGCGTGCGGACCTGGCGGCGGCGAGCAGTTCGGCTTCCACCGCCTGCTGGCCTACCAGCCGCGTAAACACCCCGGTCATCATCGGCAACAGTAGTGAGGGCTCCCGACAGAGACCGATCAGCATCCGTTTTGCGATAAATCCGTGATCTTTCGGCAACTTTCGCCCACGTCGCGCGACGTGCCGGGGATATTTTTAGTTTCCGACGAGTCCCCGGTGACCGATACGGTGGGTGCGTGACCACGGCAGCGACACTCCCCCGGCGAATCAGCGCATTCGCCCGCTGGGTGGTGCGCACGCCGTGGCCCGTGTTTTCGCTGAGCATGCTGCAGGCCGACATCATCGGAGGCCTGTTCGTGCTCGGGTTTCTGCGTTACGGCCTGCCGCCGCGCGACCGGATCGAGCTGGGTGACCTGCCGCCGCTGAACGTCGCGATCTTCATCAGCTCGGTGATCTTCCTGTTCTTCGCCGGGTTCGCCTGGAATCTGAAGCTTCTGGTCCCGGTGTTCCGGTGGCAACGCCGCGACAATCTGCTGGTCGAAGCCGACCCGTCCACCACCGAACTGGCCCGCACGCGAGCTCTGCGCATGCCCTTTTACCGCACCTTGACCAGCGCGGCGTCCTGGGCGGTCGGGAGCATCGTATTCATCATGGCCAGCTGGTCGGTGGCCCGCCAGGCCGCGCCGGTGGTGGTGGTCGCTACCGCGCTGGGCGCCACCGCTACCGCGATCATCGGCTACCTGCAGTCCGAACGGGTGCTCCGTCCCGTCGCCGTCGCCGCGCTGCGCAGCGGCGTACCCGAGAGCGTGCAGGCGCCCGGCGTCATCCTGCGCCTGATGCTGACCTGGGTGCTGTCCACGGCCGTCCCGCTGCTGGCGATCGTCCTGGCGGTCGTCTCCGACAAGATCGCGCTACTGCACGCCTCCCCGGAGAAGCTGTTCAACCCGATCCTGCTGCTGGCCCTGGCGGCCCTGGGCATCGGGGCGGCCAGCACGCTGCTGGTGTCCATGTCGATCGCCGACCCGCTGCGCCAGCTCCGCTGGGCGCTCTCGGAGGTGCAGCGCGGCAACTACAACGCGCACATGCAGATCTATGACGCCAGTGAGCTGGGCCTGCTGCAGTCCGGCTTCAACGACATGGTGCGCGACCTGTCCGAACGGCAACGGCTTCGCGACCTGTTCGGCCGCTATGTGGGCGAGGACGTGGCCCGGCGGGCGCTCGAACGGGGTACCGAGCTGGGCGGCCAGGAGCGCGACGTCGCGGTGCTGTTCGTGGACCTGGTCGGCTCCACCCAGCTGGCCGCGTCACGACCGCCGGTCGAGGTGGTGCACCTGCTCAACGAGTTCTTCCGGGTGGTGGTGGACACCGTCGGCCGGCACGGCGGGTTCGTCAACAAGTTCCAGGGCGACGCCGCGCTGGCGATCTTCGGCGCCCCGATCGAGCACCCCGACGGCGCGGGTGCCGCGCTGGCCGCCGCCCGCGAGTTGCACGACGAGCTCATCCCGGTGCTGGGATCCGCGGAGTTCGGCATCGGCGTCTCAGCGGGCCGCGCCATCGCCGGCCACATCGGGGCGCAGGCGCGCTTCGAGTACACCGTCATCGGCGACCCGGTCAATGAGGCCGCCCGGCTCACCGAGCTGGCCAAGCTCGAGGCTGGCCACGTGCTGGCGTCCGCGATCGCGGTCAGCGGCGCGCTGGACGCCGAGGCCCTGTGCTGGGACGTGGGTGAGGTGGTGTTTCTGCGCGGCCGCGCCGCGCCCACCCAGTTGGCGCGCCCCTTGAAACTGGCCGAGCCGGAAGCCGGTGCCCGCGATTCGCAAGAGGTATCCAGCGACGTGAGCCGCTAGCTCCGCTTGGCGGCCTTCTTGGCCGGAGCCTTCTTGGCCGGAGCCTTGCGGGCGGTTTTCTTCGCGGTCCGTTTCACCGGCCCGCGGGCCCGCCGGTCGGCCAGCAACTCGGCAGCCCGCTCGTCGGTGATCGACAGGACGTCATCGCCCTTACGCAGGCTCGCGTTGGTTTCGCCGTCGGTGACATACGGGCCGAAACGGCCGTCCTTGATCACCATCGGCTTGCCCGAAGCCGGGTCGTTGCCCAGCTCGCGCAGCGGAGGCGCCGAAGCCGCCTGGCGCCCCGAACGTTTGGGCTCGGAGTAGATCTTGAGCGCTTCGTCGAGGGTGATGGTGAACATCTGGTCCTCGGTCGCCAGGGAACGAGAATCGGTGCCGCGCTTCAGATATGGGCCGTAGCGCCCGTTCTGGGCGGTGATCTCCTCGCCGGAGGCGGGGTCTACACCGACCACCCGCGGCAGCGACAGCAGCTTCAGCGCGTCCTCGAGAGTCACCGTCTGAAGGTCCATGGTGCGCAATAACGAACCGGTGCGCGGCTTGGGTCCGGTGGGTTTCTTGCCCCTCTTCGCCCCGGCCCCGGCACCGCCGTCGTCGCCCTCGGACTTCGGCAGCACTTCGGTGACGTACGGCCCGTATCGGCCGTCCTTGGCCACGATCTCGTGGCCCGTCTGCGGGTCCACGCCCAGTACCCGTCCCTCCTGGGGAGTGGCGAAAAGCTCCTCTGCCACTTCCAGGGTCAGCTCGTCGGGAGTCAGCGAGTCGTTGAGGTTGGCCCGTTGCGGGGTCGGTTCACCGTCGTCACCGGTCACCGTGCGTTCCAGGTACGGCCCGTTCTTGCCCACGCGCACGTAGACGGCGCGGCCCTCGGCGTCGTCAAACACCTTGATGGAGTTGACTTCTCGAGCGTCGATGCCTTCAAGGTTGACACCGACGAGCTTCTTCAGGCCGCCGGAGCGGGCCACCGAGTCGGGCACCCCGTGGTCGCCGCCGAAATAGAAGTTGTTGAGCCAGTTGGTACGTCGCTCATTGCCGGAGGCGATAGCGTCGAGCTCGTCCTCCATCGCCGCGGTGAAGTCGTAGTCGACCAGCCGGCCGAAATGCTGTTCCAGCAACCCGATCACCGCGAAGGCGATCCAGGACGGCACCAGGGCGCTGCCCTTCTTGTACACGTAGCCGCGGTCCTGAATGGTCTTGATGATGGACGAGTAGGTGGACGGGCGGCCGATGCCCAGCTCCTCGAGCGCCTTCACCAGCGACGCCTCGGTGTAGCGCGCGGGCGGGTTGGTGGAGTGGCCGTCCGGTGTCAGCTCGATGGCGGCCAGCCGCTGCCCCGGCGTCAGGTTGGGCAGCCGGCGCTCGGCGTCGTCGGCCTCGCCTCCCGCCAATTCGTCGACGGTTTCCACGTAAGCCTTGAGGAAGCCCGGGAAGGTCAGCGTGCGCCCGGACGCGGAGAACACCACCTGCTGCTCACCGGCGCGGCCTTCGATCCGCAGGCTCAGCGTGGTGCCCCGCGCATCGGCCATCTGCGAGGCCACGGTGCGCTGCCAGATCAGCTCGTAGAGCCGGAACTCGTCACCGTCGAGCTCGCGGCGCACGGCATCCGGGGTAGCGAACGTCTCGCCGGCGGGCCGGATGGCCTCGTGCGCCTCCTGGGCGTTCTTCACCTTGCGGGTGTACTGGCGCGGCGACGGCGACACGTACTCCTCGCCGTAGAGCTGCCGCGCCTGGTTGCGGGCGGCGGTGATGGCCGACTGCGACAGGGTCGTGGAGTCGGTACGCATATAAGTGATGTAGCCGTTCTCGTACAGCCGCTGCGCGATGCTCATCGTGCGTTCGGAGGAGAACCGGAGCTTGCGGCCGGCCTCCTGCTGCAGCGTCGACGTCATGAACGGCGGGTACGGACGGCGGGTGTACGGCTTCTCGTCGGCCGAGGCGACGCTGAGCTGCGCACCCTGCAGGTTGGTGGCCAGCGCCGTCGCGCCCGCCTCGTCGAGCACGACCACTTCGTCGGCCTTGCGCAAGACGCCCAGTGAGTCGAAGTCGCGGCCGGTGGCGACCCGAAGGCCGTCCACGTTGGTCAGGCGCGCGGCGAAGGTGGGCGGTTGCGCCTGCGGGTCGGACACGCTGGCGTCCAGCCTGGCCAGGATGTCCCAGTAGGACGCGCTGCGGAAAGCCATCCGGTCGCGTTCGCGCTGCACGATGATGCGGGTCGCCACTGACTGGACCCGGCCCGCCGACAGTTTGGGCGCCACCTTCTTCCACAGCACCGGACTGACCTCGTAGCCGTACAGCCGGTCCAGGATGCGGCGGGTCTCCTGCGCGTCGACCAGGTCGATGTCCAGGTCGCGGGGGTTTTCGGCGGCCTCGAGAATGGCCGGTTCGGTGATCTCGTGGAAGACCATCCGCTTGACGGGGACCCGCGGCTTGAGGGTCTCCATCAGGTGCCAGGCGATCGCTTCGCCCTCGCGGTCACCATCCGTCGCCAGGTAGAGCTCGTCGACGTCCTTGAGCAGGCCTTTCAGCTCGGTGACCGTGCTCTTCTTCTCCGGACTGATGATGTAGAGCGGTTCGAAGTCGGCGTCGACGTTCACCCCCAGCCGTGCCCATGGCTCGGATTTGAACTTCGCGGGCACGTCGGCAGCCGCCCGGGGCAGGTCGCGGATGTGCCCTCGAGACGACTCGACGATGTAATTGGATCCCAGGTATCCGGCGAGTTTGCGCGCCTTGGTGGGCGACTCCACGATCACGAGTCGCCGGGTGCTGCCGTTTCTGCCGCTGCTAGCCCTCCTGGGGGCCCGGTCAACCAACTACGCTCCATCTCCTATGCCGGCTCCTGGGCGGAACCGTCTCGCAGAAACAATGACAGGGCGGCTCCCTGATATTCCGGTTTTCCGGTCAACCATAGGTACGCCGCCATATCGTCGCCCCGCGGGCAACTGACAATTTCGCACCCTTGGGCGGGCCTGCGCAAACCGGCCCGCCGGGGCGGGGGTCGCGACCGGCCCTCAGACGCGGGGCCAATGTGCTGCCGCACCGGGTCCGTCAGGGGCCTCTCCGACGTTCTCTACCAGGCGCGATAACCTCCGTCGGCCGCTGATCCGAAGCGCTGGGCGGGCACCGCGGGTACCGATCAAAGTGGGCGCGATCCCGACCCTCATCAGAGCCGATGCCAGCGGTGAATGGGTGTCCGGCGCGTGCGGGTCCAGCCCGAGCAGATAACGGTCAGCTTCCGGGCTGCCCGCCGCCAGGGTCCAGGCGCGCAGCTCGCGCGGTCCCGGCACCCAGCGCGGCGGAACCGTCTTCACCGCGCCTCGCGTCCATTCGGTGGCGATGCTGCGCAGTGCGGGGTCCGCCGCCGTCCGCACCAACGGGTGGTCTTCGTCGGTCCGGGTGATCTCGGCAACCAGGCCGGCCTCCCGGATCATGTCAGCCAACGCCGAAGCGCGCCAGGATTCGTCGACGACCACCGAGAGCCTCGCACCGGCGCCCACCAGCACTATCTGGCCTGGTGCCGCCAGCAGCCCGCACAAGTCCCCGACCGCGGGCGGCACGGACTCCGCGGCGAAGAAGGAAAGCTGGCTCACGCCACAGACAGTAGGCCAGCGAGCGGGCCCACGGCGGGTCCGCGTCGGCGCGGCGGTCCGGTACCGGTGCCCCAGAAACGAAAACCCCCGGACTGCTCCGGGGGTTCCGTTTGGGAATCTGCTCGAATCAGAGCGAGCGGACTCCGGTGGCCTGGGGGCCCTTAGGGCTGTGGCCGATCTCGAACTCGACCTTCTGGTTTTCTTCGAGGGTGCGGAAGCCCGTCCCCTGGATCTCCGTGTAGTGGACAAACACATCCGCGGATCCATCTTCGGGGGCGATGAAGCCGAAGCCCTTCTCCGCGTTGAACCACTTCACAGTTCCCTGTGGCATCTCTCGATCTTTCCTTTTCTTTCTGGGTGCGGGGCGCCGCCTTTCGATGCCCCGGGCCAGCCGCGACCGCCATACCTCGCGGAGTCGCCGGAACTTCACCCGACAGATAACCTCGCAGGAACCGCGACCGCAACGTCGATCCTGCGAAAGTTTTACACGAACACAGAAGCTGCGACCGCACTCAGTCAACCATGTTCAACGCGTCGGCGACAGTCTCTAGGCCCAGACGGACCGCCGAATGGCGGCTCAATTTACGTCAGCGTCATCACCCGGGGCCGTACCCGGCCGCGACGGGGCCGAGAAAGGTAGCTGATGGCGAGTTTCGGCAGTGAGCTGCTTGCCGCCGCGCTTGCCGGGACCGCGGTCGAGGAGCAACCGCTGCGTCACACCGCCGAACTGCCGCCCCGCCCCGGCCGGCCACAGGGCTGGCCGGACTGGGCACGGCCCGAGGTGGTGCGCGCATTCACCGACCGGGGAATCGCGGCGCCGTGGTCGCATCAGGTGCAGGCGGCCGAGCTGGCGCACGCCGGTCGTCATGTGGTGGTCAGCACCGGCACCGCGTCGGGCAAGTCGCTGGCTTATCAGCTGCCGGTGCTGAACGCCCTGGCCAGTGATCCGCGGGCCCGGGTGCTCTATCTGTCCCCCACCAAGGCGCTGGGCCACGATCAATTGCGCGCCGCCCAGGCATTGGTCACCACCGCTGCCCTGACCGACGTCGCGCCCACTGCCTACGACGGCGACAGCCCCACCGAAGTGCGGCGCTTCGCCCGCGAGCGCTCGCGCTGGATCTTCTCCAATCCCGACATGATCCACCTGTCGATCCTGCGCAACCACGCCCGGTGGGCGGTGTTGTTACGCGGCCTGAAGTTCGTGGTGGTCGACGAATGTCATTACTACCGAGGTGTTTTCGGTTCGAACGTAGCGATGGTGCTGCGTCGGCTGTTACGCCTGTGCGCGCGCTATTCGTCCTACCCTACTGTCGTCTTCGCAAGCGCCACAACAGATTCCCCCGGTACCACGGCGACCGAGCTGATCGGCCAGCCGGTGACCGAGGTCACCGAGGACGGCTCGCCCCAGGGGGCCCGCACCGTCGCCTTGTGGGAGCCGGCCCTGCTGACCGACCTGGTGGGCGAGAACGGGGCCCCGGTTCGACGGTCGGCGGGCGCCGAGGCATCCCGGGTGATGGCCGACCTGATGGTCGAGGGCGCCCAGACTTTGACGTTCGTGCGGTCGCGACGGGCGGCAGAGCTGACGGCGCTCGGCGCACAAGCGCGCCTGAGTGACACGGCGCCACAATTGGTTTCGACGGTGGCGTCCTACCGCGCCGGATACCTGGCCGAGGACCGCAAGGCGCTGGAGAACGCGTTGGCCGAAGGCCGGGTGCGGGGGGTCGCCACGACCAATGCGCTGGAGCTCGGAGTCGACATCGCGGGCCTGGACGCGGTGGTGCTGGCCGGGTTTCCCGGAACGGTCGCGTCGTTCTGGCAACAGGCCGGGCGCTCGGGGCGGCGCGGCCAGGGTGCGCTGGTGGTGCTCATCGCCCGCGACGACCCGTTGGACACCTACCTCGTGCACCACCCCTCCGCGTTGCTGGACAAGCCGGTCGAACGCGTCGTCATCGACCCGCGCAACCCCTACATCCTGGGTCCGCAGCTGCTCTGCGCGGCAACCGAACTGCCGCTCGAGGAGGCCGAGGTACGGTCGCTGGACGCGGTGGAGGTGGCCGAGGGACTGGTCGACGACGGACTGCTGAAACGGCGGGGCAGCAGGTATTTTCCAGCGCCAGGGATGGAACCCCATGGTGCGGTTGATATTCGGGGTTCCATCGGTGGTCAGATCGTGATCGTCGAATCCGACACCGGGCGCCTGCTGGGCAACACCGGCGTCGGGCAGGCTCCGGCCTCCATCCATCCGGGCGCGGTTTATCTGCACCAGGGCGAGAGCTACGTCGTCGACTCTCTCGATCTCGAGGAGGGCATCGCGTTCGTCCACGCCGAGGATCCCGGATACGCCACGTTCGCGCGGGAGATCACCGACATCGCGGTGACCGGGCAGGGCGAGCGTGCCGTCTTCGGGCCGGTCACCCTGGGTCTGGTGCCGGTGACCGTCACCCATCAGGTGGTCGGGTATCTGCGCCGGCGCGGCAACGGCGAAGTGATCGACTTCGTCGAACTCAGCATGCCGCAGCATTCGCTGCCGACGATGGCGGTGATGTACACCATCGATCCGGAGGCGTTGGAGCGCAACGGCATTGAGTTGCCGCGCGTGCCGGGGTCGCTGCACGCCGCAGAACATGCCGCCATCGGACTGCTGCCGTTGGTGGCAAGTTGCGACCGCGGAGATATCGGCGGGCTGTCCACCGCGCTCGGTCCCGACGGTCTGCCGACGGTGTTCGTCTATGACGGCCATCCGGGCGGGGCGGGGTTCGCCGAACGCGGTTTCCACCGGGCCGCCACCTGGCTGGGGGCCACCGCCGCGGCGATCCAGGCGTGTGAGTGCCCGAACGGTTGCCCTTCGTGTGTGCAGTCGCCCAAGTGCGGCAACGGCAACGATCCACTGGACAAGGCGGGTGCGGTGCAGGTGCTGCGCCTGGTGCTGGGTGCGCTCGGTCGCTCTGAGTAAGTCGTGCTCCCCCAATAGGGGGAAGAAAGTTCGTACCGCGAACCCGCCTCTTGACCGAGGGTGCAGCGGTCCCTGCTGAGCAACGGTGATAACCGGAGTACCGGCCGCACTGGCGCAAAGGGGATGCAGGCGATGTCGTACGTACTGGCTGGCACAGAGGCGGTGGCGGCAGCAGCAACTGACGCGTCGCGGATCGGTTCGTCGCTGCTGTCGGCGAACGCGGCGGCAGCGTCCGCGACAACTTCGGTGGTGGCCGCGGGCGCCGATGAGATCTCGGCGGCGCTGGCCGAGCTGTTTTCCGGGCATGGGCGGGCCTATCAACGGCTGAGCGCGCAGCTGATGACGTTTCACGACCAGTTTGTGCAGACCCTCAATTCGAGTGCCGACAGCTACGCCAGAGCCGAGGCGGCCAATGTCTCGCCTCTGCAGTCGGTGCTGGACGCCGTCAACACGCCGATTCAGGCGGCCACCGGGCGGCCGCTGATCGGCAACGGCGCGAACGCGGCCCCCGGCAGCGGGCTCGATGGCGGGGACGGCGGATCCAGCTACTTCAACGGCGGCGGTGCCGGCGGGTCCGGCGGCAGCGGCGGTCTGATCGGCTTCGGTGGAAGCGGCGGCGCCGGTGGCTTCGGCGGCGGGGGCGTATGGGGATATGGCGGCCCGGGTGGCACAGGTGGTGACGGCGGCCACGGTGGCCTGCTGTTCGGCAACGGCGGCGCCGGCGGCGCCGGCGGCGAGGGTGGCATCGGCAACGCCGGCAACGGCGGCAATGGCGGAGATGCGGTACTGATCGGCAACGGCGGCAATGCCGGCACCGGTACGGTCGCCGGCACCGGCGGTACCGGTGGGACGGTGCTGGGTCTGGACGGCTTCAACGCCTTGCCCAGTGGCGACCCGGTGCACGTCGTGCAGCAGCAGATACTCCGCGCGATCAACGCGCCCGTGCAGTCGCTGACCGGACGCCCGTTGATCGGCAACGGCACACCAGGTGCGGCGGGTAGCGGGGCTGACGGCACTGCCGGCGGATGGCTGCTCGGTGATGGCGGTGCCGGCGGAGCGGCAGAGAGTGGCAGTGGACTGAACGGCGGCGCGGGCGGGGCAGCCGGGCTGTTCGGCACCGGAGGCAACGGTGGGAGCGGCGCTGCGCCTCCGACCGGCACCGGCGGAACGGGCGGCGCCGGTGGCGCCGGTGGATGGATTTCCGGTAATGGCGGAATCGGCGGCATGGGTGGAGGTGGGCACAACTTCCTCGGTGGGGTCGGCGGCATCGGTGGGGTCGGGGGCGCCGGCGGCGCCGGCGGCCTGTTCGGCGCCGGTGGACGGGGTGGCGTTGGCGGCCTATGCCTCACTGGAATCGGCATCGGTGGCACCGGCGGGGCCGGTGGAACGGGCGGACTGCTCGGCCCGCTCTCTGGCGGTGGCGCCGGCGGCGACGCGGGGTTCGGCATCAGCTCGGGCGGCATCGGCGGCAGGGGTGGCGATGCCGGGCTGCTGGGCGGCTCGGGTG
>NZ_LKTM01000028.1 GCF_001417955.2 Mycobacterium gordonae | reverse complement strand
CAGGTGGGGGAGGTGGTCTGACTGACCCGTTGGCTGGGATGGGTGTGCCTGGCGGTCTGGGTGGACTGGGCGATCCGATGTCGATGCTCGGGCCGGCCTTGGCGGGCATGAGTTCGATCCCGGGTTCGCTGGGCGGGTTGGCGAGCTCGCTGCCGGCTGCCGCGATGGGGATGGCGCCGCTGGCTGGTCAGATGGCCGGTGCGGGTGTGGGGGACGGTTTCAAGGATGAGGCCCCACGTGAGGGCGCGAAGTCGACAGATTTTGACGATGGCCACGGCAAGGATTCGGCGGGCAAGCCTGCTGAAGCTGCTGGTGAGGAAAGGGGCAGCAAGGACAAGAATCCGGAGGCCTCAGTTACCCCGGCTGCGACAACGGCGGCGTTATCTGGGGCTGTACCTGCCACCGCTGGCGGTGACCCGTCTTTGGTCGTGCAGATGCCTGACGGTTCGCCGGTGACCACCACATCGGCACAGCATGCAGCCGCTGTGCGTGCGGTGGTGAATGGGACGTCGGTTACTGACGCGTGGAAAGGATCTCACGTCTCGTTGCCGCCGCCGGGCACCCCGGTCACCGAGCCTGCTGACCCGAGCCACTTGTTGCCGGGCACGGTTGCTCAGTTCAAGACTCGCGAGCCAGTGATGTTCATGGGAAACGGGAAGATTTGGCTGGACGGCCAGCTGCAGCCGCAGAGCGCATTGCCAACGACGGACTTTTTAGGTTGGGTTGACCCGGCTCAACAGGCCGGTACAGCAACCGCGGCAGCGCCCGCCCCGCGGGCGACAGGTACGTAATTGGTAAGTGCGGGTGAAGGAGCAAACAGGGCTGATGGCCGACAGCGAGGAACAGATTGTGTCCGAGCCTCTGGTCATCGAGTGCTCGCGGGACGGCGCAGTATTGGTCGAGGTTGGTTGCTCCGGTGAACAGGTGCGTGTGCAGTTGGAGCCCGAAGCCCTGGCGTGGCCGATGGAGGTTCTCGCCGATCGGATCGTGCGGCTGTATCGCGTTGCGATGATGCGAGCTCGTGCCGATCATTGGCTCTCTGAGAATTACGGGCTGATGGGGATTCCCAGATCCAACGCTTGGCCGACGCATGCCGAGGTTGACGAATTCCGTCGGTCTGCCATCGATTTCTGAGGTTACGACGATGCGTAACGCCATTTCGCATGGTTGGCTAGCAAACAATAGGTTCAAATTGGGGAAGGTGGAAACGCGGTGGCTGCAGAGGTGAGACTCGACGTCGGAGAGTGGCACGACCATGCACAGTGGTGGGAAGCCGAGGGGCCGCGAATTCGCGAGGAACTCAGCGTCACGCCCACGACTTTGAGCGAGGCCCGGTCAATGTTCGGCAGAATCGGCTCCTCGACGGTAGGGGCAGCGCTGCAGGAACTGTTGCAAGCTCGTGCGGCGGCCGGACATGCTCTGGGTCGCCACTGCGAAGGCGTCGGTCAACAGATCCGTGCCAGTCTGGCCTCCTACACCGAGTCTGAGGAAGCCAGCCAGCGAACACTTCGCACGTAGTTGGCTGAATCGCTACGGGCCGACCCCGCCGCCCTTCGGGCCGCGGGGTCACGGGCGCACGCAGCGGGCAGTAGCGCCTCCCCGGGCTCCGATCACGTGCAGCCGTGCGCTCCCGACGTTGTTTCTGTCGGTGCCAGCACACGGTTCGGGGTTAACCTCGCACTTGCCCGTCAGTACACGAGTGTGGCGACCCGGATGGCGCGGCAGTTCGGGGTGTTGCTGGAGGCTGGGGCCGATGCCTATGACGAGCAGGAGACGGCATCGGCAGCGACGTTGGGCGCGGGCGGGCTGTCGGGTCCCGGCGGCGGGGTTTCTCGACCAGCCGCGGTGCAAGACGAGGCGGCGTTGCTCGGCGGGGGTCAGCCACCGCCGTCGGCGGCAGCCGGCGAAGTTCCCGCGTCGCCGCGCGACATCGCCCGGCTGATTGATAGTGGCCGCACGGGTCCTGGTCCGCAGACTTGGCAGACCGTTGCCGATAGCCTGCGGGGAGAGTCGGAGCGGCTTGAGCGGGCGGCCGAGCAGTTGGCCGCCGCGATCGCCACGGCGCAGCAGGGGTGGGATTCGGCTGCAGCTGATGCGGCCGTGAGCCAGATGCGTTCGCTGCAGACCTGGTTTGAAGGCCACGCGCAGTACCTGAGCATCCTTTCAGCCACCGCGAGTGGGCATGTCGAGGCGTTCCGAACGGCTGCGGCGGAGATCCCGAAGTTGTCGGCGGTCACTGCCGCAGAGCGCGAATTGCGGGCCGCCAACGACGCGAATACCCGCAGCGGCGGGCGGTTGCAGCCGGCAGTGACTCGTTCTCAGGTGCGGTTGAGCGCGTTGTATTCGCAGTCGGCCAATGGGTTCAAGAACTACACGTTCTCTGCGGGGGTTACCTCGACCTCTCCGCCACCCGCCCCGCCTTCTTGGGAACCAGCACAGCACGCTGATCCTGCCGTGCACGGCCCAAGCGATGACCTCGTGACGCATAAGACCGATGCAGCACCAACCGATGCCCCGCAGGAGTCTGTTGATGCGGCCAGGGGGGCGGGTGAGGATTCACTCAAGCCAGGCGCGAGCTGGCCGCCAAGCGCGCTGGACCCGGATGTCGACCTCTCCGGGTCGGTGGATACCGCTGGTACGGCGCCATCATTGCTGCCGGCAATGGTCGGAACCGCGCTAGGTGGAGTTGGCGGCGCACTGGGCGGACTCAGCGGTTTGGGAAGCACGCCCATGCAGGCGATGCCGTCATCCATGATGAGCGGTCTTAGCGGCCCGTCCGGTGGTGCACCGCAGCAGGGTGGCGGGGGCGGACCTGAGCAGCCGGCACCGGCGCCTGCTGGGGGAGGCCATGACGCCGCACCGGACAGCGGTGGGGGGGAACCGGGGGACACAGAACCTGCCGGCGCGCAGGGATCGTTAAGTGCGCCTCCGGTCTTGGCGTCTCCTGCTGTGGAGGCTGCCCCGATGACTGCGGCCCCGGCCGCCAATGTGCCGGCGGCTTCTGCTTCCAATGCAGGGACTCCGATGGGCGCCATGGCGCCCCCGATGATCGGCGGCGCAGGCCGCGGTGGCAGCGGGGCTGACAATAAGCAGCTGTATAAGGACCGAGAACTGAAGGTGACGGTTCCACCGAATAGCGAGCCGGTGAAGGGCCGACGGGAAGCGCGTGGAACAAAAGATGGAGCTGGGAAATGACGGGAATGACCGACGACGAATACGTCGACATCGTCACATCCGGGTTGAGAGAAGCGAAGTCATGGACGGCGCAGTTCAACGACGCCATGCAGCGCGCTGCCCAGCAGGAGTCTGACAACGAGGTAGTGGCCGCGGCGTTCGACGCGGATGGTTACTTGCGGGATTTGTTCATTGACCCCATCGCCCCAGCGCAGTACACCCATGTTGAGCTTGAGGAGCTGATCAGCGCCGAGTTGCGGGACGGGAGTATCAAGCAGCGTGAGGCGATGCGCAAGGTGTGGGACCGCTTTTTCGGCTCCGATGCACCGTGGAGTGAGATCCAAGCGATCGCTGAAGATCTCGAGACCCCTTAACCCTGAGGCATT
Organism: Mycobacterium gordonae; assembly: GCF_001417955.2. Taxonomy (GTDB): domain Bacteria; phylum Actinomycetota; class Actinomycetes; order Mycobacteriales; family Mycobacteriaceae; genus Mycobacterium; species Mycobacterium gordonae_B. The sequence goes on along the minus strand of NZ_LKTM01000028.1, from coordinate 9,613 downwards.
TCATGCAGGGTCATCACGTGGTGGCGTGCTTGGCGGTCCCGAGCGCGGCTGAGCGCTCTCGCGGTTGCGCCTGGCTATAGCTTTGCCCCATGTGCTGTGCGGTGACTGGCGCCGCTGGGCGGCGTTGTCCAGAATCCGGCGAACCTCAACTCGGCCTAGGCTGCTCGACAACGCCTGGCGGCCAACCGCTTTGGCGCGCTGGGAGGCGTCGAATTCGGTGACGGCCGCAGCGCGGGCGCGCGCTTGGGCTTGCAGAGCTTGGGCTTCCCGCGCCTCGTCAAGGGCTGCAGGCCGCTCGTCGAGATTTGTTGGACCGTGCCAGGCAAAGATGGTCGCGAGTAAGCCAATTGGCCGGTGCGGGCGGTCGGCGGCCCAATTTCCCACTCCGAGCCAGTCGGTGATCATCTGGTTGACGTCGCGCGCCGTCCAGCCGTGTTGAGCGGGTGCGGCCAGGATTCGCGACCAGGCACCGGGGGAGTGCCGCCGACTCCATGGGGGCGAATCCGGCCGTGCCCGCCAGGCCTTCGCCAGCGCTAGCCCTGCCTTGTCTAGGCCTTGGCGGCGCTGCGCGCCGCCTTGCCGCCGGCCGCCGGGCCGGCGTCTGCGGGTAGTGAGTTGAGAAGAACGGTTTTTTGTAGACAAAAAACGACCGCTTAGCGGGTGGGGTGACACGCTGTGGATAACGGCGGTTAGCTGGCGGTTGTCGTGCAGCGCCCACACTGAGGCCCAGCCACGTCGGCGGTCGCCGACCCGGTAGGAGGCGAACCGTTCACCGCGGGTGCGTTGGCGGCCGCGAAGGACTTCGGTGGCCACGCCGAGAAGTTTCAGTGCCTCGTCGACGCGCTGAATGGTGCGAACGGTGTAGCCGGTTTCGCGGGCTAGGCGCTCGTTGGTGGGCCGGCTGTTGCGGCCGGTGGCGTGATCGGCGTAGCGGGCGCGTGCTGCGGCCACGGCGACGAGGGCTTGGCGGCTGACGCCGCCGTTGCACATCATTGGCCGGATCGCGGTGTAGCGCAGGTCGTAAGCGATGGGCACGGTGAAGTGGGCCCATTTGGCGGCCCCTCCGGTCCAGCATGGAACGCCTCGGTAGGTGCCCTCGCCAGGATCTAGCGTGAGAGCTGCGGCGGCAACCCGATGGCAGCCTGCGGTTAACAGGGCGGTGGCGCGCGGCCGCGTGCTGGCAATGCCGCGGCGTGGCTGTTGGGGGGTGCAACCGCGGTACGGAGACGCCGCGAATTCGGTTGATGGTGACGGTGTAATCGAAAAGACACAGAAATCACGGTGCGGCGCTGGAACAGCACTGAGGTATGCGCTACCGTGAGACGAGTCGACCAAGACACGTCCCTTTCGGGGAAATGGGCCGGAGACCCAGAACCGAGCGCCAACTCGGTTTGAACCTTCAGACACAGGCCCCGCTTCGGCGGGGCCTTCGTCATGTCAGGGGGTGCTCTGTGCCCGCTATTCAGATGTCATGTTGGGCTCCGGCAAGGCGTCGGAGCTGAGTTGTCTACATCGCCAGGGGTAGTACCTCCCGAGCGGGAGACTTTCCGAGTTCGCGAGCCAAGTCGGGTCGCCCCGCGTGAATGGTCACGAGGTCGGCGAGGTATTGCGAGATCGACGAGACTCCCGATTCGCGCCACATTGCTTCTAGTACCGGAACAACTTCGATGGGTGGGCGGACCGAGAACTGCTTGCGTTCGCCCTTGTGATGAGCTGGCATGGCCTTGACTCTTTCACCATGGATGTGGAATCAGCTTCGACACGCCGGGCGCTTCGGTGCCTACAAAACGCCTCTGAACTGCAATTACGGTAAATTGCGCCGTAACGTAATTTTGCGCAAACACTGGGGGGACCAGGAGATTGCTGTTACGCGGCGGCGCCGGCCAGCGCCTGGTGCGCATCGTCCTTCTGGGCCAGCAGGTTGGTCAGCGGGGCCACCGGGGCGTCGCCAATTTCACGGGTTCGGCGCCGCTCGAACTGGGCGGCCAGGCGTGCGTAGATCGGCTCGAGCCGGCTCGGGTAGTGACCTGGCAGGACAATGCCGCCCCAGACGCCGTGTGTGGCGCGCGTAGCCACGGCGTTATAACCGCACCGGCCCAGGAATGGGCAACTGGCGCACCAGCGCTGAGCTTTCGCGTAGGTGTGCGGATTGAAGAACAGTTCTGCGCGTTCGCGGCAGGGCAGTTGGACCTCAGTGCTGTGGAAGACCCTCACAGGTGGCGTCGGCAACTGAAGGCGGCTTACCGGCGCTGTTGGTGCCGGGGCCTTACTTGGGGTGGTCATGGGGCATCCTCCCTGTTCGTGTTCTCACAGCCGGTTTCGTTAGGGGCCGTCAGGCCCGTGCGTCCCGGGCTGGTCGGCCCGCGAGGCACCGTCAATGTAACAGAGGATATGACGGTTCTGACGGTTATGACGGTCATAACGTCATTTTTGACGGAGGGGCGACCTGGGGATTCCCGCCCGCGGGGAAGGGAATTCGAGCAAACCCGCACGTGAGGGCAGCTTTTGACGTCGGTCCCGGCGCGGGACGGGGTTCACCTCAAACCGACAGCGAACGGAGAAGAAGATGACGGATGAGCGCCCTGTCTGACGGTTTGTCGGGCAAAATGCTGGTTATGTCGTGGGAGCGTCTCGGGAGGGAGGTGCGGCTTCGGCGGCAGCACCTCGACCTGACACAACCCGAGATGGCCAAACGCGGGCCACTGTCGGTGACCACGATCCGCTATATCGAGAACAACCGAATAGACCGTCTCAGCCGCCGTTCACGCGAAGCACTCGACCGGGCACTGAATTGGGCGCCGGGCAGTACCGATGCGGTGCTCTCGGGCGGCACCCCCATTCCGGTAGGTGGCACCACTATGCCTGCCGCTGTCGCATCGACCGCCGACTCGGATCCGGCCGCAGCTGTAGATCGTTTTGACAAGGCCCGCTGGATACTGAGGATGCGGCGCTCATTCGCAGAGCACCGCGAGGGGATGAATGCTGCTGCAAGGGCAGCACTTGATGAAGAATTCACCACTGCCGCCCGGGAAATAGAACAAGCGCTCATTTGGATGCTGCCCTGGTTAGGCGATAAGGAACGCGCCGAGGCGATCAAGATTTTGGCCGAACTCCGAGACAGTTAGCGTGTCAGCCCGCTTGGTTAACGTCTGGGTATGTTTGACATCCCTGGGATGCCGAAGGGCCCACAACGTCTTCCCGCCACCTGCACATCAGCCGTCCCGGTGCGCGTCTGCCGTTCCGAGAACGCGGCAGCGCCGGTCGCATCGAGTGTGCGTGACAGCCAGCAGCGTCGAACTCCCGTGCGCACCCTCAGTGAGGCCGAGCAGTGGTGGCACTACAGCCGCCAGTGTGCGGCGGCACTGCACGCCGGCCTATCACCGACGCCGGTGAGCGTGTTTGGACCCGTGCTCGAGCCCGGCGAGACGGCGCTGGTTACCGCCAGTGTCGGCTACGCCCGTTTTTGCGGGACGAACGCCAACTACACGTCCATGCCGTTGATCGTGGCAGGCAGGCCGGCTGTCATGGTGGGCGCGTTGGCGGTCCAGGGTCTGGTCAACCACCGCCGCAAAGCGGCAGCACAACGTCAAGCCGCACCGCAGTGGAGATGGCACCAGACCAGCTCGGTGATCGTGACCACCGACCGGTTGCTGTGCGCCACTCGCCCGCATGGCTTGGTCAGCTTGTGGTTCGGGGACTGTACGGAGTTTCATCCGGACTTGCAGCAATGGACGTTGACGCTCAATTTCGGCTCGATCGCGCCAGTCAGATTCAGCGGGGTGGCCACGCCCGCGCTGAGCTTGTTCAGTGCCCACGGGATCTTCGGCGAGGCCTGGGCTGACGACCCGCGACTGGCCGCACTACTCTCCTAGTTGAGCAGATGAATTTGCTGACCGACCCATGTATCAGCGTGTCAGCGCCGGTAGCATTCCCAGTCATGTTCGAAATGGATCCCGCAGCTACACGTGCTGGTTTGACTGAGGCAGATGCCTCCGCAGCCTCTCAGCCGCCTACAACGGTTGCGGGTCTACGAGTTGGCAGCTACACCCTGCCGCTCCTGCACGCAGCCGACATGGTGCACACCGTGCGTGATGCACAAGTGCAGGCCCACGCCACTGCGAATTCGGTGAATCGCGAAATGAGCGTCGCCGCCGTCGAGGCAACCGAGGTGGCGAATTCCAGCGCATTGAGCTGCTGACAGGAGGCTCTGCACATGTCGTCGCCATGGTCCAGGAACGCCGCTTCGTCGTCGCCAGTGACGCTTCCTCCAGCACCGGCGCCGTTCGCGGTACCACCATCGCTGCCGCCAGCGGCAAGCGGCATCGCTCCCAACCCCCGCCGCCGCTGGCCCTGGGCCGCGGCGGCGCTGCTGGCCGTGGGGGTTTCGGTGGGCACCGGCTCGGCCATCACCTACCTGACCATGCACGACAGCAAACCAGCTGCGCCGACGCATACTTCACCGCCATCTTCAGCGCCGCAATTCAGCAGCACCGAGGTGGCTGGCGCCAAGCAGCACGTCTGCCACGTATTCGAGACATCCGTAGGCCACGAGGGCCAAGGTGGGTTCCGCGTGGAGGGCAAAATCAATGTGCCTGTGAACTTACAGTCGGTCACAAGTGCGATCGCTGTGGAACACGCGCTCGGTCCGGCGGTGCCGCCAGACGTCGCAGCCGCAGCTCGCCGGTATATCGATACGACGTTGGACGTGACCACAGCCGCAATGGGTGGAACACCAACGAGTGAAGTCAACCGCCTGACAGACATATCGAATGCCGCAATCGACACGTTCGCCGACGCATGTGGGATCCCTCGGTAACAGTCATGGCGCTAGTGACCGGTTCGGCCGATTCCTGGGTCGAGCGCAATAAGCAGCAAGCAGGGCAGCTGCTCGGCGTATTCGCCAAGGCCAAGCTGTTGGCAGGCGCACCGAGCATCGGTGCGCAGTCAGGGTTTGGGGGTGATCATCCGAGACCGCAAGGTTTGTTCGCCTCAGTACTCTTTCCGCCATTTGTCTGGCCTGAGGATTCCGAAACAGAGTTGCACAGCCGCGCGGAGGCCGAGGAACAGCGCCAGAGATTACGTGAGGGTCAGGCCGATGACGTTCACACTGCACGAAATACTGTGTTCACCCAAGGAGTTTGGCAAGGCATCGGAGCAGACGCCGCCGACTCTGCCTACGCCAAATTGGAGCAACTACTCAACGAGTCCGCCGCCGCTTCAAAGCTCGCTAATAGGCTCATCGGCCAGGCCGCGTCGGATGTCGAGCGCACGAAACGGCTTATGGCACAGGCCAATACCGCTATGCACGACGAGATCGAAAAACTCCTGCGCAGCGGTAGTGGGCATCCCCTGGCCCAGATCGCAGTGATCACCAGCAAATATCGGGCAATCGTGCAGACACATATGGCAGACCTGCACAGGTACTCTGCCCAGTACACCACCCAGATGCTGGGGAACCTTCACCTGGCGCCAGAGGGTGGAGAAGTCAAGCCTGCCAACTTTGGAACGGATGCCACAACGGACCCGACACCAGAGTCACCTACAGTCGGCGCAGCGCCCGAGAGTGGGCTTACTCACCACGGTGGATCATCGGGCACTCGCGACTCCCTGCAGCCTCATGCGCCTCTGTCGACGAATAATCCGAGTTCACCCAATACGTCCCTACCGAGTGGAGGTCTTCCGTCGCCGTTGGGATCCGGTGGTGGTTTACCGGTGTCTGGTCTGCCGAGTATGCCGGGTGGGGGAGGCGGAGGGGGCTCTCCGCTGTCGGGGCTGCAAGGTTTGTTCAGCGGAATCGGCTTCAATCCGGGTGCTTCGATGTCGCCTGCTGGTCTTGGGTCAGCTTCGTTGCCATCCGCGACACCCTCGGCGGCAGGTATGGATTTTGGGCGGGGGTTGGCGGCGGGAGTGTCGGCAGCCGGTGGTGCGGTATCGGCGCCAATGGGGCCCATGCCACAGACGTTGAGTGGTCCGTTGGCTGCGCCGGCGGGGAGTGCGCCTACAGTTGCGGCTCCGGCCGCGGCGACGTCAGCGTCTGCTCCCGCGGCGGGTGCGGTGTCTGCTCCTTCGGGGATAGGGATGCCTGCCGGATTGACGCCGTATGGGTCGGTGCTGCCACCGGCGGGGCCAGTGGTCTCTGCGCCCAGTTCGGTTCCGGCCGTGCCGCCAGTCCCGGCCGAGGGCGGGGCTCCGGCCGCTAGTCCTGGTGCGGGTTTGGTTCCGGCGGTTAGCGGTCGCGCGGTTGCCGGGGTGTCACGTGACGATGCAGCATCGGATGTCGAGGTCGCGAAGATGGCGGTGGCTGAACTCGCCGGCGCGTCTTGTCTGGTGGATGCTGGCCTTGATTGGGCTGTTGCCGTGGGCCACAACGCATCTGGCGGTACTACATTATGGGTGGCTACTAACGACGGGGCTTGTTACATCCCGCCTGGGGTGTTCTTACGAAACGGTATGGCCGTCGCGGGCGGTTTCGATGAGGATTTCGATGTCCGTTGGATGGGTTGGTCCAACCCGGCCGAGAAGGCGGTACGCGGCGCCCGTGCGAACGGGGACAGAGTCGGCGCGGTGGCAACGACATGGGCGTGGCCGTCGGAGTTCCTGGAGGACCCCGACGAGGGGGTGCGGCAGGTGGCGATTGGTGTGCCACACGGGGGTCCACATGGTCCCGCCTCGGAACTTCGCCGTACGCGGATGCATCGTCTACAGACGGTGAATGCGGGTTTGTACGCGAGTTTGAAAGCGATGGATGAACCGGAAGCGATCGCGTACTGCCGGGAGTTGACTCGGCGGTCGGTATTCGCTGGCGTGGTTGAGCTTTCACAGATTGCCCGGACGGTGGCCGATGCCGTAGTGGCCGGCGGGTGGCCAAAAGCGGAGGAATGGGCGGCTCTAAATGCTGAGTATGAGTCCGATCGTCTGATGATGGCGGCACAGCGTCCGGGGCTGAACGGTTTGGAGGATCCAGACCAGGTCGTAAGTTATGAGAATTTCTTCACTAACTGTCGGCGCCTGGAAATGTTGTTGTGCTGGAAGCGATCTGATTCGTTGATGGTGGCCGACGTGGCCTATGCCGCCTGGATCGCTGGTTACCAGCTGTTACCCAGTTAGTAGGTGTCGCGGGTTCACAGGCTGTGGGGGCTTGGTCAGCGGATGGCGGGCGTCTGTAGGGGTGTTTGTCCGTTTGGTTGTGGTGAGGCGTTTTTTTGCGGGTTAGTTTTGGTGGGTGGTTGGCCCGGTGTCGCAGTTTGTTGCCGATGTGGATCGGGTGCTGACTCGCGCGCATGGGTTGTTTCCCACGTCGGGGGGGTCGGCGGCTGGTGTGTTCGCCGCCAATGGTGGTGGGCGGTCGGTGCCGCCGGTCCCTGCTGGGGGTAGCGGTTTGGGGTCGGGCGCCGCTGGTGCCGGTGACGGTTACGGCGCGGCGCGGGCCGCGGTGACGGGGCTGGAAGTGCAGTCTGGCGGGGGGGCTGGTGAGGCGACCGCAGTTGGTCAGCGGGGGGCGCTGGGTGCTGGTTCGGTGCGTGATGGGGCGCGGGCTCAGGCCGATGCGATAGGGAGGGTGGCGCATACGGCTCCGGGGATGCGGTTGATGGTCTCGGCGATGGATGAGCGTTTGGGGGCGATGCAGCGCCAGATCGAGGAGACCACGGCCGAGAATCGGGTGCTGGCGCTGCGGTTGCGGCAGTTGGCGGCGGCGTATCAGGGGTTGCGGATGGGTGGCGGTGCGGGCGGGTTGTCGGCGCTGAGCGCTATCCCGGCGGCTTTCAGCGGGGGCTCGGGTAGTGGGTTTGGCGGCCTGGGCGCTCTGGGCAGCCTGCCGATGTCGATGCTGGGCCGGATGGGCAGGGTTGGTGGTGGTGCGGTCGCTGGCCCGACGATGGGGTCGTCGGGTTTGGCGGCGGGTGCTGCGGGTGTCGGTAAAGGTGCTCTGGCTACATCGGAGGTGTCATTTGAGGGCAAGGGCTTGTGGCCGGGCGGGGCGGCGGCGATGAGTCGGGTTGTTGATGAGGCACTAGACCGCAACGGCATTTCTGATCCGCGAGCTCGTGCGAACTGGAAGAACGGGATGATGACGATCGCTGAGCACGAGTCGAGCTTCCGGTCGGACGCGATCAATGTGTCCGATACGAATGCACATGGTGCGCGCCAGGTCGATGGTGGTCCGTTGAACTCCAGCCGGGGTCCTTGGCAGCTGGTGCCGGGGACTTTTGCGGCGCATCACCAGCCGGGGACGTCGAATCATATTTGGGATCCGGTAGCCAATGCGTGTGCGTCGATGAATTATCTGATGTCGCGTTATGGGGTTGCCCGTGATGGGCATAATCTGCGGGCGTTGGTCGGCCAGGCTAACCCCGGTGTGCATCACGGCTACTAGCTGTCGGCCGCTGCGCAAGCACGTGTGTGGGCCGAGTTTCTGGGGGCAGGTGTGCGTAGATGAGAGCTGTGGTGACTGACGTGGAAGGGACGCTCTGGTGAACGTCACAGAGTTCGTGGCGGCAGTTGACCGCCTTTTGTCGCGCGCTCATGACCTGTTTCCGGCCGAGGGGGGTGCCGGTGGCCAGGTGCCCACGTCGGGCGCTGGCAGCTCGGTGCCGGCGCCCCCTTCCAGTGGGAGCAGCTTGCGCACGGGTGTTTCTGGGGTCGCCGTTTCGTATCAGCAGGCGCAGACGACTGCTGCGGGGTTGGATGAGCAGGTGCGGGAAGCCGCAGCTCAGGCCCTCGCGATCGGTCAGCAGGGGCGTGCCGCCTCGGGCATGATCCGCGATCAGGCCCGCCAGGTGGGGGCATCGGCGGAGTCGCTGGCACGCTATCCGGCTGGAACTCAGCTGCTGGTGGCGGCGATGAATCAGCATCTGTCGGCGATGCAGGATCAGGTGGAGTCGACTCAGAGTCAGTTTCAGGCGGTGTCGGCGACGTTGCGGCAGGTCACCGCCGGTTATCGGAAACTTCCTGGGCACAGGTCAGGAACTGATGCACAGCCACTGGACAATGACAAGCCGCAGGATTCAGGTAAGCCGGGTTGGGTAGTGGGCGATCCTCGGCACAGGCCGTGGGTGGCTGGACCGGGCGGGCCTACCCCTCCAGGTCCTCCGGATGGACCTCGATGGATTGAGATTGGTCCTGGTTCGGGAACGTTTGTGCGAGCTGACGAGATTCCGGGTGTGGTGGTCAAGCAGCCCGGCGATCTTGCGCCCTCCCCGGGTTATGACCACTCCGGCAATCCGTATACGTGGATCGAGTTAGTTCCGCATTCGGGGGTGTTCGCGCCGAGCACCGACTTCCCCGATGCCCGATTCATGGGTCCGAATTCATTGGGGCCGCCGGGCACGTTGGAATATCTTCCGGGTTCGGGGATTTGGGTGCCGCGCGACTCATTGATTCACGAGCCGCTTGCACCCCCTTCGTCGGCCACGCGGGGCGACTAGTATGCCGCGGCTCGGCGCGGTTCGCGTAGTGGATCGGGTGTGCGCGGCGGTTCGCTGCCGTTGAGAAGCTCATCGCCAGCGGCGTGAAGCCGGCGTCACTTTCTTTCCGCCGTTGTGGTGAGGCGTTTTTTTGCGGGTTAGTTTTGGTGGGTGGTTGGCCCGGTGTCGCAGTTTGTTGCCGATGTGGA
>NZ_LKTM01000027.1 GCF_001417955.2 Mycobacterium gordonae | reverse complement strand
GGTGGGCGCGGTGTCGGGCCGACGGGTCTGCCGAGGCGGCGGTAGCGGCGTCTTTCCATCCGCGGGTGCGCCACCGATCAGCGAGGCCACCATCGTCCCGTGAGCGTCGCAGTCCGACAGGCCGTCGCCGCCGGCCACCACATAGTCGCCGCCGCCGATCAGATCGGGCAGCCGTGGATGCGGGCTGACTCCGGTGTCGATGACAGCCACTTTGATGCCGTTGCCGCGCCCGAAGCGCCACGCCTCGGCCAAGTCCAGCATGTCCATGAAATGCGGCTGTACACGGTAATCGGTGCCCGGCAGCGTGCCGACACGGGTGCACAGTGCGCCTTGGCGCATCGGCTGATCCGGTCCCGGCGGTCCATCAGCCGGGAGCGCAGCGAGGTCGATCTGCGGGGGCTCTACCGCCCGCGCCTCGGGGACAGCCACCCACATGGCATTCCCGACCAGCGCCACCCCGCACAAGCCCACCGCGACCGCTCGTCGATAGCCCGTCATCGACACCACCTACCGGTACCTGATCGCGGCCAGCACTCCCATGAGCCAGAAGGTCAGCGGGAAAATGGCGGCCAGACAAAAGTATTCGATCCACTCCACGATCTTGCGGAATGTCGGTGTGTAGAAGCGGTTGGGCACCACCACCCCGGCAACCAGCCCGGCCACGGGAACAGCAACCATCACCGAGGTACCGACCAACAGCGCTGTCAGCGTCCACAGCCCCAGGACATAGCGGCCGCCAACACCGATCACCACCGCCACCGCGACCCCGGCCAGCACAGTGGCCTGCCAGCGATCGGTAAACGACCGGCCCCGCAACAGCACAGCTACCGCGACCAGGCCGGCCACAAGCAGCGCAACCCCTCGGCGAGGGGCGTGCGGATCACACAACCCCACACAGCACACCACCATCACAGCAGTAGTGCCGATCAGCAGGCCCGACAAATAAGCGTGCGCACGGTCGGTGCACACCACCACGTCCCGCACCGATTGCGGCCCGTCATAGCTCGTGATGCCGCCGGAGGCCACCACCTTATCCGTGGGCAGATCAGGGCGGGTCTCGAAAATCCAGCGTCCCGATGCCGACGGGAACACCGGTAGCCGGATACCGGCTGCCCACCGCGCAACTGTCGGGGCCAGATGCATCAGCAGGATCGAGACGAGTAGCACGACACCGAGCAGGGTGACCGCCGAGGTCACCAAAGTCATCCGTGCCAGCGCCGCGGCCCCGGCCGCCGCCCCCGCGATGATCACCGTCGTTCCCAACGCGATGTAGCGGCCGGTGAAACGCACAATCAGCACCGCCGCGCTCATCAGCATCGCCACCCCCAGCGCCGCATGCGGGGCTCCCACCGGGCCCGGCACCAGGGCGGCGGCACTCACCGCGGCCGGCACGCATCCGATCAACAACAACGTGTCACCGATGCGCCTGCCGTCGGCGCTGTCCGTGCAGCGGGCCAGCGTGATCACGGCGGCGCCGATCAGCACCAGAGCCAACACTGCACAGAAGATGCTGGGCCCCCACCCCATGTGGCCGAAACGCCAGCGCAACATCAGCGCAGTGGCAGCCGCCACTCCGCAGACCACCATGGCCGCCCCGACCCGGCCCGCCCACGCCGCGCTCAGACCCGGCCAACGCTTCGTAAGCTCCTGGGCCACCGCCGAGGTGACATGTTCGACCACATTGATCCGCGCCTCGGAGTCCGGTATGAATCTCAGCCACAACCGGATCCCGTCACGCGCTCCCTGATCAGCCAGTGACCGCGACAGTTTCAGCGGTGTCCCGTCGACCCTGCACAACCCCCACCGGCCGCGACCCGGCCCGGGTGACATCACCGGCTGCCCCAGATCTTCCAGGCGGCCGTTGATCACATCAACCAACGCCGACATCTGCGCCGACACCGGCGCTGAAGCATCCAGCACCACGCCCACTTTCGTCGCCCCTGCCATCACGGCCACCAACACCCGAGGCGGTAACGACGGCGCGGTTGCGCCCGCCAGGTCCTGCTGGTCGACACTCACCCGACCAGCGCTCCGGCGGTGGGGAATCCGTCGGCCAGTTCAGCTGCCAACTCGATCAACGCCGTCTGCGTTCGCGGCCGCAACGCATCGAAGACCAACGGCTGGGCATCACGCAGGTGCGCATCGAAAGGAATGACCTTCACCCCCCGTACACGGGGCCCCACCTTCTCGGTCACTTCAGTGACGAATTTCTTGGTCGCACAACGGTAGGCGTCGGTCAACACGATGAATGAGCGCTTGAGCAGTTCGTGTCCATTGCGGGCCGCCAGCCAGTCCACTGTTTTTTCCACCGCCAGACCACCTTGCAGGTTCATCGAGCCCACGATCATCAAGGCGTTCGACGACGACAACACCGCTGGGATCACCTGATGCTCGATCTCAGCGCCGCAGTCCACCAGCGACAGTTGATAGAAGCCCTGGGTGCGGGCAATGGTGTCGGCGAACACTTGCGGGGTCAGGATCAGCGGGTTAGTCACGTTCGGGTTGCCAGCTAGGACCTCGAGTCCTTCGTCATTGCTGCCGAAGTATTGTCGCGCGACGCTGAAGCTCGTTAAGTCATTGTGGGCCAGGAACTCTCGGATCGAGGCCGGTGGTTTGCCATCGCGTGCGATGAGCCGGCCCAGAGAGCCGTACGTCGGATTGGCGTCGATGGCGATGACAGCTTCGTTGCGGATCTTGCGCAGCGTGGTGCCCACGGCCGCAACCAGTGTCGACTTACCGACGCCGCCCTTCATCGACAGAGCGGTGATCTGGTAATTCCCCGGGATGTTGGTGGTGATCCGCCGCTTCCGGTCGATCAGGGTCCGCTCCGCCGGGCCAGCGCCCAGGTTGATGGTTCTGAACGTTGCGGTGTAGACCGTTTTGCGCCAACCCATTTCCGGTGGCTGACGGTGGCGCTTGACCACCTCGCCGACCTGAATCTGCTGGTGGGTGTAGGCCGCGGCCTGCTGGTCGGCCTGCGGAGCCCACCGCTGTGCCACCGTGGCGACCTCGAACCGCGCCGGTGGCGGCGCTGGCGGCGCAATCTCGCGGCGGTGTCCAGTGTTGTCAGGAAGCTGCCCGACCGGTGAAACTGTTTCACGCCCCGGCTGGACGATAGACGCACCGCGTTCCCGCGGCGGTGTCGGCGGATCCTGATGCGCGGGAGCAGCCACCGCGACGTGCGACGGCGAGGCCGGTGTCAGCGGCGTCTCCGGTTGCGGCGTCGACGATTGCATCGTGGGCTCATACGGTGCGGCGGGAGCTGGCATCGACGGTGCAGCCGGCGGGTGCGGCAGCGCTCCGATGGGAGCTGGCCGCTCTGGCCCCCCTTCCGGGTCCAGGTAGCGCGACATGAAATCTCCGTTATCGATGGTCATTATTTAACTCCACTTAGTAATTCTGTGTGACTGCCTAAGCTGATCCTAGGGTCCAATTTTTCGCTATGCCACGCCAGAACGATATTATTCGAAAATGTTTGCTGGGGCTAACTGCACGCCGCAGCGTCAGCGGCACAACAAAGTTTCGTGCTCTCAGCACATTCGTTCGTGGGTGTCCCAAGAGTTCACCGCCACGCTGTCAAGTGCCGCCAGTACGCCGTGGCGTATCTGTCCCTGGTGGGCCGGTCCCACGGCCATCCATTGCTGGTGGCTACCACGAGGCGGATTGACCCGATAGAGCGCGACTCGCCCGGACTTCGTATCGCGCAGATTTAGCACTGATTCGCCGGCTACGGCGGCGCCCTCGACGTAGGCCCGCGCATAGAGCACAGCCTCAGCGACCGGCTCTTGGAGAGCCTCTGTCAGTTGGGCCAGGGTGGTGCCGCTGAATCCGACTGACTTCAGCGCTGCCTGCTGCGAGAGGCCGGCGGTCGAGATCCCGGAAAGTTCGGCCGCGGCGGTGCAGATACCGTCCATGGGCACATTGACGGCGCTGATCCTGGCCGGCTCGACGTAGTGCACCGAGTCCAGGGCGTCGCAAACCAGGCGGACCAGCCCGTCGGCATCAACCGCTGCCGCGCAGTCGTCGATCGTGACGTGCGACCCGGCGCGGACGGCCGAAGCCCAGCGGCCTTCGCGCCGGGCCAAAACAATCCGCAGCTGCCCGTCAGGGATCGCCCTCCAGCTCGACGGATCGTCCATCAAGACCTCCGATGACCAGGTCATCGGCCCGTGTGACACCAAGACAACGACCTCGACGTCCGGTGTACCCAGCACACGCATCCGGGTGGCGATGTCGGAGCGAACCACCGCAGCCTCATCACAGATCCCCTCCGCTACCAAGACCGCCAGACCCGGGTGTTGGGCGATCCACTTCATCGAACGGGGTTGCCCACAGGGTCGGCCACGCAACTCCGCGGCCAGACGATTCACCCCGACCAGTGCCTGCAGGAGCCATAAACCATCGAGGTTGACGGTGATGTCTGTTGCGGTGGGAGTTACCAAGGGAGCACCTCTAACGACAAGCGCGGCGGCACCTGGCAGGTGCCGCCGCGTTGGGACCGTGGGAATTTAGACCGACGACCACGCGGAACTGACCGCGCCGTCGGTGCCGTGCATATTGCTGCCGGCGGACTGAACCTTAGCCCCGTGGGCGTTGGCTTGCTCGTAAATGACCTGGAAGTTGCGTCCCAGTTGGGTGATGAATTCCTGGCAGGACGCCGAACCGGCGCCGCCCCAGAAGTCACCGGCAGCCAGCACGTCGCGCACGATGGCCTGGTGCTCGGCCTCCAGTGAGGCGGCCTGCGCGCGGATCGTCGACCCGTGAGTGTCGACGTCGCCGAAGTGATAGTTGATGGACATTTCTCTGGGTTCTCCTACGCTCGCTGGGGTTGCTCGTCGCTGGCTAGCTGCTCAGGACCTGCTGAGAAGCCTGTTCCTGCTGCTCGTAGTTGTTCGCGTCACGGATCAGCCCGTCGCGCACACCGTGCAGCATCGTGACGATGTTGCGGAAGGCCTGGTTCATCTGGCCCATGGTGTCCAACGAGGTCGCCTGCGCCTGGCCACTCCAACCTGCGCCAGCGATGTTCTGCGACGATGCCCACATCTTGCGGGCCTCATCCTCAACGGTCTGTGCGTGGGATTCGAAACGGCCGGCCATGTCACGCATCGCGTGCGGGTCCGTCATAAAGCGTGTCGTCATATTCCTTCTCTCTCCTCAATTTGGGGAACTGAAATGCAGATATTTTTCGCGTTGCTGAACACCAAGTCTATTGGCGGGTCACAAGGCTCGGCAACGGCGATGACAAGAAACCTGCAAAAAGATGTTGTGTCGGTCTTCACCATTCCCTATAGCGAATGCGGGGCAGGAACACTAGTGCCGGTCGAACACTTTCACCGGTGTCCCGTAACGCGGCGTTCCCCCACCCGTGGCACCGCGGTTGCCCAGCCCCGCGGCCATCGGGGCGCCACCGAACGAGCCCCCTGATGCGGTGGCCGGTACCGCACCAGATCCCGCTCCGGTGCCGGAGGTAGCGACCAGCGGGGTGGCCGCCGTCCGCGCCCCCGCGGTCGATTCGGTACTGCTGCCGGCGGTCCATGTCGCCGGCACCGACAAACCACCCAACGAGGCCGCCCGCCCGGCCATCGCCTCGACGGCACCCCCGGCCCCTCCGACTCCGCCCAGACCGGACAAGCCCGAACCCACCCCTCCGGCGGCGGCACCGGCACCGCCGGTTCCCATCCCCAGCATGCCGGGATTGTTGAGCATCCCGATAAACGGCGACAGCAGGGACTGGAATTGACCCAAGCCGCTGGCAGGCGATAGTCCGCTGCTCAACGGTGAGGAAAGTCCTTGCAGCGCTTGGGGAATCATCGTCACCAGCTGCGGGCCCATGCTCAGCATGGTTTGCGCATCGATGCCGGCGGGCAGGCTGGCCAACCCTCCCCCCTGGCTGGCGAGATTCATCGGCTGCTGCGCGGCTGCCGATCCGCCTGATTGCCCCACAGCGGCGGCCTGGGCGGCCAGGGCCATCGGGTTGGAGTTGGCAGCCGGTGGCACGAAGGGCACCAACGTGCCCGTGATGCCCGCCGCGTCGGCGGCGAACCCGTACATCACAGTCGTGTCCTGGCACCACATTTCGTCATATGCCGCCTCGTTGGCCGCGATCGCCGGAGTGTTGATCCCGAGGAAGTTCGTGGCCAACAACGACATCAAAGTGCTGCGATTGGCCGCAATGACCGGAGGGGGAACCACTCCCGCGCGTGCTGCTTCGAACGCCGTTGCTGCTGCGCCCGCCGCAGCCGCCGCTTCCTGGCATTGCCCGGCGGTAGCGATCATCCATACCACGTACGGTGCTGCTGCCAGAGCCATCGATATCGCCGACGGTCCCAGCCACGCCTGCGAAGCCAGGGCCGAAACAACCTCGTTGAACGCCGCACCTGCCGAACCTAGATCCATGGCAAGCGCCTGCCACGCAGCGGCCGAGGCGACCAACGACGATGAACCCGGGCCGGCATACATCCGGCCCGAGTTGATCTCTGGTGGCACCTCGTAGGTGGTCATTGCGTCCCGGTCAGAGCATCGCGGTGATGTTGAGAGCCTCGGCGGCGGTGTAGCTGCCCGCGCTGGCGCCCAGCGTCGCCACAAACATCTGATGAATCACTGTTCCGATGGCCGCGCTGACCTGATACACCCCAGCGTGGGTCCCGAACGCCGCAGCCAGCAGCGCCGACGCGGGCTCGGCTGCCGGGGGCACCACGCCCAGCGTGGGGGCCGCCCCGGCGGCGTTGCCCGCCGCAACTGCCCCGCCAATTGCCGACAGGGCTGATGCTGTCTCCTCCATCGACCCCGGTAATGCCGTCATGAACATCGCAAAACCTCCCATAAGAAACGCTAGTGTATCGGAACCGTTGATGAATTTCTTCTTGGACTTGTCAGGAGCCTACCGCCATCTGCGCCTTCATGTGCGTGATCCGGGGAGCTCACACGCCCAGCCCCGGGTCTGCGACCTGCACATATATCCCCGACTCCCCGGATTCGGCGGTGTTCATCAGGTACCCCCGGCCCGGAGGCATCGGGTGGCCCTTCCACCTTCCCTGGATAAAACCGTCGTCAGGGTCGGAATCCATCACCAACAGCGCAGCCCTGGACTCCCGCAACCTACGCAGCACCGGATCGGCCCCCATGGAGGACATGAGCCCCCCGAAAGCACGGGTATAGATGATCCGCAGGCCCACATCGGCACCTGCCTCCACAAAACGCGCGATCGGTTCCAGCGGAGAATCAAATCCAGCAGGTAGTCGCTGGGCATCGTCGATCACCAGCCAGATCTCCGGACCGCTCCAGCTAACCTGCCCGATCGAGCCCGCCAACGCGTTGTCGTCGGGCTCACGCTCGGCAAGGACTGCGGCCAGCTCCTGCATGCGTTGCTTGATCGTCGACGGCGTAGAGGCGACTCGGTAGATATACGACGAATCCAGCACGGTGTGCAGCTGCCGGCGAGGATCAACCAGCCACACCTGCGCAACCGGGCGGGCATCGGTAAGCGCCGGTGTCTGATCTTGTCCACCTGGCGCACAAGTGCGGGCCAGCTCACCCATCACCACCGCGCAGACCGACGTGCGCCCGCACTTGCTCTGTCCGGTCACCAGCAGATGTTGGCTGCCGAAGAACACCGGTTGTTCGGTCTCGCTGAGCGCCCACACCACTGGCGAATCGGCTGCGGACTCCCCGGCCGCCATCGCCACCAACTGCGCCGGGCTCACCCGTTGCGGCAGGCGGCGCACCCTGCGCGCGGGTGTGAACTGCGCGGCCTCCTCGGCAACGGCCGCCACGACGCTGCGAGAATCCCATCCGTCACCAACGCCGGCTTCGGTGGTGGGGCGCGCCATCAGCGTGTGCAGACCGACCGGTTCGGCACCACGGCGCTCATAGTTCTGCGCGATCATGCCCCGCCCGGGACGTTCCACCGGTACCTGATCGGCCATACGCGGCTTGACCAACATCGCGTCAACGGTCTCCCCGAGACGCAGCTCGACACGTGATCCGAAACTCGTGCGCACCGTCGGCGGCAACTCGCTGGTTCTACTCACGCTCGCCACGACATGAATCCCGAAGGTGGGACCCTCTTTGATCAGCTTGCTGACCGGGTCCAGCAGCACCTCATACTCGCTGGCCAAACCCGACCAGTTGTCAATCACCAGGAACACGTCACCGTGCCCGTCATCAGCGACATTGCCCGGCGATCCGCCGAACTTGACGTTGCGAAACATCTCCATCGACATCACGCGGTAGTCCTCAAAACTGCGCTGCCGCTGCTTGAGCAAAGTCAACAGTTCAAACACAGTGCGGCGCACACCATCTCGATCCACCGCCCCCAAAGCGACGCCCCCCACATGAGGCAACCCCTCCACGCTGCTCAAAGCTGCTGAGGAAAACGCCAGGCAGTAGAACTGCACCTGTTCGGGAGTGTGTGTCATGGCCGCCGCGCAGATCAGATCCTGCAGCGCTGTCGTCTTACCCGAGCCCTGCGCGCCGACAATCACCACGTTGGCCCCGGGCCCCGACACGTCCAGCAGCAACGGATGCTGGTCATGCTTGAACGGCCGATCTACCACACCGATCGGGAACACCAAGTCGGCGGTGCGGACATAACCGTCGCGCCAATTCCGTCCCAGGTGCCGGTTCACTAGCTTTTCGATGCTCCACGGCTCGTCCAACGGCGGTTGCCACAACCGATACGGCGTGAAGTCGACCTGGCGCAACTGGTCGATGATGATACGGGCAACCTTCGGGCGCATCAGCGCGGCATTGCCTTCGACCTCGGCATCACTCTCACCTGCGGCCTCCGCCGCGACCGACCCACCCTCAGTGGCGGCGGACTCCTCAGGGCTGCTGTCCGCCGATGGAATCGGCGTCAGATCCGTCGTAAACAGTTGCGGTGCAAAGTAAGCGACCGATCCTGGGCCAGCGGAACTGTCGTCGTAGAGGTCCTCCACTCCCGGCTTACGGTACTCCCGCCACAACCACTCGCCGCGGAACTTCGTCACGTCGGCATTGGACGGCGGACCGTGCAGGAAGTAGCAGTCCCCCGACCGTTTGAGGTTCACCGCATTGGGAACCCCCACAGCCGTGGCCGCGGCCTGGGTCTGGGCTTTCAACGCCAACCGATACCCCATATTCGCCAGCAACTTCTCTGCGCGATTGTCGATTTCTTGGCTGGCGATCAACAGATGCACCCAATACGACCGGCCCTGGCGGCAGATCTGATCGAGGGCATCCTGCACCGCCGAGGCCATCATCTTGAACAGCTCAGCGAACTCATCGATGATGACCAGCAGCGCCGGCAACGGGGGCAACGGCTCCTGACCCGCAGCTTGGCGCGCTGAGCGCATCTTGTTGTATTCCGTGGCGTCGTCGGCTCCGGCTTTGTCGCACAACGCTTTGCGCCGTGCGATCTCTCCCCACATCGCGTCCACGAACCGGTCCAGCAGGCTCTGATCGTCCTCAAGGTCAGTGATGATATGCGCCACATGCGGAACCCCGGCGAACGGTTTGACCCCAGCTCCGCCCTTGAGGTCGGCGAGCATCAACTGCAGATTCTGCGGGGGATGCCCCAGCAGCAGCGACACCAGCGCGGTACGCAGCATCTCGGTCTTACCCGAGCCCGTGGTTCCCGCCATCACCCCATGCGGACCATGACCGCCTTGAGCAGACTCTTTGAGATCCAAAAAGAACAGTTCCCTGTCATCAGCCCGGTTGCCCAACGGTACCCGCAGCCGGGCCGGCGAATTGATGTCACCGCGCGGACCCCACAACGCCTCGAAATCAATGTTGGCGGCGTCGTTGATCCCGTAATAAGACAAGATGTCTCGCGCCATGAACTGTTCAACACCGCCGTCATCGAGCGCCTCGTAGGCTTCGGCCAGCCGCCAGCGAGCCATCCGCTCGGCAAAAGACTCCGCATCCTCGCGGCTCATCTGGTCACACACCGCGAAAAACTGCGGACTGTGCGCCTCTTTGGCGTCCCAGCTCATCAGATCACGGGGCACCGCCGTGATGACCCCGTCGGCGCTGATGTGCAGAACCCGCTTCAGCTCAGCGCACGCAGGCACCTGCCCGCTGCCCCTGACATCAAAAAACGTCAACCCGCTCACGCCGGCGCGATCCCCCAGCCGCTCCCATCCCTGTTCGGTGTCACACACAACGACCGTGTGAGGCAACGGCGCAATCGGTTCCCTCTTCGCCCCGTGACGAGCCAGGAAATCCCCCCGAGAGCGCAACCCTAACGTGTCCTGCTGTGCGCCAAGGAAATCCGTCACTGAGGCGTACACCATCCTGGCCGGCCCCGCACCATCCTCGACGCTGAGGTCACCAGCGTGGGGCAACCACTTCACCCAATCCCATTCCGCCGCATCAGAAGTAACCACCACCAGCCGAATGTGATCGCTGCCGTGGGAGAAGGCCAACTGGCAGATGATCGAGCGCATCAACCCCAAAGCCACATCGCGCGGACCCCGCAACTCATAACCCGGCTCCACCAACAACGACACCAACGCCGGCAGCCCGTACGCCACCGTCTGGTGGCGTACGAACTCCTGCAACACCGTGCCCGTGACCGGTTCCAGCTCGATGTCAGTCGGCATGTCCTGCGGCTCAGAGAATCTCGCCGCGCCCGCCTCCATCAGGTCGGTCATGCCTACACCCACCCGCACCACGCCAAACCACGCATCGCCACCATCGGCCTTGCGTTCCCACATCCGCGCACTGCCCAAGGCAGCTTCCAGCGTCGCAGGAGGCGGGTGATACCACCGATAGTTAGCATCCAGACGGTCCGCGGCGTCGGCGGCGTTGCCGCGCAGCTCGTCGATCACCAACAAAAACCTGGCCCGCAACGCATCCAATTTGGTGCGCGACATCTCTTGTGAACCGCCGCGTCCGGTGAACAACATCGCCACCAGACCACCCACCATCAGAATCGGGAAAAACGAACCCACCCCTGTAAATGAACGCGCACCGCTGGCAAAGCTGATTCCCACCATCGCGCCCACCAGGCCCAACAGCCCGATCACCAGCACCACAGTCCACCACGGCTTACCCTCCGGGGCCGGCATTTTCAGCGGCGTAGGAAGCTCGATCGAAGCTGGCTTCATCTCCGGCGCGGCGGCCGGCTTAGATCGGGCGAACCCATCTTTCACTTCGGGATCTCCAACTCCCCAGGGTTGCCGTCAACCGGCAACGCGTTATGCCGTACCAGTGCATCCGCACGCGACAACATCGGCCCACCCGCCAGCAGCCGCAACACCGACCACGGGGCCGGGCGAGGAGGGGTCGACAACCCCAACGCCCGCAACGTCTGATCCTCGCGCGCCACACCAAACCTGACCCCGGACTCCGAGACCCACCACAACGACTCCAATGTGGCAGAAGACGGCGAATTACCCGTGGAAACAACGTAATTGGAGAAGTCGCGGGTAAAGAACACCCGGTCGGCCTGCAACGTCGAACCGCCGGGTCTGACCAACTCCACCCCCTTGCCGGCATCACCGTCCGACACCGGGATCGACGTCCCCACCACCACCGACGTCGCCGCCGACGGTTCACCCCACACCCGCTGCCACTGCCAACACGCCACCGAATTCACCTGGCTGTCCACCACATGCGGCGGCACCGCTGGAAACGCCGACAAATCCAGCACGTTGACCACGGGCAACTTGGCCAGCACCGCACCGGCGACCACCGGCGACCCCGCCCCCACCGGACCGGCGTTCTGCAACACCTGCGCCGCTAACGCCGACACCGGCTGTATGCCATCGGCCAGTACCACCGAGTACGCCGTCTGGCCCCCCACCTGCGGGGTCGACACCACCGTTCCCACCGGCCCCGGCGCACCGGCAAAACGTGCCGCAGAGCCCGCACCCGCGATCGCCGGCACCGCCAACACCGGCCCCACCGGAATCGCATCGAACAAAGCCCGGCTCATCGGGCGCGCCGAGGACAACGCGTCATCACCGAAACCCAGCGCCAACAACACCGCACGCGATCCCCGGTCGATCAGCGAGCGCCGGCCATCGCGGATCAGCCACACATCCTCAGCGAAGCGGCGCAGCACCGCATCCTCGGCCCCCAGGACACGGTGACGTTCCCCCAGCTGCGGCTGCCCATCGATCACCGTCACGGTCACCGGCTCGGGCGCCCCCGCGCCGAGCGCCTTGATGATCTCGTCGCACACCAGCCACGACGTGCGACCAGGGGAGGTCGCCGTCATCTCTTGCGGGGCACCGGCAATGCCCACCAGCGATCCTCGAGGCCGGGCATCAATCTCACTGCGCCGAACCCGATCCGGATTCACCGGCTCACCCGCGATCAGCCGGGCCGAGGCCAAGTTCAGCGCCGGATACAGCTTGTCACCAACGGCCACATACAAAGCGCCGGTCTGCTGATCAGCCAACACCCGCGACGCACCCGCCGAACTCGCCGGGCGCACAAACGACCAGAACAGGGCCCCCACGCACAACACCACCGACGCCGTGAGGCCGGCCAGAATCGCCATCGACTGACGCCGACCAGGCTCGGCCTCCATCCGCACCCGACGGCGCGTCATCGCCAACACCGCACGGCGGGCAAAAAACATGTGGCCCGATACCTGGACCCGCGTCGATAACACCAAACCACGGCCCGGAAGCCGATCTGGCTCGCTCACAGCCGTCCTCTCAAAGCCGGTACACCTCACCGCCGCGCGGGAATCCCCCGCCATTCGTTGCAATATGCACGTGATCCATATGGTTTTGCGTCGGAGAACCACGATTCTCCATCAAGCTCGATGACCCATCAGGATTGTGAATCGTCTGCTGCCAGATCACGTGGTTAATATTGAATTGCTGACGGTGCGCCATCGCAAATCGCATCACAGCATCCCCCAAAGCCTTGCCATGCGGTGACGTCGGATCAGGAATCATCACGTCAATCGCTTGGCCGTTGGGATGCCATTTCAACGAATCCGGCCGCACCCCACCGATCGTGCGGATCTCGGGAAACGCAGCCGCCACCGCCCGTGCCGCCAAGATCGTGTCGCGTTGCAAACCCTTCTCCGAGGCCACCCCAGGTGGCAACTCCCCTCCCACCGAGCGACCCGCCAGGCTCGACGCCAACCCGCCAAGCCCACCAGAGCTGCCGCCGGCACCGCCCATCCCGCCCAGCATCGACATCGGCAGGCTGCCCAGAGCGCCCAGGCCGCCAAACCCACTAC
>NZ_LKTM01000026.1 GCF_001417955.2 Mycobacterium gordonae | reverse complement strand
CCAATGGCGGAGGCGGCGGGGCCGGCGGTACCGGCGGCATCTTCGGCTCGGGCGGCGGCGGTGGCGCGGGCGGCATTGCCGGCCAATTGGCCGGTGGTCTACGCGGCGGCGGCGGAGGCGCCGGCGGGGCCAGCGGGGCACTGAGTGGGCTGGTCGGCGCCGTCGGCGGAGGCGGCGGCGTCGGCGGAGCCGGGGATATCGGCGGTGCCGGCGGCCTCGGCGGCAACTCCGGCATCGCCGGCTCGGTGTTCGGCGGCGGCGCCGGGACCATCGGCGGCTCACTGATCGGCGCCGGGGGGGTCGGCGGCGACGGCGGTGCCGCCTTCTCAATCGCCGGCCCCGGAGGACTAGGCGGCGCGGGCGGCCAGTTCGCCGGCACCGGCGGCTCGGGCGGAGCCGGCGGATCCAGCCAGGCCGGCGCCAGTGGCCTCGGCGGCCCCGGTGGCGTCGCCGGCGCGCTGGGGTCCGGCGGCGCCGGCGGCTTCGGTGGCGCGGGGCACTTCGGCGGCCAGGGCGGGATCGGCGGCAACGCCACGCTGATCGGCGGCGGCGGCGCCGGGGGAACCGGCGGATTCTCCGTCGCGGGCTCCGGCGGAACCGGCGGGCACGGCGGGGCCGGCGGGTCGCTGCTCGGCAACGGCGGTGCAGGCGGGTCCGGCGCGGAGGCCGCCCCCACCTTCCGCGGCGGCAACGGCGGCGCCGGCGGCAACGCGGTCGCGATCGGCGACGGCGGCAACGGCGGCAACGGCGGCTACTCGGCCACTCTCAATCTGCTCGGCCGTCCCGGCACCATCGGCAGCGGCGGCTGGCTGATCGGCCACAACGGCATCCCCGGGCTACCGATGAGCCCCAACTTGCTCGTCAACGGCAGTTTCGAATTCGCCAGTCCCTCCACGACGGGCTTCAGCTCGGTCACCATCCCCGGCTGGACCGTCACCGGCACCCCGACCATCGTCCCCTACGGCACCCCACTCACCTACCCGTCGCCGACCTCCACTCCGTTCCCGACGGTGCCGAACTTCCTGGGCCTGGGCTTCCCCGGCAACCCGGCCCCGGGTGCGGGCAACAACTTCGCCGGCGGCGGACCCGTGGCCACGTCGTCGATCAGTCAAACGGTCAATCTGACCGCCGCAACTGCCAGCATCAATACCGGCACCGTCCCCTACACGTTGAGCGGACTGCTGGGCGGCTACCTGTTGGACCCGTCCTCGACGTCGGTGCAGGTCACCTTCCTCAACTCCAACGGGGTCGCGCTGGGTACCGGCTCGATCGGACCGGTGTCGACGATTGACCGCCTGGGAATGACCGGGTTCCAGGCCCGCGACATCTCCGGCACCGTCCCGGTGGGCACCACCTCCGCGGTCGTCACCGCGACCTTCACCGACCGCAACCCGATCCTGGGCAACTACAACGGTGCCTTCGCCGACAACCTGTCGTTCACCGTCGGTGACCCGACCCTGGCCGCGCCGGTGCTCACCGTCCCGACGTCGAACGTCGGCCAACTTGACCACGTCTACCTGATCTACATGGAGAACAAGGGCGCGGCCGACATCCTGGGCAGCGTCAACGCTCCCTACCTCAACAGCCTGATCAACACATATGGCTACGCCAACAACTATTACGCTCTGGGGCACCCCAGCGACCCGAACTACTTCCGGATCATGGGCGGGTCGGATTTCGGCCTGATCTACAACCCGGCCTCACCCTCCATCAACGCGCCGAGCCTGATGGAAGCCATGGACAACGCCGGCATCACGTGGGCAGGGTATGCGCAGGGCATGCCGTATCCGGGTGCGATCGTGTCCTCCGGGGAGTATGCCGTCGACGCGCTACCCTTCGCCCAGTTCACCTACGTCTACAACAACTCCCCTGCCTATCTGCAGACGCATCTGCTCCCGCTGACTCAGCTGAGCATCGATCTGCAGAGCAGCGCGACCACGCCGAGATTCTCGTGGATCGCCGCCGACGGTTCCTACAACATGGAAGGCCCGGTCGATTTCCCGAACGGTGCGGCGAATTGGCTTGCCAGCCAGCTCACCAACCACCAGTACAACGTCGCGGCCGGCGACCATTTCCTGCAGCAGACGGTGTCCACGATCATGAACTCGAACAGCTGGAATACGGCGGGCCAGCGCGACGCGATCATCATCACGTTCGACGAGGACTACAACAACCTGTCGCTGGGCATCGGCAACCAGGGCAACCTGATCAACACCGTGATCATTCCGAACCAGGGCGCGGTGACCGTCGGGGGAATGCAATCCGGGCACTTCGTCACTAACACCCGCTACGACCACTACGGCCTGATGTCCACGCTCGAATATGCCTTGAGCCCGACGGCGGGAACACCTTTGACCACGCTGACATTCAACGACAAGTACGCCTTACCCCTGAACGACTTCTGGACCTAACAGCGCCCGGACGATCACTCCGAGAGCTGAAACTCCACCACCGCGGCAACCGATTCCACCGCGTGGAGCAACGCGGCCAGCCGGTCGGCGGCAGCTGGCGCCGACAGCACGGCGTACCGGTCGGCCGGCCCCATCGGCACTCGAGATGCTGACGCGTACAACATCTTTGACAGGTCGGCGGCACCCTCCGGGTAGTCGAACACCTCGTCGCGGGCCGGCAGTTCCACGCCCTGCACGTCGGCGATCCGCTCGTACAACGCCCACACCCGGTCCTCGGCGTCCAGGAAGGCAGCGGGGGTCACCGGCGACCCGGGCTCGTCGGGCCACACCTGCACCCGGGCCCGCGGGTAGGGATCGTCCGGCAACCACTGCAGCACCTTGATGCGTTCGCCGATCCGGCACTGCAGTGCGTACCGGCCCCCGCCCGCGTCTACGTAGTCCTCGATCGTCGCCATGGTTCCGACGTCGGAGCGCGCGTCACCGCCGCCGACCTCGCGACCACGCGAGATCAACACCACACCGAAGCGGGGGTCGGGGCTGTCGAGGCAGTCCCGCACCAGCGCGGTGTAACGAGGTTCGAAGATGCGCAGCGGCAGATCCTCATCCGGCAACAACGCCGATTCCAGTGGAAACATCGCCACGTCGACTGGGTCCATCCGACTCATCCCCTTTCCTCCCATAACTATGCAGCAGCGCCCGCGCGGCGGCCTCGACATCGGCCTCCAGCCAGTCCGGCAGCGGATCGTCATGGGCGTGGCGGCGCACGACGGCGTAGGGCAGATCCGACACGGCGCGGTACACCGCGTCCAGGGCCCGCGTTTCGTCGGTGCCGTAGAGCTGATGACACAACTCGCGCATCCGCTGCGTCAGCGGCGCGTTCATGGCGGCCAAGGTCTCCCGGAAGTCCGTGTCGGAGTGGCTGTCGACCAGGTCCGCGGGCCGGATCGTCAGCAACAGCCGGGCGTCGTCGGGAAGTTCGCGGGCAAAGCCGATGGCCGCCACGGCCATTGCCGCCGCCTGCGCCAGGGGTGTGCCACCGGCGGCGGCAAGCGCTCGCTGCTGGAAGCGGTCCAATGCCCGCAGCCAGGCGGCGATCACCACGCCGTCGCGATTGCCGAAACGGTGGTACAGCGTGCCGGCCGGGGCGCCGCTGGCCTTGGCTATCGCCGCGACGCTGGCCGCCCGCGGGCCGGCCGTGAGCACCAGCGCCCGCGTCGCATCCAGAATCGCGTCGGTTTCATGCTTCCGCGGAGGTGCCACGATCTAGTATGATCCTTCTATATGAAACGATTACCTTATATCGATGAGCATGCTATCGCGATCCACGCCTCGCCGGAGCAAACCTGGGCGGCGCTGTTGGCCAAGACCTGTCGCGACCCGGCCGACCCGAGCACGGTCCCCTTCGGCTTCACCCTGGAGGAAGCCACGCCGCCGCGCCGTCTCGCCCTCAAGGGCCGTCACCCGTTCGCGGCCTACCGCCTGGTCTACGAGCTGGATCCCGCTGCCGACGGAGTTCGGTTGCGCGCCTTGACCTTCGCGGAGTTCCCCGGTCTGCGCGGCAGGGTGTATCGGGCGTTGGTCATCGGTAGTGGAGGGCACCGGATCGTGGTGCGTCACTTGCTCAGGCGCGTCGCCGGCGCTGTCCGGCCGGCTGCCGGGGCACTCGCCTAGATATCCAGCTCGGCCACGAGCGCGTCGACCACCGAGCGCAGGTCGCCGTCGTGCTCCTCAGCCACCCGCCGCTGCCGTTGGTAGGACCCGCCGCGGCGCGGGATGTCGGCCACCGCCGCCAGTTCGTCAGAACACTTGAGCGACTTGGCAATCGGCTCCAGCCGGTTGAGCACGTCGTCGAGGTCCTCGGTGACCAGCCGCTCGTTGCTGTCGGCATCCAGGATGATCACGGCGTCCAGCCCATAGCGGGCGGCCCGCCACTTGTTCTCCTGCACATGCCAGGGCGGCATGGTCGGCAGCGGCTGGTCGGCCTCCAGCCGGCGGTCCAGGTCGACGATCAGACAGTGCGTCAACGCGACCAGCGCACCCAGTTCGCGCAGGTTGGACACGCCGTCGCAGATCCGCACCTCGAGCGTGCCGAGATGCGGGGAAGGCCTTATGTCCCAACGGACTTCGTCGACATGATCGATGATTCCGGTCTTCTTCTGGTCGTAGACGAAGCCCTCGAACTCCGACCATTTCTGGAACTGGAACGGCAGCCCCGCGGTGGGCAGTTGCTGAAACATCATCGACCGGTTGCTCGCGTACCCGGTGTCCTCGCCGCCCCACCAGGGCGAGGAGGCCGACAGCGCCAGCAGGTGCGGGTACTGGTTGAGCAGTGAGGACATGATGGGCATGACCTTGTTGGCCGACGAGATCCCGACGTGTACGTGCACGCCCCAGATCAGCATCTGCCTGCCCCACCACTGGGTGCGCTTGATCAGTTCGGCGTACCGCGGCGCGTCGGTGAGCTTCTGGCTGGACCATTGCGCGAAGGGATGGGTGCCGGCGCAGAACAACTCCATGCCGCGGTCGCGCACGATCCGGCGGGCCGGGCCCAGGGTGTCGCGCAGGTCGGCCATCGCCTCGGCGGCATTCTCGCAGATGCCGCTGACCACCTCGACGGTGTTGCGCAGCAATTCCTTGTGCACGCGCGGGTTTTCGCCGATCTCGGCGATCACCGCGGTGGCCTCGTTGCTCAGGTCACGGGTCTGCGCGTCGACAAGCGCGAACTCCCACTCCAAGCCGACGGTCGGCCGCGGCGAACGAGCGAAATCGATGTGGCTGCGGGCCCTGGAAGACGGCGGGAAGCCCGGGCCGTTAACCAGACCCTTACCCGGACCCAATGACACCGCACGCCACCCGCTTGCCGGCGTCACCGGTTGTCATCGTCGTCTCGTCGGGACCGGGTGTCCCGTCGTTCTGCTTGTAACGATCCGCCGGAATGTTGGCGAAGTTGTCCGCGCCCGCGTGGATGATGATCGCGGTCTTGGCGCCGGAAGTGAGGTCGTCCATCGTGAAGGCGTCCGTGGTGGTGACGAGCGTCCCGGAGCCGTCCTTGCGGACCTGCAACGGCGGCAGGTCCCCACTGGCGTGGCCGCTGGCTCCGGGCAGCTGCAGATGCCCGCCGGCGGACAGGAAGTCGCCGGGCGCGCCGCCGTTGGGAGCCACGGAGTTGGCCTCGCACTTGCCCACCTTGTGCAGGTGCATGCCGTGGAAGCCGGGTGAGAGCACGCCGGTGCCCGTCGTCGCGACCGTCACGGTGGCATAGCCGTTGGCGAACTCGAACTTCGCCGTGGCGATCTGATTGCCGTCGGGACCCTTCAGGACGGTCATCAACATCTGGGCCGCCGCCCCCGCCTGAGGACTCGGCGTCGCCTCCTGGTGGCCGGAGGTCGAGGGTGCCGGAGATCCCGTCCAGACCGACGGGGTGGTACCCGGCGTCGACGTCGGTTGCTGAGGCGACGAGCACGCGCTCACCAGAGCGACACACGTTACGGCTGCGACTTTCAAACCGGCAGGCTTAGGCATAGCGGAGAGCCTAGCGTGGCGAGCCTCCGGAATCAGCGTCAACCCATCACCAAAACGATGACGCCGGGCGGTTGGTCGGAAAGTGCCGAGATCCGCTTTTCCACCGGCGCTCCCAGCTTCTTGCCCACCGCGTCCGCGGTGGCCTTCTCGCTTTCTTCGCCGTAGTAGACGGTGGTGGCGGTGACGTCTGAAACCGAAAGGTTGGTCACCTCGGTGACCTTGAACCCGGCGGCCTTGAGCTCGTCGGCGGTGGTCTTGGCGATGCCTTCCTTCGACGAGATGTTGTAGACCCGCACCTCGGCCTCGTTCGCCGCGGCCGGCTTGGCGCTGGTCGACGAGGATGGTGCCGTGGTGGCCGAGACGGTGCTCACCGGCGACGCCTCGTCGTCGGACTTTCCCGAGGAGTCCAGGGCCTGCCAGCCGAGCAGCAGGAATATGACGCCCAGGAACAACAGCACCATCACCATGGCCCGCAGGGGAAGCCCGGAAGAGTCCGGTACGCGCTCATTCATCGAGCCCACTGTAGCCCGGGAGCGTCTCAGGTCACCTCGAAGCCGAGCCGGCGTGCGGCGCGGGCCTTCTGACGGCTGGCGCGCAGTCGCCGCAGGCGCTTCACCAGCATCGGGTCGGCTGCCAACGCCTCCGGCCGGTCGACGAGCGCATTGAGCACTTGGTAGTAGCGCGTCGCCGACATGGAGAACAGCTCTTTGATCGCGTCTTCCTTCACGCCGGCGAACTTCCACCACTGACGTTCGAAGGCCAGGATGTCGTGTTCGCGCCGGGTCAACCCATCCGCGACCTCAGTGTTGTCCCCCGATCGATGTGCCCGCGCCATGGCGCTGTCCATATCGCTTCCCCTGGACCCTTCCGGCGAAAACTCGATTGACTCGAATGACCTGACCTAGATCGGGGGCATTCTCCGGCGATTATTGAAACACGCCGCTATCTGCTGAGCCGGAAACCAGACCCGCGAGTCGGCCGAGTTGCTTTGGAATACGCGGCGTCTGCGGCCGGCAGGATGCCTGGCAGACGCGCTGGCCGGCCCGGCCTCCGTCGGTTTGGTCACACTTGCCGCGCGGCCCGTTCCGGGCCGCTGCGACCAGACACCTTAAGCTAGCCGACCATGGCCGTCGTACCCATCCGCATCGTGGGCGATCCCGTCTTGCACAACCCGACGACGCCGATCCCGGTCGGCGCCGACGGGTCGCTACCGGCCGACCTGCCCGCGCTGATCAAGGACATGTACGACACGATGGACGCCGCCCACGGCGTCGGTCTGGCGGCCAACCAGATCGGCTACGGGCTGCGGGTCTTCGTCTACGACTGCTCCGACGATCGCGGGCTGACCAACCGCCGCCGCGGAGTCGTCGTCAATCCGGTGCTGGAGACCTCCGAGATCCCCGAGACGATGCCGTCAGCCGGGCACGACGACGACGAGGGATGCCTGTCTGTTCCGGGCGAGTCCTTCCCCACCGGGCGTGCCGACTGGGCCCGGGTCACCGGACTGGACGGCGAGGGGAAGCCGGTCTCCATCGAGGGCACCGGCCTGTTCGCCCGCATGCTGCAGCACGAGACCGGCCACCTGGACGGGTTCCTCTACGTCGACTGCCTGATCGGCCGGCACGCCCGGGCCGCCAAACGGGCCATCAAATCGCACGGCTGGGGTGTTCCCGGCCTGTCCTGGCTGCCGGGCGAGGGACCCGACCCGTTCGGTCACTGATGGTCTCGTGGCCGGCCCTCGGCACGCGGGTGACGCTGCGCTACCGCCGACCCCCCGGGTCCGTCCCGCCGCTGACGGATGCGGTGGGGCGCCTGCTGGCCATCGACCCGATGGTGCGGGTGCAGACGAAGTCCGGCGTGGTGGTCGACATCGCTCCGGCCGACGTGACGGCGGTGCGCATCCTGACCCCCGCACCCGTCCGCACCGCCGACATCCGCAGTCTCGAGCGAGCCGCCGCTGCGGACTCACCGGGTGCCGAGCAACTCTGGCTGAACGGCTGGCTGCTGCGCGCCCATGGCCCCACCCTGGCCAGTAATTCCGCTGTGCCGCTTGATATTTCAGCCGGACCCGGCACCGTACCGGAGATTTTCGATTGGTACGAGGAGCGCGGCCTGACCCCGCGATTGCTGATCCCGGACCGCCTGCTGTCCCCGCCCGCCGGCCCGGAGTGCGAACTCGTCGAACAGCTTCTGGTGCGCGAAACAGCAGCGGCCACACCGCAGTACGTGTGCGTCCCGGACACCGAATCGACTGCCGCGGCGGAGGAATTGGGCTTCCGGCTGCACCACCGCCGCCGCTACTTCCACCGCCCCTGACCCTCGCCACCGATAGGAGACACCCCATGCCCGAGCTGTTGCGGCTGGCCACCTGGAACGTCAACTCGATCCGCACCCGGCTCGATCGTGTCGTTGACTGGCTCGATCGCGCCGAGGTCGACGTGCTGGCCATGCAGGAGACCAAGTGCTCGGACACCCAATTCCCCGCGCTGCCATTGATCGAGCGCGGCTACGAGGTGGCACATGTCGGTTTCAATCAGTGGAACGGCGTGGCGATCGCCTCCCGCGTCGGCCTCGAGGACGTGCAGGTCGGATTCGAGGGCCAGCCCACCTGGAGCGGCAAGCCCGATGTGGCCGCCGCGTCCGAAGCCCGCGCCGTGGGCGCGACGTGCGGCGGCGTGCGGGTGTGGAGCCTGTACGTGCCCAACGGTCGCTCGCTCGACGATCCGCACTATTCCTACAAACTGGAATGGCTCGCCGCACTTCGCAACACGGCCGAGGGTTGGTTGCGCGCGGACCCGTCGGCCCCGATTGCGCTGGTCGGGGACTGGAACATCGCACCCACCGACGAGGACGTCTGGAGCACCGAGTTCTACCAGGGTTGCACCCACGTGTCCGAACCCGAGCGGCAGGCGTTCAACGCGATCGTCGACGCCCAATTCACCGACGTGGTAAGGCCTTTCACCCCCGGGCCGGGGGTGTACACATACTGGGACTACACCCAGCTGCGCTTCCCGAAGCGGCAGGGCATGCGGATCGACTTCATCCTCGGCTCACCGGCACTGGCTGCCCGGGTGGTGGACGCGCAGATCGTCCGGGAGGAGCGCAAAGGCAAAGCGCCCAGCGACCACGCACCGGTGTTGGTCGATCTGCGAACCAGCTGAGAAATTCTGGTCATGTGAGTCTCATAGGGGTATACAAAGCAGAGAAAACCTAGGCCAGGGAGGCATCATGGGTGTCGTCGATCAAGCGGTGCGGGGCGTGGGACGAACGGTGAGTCGTGCCGCGACGGCGACAACGTCCGCCGCGGGTGCCGTGGGAGGCGCGGCCGTCAACGGCATCGTCGGCGGTGTCAAGGGCGCCGCCGAGGGGATCCAGCAGGGACTCAGCACCGGCAGCAAGTCGACTCCGGCCGCGGCCCTGGCCATCGGCGCGATCGGCGCGGCGGGTCTGGTCGAATGGCCGATCCTGCTGGCCGTCGGTGGCGGCGCGCTGTTGCTCCGCAGGCTGAGCCATCAGCCCGAGCCCCCGGCGCAGGCCGTGCAGCCGGCCAAGGCCAAGCTCGCGCCGGTACCCGACCAGCCGCCGGCCAAAAAAGCTCCCGCGAAGACTGCGAGGAAAACGGCGGGCCGCAGAGCCGGCACCAGCGACCTGCGCAGCACGAACTGACGAGGCGTCGATTCAGATAATCAACCGGTGGCCCGGCTGTACTCCGCCGAAGCGGACCGCGTGGCGACCAGTTGCCGAGGGCGCCGCTCGTTCGTCCGAACCTCCAGCACGCCAACGCGCCACAACAGCGCATAAAGTTCGGTTAGAGGCCCCCTCAGCAACACGGCGAACGACGCCGCTAACGGGTCGGTCGGGTGTTCTGTCGTCGTCATATCTCCGACGGTGACCGCATCAACCGGCAGGACGGCAAATCCGACGTTACCGAAAGGCAAATGATGGCGGAAAAGAAAGAACGCCGGCACACCCCACAACGCGAGGCGGTGGACAGAATCCGGGCGGGACACACCTTCACGGTCAACCTGCCGATAGTGGGCAAGGTGAACGTTCCCCCACCCGAGCAGCTCGCCTATTTCGGCGGACTGATCGCCCTGACCGCCTTCGAGCTGATCGACTGGCCGGTGGCGCTGGTGATCGGCACCGGGCACCTGCTCGCCAGCAATCATCACAACCAGATTTTGGAGGAGATCGGCGAGGCCCTGGAAGAAGCCGACTAGGACGCGGAGGCGAAGCGCAGCGTCACCCGGGTTCCGCCGGTGGTGCGAACCGTCTCGACCTGGTCCGCCAAGCCGCGGATCAGGGTGAGCCCGCGGCCACGCCGGCGACTGCGCCGGCTGGCTGACGAATCGCCGACCCAACGACCGGAGTCACTGACACTGATCGACACCGCGTCGCGCCGGAGAAAGGCCTCTATCGCCACCGTCTTGCGGGCCTCGCAGCCGCTCCCGTGCTCGATGGCGTTGGTGACGGCTTCGCTCACCGCCAGCAGAATTTCGTCTTGCCTGCGCAGGCCGGTTGTCGCCAGCCAATCCCGCAGCCGTGCGCGCACGGCGGGAACATGCTTCGCAGTGGCCGGCACGACCGTGGCGAAGCTTCGACTGCCGGCGTGGCGGGGACGCACCGCGAGCACCACCACATCGTCGCGGTAGCCACCAGGGGGCGTCATCCGGTGCAGCAGTTCGGCGCACACGGATTCGACAGGCAGATCCGCGCACTCGACGGCCGCGGCCTTGAGCCGGTCGAACCCGCGGTCGAGCGTCTCGCCCGCCCGTTCGATCAGTCCGTCGGTATACAGCAGGACCAGGCTCCCCGGAGGCGTCGTCGGAGGCGCTGGTCGCCACCGGGGACCGGCGCCCCGCTTCCAGATAGACCGGACCCTGTTCCGGTAGCACCAGCAACGGGTAGGGATGCCCGGCACAGAGATAGCTGATGCGGGCGGGTTCCACGCTGGTGTCGATGGCTGCGTAGGCGACCGTCGCGCAACGTGCACCGGCCACGGTCAGCGCATACCGGTCCAGGGCGCCCAGCACGCTGGCCGGGTCATACGCCGTCAGCGCCGACACGGTGACGGCGGCGCGCAACCTGCTCATCACGATCGCGGCAGGCAGGCCGTGGCCCACCACGTCGCCCACCGAGACGCCTATCCGGTCGGGGTGATCGAGCCCGGTGGCTGAGAACCAGTCACCGCCGACCCTGATCGCCTCCCCCGCCGGCTGGTAGACGGCCGCGACCACCGCCGCGGTCGACCCGCGATCCAGGTCCAGCAGGTGTTCCTGGAAGTCGACGGCGATGCGGTGTTCCCGCGACGCCAACCGGATGCGGTCCAGGGCCGACGCGGTGATGTCGGCGGTCCGGGCGAACAACTCGAGTTCGGAGTCGGTGAACCGCCGGGTTTGCGGCCACAGCAGGGTGAGCACGCCGACGACGCGACCGCTGCCGGCCCGCAACGGTTGCGCCACGCAGGCCCGGACACTGCCGGCAGTGTCGTTCACCGCGTGGCTGTACCGCGCCGGCAGCTCGAGCGTGTCCGGGATGACCATCCGCCGGCCGGTTGCGATGACGTCGACGCCCACCAGCGGGCTGTCCAACCTGGCAACGTGGTAGCGGTCTCGCAGTTCGGCCGGTAAGGCCCCGGCGAATTCGAACTGGAGGTGATCCTCACCGTCGACGATCACCCCGATCGCCGCCGCGGGGGCATCGCCGCTGGCAAACGGAGAGTGCAGTATTGCCTCGAGGAGACCCGCGACCGAGCCTGCTCCCTGCACGGCGGCGTCCAGCTTCATCAGGCCTGCGGATTGCTCGGCGCGCTCCCGCGCTGCCGGACCTACCGGGTCGGCGATAGCGGTGGCGGCCGCCATCACCGCACTGACCGCCCCGTCGCTGCCGAGCACCGGGTTCACCGCGAACATGAAGTTCCTCGGAGCCGATTCGCTCACCACCGGCAGCATCAGCCCGTGCGACCAGGTCGCGACGCCGGTCGACAGGACCCCGGTGAGTATCGGGCCGATCTCATCCCAGTTGTCCCACCACAGCTCCCGGGCGGTCCGGCCGAGAGCGCCCGGGTGGTTGTCCCCCATCAGGGACAGGTACGCGTCGTTGTGCCAGACGTACAGCTCCGGTGCCCGCAGAAACACGATCGTGGGAGACCGAGATGTCAGAGTGTTGGCGACCGTGGTCCGAATCTCGGCCGCCCAGCCCCGCGGCGGCCCGAGCGGATGCGCCGCCCAGTCGAAGTCGGCGAACTTCCGCCCCATCTCGCCACCAAGCTTGACCGCAGTCGTGAGGTCAGCCGGTAGCGGATGCGGGTTCATCGTTGCAACGCGTCAGACACTGTCGGAAAGATCGCGAAGATGCGGTCCAACTCGGTCACCCTGATCGGCTGCAGCACCTGCGGATGGTCAGCCACCAGCCGGACGGCCGTCCCGGCGGCCCGGCCCGCCTCATGGCAGTCGAGCACCGCATTCAATCCGGCGCTGCCGAAGAAGTTCACTCCCTGCAAGTCGACGATGACCAGACGCCTGGGGTGTGTGGTGGCGACGTCGAGCGCGGCGACCAACTGATCGCGCAGGTAATCCGCGGTGCTGGAGTCAACGTCGCCCGTGACGAGCACCATTACCGCCTCCCCGCCCGACTCATACGCGACCTCCAGCAAATCCATTACGTACCCGCCTAAAATGTGTCAGATTTCGGCCGGTGGTCAGGGTGCGGATGCCCGAATCCGCCACCTTGCCCGTCCCAGATATTGGGAGCCTAACCCGGCTCAGCGTCCGGATTCCTCAGGGATGCGCTCGTGCACCGTCAGCAACAAGTGGTCGAACTGGCTCTGCGCGACCGTGGACGGATGGTCCAGCGAGCTGACCTCATCGAGCAGCTGCTTGGCCAGTTCGCGAAGTTTGGTGTTCGTCTCCTGTGAACGCCACTGCAGCACCCGAAACGCCTGCTCCGAACTCACCCGGTAGACGTACATCAGCACGCCCTTGGCCTGCTCGATCGCCGCCCGGTTCTCGAACAGGTCCGGCAGGGCGTCGTCAAGAACCTCCTGGCGCGCCTCGTCGAAGCTGTTGGTGAGGTCGATGTAGTGACCGGCGGTGCCCAGCACAGCGCCGTTGTCGTCCAGCATCCGGTCGGCCACCACGATGGCGTCGTGCACGGTGCCGCCGGTGTCGATGAAGCGGTGCCGGCTCGAGAACGGCTCACCGGACCGCAGCGCATAATCCAGTAGATCCTGCACGTGAGCGCGGTCGGCCGGATGCTTGTGCGACATCAGCAGCTTCGTCGTGGGCTCCACCGACCCCGGCTCATAACCGTGCATCCGGGCCATCTCATCCGACCACTCCCAACGCTGCCCGACGAACCAGAAGCGGAAGCTGCCGATGTTGAGGTAGGGCCGGGCTCCGGCCGGCAGCACGGGACTGGTCGACTGCTCACGACCATCGTTCTGCACACCGGCCATCATCCCATTACGCGCGGGTGACGGCCACTTCGCCGTGCGGCCTCCACCGTCTCGCGACGTACTGACCAGCGCGTTCAATCATTGTGCAGGAAGTGCGCAACACCTGCCGGAGACAGTGTGCGCATGTCGTATGTGAGCGCAGCCCCCGAATTCTTGGCAGCGGCGGCAACGGACCTGGCGAACGTTGCCTCCACCATCAGCGATGCCAACACAGCGGCCTCGGTCGGGACCAGGACGGTCCTGGCCGCCGGAGCCGACGAGATATCGGAGGCCATCGCCGCGTTGTTCGACAACCACGCCCAGGCCTACCAGGCGGTCAGCACCCAGGCGGCCGCGTTCCACGCCCAATTCGTGCAGGCTCTCAACGCCGGCGCCGGGGCCTACGCGAGTGCGGAGTCCGCCAACGTCGGCCAGATCGTCCTCGACGCGATCAACGCGCCCGCCCGGATGGTGCTGGGCCGGCCCCTGATCGGCGACGGCAGGAACGCGACCACACTGGGCGGCGCCGGCGAACCGGGCGGCCTGCTGTTCGGCAACGGCGGCAATGGCGCGGCGGGCGCGCCCGGGCAGCAAGGTGGCGCAGGGGGAAGCAGCGGGCTGATCGGCAACGGAGGCGCAGGCGGCACCGGCGGGGTCCTCGCCCCGGGTGGTGGCGGCGGCCTGGGCGGCTTCCTCTTCGGCAA